>CACZZF010000005.1 GCA_902785575.1 uncultured Bacteroidia bacterium | reverse complement strand
GTGGGGGACCTTCCTCTCAGAACCCCTACTGATCGTCGCCTCGGTGGGCCGTTACCCCGCCGACTAGCTAATCAGACGCGAGCCAATCCGTGACCACCAGAGTTTTCAACAAAGGACCATGCGATCCCTCGTCGTATGGGGGGTTAGGCGACGTTTCCATCGGTCCATTGCTGGACCCGCTGCCCCTCGACTTGCATGTGTTAAGCCTGCCGCTAGCGTTCATCCTGAGCCAGGATCAAACTCTTCTTTGTATATACACTATATAATTCTCAGTCCGACCCCGACAGCTTCTCTAAAGAAATTAACGCTCTCGATTCAAATTATTCTCGGTACTTGCTTGTACTGTTCTCAATCTTGTCAATGATCTAGTGCAAAAAATTCCCATTCGACAAGCGAACGGGAATGCAAAGGTACGCAAAAAATTTAAACTACCAAACTTTTATAGTAAAATTTTAAGATTTTTTCTGTTTCTTTCTGTTCAGTTCAATCCTCGCTTGAAGCTCCCAAGTGCGTAACCTATCCTTATAGAGATTGTTAGCGTTGACTTTCCCAATATCAAGAGAAGCGTCCGAGTTATCCTCCCAGCGACGACAGTTATAGACAACATCATAAATACGGCCAATCTGGAACTCCCTGGACACCCTCAAACCGACGGCATAATCCTCCCCGTACTTGGTCGTCGGGAAGTTTATTTTCCGTAGCATCGGCACATAAAACCCTCTCGGAGCACCGAGACCATTTATGCGCAAAGCGTTATTCCGGCCATTCTCCGGAGTCCATTCCCGATGGTCTATGATTCCGGGAGGCAGAGTGTTCATGTTGAAATCCGTCATTCTGTAGGTTCCGACCACCATGGCGCATTGCTGGGCATAGAAGGCGTCAACGAATTTTTGAACGGTATTCTCGTCATAATACACATCATCCGAATCAAGCTGAATGGCGAATCGCCCGCAAGAAGGATGATGGATGGCAGCGTTCCAATTACCACCGATGGCATGATATGACTTGTCCTGTGCTATATATATTAACTTAGGATCATCAAGGAAACTCTTGATCACATCAACAGTACCGTCCGTGGAATTATCATCGACCACTATCACATTAAATTTAAAAGAGGTCTTCTGGCCAAGGGCGGATGCAAGGGCATCACCGATAGTACGCACCCTGTTTTTACAAGGGATCACAACTGAAGCCTCGTATTCGAAGTCCCCCTCATCAAAGCTTACCGCAGGGAATACAGGTTCCAGATATCCTCCAATATCCTTAAGATGACTTGTGCATGCCCGCTCCATCTCAATCTGGACAGCACGGTTCTTCGGATCCACATAATCAAACAACTTCTCACCAGACTTTCGTGTGTCCGTCTCGATCTCATAATAAAGGAACTCGCTCAGATGGACCAGGCTCCCCTTCTGCGACACCTTAAGACGAAGATCGTACAATCCCGCATATTCATAATCAACATCCATCCTGGACACCGCCTCCTTAAGTGCCGATGTCCTGAACACAAGGACAGAACCAAAGTCAAAGTCATCCCTCAGGGCCCCCATTTGGCAATCAATGACAGGAGCGAAAACCCTCTCCCCATCCATCTCTTTTATATGGTCGGAATATATCATCGAAGCGGAAGTGTCCTCAGCGACGGCGATAATTCGTTCCAAAGAGAACTTTCCGAAACTCAAGTCCGTGGTCTTAGTGTAAAGGAGGACAAATGGCGCTTCAGCCTTGGAGGCCACTTCCTTTATCGAGGCGGTGCTCTTGAAGGAGGACGCGTCGAGTGGTATCACTCTGGCCACCTCAGTTTCAGAATTGAGGTTCGCCAAAGTGACAGCGACCTGCTCATCATTCACATACGGGATAAAACAGTCAATCCGGTTCATTTATCAGCGAAAGTTTATATTGTTCTGTTAACAAAAATACGAAATAATAAACAAAGAATTAATATATTTGTGGAATAGAGAAAGATTATTGAAATGGACAGCAAAGTCGTAATAATACCTACTTACAACGAGAAGGAGAACATAGAGGCGATAATACGCAAAGTATTCTCTCTTGAGGGTGGATTTCACATACTCGTCATTGATGACGGATCTCCTGACGGGACAGCCTCTATCGTCAAAACCTTGATTGAAGAGTTCCCCGAAAGGCTTTTCATTATCGAGAGGTCCGGCAAGTTGGGGCTGGGAACCGCCTATATCACAGGGTTCAAGTGGTCCCTCGAGCATGGTTATGACTTCATATTCGAGATGGACGCCGACTTCTCCCATAACCCCGAGGATCTCCCTAAATTGTATGCCGCATGCTCCGAATGCGGTGGTGTCGCGATCGGCTCCCGTTATTGCGACGGAATCAGTGTTGTCAACTGGCCCATAGGCAGGATCCTGATGTCTTATTACGCGTCCAAATATGTCAGGTTTATTCTTGGGATGAAAGTCCACGACTGCACTGCCGGATTCAAATGCTACAGCCGCCAATGCCTGGACGCCATCGATCTTGACGACGTGCGTATGAAAGGCTATGGATTCCAGATAGAGATGAAATACACCGCCTACAGGCTCGGTTTCAAAATTGCCGAGGTACCCATCATATTCGTCAATCGAAAGTTGGGAACCTCAAAAATGAGCAGCGGAATATTCGGGGAAGCGTTCTGGGGTGTTATCAAGCTGAGATTCCGCAAGTTCCACCGTAAGGGAGAGTGATGCCTCCAACCCTTCTGAAAAACGCGTTGATAGTGACGGGATCCTTCGCGACGAGAGGAGCCCTGGCTTTTGACGGCGGAAGGATCACGGGTATATGGCAAGAGGCCCCTTTTATCCCAAATGCCATCGAGATTGATTTGGGAGGCCGTATACTAATGGCAGGAGGAATTGACGCCCATGTGCATTTCAGGGAACCAGGACTGACTTGGAAAGCCGATATGGAAAGCGAGTCGCTCGCCGCGGCCATGGGAGGCATCACCACATTCCTCGACATGCCCAACACAGCCCCTCCCACAACCGCTTTGGAAGAGATAGAATGGAAACTATCCAGGGCTGCCGCGACCTCCACCGCGAATTATGGATTTCACATCGGAGCGACCAACACCAACTCCGCCCAGATCAGGGATTATTTGGAATCAGGGCTCGGAAACATGTTCGCAGGAATCAAAGTATTCATGGGATCCTCCACAGGGAACATGCTGGTAGACAAGGATTTAGCCTTAGAGGACTTGTTCAGGATAAAGGGCAAGACAATTCTTGTCCACTGCGAGGACGAGGGAACGATCAAGTCAAATCTGCAAAAGGCGAAGGATCGATATGGTGACAACATCCCTTTTTCCGAACACCTGTTCATTCGAAGCCGTGAGGCGTGTGTGAAATCAACCCGCAAAGCCCTTGACTTGGCGATAAAATATGGCACCCGCTTGCACATTCTCCACGTCTCAACCAAGGAAGAAGTCCGGATGATCCGTGAGGCAAAACTCCTCAACCCTGGGATAACTGCCGAGACATCAGCTAATTATCTTTGGTTTAGCGATGAGGATTACCCCAAGATGGAAGGCCGCCTGAAATGCAATCCCGCAGTCAAGTCAGCATCCGACCGAAAGGCTCTTATCGAAGCCCTTAAAGACGGGACAATCGACACCATAGGTTCCGACCACGCCCCACATCTGGCCGAAGAGAAGGCGAAATCCTACCTCAACTGTCCTTCGGGACTTCCGACCATCCAGCAGTCCTTGCCGGCAGTGATGACAATCGCTCTCCGGGAAGGAATACCTCTCACAAGACTCGCGTCAGTCTTCTCTGAGAAAGCCTCGGAGGTTTTCGGAATACAGGATCGGGGGCGGCTCGAGGAAGGCTGCTACGCTGACCTTGTGGTAATCGATCCGAATAAGGAATACATTGTCGGAAAGCCGGCGTACAAATGCGGCTGGACCCCATACGAGGGCCAAACGTTCAAAGGATCGGTAGATATGGTCTGGGTGAATGGAGAGCTTATCGGGGCTGGGAAGAAAGCCGCAATGAAATGCGATTTCGCTCCAGGTCCACATTCAACACAGTGACTATCACCTTCTGGTGGAGTTTGAGCTTCGCTCCCTTCATTTGCGATACGTGGATAAGGCCATTCTCATGGATGCCGATATCCACGAACGCCCCGAACGCGGTTATGTTTGTGACAATGCCCGGCAATTCCATCCCCACCTTAAGGTCATCGATTTCGTGAATATCATCAGCGAAACTGAATTCCTGCGCCTCTTGACGGGGATCGCGGCCAGGCTTCGCCAATTCCTTAAGAATATCGTTTATGGTCGGCAGACCGAACTCCCCTTCCACATAACGGGCCGGGTCTATTCTCTTGATCAGTTCAGCGTTTCCAACCAGTTCTTTTGTGGTCACGCCGAGGTCAGCCGCCATCTTGTCGACAATATGGTAACATTCAGGATGGACAGCTGAATTGTCCAGAGGATTTGACGCGCCATGGATCCTGAGGAAACCGGCGCATTGCTCAAAAGCCTTGGGACCGAGCTTCGGTACCTTATGAAGTTGCTCCCTCGATGTGAAACCACCCTCTGAAGCCCTGAAAGCCACTATATTAGATGCCAGCGCCGGGCCTATTCCCGAGACATAGCTCAGCAAATAAGGGCTCGCTGTATTTAGATTGACTCCGACACTGTTTACGCAAATAGCTACAGTATTGTCTAGCTTCTCGTGAAGAAGATTCTGGTCCACATCGTGCTGGTATTGGCCCACACCCAATGACTTAGGATCGATCTTCACCAGTTCCGCGAGCGGATCCATCAACCTGCGGCCGATAGACACCGCACCCCTGACTGTCACGTCCTCATCCGGGAATTCCTTTCTAGCCACTTCAGAAGCGGAATAAATCGAAGCTCCATCCTCACTGACAGTGTAGACTTTCACATTCTCCGGAATCCCGACCCTCTTGATGAAATCCTCGGTCTCACGTGAGGCGGTACCATTTCCGATAGCGATCACCTCAATCCCATATTCCTCGATCATGTCGGAGACAGCCATTATTGATTTAACCTTCTCACTTTGAGGAGGATGAGGGAAAATAATCGTGTGATATAGCAGGTTGCCGTGCTCGTCAAGACACGCTATCTTGCAACCGTTCCTAAAGCCAGGATCGATAGCCATCGTCCTTTTCTGGCCTACCGGAGGAGAAAGCAGAAGCTGCGTAAGGTTCTCACCAAAGACGGCAATCGACTCTATATCAGCTTTTTCCTTAGCTTCTTTGATTATCTCGTTGGTAATGGACGGCTCCAGGAGACGTTTGAAAGAGTCGTCCACAGCCATCCTCACCTGCTCAGCCAGTTTAGGTCCTGGATAACGCCGTTCCTGGCAAAAGTCGTAATACATCTTATTGCCGCACTTCTCAGCGTCTGCGTCCAAACCAATTGAAAGAAATCCTTCCTTCTCCGCCCTCAAAATAGCGAGCAAATTATGGGAAGGGATGCGCTGAATCGGCATCGAGAACTTGAAATAAGTCCTGTACTTCGCCGCGTCCGGATTGTCCATGGCCGCTTTCGTTGCCTTGGATTCTATACGACGTGTCCTGAATATCTGACGTAAGGATTCCCTGGTTTTAGCCGACTCCGAGAAACGCTCCGCAAGGATATCCCTCGCCCCGGCTAAAGCCTCCTCGACATCCAATACATTATCATTCAAATATTTCCTTGCTTCCGCCTCAGGGTCGGACATCTGGATGTTCCACATCTTGTCAGCGAGAGGTTCCAGTCCTTTCTCCTTAGCTACGGTCGCGCGGGTGCGCCGCTTCGGGCGGAAAGGCAGGTACAAATCCTCCAACTCGCTGGAAACCAAACAGTTCTCAATCTGAATCCTCAATTCCGGAGTAAGTTTACCTTGCTCTTCGATTGTTGTGAGGATACCTGCCTTACGCTTCTCCATCTCAGAGAACACCTCGTTCCAATGCTTCACCTCAGCTACAGCGGCATCATCCAGCCCACCGGTTTTCTCCTTGCGGTAACGGCTAATGAAAGGGATGGTCGCACCCTCCTCGAAAAGTCCGACACAATTCTCGACCTGCCAGTCTTTGACGCCCAATTTCCGGGCAATCTCTTTGATATATAAACTTTTCATCAGTCTTGAGAGAACATTTTCAACTCATCACGATACGCCGAGAAAATCTTGGACTTGGACACGAAACCTATATAAGCCCTGTCAGCGCGCCTGACCACCGGCAAATTCCAAGCGGATGTCCTCTCGAACTTCCGCATCACGGAATCCATGCTCTCATCATCGTAGACATAGGCGTCGGCGCTACGCATGAAATTGAAAACGTGCATGTTCTCATATTCATCAGTCCTGAACATGTCCTTCCTGATATCCTCCAATGAGACGTAACCTTGGAATCTTCCTTTTGAGTCGACGACAGGGAATATGTTCCTCGAAGAGTCGGAGACGACCTCCACAAGTTGACCGAGGGTGTCATCAATCTTGATGGTGGAGAAATCAGTCTCTATCACATCATTGACCTTCAGCAAAGTTAGGACGGCCTGGTCACTGTCGTGAGTCAAAAGCTCACCTCTTTGGGCGATACGCTTGGTATAGATCGAATACTTCTCGACAAGCCTGGTAGTTCCGAAAGCGATAGTGGCCGTCAAGATCAGCGGAAGGAATAGGTCATATCCCCCCGAAATCTCAGCGATCAGGAAGATCGCGGTCATCGGGGCCTGCATCACACCAGCCATCAGCCCCGCCATACCGACAAGAACGAAATTCTGTTCCGGGACCGAAAGAGAGGTGCCGGCCAAAAGGAGGTTCATGGTCCTGGCCACGAAGAATCCGGCTATCGCTCCCACGAAAAGAGTGGGACCGAAAGTACCACCGACTCCCCCACCGGCATTGGTCAGAGTCATTGAGAACACTTTCAGGAGCAATATGAGCAGGAAGAACACCGGTACGGACCAAGGGCTTTTCGACAGGAAATCCAACGGCGTCTGTCCCTCAATGGAAAGCTCATGGCCATTAAGAAGCACCCCAAGTGATTCATATCCTTCCCCATACAAGGGAGGGAAAAGGAATATCAGGAGTCCGAGTCCCAAGGCGCAAAGGATCCACCTGGAATAGGGATTCGCCATCTTTCCGACCTTGTCCTCAAGCCAGAGGGTGGTCCGGATGAAATAAATCGAGCAAGCGCCGCAGAAAATACCTAGAAGAATATAAAACGGGATGTTAGCCAGATTGAAGGGAGTCAGCGAACACTCGAAAGGCGTGCTTCTGCCAAGGAATATATATGAGATGACCGTAGCCGACACCGTCGACAAAAGCAACGGCATCATAGAGTTCATGGAGATATTGAAAAGTAGTATCTCCAGAACGAACAAGACCCCTGCCAGAGGCGCTTTGAATATTCCGGCCACAGCGGCCGCGGCGCCACACCCCAGCAAAATGGTCATGCTCCTGTAGGACATCCCGGCCTTTCGGGCGAAATTGGAACCGATCGCGGCCCCGGTGTAAACAATCGGAGCCTCGGCTCCGACTGATCCGCCAAAGCCGATCGTCACTGAGCTAGCCACCACTGAAGACCATGTGTTATGGGGTTTTATCCTCGACTCATGCCTCGAGATAGCCTGCAGTGCCTTCGTGACGCCATGACCTATATTATCTTTCAGGATATAGCGGCAAAAAAGCATAGCCAGGAGCATTCCGACTCCTGGCAGAATAATCAAATATATCGCGCCATTCCAAAGCCCCCCGAACGCGTCTCCGAGCCAGTGCTGGATAAGGCTGATGAGGGTCTTGAGGATGACCGCGGCAAAACCGACAATAATCCCGACTACAACACTCAGCACCAGCAGCTGGTTCCTCTCGGAAAGATGTGATAAGGGGTTTCTCATCAATGGAAACTACACGCCGAGACCGACTATCACTCCGAAGGACAAAGTCTGGAATTTGGGGGCGCAACCTTCCTGGAAGACTTGGACAGGGCAGTATTTCATATAAAAGCCGATATCCTCATAAGAAAGGGCGCCAAAGAAGTTGTATGTGAAAGTGTTGGTTTTGATATCTTTAGAGAATCTGGTACCATTCTTCCATTCCTTGACCGTGGCTCCATCAGCGGCGGTTCCCTTGAACCTTACGATACCGGGGAAATTATACTCAGCGGTGGCGCCGAGCCTAAGGGAGAATTTACCGAAAGCCTGAGTGAAAGAGACCGGAACGGCGAGAGTCCTGACGCTAAGCCGGGACTTCTTGATCTTCTTCATACCCGAACCCTCCATAGGAAGGATAGAGACCTTACCAGAACCGTCAGGCATCCAGTAATGGGCATTGTCAAGACGGAAATAGTCCCAATCAAAGTCAAGTCCGATGGCGAAACGGCCGGTCGGATACGGATCAACGCGCAACTCGACGATATTCATCAGGAACTCGGTGTTAGCCTTTCCCTTGTAATCCTCAAAGTCCCGATCGGCCTTCAACAGGTTGTGATCACTGAAGGCGAAATAAGTCAAGGTCTCCGCCGAGAAAATACCATCACCGACAGCGATATCAGGAAGCCTCGCTGAACCTTCATCATCTTGAGCCCAAACTCCAGCCGCACAAATGAACGCGGCTGCTAAAACCGCCAAAAATCTTTTCATTTTTTTTGAAATTATTATTTAGATTATCTCAATTTTCCAGCACTATTCTTGCACTTAAACTTGATTCAACCTGCTAATTTAAGAATTATTCAAGAAAAAGCCTTATTTTTGGTATCATGAAGAAGCTTATCATATCATTGGTGTCAGTCATACTTCTCGCGCTTCTGGGGATCGTGGGAATGAATCAAATGAAAAAAAACGGTCCGAGAGGCAGAGTGGTCTCCCCTGCCGGTTCAACCATCATAGTCGAGGAAATGAGTTACTATATCAACGGTGAGAAGGTTTTCGGAAAAGTCTTCAAACCGGCGGATGAGAACGGCAATTTTCCCGACTCGACAAGTGCTATGCCTCTTGTCATATACTTCCACGAGCCATTGAAGACGGATTTCCCGGAGAAAGTGATTAAAGGGCTAGTTTCGGATGGGATCATAGGTTACACATGTGGCTTCAGGGGTAGTGACAAAGATGCCGTCAACATGATTAAAAGGCTACGGAAAGAGAAACAAGTCAATTCCGACATGGTTTTCCTGATATGTGACCCGGTGTGCGGCGACAATATCGTCAAAGCGGTCTCAAAACTTGGCCATTCCATTCAGGGACTTGTACTTATAGAGCCGGCCTTGACAGGGAAAGCCAGGGAAATATATGTGAGATACGGCTTGGAATTCCTCACGATCAAGGATTCGATGAAGGGAGATGCCGTATCCCTTATAGAGGACTATCTTGAAGAAAGAGGGGCTCTGAAATGAGAAAGGTCAGATTCGGAATCATCGGCACCGGAAGGATCAGCGACTGGGTGCTGAAAGGGGCTGTGCTCGATCCACGCTTTGAGGCGGCGGCGGTATGCTCACGTTCCAAGGAGAGCGCGGAGGCTTTCGCCGCGGGACACGGTATTCCAAGGACATTCACCGATATCGATGAGATGGCATCCGATCCTGAAATCGATGCCATTTACATCGGCACTCCTAATCACACCCATCATGACCTGGCGATAAAATGCATGAGTCACGGAAAGCACGTCATGTGTGAGAAGCCATTGGCTTCCAATGCGATAGAGGTAAGGGAGATGATCGCGGCGGCCAAGAGTGACAATGTTCTTCTGATGGAGGCGATGATATCCACTCTGAGCCCGAATTTCAGGATGGTCCAAGACCGGCTCAAGACCCTCGGATCAGTAAGGAACTATTCCGGAGTGTTCTGCCAGTACTCATCAAAGCATGCGCTGCTCAAGAGGATACTCGCCGGGGAGGATGACTCCCCCGTCCCGAGTTCTTTCAATCCTGACCGCTCCGGAGGAGCTTTGATGGACATAGGAATATACCCGATCTACCCCATGGTCACCCTTTTCGGCCGGCCTAAAAGAGTTAAAGCCAGCATTTTGACGATAGATGTGCCCACATCGGAAGGGATGAGGCCAATCGACCTTCAGGGATCCGCGGTATTTGAATATGACGGGATGACAGCCAATGCCGTATATTCCAAAATCACCGATTCAAGGCTTCGTACCGAGATTTCTTGCGAGGGAGGCATACTGTCGCTCGACCAGATCCACATCACTCGCCAGGTTGAATTCATCCCACATGGAGCTCCGACTTCAGGCCGCTCCAGCGGCCCTCAGAAAGAGGACGTCACTGTACCATGCGATCCTGATGAGTACCTCTGCGAATTCAAGGAATTCATAGACATCTTAGAGAGCGGAAGACTCGAGTCTGAAAACAACAGCCTCGACAACTCGCTGGCGGTCGCCGAGGTGATGGATGAGATTCGCCGTCAAGCTGGAGTCCGGTTTCCGGCTGACTAGATCCTTCGCTTCGCCCTTCGACAAGCTCAGGGCAGCGCCCAGGATGACAAGAATCACTGGCCGCCGAGGCGGGAGAAATAAGTGAGGACATCTTCCCAGGTCTTGAAGGTGTCCGACCCGAATTGGATAAGAGTGCCCATAAAATCCTGTTCTCCATTTAGTTCCGGCTCCGCATCAATAAGATAATCAGCCAGGATAAGATTCTTGTGGTTGCATATCTCCACCCTATCCCAAACCGGGACTCCAAGATTAGTCTCGCACCATCGGAATATATCAACCGCCTTTTCAGGGAAATTGTAGTCAATCGCCGAGGTGACATGAACCTCATAACGCTCTGACAAAACCTCTACGGCCTTCGGCATCCCGCTTGAATGATTAACCAGCCTGTCACTCAATGATATGAACATCACAGGACGGGAAATCCCGTTCTGCCTGTCATCTATCCGCCGGATTATGGGAAGCAATGAATGGACTATAACCGAGTCGTTCAAGTGGTGCTCCCCATCAAAGCGGATCGCTTGGGGATAATGGCTGTGGAAAAGGTCGAAAGAATCAACAAGAGTGTCCCGAATCCCGAACAAACCAAATACTCTATCCTCATCATCCGTAGCCCTCTCAAAACAATGAGATGAGACCTCTCTGAACCGTTCTAAGAGACTCTTCGTCACAAGAAAAGAGGTTTCCCCGTCCGCTCGCTTGTTATGGAACTCCCTGCGTCCCAATCCGTTATTCTTAAGGATCGTGTCCGCAAGCTGGAAAGCCGGATTGACGAGAATCCTGTCCACCCCATAAAGCATCTCGGAATACATCCCGCCCATCGATGTCCCGATAATAAGATCCGGATCCTCCTTGGAAACCAAATCTTTAAGAAGATCAATAGCCTCAACGGGATCCACCGGAAGATCAGGGGCGATAACGGCCGCGTCGGGCAGGAGCAGCCGGAGCGTGTGTACGCTACCGGTCTGTCCGCTCGACGCGAATCCATGTACATATAATACCTTCTTGCCGGCCATCAGGCCCGGCCTGGCATATTCATACAGTTCCATTACTCCTCCTCGACAACGCGGAAAGCGGGAAGGCTCTCCTTGTCGAAGTTAAGGATGTAGGAGCTCTTGCCGGCCACAGTCTCGAAAGCCATCTGGCAATAGACCTTTGCGGACCCCAGGAACATGTCGGGAGCCACAGTGGCGTCACGCATAAGGAGCAGTGACATCACAATCTCGCCAGTCATGTCGTAAAGCCTGCGGGCCAGGAAATCCTGAAGCTCAGGGTCACCAGCCTCGCGAACCTTGGCGATGCAGTCGGACAGGACAGCGGCACATCCGGCTATCTTCTCCTTAAACGGAACCAGCTCAGGCAGAACATCTTCCTGAAGCATCTCATTGATGATGTTCATGTAAGTTCCGTTGGTGATGTAGCGGATGGCGGCCACGACCTGAAGCTGTGTTGTACCCTCGTAGATCGAGAATATACGAGCGTCGCGGTAAAGCCTCTGGCTCTTGTACTCCATGATGAAACCGGAACCACCGTGAACGGAGATGGCGTCATAGGCGTTCTGGTTGGCATATTCGGAAGCCATTCCCTTGCAGAGAGGGGTGAAGGCATCGGCCAGACGGCTGTAGGTCTTCATCTCAGTTCTCTCCTCGGCCTCGAGTTTGCGCTCCCTCTGGATGTCCTCAAGAGCCTTGTAGATGTCGACGTACATCGAGGTCTGATAAAGCAGTGAGCGACTGGCGTCAAGTTTCGCCTTCATGCGGGAAAGCATGTCATAGACACCAGGGAACTTGTTGATCTTCTGACCGAACTGCGCGCGCTCAGCGGCATAAGCGACAGCCTCATTGTAAGCCTCCTGGCTGAGACCGACACTCTGAGCGCCGATTCCCAGACGGGCACCGTTCATAAGGGCCATGACGTACTTGATAAGGCCAAGTCTCCTCTCGCCGCAAAGTTCTGCTCGGGCATCCTTGTAGGTCAACTCGCAAGTCGGGGATCCGTGGATTCCGAGCTTGTGCTCAATATGACGGACATTGACTCCACCCTGGCGCTTGTCATAAATGAACATCGAAAGGCCACGGCCGTCCTTTGTGCCTTCCTCGCTACGGGCAAGGACAAGGTGAATATTGGAATCACCATTGGTGATGAATCTCTTGACACCATTCAGAAGCCAGCAGCCCTGCTCCTCGCTCCATGTGGCCTTGAGCATAACGCTCTGAAGATCAGAACCTGCGTCGGGCTCAGTAAGGTCCATGGACATGGTCTCACCGGCGCAAACACGGGGGATGAACTTCTGCCTCTGCTCCTCGCTACCGAACTCGTAAAGGGTCTCGGCGCAGCTCTGGAGGCTCCAGATGTTCTGGAAGCTTGAGTCAGCGGCGGAGATCACCTCGCTCGCCATACTGAATATGGTCTCGGGAGCGTTGAGTCCGCCATAGCGGCGGGGCATGGTCACACCCCAAAGTCCGGCGAGGCGGACAGCCTCCATATTCTCGACAGTCTTGGACGCATAAATCATCCTTCCGTTCTCAAGATGCGGACCCTCAAGGTCAACATCCTCGGAATTAGGGGCTATGGTATTGGCCGCGATATCTCCGGCGATCTCCAGGAGACGGCGGTAATTCTCGATGCAGTCCTCGAAATCAACCGGAGCTTCCTCATACTTCTCTTTCTCCGAATACCAGCGCTCCTTAAGCTCCGCGACACGGCGCATCAAGGGATGATTAAGATGGAATCCGATCTCGGGATGGTCTGTATAGTAATTAGCCATTGCTTTTCCTCCTTATTTGCTGTTCTGCTTGTAGTACTTGATGAGTTTCGGCACAACCTCCTCGACCGGGCCGGTGATGACATAATCCGCAATCTTGTTGATCGGGGCGTCCGGATCAGTGTTGATGCTGATAATGATGCCGCTGTCCTGCATACCGGCGATGTGCTGGATCTGTCCGCTGATTCCGCAGGCGATATAGACCTTCGGATGAACGGTCACACCAGTCTGGCCGATCTGACGGTCATGGTCACAGAATCCGGCATCCACGGCGGCGCGGCTGGCGCCAACCTCAGCGTGAAGCACCTTGGCAAGTTCGAAAAGCATATCAAAGCCTTCCTTGCTGCCCATTCCGTAACCTCCAGAGACCACGATTGAAGCACCCTTGAGGTTATGCTTGGCCTGCTCGACATGGTGATCGAGAACCTCCACCACATAAGCCTCCTGGGAGACATATTCATTGACATCAGGATAAACCACCTCTCCGGCGGCCTTGCCCTCATAAACAGCCTTCTTCATGACGCCAGAGCGGACAGTCGCCATCTGCGGACGGTGATCCGGATTGACGATGGTCGCGACGATGTTGCCACCGAAGGCGGGACGGATCTGGTAAAGAAGATTCTCGTAGGTCTTTCCGGACTTCGCGTCGGTGTAAGGACCGATCTCAAGCTGGGTGCAGTCAGCGGTCAGACCGCTGGTCAAGGAAGATGAGACCCTCGGACCGAGGTCACGGCCGATCACGGTAGCGCCCATTAGGCAAATCTGCGGCTGTTCCCTCTTGAAAAGCTCCACAAGGATGTCGGTGTGGGGAGCGGAAGTGTAAGGGAACAAACCTTTTCCGTCAAAAACAAAGAGCTTGTCCACACCGTAAGGAAGTATCTGATCCTCAACTTTTCCCTTGATTCCTGTGCCGGCGACAACAGCGTGAAGCTGGACTCCGAGCTCATCGGCGAGCTTGCGGCCCTTGGTGAGCAACTCCTGGGAGACCTCCATAACGGTCGTCCCTTCTATCTCGCAATATACAAATACGTTGTTCATGGCTCTATCCGATTATCTTCTCATCCAACAATTCCTTGATCATACCCTCTATGTCAGCGTCGGAGGCGGTCAGATGTTTGCACTCCTTGGCCTGGAAGACGATATTCTGGACACTCTTGACCTTAGTCGGCGAACCGGCGAGGCCGCACTGTGAAGGATCCCCGTCAACATCGGCGACACTCCACTGGTTGAGAGTCAGGTAAGGGCGCTCCTCATAAAGCTCGGCGTAAGGAACCTCAGCGGGACGCTCCATGGGGCAGGAAGCCCTCTTGTATTTCATCACGAGCTTGGTGTTCTGCGGGCGGCAGGGAGCGGCGCTTCCGTTGACAGTGATAAGAGCGGGAAGCGGAACCTCCACAGTCTCAGCACCTCCGTCAATATGACGACGGACAGTGGCCTTGCCGTCCTCAACCTTGATCTCCTCAGCGTATGTGACCTGGTTGAGACCGAGTTTCTGGGCGACCTGGGGGCCGACCTGGGCGGTGTCACCATCGATGGCCTGACGTCCACCGATCACGATGTCAACATCCCCGATCTTCTTGATCGCGGTGGCGAGGGCGTAAGAGGTGGCAAGCGTGTCAGCTCCGGCGAAGAGCCTGTCAGTCAGCAGCCAACCGGTGTCAGCGCCTCTATAAAGTCCCTGACGGATGATCTCCCCGGCGCGGGGCGGGCCCATAGTGAGGACTCCCACGGTCGATCCGGGATTCTGTTCCTTGAGACGGAGGGCCTGCTCGAGAGCGAGAAGGTCGTCCGGATTGAAAATGGCGGGCAGGGCGGCGCGGTTGACGGTACCTTCGGCCGTCATCGCGTCCTTGCCGACATTCCTTGTGTCGGGCACCTGCTTAGCCAGGACAACAATTTTCAATTTCATATCGATACGAATAATTTAGTTTCAATCATGACCGCATCAACCGGCCAAACGGACAAATATACACATTTTTCGCCTTAAGACAAAAAAGGGAGGTCTTTCCCCGTAAATCGATAAAGTCAAAAAAAATGATTCATAGTTCGCGTTTTTTTACTAAAATCGCGTCAACGAACTAACAGACAAATGGTAATACAACCCATCATAAGCGATAAAGAGGGCTAGTCCATGGCGGACTAGCCCTCTTTCGTTAACAGGGCACTTACACTTAACAAATATTCAACAAAATGAGTACAGACAGACTTGAATTGGTGAAGGGGTCCTTCGAGAAGAAGGCCCTTCCGGCAGATGATCCCCAAAAGAAAGTCTCCGACTATTTCGGAGAACTGGTCTTCGACCGGGTAAAAATGCGCAAGTACCTTGACGCCAAAACTCTCGCCTCGCTGCTCGACTGCATCGACAAAGGTGGATCCCTAGACAGGGAGACGGCTGACATGGTCGCGAAGGGAATCAAAGAATGGGCGCTGGAGCACAACGTCACACATGTGACGCATTGGTTCCAACCCCTCACGGAAGGGACAGCCGAGAAGCACGACTCCCTCATCGACTATGACGGCAAAGGCGGGATCATCGAGACTCTCGACGGGTCTTCCCTGGTCCAGCAGGAACCTGACGCCTCATCATTCCCCAGCGGAGGCATCAGGGAGACCTTCGAGGCGAGAGGCTATACCGCCTGGGACCCCACTTCACCGGTATTCATCATGGATGACACCTTGTGCATCCCTACCGTGTTCATCTCCTACACCGGAGAGGCGCTCGACTATAAGACTCCTCTCAAGAAAGCCCTGAAAGCGGTCAACGACGCGGCGGTCCCGATCTGCCGCCTGTTCGACCCCGATGTGTCAAAAGTGTATTCCTATCTCGGGTGGGAGCAGGAATATTTCCTCGTGGATGAGGCCTTGTATGCGGCTAGGCCCGACCTGATGATCACAGGACGCACACTCATGGGACACGCCTCCTCCAAAAACCAGCAGCTTGACGACCACTATTTCGGAGCCATCCCGCCACGGGTCGCGGAGTTCATGAGAGACCTTGAGATCGCCGGGCACAAACTGGGAATACCGATAAAAACCCGTCACAACGAAGTGGCTCCCAACCAATTCGAGCTCGCACCGATCTACGGCGAGGCGAACCTGTCGAATGACCAGAACCAACTCGTGATGAACCTCATGAGAAAGATAGCCAGGAAACACGGCTTCGTGGCGCTCCTCCACGAGAAGCCTTTCGACGGGATCAACGGTTCCGGGAAGCACAATAACTGGTCCCTCGGCACGGACACCGGGACGGCGTTGCTGGCTCCCGGAAAAGACGCCAAAGGCAACCTGCAATTCGTGACTTTCTTCGTGAATGTACTGGTGGCCGTCCAGAAATACAACGCCCTGTTGAAAGCCAGCATAGCAAGCGCCACCAACGCCCACAGGCTGGGAGCCAACGAGGCACCGCCGGCGATCATCTCCGCCTTCCTCGGCAGAACCATGACCGGGGTGCTCCGCAAACTGCTGGAAGTCCCTTCAGGGACTCCGATCGAGATCGCCGGGAAACAAGGTAAGAGCGTGGGACTTGTGGAAATCCCTGAGATATTCGTGGACAACACCGACCGCAACAGGACATCCCCATTCGCTTTCACTGGCAACAGGTTCGAGTTCAGGGCAGTGGGGTCGTCCGCGAACTGCGCCGGGCCTCTCACGGTCCTGAACGCCGCGGTAGCTATGCAACTGACTGACTTCAAGAAAGATGTTGACAAAAGGATGGCCTCAGGCATCCCTCTGGACATAGCTGTCATGGATTCGCTGAAACCGCTGATAGCCTCTGTGATAGACACGGTATGCTTCGACGGCAACGGCTACTCTGACGAGTGGAAGGAAGAGGCCGCCAGGAGAGGGCTTGATGTCGAGACCAGCGTCCCGGAGATGTTCAAGGCCTTCACCAGCCCGGAGGCCTTGGAGATGTTCACCGCGACAGGGGTGTATTCCGAAAAAGAATTGGCGGCCAGGAATGAGGTCAAGTGGGAAACCTACACCAAGAAAGTCCAGATAGAGGCGAGGGTTATGGGACGGATGGCGATCAACCACATCATCCCCGCGGCGATTGAATACGAGACCGCTATCCTAAAGAACATGTCACTCTACAAAGATGTGTTCGGGGACTGTGGGAAACTGGTCACCGACAAAGAGATCCTCGACAAGATTTCCGGGCACGTGGAAGATATCAGGACAAAAGTGGATCGCATGAAAGAAGCCCGAAAGAAAGCCAACGTCATCGCCGATGAATACCACAAAGCTTTGGCCTACCGGGAAATAGCTGAAAGCCTGGCCGGGATTCGCCGCCCCATAGACAAACTCGAGGAGATCGTGGATAACCGCCTGTGGCCACTTCCCAAATACCGCGAACTGCTGTTCATAAGCTGAACGAGATGGAGACGAAATACATATTCATAACCGGAGGTGTGGCCTCCTCCCTTGGCAAAGGGATAATCAGCGCCTCGCTTGGGAAACTGCTGCAGGCCAGAGGCTATAAGATCACTATACAGAAGTTCGACCCGTACATCAACATAGATCCGGGCACACTGAATCCTTATGAGCATGGGGAATGCTACGTCACGGCGGACGGGCAGGAGACAGACCTGGACCTCGGCCATTACGAGAGGTTCACAGGGATACGGACGACCAGGGACAACAGTGTCACGACAGGCAAAATCTACCTGAGCGTAATTGAAAGGGAGAGGCGCGGTGACTACCTCGGCAAGACTATCCAGGTAGTGCCCCACATCACCGACGAGATAAAAAGGCGGATCCGCCTGAACGCTTCGAAAGAACCTTTTGATTTCGTGATCACCGAGATAGGGGGCACTATCGGAGACATCGAAGGACAGCCGTTCCTTGAGGCCATAAGGCAACTGAGGTGGGAGCTCGGACGGAACGCCCTGAACATCCACCTTACTTATGTCCCTTACCTTAGCGCGGCCGGAGAACTCAAGACCAAACCGACCCAGACAAGCGTCAAGCAGCTCCAGGGCCTTGGAATCCAGCCGGAAGTCTTGGTGCTGAGGACAGAACATGACCTCAGCGACGACCTGAGAGCGAAAGTCGCGCACTTCTGCAACGTGGAGGTTGAGGCGGTAATCCAAAGCCAGGATCTACCTTCAATCTATGAGGTTCCCCTCAACATGCTCCGTCAAGGGCTCGATGCCATCTGCCTGAAGAAAATGGGGATAGAGCCAGGACCGCCGCCCGAGCTGAAAGACTGGCGTTCCTTCCTTGAAAGAAGGCGTAAAGCGTTGAATGTCTTGACGATAGGTCTTGTAGGGAAATACTCCCTCCAGGATGCCTACAAGAGCATCACTGAGAGTCTCACCCATGCCGGAGTCTATCGCGACAGGAAAGTAAAGGCCGTGTTCGTCAACAGTGAGGAGATCACCGCGGATAATGTGGCGGACAGGCTCGCAGGCCTTGACGGAATAGTCATCTGCCCAGGATTCGGCCAAAGGGGGATCGAGGGCAAGATAATAGCCGCCGGATTTGCCAGGACCCGCGACTTGCCGGCTTTCGGGATATGCCTCGGCATGCAGATGATGGTCATTGAATATTCACGCAACGTCCTTGGGCTCAAGGATGCCGACAGCATGGAGATGAACCCCGTCACCCCACACAACGTCATAGACATGATGGAGGAGCAGAAAAACATCACAAACCTCGGAGGCACGATGAGGCTGGGAGCTTACAATTGCCGTCTGGCAGAAGGCAGCAAAGCGAGAGCCGCCTATGGAGGAGCGGATCTCGTCAGTGAGAGGCACCGCCACCGCTACGAGGTCAACAACCACTTCAGGGACGCCCTTGAGGCATCCGGGATGAAGTGCGTCGGGATCAATCCCGAAAACGATCTCGTTGAGATTGTGGAGGTTCCCTCGCACAGGTGGTACATCGGGACTCAGTTCCACCCTGAATATTCCTCAACGGTGCTTTGCCCCCATCCCTTATTCATGGATTTCATAAAAGCATGCGCGGGAAATGACTGATCAGCTCAAACACGAATGCGGCGTGGCGATGATCCGCCTTCTCAAGCCGCTCGGATACTACCAGGACAAATACGGTACCGGCAGGTATGGCCTTGACAAGCTCTACCTGATGATGGAGAAGCAGCACAACCGCGGCCAGGAGGGTGCGGGAATAGCTTGCGTCAACCTGACAAATCCCCCAGGTGAGGAGTATATGTTCAGGGAAAGGGCTGAAGGCAAAGACGCCATCACCGAGATCTTCGGCAGGGTGGACAGCTCTTTCCAAGGCGAGCTGCTGATGGGACACCTACGATATTCCACCACCGGGAAATCGGGGTTGTCATACGTGCACCCTTTCCTGCGCAGGAACAACTGGAGAGCCAGGAACCTCTGCCTGTGCGGCAACTTCAACATGACTAATGTCGATGAGATTTTCGAGGATATGGTCAGCCAAGGGCAGTCCCCCCGCATCTACAGCGACACTTACATCACTCTTGAACTGATGGGACACCGCCTGGACCGGGAGGTCGAGCGGAACTACATGAAGGCCAAGGAGGCCTGGAAAAAAGGTCTGGAGATCACACGATTTATTGACGACAATGTCAAGATAGAGAACGTCCTCCGCTCCACGCTTGACAAATTCGACGGAGGCTATGTGATGTGCGGACTGACGGGTAGCGGCGAGATGTTCGCGATCAGGGATCCTTGGGGGATACGTCCCGCTTTCTATTATAGGGACGATGAGGTAGTCGCCCTTGCCAGTGAACGGCCGGTCCTCCAGACTGTTTTCAATGTGGACATTGGGGAAGTCCGCGAGTTGCCTCCGGGGGAAGCGCTGATAGTCAGGAAGAGCGGAGAGAGTTCGGTGGAGAGGATATTCTCCCAAAGAGGAGATTTCAAATGCTCATTCGAGAGGATCTACTTCAGCCGGGGGTCTGACTCGGACATATACCGGGAACGCAAAAAACTTGGGGAACTACTTGTCCCACAAGTTCTTGATGCGATAGAAGGAGATGTCGGGAACACAGTTTTCTCATTTATCCCGAACACCGCGGAAGTCGCGTTCTACGGGATGGTCGAGGGCTTCAGGAGGATGGGGATGGATGTCCGGAGCGAGAAAGTCGCATGGAAAGACATCAAGCTGAGGACATTCATAACCGAGGCCGGATCAAGGGACGATCTCGCCTCCCATGTCTATGACATCACGTACGGCAGCCTCCGCCCGGGCAAGGACAACCTCGTCATCATCGACGACAGCATTGTCCGGGGAACGACACTCAAAGACAGCATATTCAAGATCCTTGACAGGCTCCATCCGAAAAAAATCGTCATGGTAAGTTCATCCCCGCAAGTCAGGTATCCGGATTACTATGGCATAGACATGCCGCGTCTTGAGGAACTCTGCGCTTTCAGGGCGGCGATGAAGCTCTGGAAAGACAGCGGACAGGAAAATGAATTGATAGACTTGCGTAAGGAATGCGAGCTGGAACTCCAGAAGCCCACGGAGGACATGGCGAATCTGGTACGGGAAATCTACAAACCATTCTCCGCCGGGATGATCAGCAAGGAAATGGCTCGAATGTTGCGGCCCGAAGGGATGGCCACACCCGTGGAACTCGTGTTCCAGTCGCTGGAAGGGCTTCATGAGGCTTGTCCCGCTCACCACGGCGATTGGTATTTCTCCGGAATATATCCGACTCCTGGAGGAGTGAAAAGAGTGACGGAGGCTCTGGTCAATTATTTATCCTGCAATGATTTATAGAATATGGTAAAAATCTTGTACATCTGCCACGGCAATATATGCAGGTCCCCGATGGCCGAGTTCGTGATGAAGGCGCTGGTCCGTTCCAGAGGGCTTGAGGATGAGTATCACATTGAGTCAGCGGCAGTTTCGGATGAGGAGACCGGCAACCCGATCTATCCCCCGGCCAAGCGCTGCCTGACCCAGCATGGGGTACATTTCGACAACTCCAAGACAGCGAGGAAAATAACCCCGGCAGATTACGCCCGTTTCGACAGGATCATCTGCATGGACGCGTCCAACCTCCGGCTGATCAGGCGCATAATCCCTTCAGACCCGGATGGCAAGATCCATCTTCTGATGTCCTACACCGGACGGAGCCGGGATGTCGCCGACCCTTGGTACACAGGCGATTTCGAGACAACCTTCCAGGACATCATAGAAGGCTGTGAGGCCATGCTCGCCGCAAGGCTGTAGCTTAGAAATGAATCCCCAGCCCGAAGACAGGGCTGATGGTGGCAAAGGAAACTGATGACGCTCCAGCCATGAGCGCGACTTTGCCGGCGGAGAATATGAGACCAGCCTCAATCTGTGCTCCTCGATGTGAGATATCTGTTATCCTTGCCCACTGACCGGCAGTGTCTTCCCAGAGCTGGTCAATCTTCCCGTAACCAGCTCCGACATAGCAGGTTACTCTTTCTCCGACTCGCATTAGAGCCCCCGCGGCCATGCTATACCTCGACAACGCAGCCTCCCCGGAAGCCCAAAGATAACCGTAATCTGCCCGGCCATCGCTAGTCGCTGAATAGTCCGAACGCATATTCCCGAACCCTCTCCTTGCGGAGACATATCCTCCGAAAGATCCTTTCATGGCCCCCAAAAAGACTCCGCCCTCAACAGACGGGAGTGCCGAAGCATCCAGCAGGAGATAATAAGACCAAGGATTGACCGTTCTGGGAGCAACTCTATTTAATACGACGGGATAAGTCTCTGACTTTCTGGAGATTCCATGCCGTCGGGAAAGTACCGAGGCGGGTCTTGAAGCGATCTCTCCGACTGAGGCCAGAGGAGCGATGGAAGGTCGGTTCACGGGCTCAGCGGGGGCAGGGGTCTCCACCGCAGGCTTGACGGACGCGGCCTTTTTCCCAAGAGCGGCCCGGATAGATTCCACTTCCCTGCCGACATAGGACAGCCCCGGAATATCACCAGTCCGTGTCCCCTTGTATTTATTCCTTAAAGACTCCAATGAACGGCGGGTCTTTTGATCAGCAGGCAGGGCATCCAGCAAGGTCAAAGCCCAGTCCGCGCATGTGGCGACCACGACCGGATCTTTGGACTCGGAAGCCCTTGAAAGCAAGTCGCCAACCAGGGCCTTCCTTCTTGAGAATATCTTGTCAACATCCTTCCAAGCAATATACCTAAGGGCCGCCTGTCCCTCATTCTCCACACCGCTTGCCGCGATTATATCCCTCCTGTAGGTTCTCCAGACAGCCAGCCGGGAACCATAAGGGACTTCCAACAAATCAGTCGCCGAAAGTTTGCGGATCAGCTGATCCACCGCCGAGCTTTGCGCCGCCTCGTATCCGGCTCCAATCCCCTCGCCCCAGATGTACGAAGGATCCTCCTTGATCCTTCTGGAATTCTGCCCATGAAGAACCAAAGATAATGACAAGAGCATGAATATGAGGCAGAATCTTCTCATAATATCTTTTCCAAACGTGAGCGCTGGGAATCCGTCATTCTCCCGGAAACGTTCCCGAGAGCGGACTTGAACGCTTCGAGCCGGGCCGTCACCGTTTCCTCACTCCCAGGATTGAGGCACTCTTCCCGCAATAATTCCAGCTCATCCAAAGCGTTATCCCAGCGGCGCATATCCTCGAACATCCTCTTTTCATAAAGATCCTGAGCAGAAGAGACAAGATCCTCACGCTCAGCCCCTTCCGCAAAAATGCGCCCATCTCTCGCGCAAAGCCGGTACAATCCGTTCTTTCCCAAAAGAGCCACATCAGGCAGGATGAATTCAATCTCGTCGAAAGAGGGTTCGAGGATAAGACTTCCGGAGGAATCCATCAGACCTTTCCCATCCTCAGTGGCGACAATGAACATACCGTTAAGACAGTCAAGGGTGTCAGTGAATGAATATCCGGAGGCATCCAGCGACGGCACCGCCGAATCATATTCTCCGATAAGCGCGGCCGCTTCCTTAAACACCTCATCATAAGACGGTTCCATACTTGACTGGTTCGCTTTTGGCCATATTGCCAGAGCGATCAAGGCGGCCGCGAGAACCGGAAGGATAATCCAAAGCCTCCGCTTTTGGGGGCGACCTGATTCGATAGCCTTCCGCACCTCCTCCACTGAAGTGAATCTCCCTGACGGATCCTCCTGCAGGCAACGCTCAAAGACATCCTGTCTGGAAGGCATTAAAAGCGAGATGATCTTTCCCAGGGAGAATATGTCCGAACGGACGCTCGCCTCGCCTCCATCGACAACCTCCGGAGCCGCATAGCCTTGGGTTCCGGCAGGAATATGGCCCCGAGCCATCGATGGCGAGTCCGCAAGACTGAAATCAATGACTTTCACGACGTTCCCTTCCCGGGTCACCATGACATTTTCCGGTTTAAGGTCATTGTGGAGGACTTGCTTGCGATGTATGTATGAGACCGCGTCACAAAGCTGCAAGACTATAGACTTAGCTGTTTCGTGACTGACGGGACCGTTGCCGATGAGGTCTCCGAGGGTACAGCCGTCGATCCATTCCATCACAATGGTATTCCCAAGGCCTTCGATCCGGATCATCGAAAGATAATCGCAGACTCCGGGATGCTTGAGCGGCTGGGCTATCTCATATTCATGGCGGATGATAGCCTCATACACCTCGTCACCCCGGAACTCTTCCTTGAGGCATTTGAACACGGCGATCCGCTCCCCAAACAGGCCTTTATAAAGCAGATACGGGCCGGCGGGAGAAGAGTAGATGAGCTCAAGCGCATCTTTTCCTGGAAGTTTGGAAAAAGCGTCCCCAATCTCTTTGAAATATCCCGACGAACTGCCCATCTTCAATCTTTACCTCTTGTTGATGAATGCGATTCCCCCGTCAAGCCCAGCCACGTAAGGATCTGTCTTCAAGCCATTTCTGAATATTCCAGACAATGCCAGGGGATATCCTTTCATGATTGTCGAAGCCTCGAAACAGTCGTCTTTCTGAAGCGAGGAATTCTTGCTCTCGAGGACACGGAATATCGAGTCACCCTCGTAGGAGAGAAGCACTTCCCTGTCCGGACGCCAGCCGATCATGATCCTTTCACCTTTGGCAAGTGAGGATGCCTCAACGATTTCCGCTTGGAAATATGAAGAGGGCAGTTCCCCGGAATCCATTAGGTGATCCCGGAAAGCCTTGAAATTCAGGTAGCCGGAATATCTCGACAGGGAGTCGAGAGTAGAATTCCTGGGAGCCGGATTGTCCCCGACATATCCCCAGAACCTCTTCAGGGTGGAGACGGAGATGCTCTCGTCCATGGCCTCAGCGAGCGCGGCGAAATCCGCTGATGTGGCCAGTCTCCGGCCCCATTTGCGCTCTACTTCCTGCCGCAGGAATGAATATTCAGGATTATCTTGTTTCATTATTCGTTTCTTTATTGATAAATGATTTTTGTGTGGCTCTCCACCGAGAGAACCTCCGGAGCGGCCTCCTTATGAAGAATGACCTTCTCAAGGAGAGGGTTGTCCTCTGATGAAAGCTGCTGGATGCGCCGGCAATTGGACAGGTCCAGTTCCTTGACCTTCGATCCGGTCAGCCGGAAAACCTCCTGTTTACGGTTCTTGCTCAGGTCAATGCTCTCAAGTGATTGGTTGTTATACAGTTCCAGCATCGTGATTTCGGGGCATCTCGAGAAGTCCAATGATTTCAGCACCTTGCACTCGATAAGGTAAAGGTACCCGAGTTTAGGATTGTCAAGATAGAACTCCTCGAGAAGGGCCTCTCTCCCGGCATAAAGCAACTCAAGGTTCTTGTTGGCCGAAAGATCTATCCGCTTCAAGTAATGACCGCCCATTCCGAGAGTCCGGAGGTTCACGAGAGCCTCAAGCCCGGCAAGGGAATCCACTGGCAGGTCGGCTATTTGAAGTTCTTCTATTCCAAGCAGTTCCTCGTTACTCATGATCCCATCCGCATCCGTGTCGAACTTTCCGGTGATAAACTCCCACAGGGTTGGATCGGGATCCACCTCGGGGATCTCAACAGGATCTTCCGACCCTGCCGGCGGATCAGGTTTGACATGAGGCTGCGGCTTGGTCATGAAAGTCATGGCCGGAGTCTCAAGGGTGTCACGTCCGTTTGTGAAGTAAACTGCCCAGGAATATTCAGTCTCCGGCTCCAGTTCTGAAACTTCGGCCGAGATCTCTTCACCGGGAATGGCTCCTATCTTCATCTGAGTCCCAGATGATGATAGCCAGACCTTGAATCCGCATGCGGCGATGTTGTCGCCCCTATCAAAGGACGCCTTCAGTGTCACCGCCCGGATCCCAGGCACCGCCTCCGAAAAGACTACCTCCGGCCGCTCCAGCCCCCGGGGAGTCTCGACGCCGCAAGCCATGGACATCAGCGAGAAAACGCAACAAACGAATATATCCCATGGCTTAATCATGCCCAAATTTAGCAAAGATTATCCGATTCCCGAAACGGCTTTGTCATTGCCGTAAGGCAAAAAACAACATTAGTTCAAGAGCGATAGCCATCGTAGCCATGAAAAAAGCGTAGAATCTGTTGAACGTATATTTCCATTGTTCTTCAAACACTGACACATCGCTGTTCCTGTAGAGGAAACGTCTCGAGACCACTTCGTCGAAATTACGATTGGCATAGATCGCTCCAGCGAGACCGAAAACGGAAGAAAATACGGCTGCCCAGATCAGCCATGACCAGCTTACTCTCTCCAGCATCTCATCTAACATCAGGGTTGTTGAATCAGGCTCGTGCGCAGGAGGTGAATCAATTTGTTCATGCTGAAGCTGTTGATCCTCGTCGGACTCCGAAGAAGGGTTCAGATATAATGAGGCGACTACCGGAGAACAAAGGATCAGCAGACCGATGAATCCTCCTATGCCACTCTTTATCAATGAAACCAGCAAGATGCTCAGGATCACGGTAGGAATCACTATATAGATAGCCATGTTGATGTAAACATCATCCCCGGTAGCGTTGTAATGATTCCAGGTATAAAGACCGACTCCAGCAAGGAACAGGGCTGTGAAAATAATAAACACCACTTCCACATTGGCCACAAGCCATGATTTGAAAACGCTCATTTTCCTTCTATTTTTGAGACGAGCCAAGATTTGAACATAGTAACGAATAAATTATCTTTTAAACAATTTATCCAAGAATGATTTCTTCTTCGGAGTTTCCGCTTTTATTGAGTCGTCAGTCTGGAGTTTGACCAGTTTTGGACAGAATTGGAAAACGACCAACAGATGTTCATCATCGAATTTGAAAACCCGAATTATCGCGGACGGTTTTCCAGACGCTTCAGAATCAAGGAAATATGAGATTCTCACTGTCGGGAACACCAGATGGAGCTCCTTCCTTAATACCTCTCTTGACGATTCGTTCCCATCAGATTCTTTTTCAAGCCATAAGTTAAAAATACTGCTGGTCTCATAATACCCATCCCTTGCCCCCGCTTCCCTGGACTCGGTTATTATATTATCCTTTTCGTTCACCTGCAGGTCACCCGACAAATTACTATTAAAAGATATTGAGCCCTGACTGTTCACGTACAAGAACGCGTCTTCAATACGGAAGCGTTCATCACGGGATAAATCCGGCACATCGTCAAGAGCAATATCGTAGCTTAACTGCGAGCAAGGACTATTCATCCATGGGTCCCAACTGACAATATCAATATTCCGCGGCAGTTTTCCCGGAACTCCATCCGCATAAAAAGGCAAGGCGGTCATCTGCTCAACGCTCATTTCTTCTTTTGGAAAATAACGGGCATAAAAAGAGAATATTGAATTACTACGGTCGATTTTCCAACTTTTCGTTTCTTCCGGCAACCTCCTCAGAGACTCCGCCACATATGCGTTCAATGCTGTGAGTTTGTCTCGGTAAAGATTCGTTTTTGAAGCTACCCCAACCAGTAGTTGTCTTGGATCAATGCCATCAAATTGTCCTTCGACTATAAAAGAAGGACCTTGCTCAACGCCGGGTCTAACAAAAAAGAGACTGTCAACAATCACCTCCTCAGAAGAGGATGAGAGACAACCTATTATTTCTTTGAAGTCTGGTTTCCTGAAAAAAGACATACTGTCACAAATATTTCAATATAAACGTTCAGGGCTATAACTCCAGCCCGTCGAGGCCGGCGTCAAGGATCATCCGGGCGAACTGGGGTCCGTCTATCAGCCGGACACCATATTCCTGGGCGAGCCTGCACGCCTCTTCGGAGAACCCGTCGCCGCTGGAGATGACCCATAGGGCGGTCGCGTATTCTCCGAAATTGTGGTTTGAAGAGTAAGCCTTTATCTGGGTCACCGCCCAATCATCCGTAATGCCGGAATGTTTCTTTATCTGGATCATGATGGCGAAGCCCAATTTGTCAAAATACGCCACCCTGTCAGCGTCACCTGATTCCGTGGGAGATTCACCGGGCCAAGGAGTCTTGATGTCCGCTCCAAGGGATCTCATGTACCACTCGACAAGATCCTCGAACTTCCTGTCATTCTGGATTTTGCGGATTTTGTCCAAAACAACTTGAGCGGCCGATTCCATCACCGACTCCCGAAGATTGACGGGTTTGCCTTCCCTGAATGCCTCAACGGCATAACGGATCGATTCTTTCAGATCATTGATATTCGCATTGGTCTGGCGGATCTTCATTCGTGAATAAAGGGCCTGGTCCGCATAACCGTCCCTGGGAATGTCTTTCTCCAATACCTCCACTTTGCGAAAGAAACCCAAGTCCACATAATTCCCTGAGGAGTTGTAAAGATAGCCATCTTCCTTCCGGGTCACTTTGTTCCCATCACAATCCACGAGCAGGTCAGGGCTGATTGACTCATTGGTAAGGACTTCGTTGTCAGCTATCCTGCATATAGAGAATGAATAAGGGAAAGGGACAACCACAAGGTCCCCCTCTTTCATCTCATTGACGAAACGCCACAAGTTCCATCTGTTTCTCGGACGGCCGTAACCCTGCTCGTCCATAGCCTTGTCAAATCCTTCCATCCCTGAGCGGATCATTGACAGATACTCCTCGGTGGCGAAAACACTCCAGCCAATCGAGATATAGCCTTTCTTGAATAATTCCACGGAAAGAGGCCAGGCATTGTCTCCTCCAGTGATACGATGCAACCAGTAATTCATAAGATTATTTGTTTTTAGCAAATAAAAGCATTTCGAGTATCAGAATAAGGTCCAAACAAGGTTCTTTTGAACCCAGCCGCCAAACAGGCGCATCATAACGCCGGTTTGGTGGGACGTCATGTGCCGGTTCGGCGAAAATTCATATATTTGTAAATATGGTAGTTTTGATAACTGGCATCTCATCCGGTTTCGGCCGGGCTATGGCCCAGAGGCTCTCAGCCGAGGGTCATACGGTCTATGGCACGCACCGCAATGCCGGGGAACGGATCCCGGGAGTGACTTACCTCAAGGCCGATATTACCGACGAAGAACAAGTCAATGCCACTGTGGACACGGTTCTTCAGAAGGAGGGCAGGATCGATGTGTTCATCAACAACGCCGGAATGGGATACGGCGGGCCGTTGGAATTCTCTTCTGTCGAGGACGCCAGAGCCCAGATGGACGTGAACTGGCTCGGAATGGTCCGTTTCCTGCACCGGATCGTACCGATAATGCGAAGCCAAGGAGAAGGTAAGCTCATCTGCGTCAGCTCAATAGGCGGACTGATGGGACTCCCCTTCCAGGGCCTTTACTCGGCAAGCAAATTCGCCATCGAAGGCTATCTTGAGGCCCTGCGGCTGGAAACCAGGGACTTCGGGATAAAGGTGATAGCGATCCAGCCTGGGGACTTTGCCACTGGATTCACCTCGAGCCGGCGATCAATCGCTGCCGAAGAAGTTCATGCCGCCTATCCCAAATACGCTGCCTCCCTCTCGAGCATCGAGCATGACGAGACAACCGGCCTGAAACCGGAATATCTCGCCAACAAAATATCCAGGATCATTAAATCCAAGAACCCGGCGAATCATTATGTTATAGCCTCGCCACTCCAGAAACTGGCGGTGTTCGCCAAACGTATTCTCCCGTCAAAACTGTTTGAGATAATTCTCGCATGGTACTACAAACTCATCTAACATGGAACAATCAACTGAATTCACTTTCCGGCCGATGCGCCGGTTCAAGCAGGCGCTTCCGCCGGAGGAGTGCCGGGATATTCTTGACAAGGCTTACCGGGGCTTCCTCTCCGTCATCGGTGACGGAGGCTACCCGTATTCAATCCCGATCAATTTCTACCACGAGGACGGGAAAGTTTATTTCCACAGCGCCATACAGGGCCATAAAATAGATTCGTTAAGAGCTTGTGACAAAGCGTGTTTCACGGTTCTTGGAGAGCCCGAAAAAGAGCCCGGTGACTGGTGGTACCATGTCAAGAGCGTGATCTGCTTCGGGCGCCTCAAAGAGATTACTGAGGCTCCCAAACACGACGATATGCTAAGGAAGTTCGGCAGGAAGTATTTCCCCGGCGAGGAATATCTCGAGAAAGAGATGGCCGAGAGCGCCCGTCACGCAGCGGTCCTCGAACTTACCATCGAACACATGACCGGAAAGGCCGTCAGGGAAAAATAGTCTTATCATGTTCAAGGTCAGCGATATAATCACCACTCCCCCGACGGAGTGCTCCTCCGAACTGCAGAGAAAAGTTTACGAGGCTTTCGCCTCGTTGGATATTCCTTTCGAGAGAGTTGACACAGACCCAGGCCTCACAATGGAGGACTGTCAGCACATCGACGAGAAGATAGGGGTCAGGATCGTCAAGACAGTGTTCCTCTGTAACAGACAGCAAACGGAGTTTTACCTGTACGTCACAACTGATGACAAGCCATTTGTAACCAGGGACTTCTGCGGAGCTCTCGGTATTCCGAGGGTGTCTTTCGCACCCGCCGATAAACTCATGGAACTGACCGGGGTGCTGGTCGGAGCGACCACCATCCTTAGCGCCATTCTCCCCTCATGTGGGAAAGTCCATCTCGTGATGGACCGGAGCGTCGCAGAAAGCGAGATGTTCGCCTGCACCGACGGCACAGCGACCTGTTTCGTCAAGATAAAGACCGAGGATCTTCTCGGGAAATACATTCCCGCTTCAGGAAATACAATCACTTTAATATGAGCAATATAGACCAGGTTCTCGCTTTCAACCGAGAGTTTGTGGCCTCCAATGGCTACCAGAAACATATCACCGACAAATTCCCCGACAAGAAACTTGCGGTCCTGAGTTGTATGGACACCCGCCTCTCAGTCCTCCTCCAGGAAGCGTTGGGGCTGAAGAACGGAGACGCCAAGATCATAAAGAACGCCGGGGCGGTTATTCCCACACCTTGGGATTCTGCTATACGCAGCCTTATTGTGGCCGTGTACGAGCTTGGAGTTGAGGAGATTATGGTCGTGGCGCACACCACTTGCGGAGCCTGTCACATGAGTTTCCATCACTTTAAGGAAGAGATGCTGAAAAGAGGGATTTCTGAAAGCGAGCTTGACCGGAAGGATGTCGACCTTGACGAATGGCTGGAAGGCTTTCACGACACGGAAGCATCTGTCCGCAAGACAGTTGGGGCAATCGTGAGCCACCCGCTGATCCCCAAAGACGTCACCGTCCGAGGTTTCATAATTGATTCAGTCACTGGCGAATTAACTGAAGTGAAATGAAAAGGATAGTTATTGCCCTTGCGGCCTGCCTTCTGGCCCTCATCGCAATGGGCCAGGAAAGGAGCGGATATAAACTTGAGACCGATATCCCCTACCACCAGGATGCGGGAGAATACGCCGCCCAAAGGTGCATCTTGGATTTTTATTATCCATCTGACATTAAAGGGTTTCCGACCATTGTCTGGTTCCATGGAGGCGGACTTGAAGCAGGTCAGAAAGAGATTCCGGAAGGGCTCAAGGATTCCGGAATAGGAATAATCGGTGTAAACTACCGGCTGCTCCCCAAAGCCGATGTCAAAGAGATCATAGATGACGCCGCGGCGGCTGTCGCATGGGCCTTCAAGGAGGTTGCCTCAAGGGGTGGAGACCCGGACAAGATATTCGTGGCCGGCCATTCAGCCGGAGGCTATCTTATCGACATGATCGTCCTTGACAAACACTGGCTGGAGGCCTACGGGATCGATGCGGACAGGATAGCTGGTGCCTTCCCCTACAGTGCGCAGAAGATGACGCATTACAATGTGCGTAAAGGGATGGGAATAGGCCCGTTGCAAGTGATCGCGGACGAGAACGCTCCGATCTTTCACGTCCGTAAACTCCCGATGCCGATGCTGGTCCTTTCCGGTGACAGGGAGCTTGAACTCTACGGCCGCTATGAGGAGCAGGCATATTTCTGGAGAATGATGAAGCTCGTAGGAAACGAGAATATATTCCTTTACGAGTTTGATGGCTACGACCATGGCGGGATGCCCGCCCCAGCGCATAGCGTCGTGAAAAGATATGTCCGGGCTATAAGCCAAGGCAAATCACTCCCCCAGCGATAATAAAATAATTCCTGTACGCTTGTACCCTACTTTAGCACAAGCGGGGCTTATATTTGTGCGCGCTAAATAACAGGCCACATGAATGATAAGCTTAACATAGAACAAATGGAAGCCGTAGAATGCACTGAGGGCACCGTCAGGGTCGTAGCCGGAGCAGGTTCCGGTAAGACCAGAACCCTTACCCAACGCTATGCCTATCTTTTTAAGACTATGGGCATTCCCCAGTCGGACATCCTCTGCATGACCTTCACGAACAAGGCGGCGCAGGAGATGAAGACGAGGATCGCGGCCATGTGTCCGGGCGGGGCCGCCGGTGATTTCGTCACGACGATCCATGGTTTCTGCGTGAAGTTTCTCCGGGAAGAGATCTATCGTATGGGCTATCCCCAGAACTTCATCATCTTCGACGAGGAGGACATGAAGGCCCTCATTAAGGAGGTTCTGGAGGAGAACGGGATAGAGCGCAAGAGCGGCATAGTCGGCAACTATCTGGAAGAGCTGGCCAGTTTCAAGGCGGCGGTCCCATATATTCCCCGCTTCATTTTGACTCCTGACCAGACTCCTGGACCAGACACTCCCCTTCTGGGGAAAATGATCCTTCGGCAAAAGCGGTACAATGCCTTGGATTTCGACGACCTGATGTTCTTTACTCTCCACATTCTCAACAACTTCCCGGAGGTTCAGAAAAAGTGGCAGGAGCAGTTCCAGTACGTCATGGTAGACGAGGTACAAGACTGCTCCAAGACAGAATGGGAGTTGTTCTCGATCCTGAGCGGCTACTACGGGAACCTCTTTATCGTGGGCGACGCCGACCAGGCGATCTACGAGTGGCGAGGGGCGCATCCCGAGATATTCGTACACTACAATCCTGAACATGAGTTCTACTTGAAGCAGAACTACCGCTCCACTCCGAATATAGTTTGCGTCGCTGACTGCATCATCAAGAATAACAAGAACCGTCTGCCGAGGACTTCTGTAACGATGCGCGCTAACGGTTGCCGCACAACTTTTTATCACTGTAAGAACGAAAATCAGGAAGCCATGACCCTCGCCCGGGAGCTGAAAAAGTCCGGTCTGGAATGGAACAAAATGGCCGTTCTTTACCGCGCCTCTTACCTTTCCAGAAGTATTGAGCAGACCTTTATCCGGGAGAAAATCCCTTATGTGATATGGGGTGGCGTACGTTTCTTCGAGCGAAAAGAGATAAAAGATGCCCTAAGCTACCTCCGTCTTGTCGCTATGGACGACGACATGGCTTTCAAGCGGATCGCCAATAAACCTTCAAGGAAGATCGGCAAGAAAACCATGGCCTTTCTGTCCAGCTATGCCACGAAGGGCTGTTCCTTATTCACTGCCTTAGAGCAGAATCTCGACCGCATAAAGAACGCCAAAGCGGCCAGCTTCGTGTCTTTGATCAAGGACGCCAGGAAAGAAATGGAGGACTCCTCAATCTCAAGCCTCCTTGAGTTCCTTTTGGAAGGAAGCGGCCTACTGGCCGAATATCGGGCCGACACCGAGGAGGAGCGACTTGAGAACCTTCAGGAGCTTCTCAAATCGGTCCGGACCTACGAGGAAGACAATAAGAATGAGGAGGATCTCTCCGCCCGGAAATATCTCCAGGACATAGCGTTATACACCAATGCCGACTACCGCAAGGATGACGACAAGGTCAAGCTGATGACAATACATCAGGCCAAGGGTCTTGAGTTTCCCCTGGTGTGGATCTATGATCTGAACGAAGGAATATTCCCAAGCCACAGGACTATCCGGGAACGAGGCGAGGCGGGGCTCGAGGAGGAGAGAAGGCTTATGTACGTCGCTTGCACTCGGGCTATGGACAGGCTTTGTTTCTCCGATTCGGAAGGGTTCAATGTGCAGAATGGCCTCTCGAAATACCCAAGCCGGTTCATCCGCGAGGCTAAGGACGATTTTGACAACTATCCCTATTACGACATCGTCGGCCAGTTCAGTCCGGAGCTTTGGGAAGGGACTGATCGGATTATAAACACTCTTGAACAGTCCCCAAAAGCATCAAAGGGATCAATCACCGTCGGCACAAAAGTACACCACACTATCTTCGGAGACGGGGAAGTCCTTCAAGAAGATCTTGATTACGGGACAGTTACAGTACAATTCAAAGACTTCGGCAAACGCCGCCTGAAGTCAGAAAATCTTGAACCCCTGGAATAGACTGCCGTTTTTTGGCAACACGACTTCCTACCTTCGCAGCGGATGGGAAAAATGGAGATCCCTCTGAAAGGGAACATATCTAGCGAGGTATAAAGAAGCATGAGCAAGACTATCATTGAAAGAATGAGCGCGATCACCCAGAAAATGCGCGCGAACAGTATCGGGGGGCTCGAATTGAACCTCAAGAACATCCAGAAGGCCAGGGCAGACATCAAGGCGCTGGAGGACACTCTCGGCTTGTCGAAAATGCAGGTCCTGTTCTTGACCGCAATCCTTCAGAAATCCTGCAGGTTCCGCATCGATGGGGACGACATTTCCTCGTTTCTGGGAATGGAATATCTCCAATTCCTGACTTACAGCAATGAAATGGACGGCCTGAAGAAAAAGGGCTATATCCGCATTGATAACGAGGGACATATCGTCCTTCCGACTGAAGTCAAGAACGCACTGAAGGAGAACAGGCCGGTGGAACCGGAAGTGACTTCCGGACTGGACACCGCGAGGATCCTGACCAGAATCCGCAGGAAGCTTTCCATCCGTTCAAACGACCAGATGACCACTGACGAGGTTCGCTCCGAGATTGATTTCCTGCTCGAGGAAAACCCCGATACAAGCATCTCAAGGGCATGTCGGAAGAGATTGGAAAAAGTCTATGACGACGAGCGTCTGGTTTTCTACGCTCTCATTTACCGCTATTACTATGAAGACGACGACAACATTTGCTGGAACGACCTGGACGACTATTTCGAGGATGAGGAAATGGACCTAATGAAAGGGAATTTCTCTGTCGGACGCATGGACTTGCAGGAAAAGGGACTGATAGAGTACGCCGGACAGGACGGGATGCTGACCAAGGATTTTTTCAGAATCAAAGACGAGATCAAGGAGGAGGTGCTGGCGGACGTGGGCGGGCTCAAGAGAAAACAGGTCAACGTAGGAGCGGCACAGAAGATAATCGCGTCTTCCATAACTCCCAAAGAGATGTTCTACAACCCTTCTGAGGCCCGGCAAGTCGAGATGCTCAAGTCACTTATGAGCGAGGAGAGGTTCTCCGGGATTCGCCAGACGATGAAAGAGAAGAACTACCGGACAGGTTTCACTTGCCTGTTTTACGGCGGTCCGGGAACCGGCAAGACCGAGACCGTTTACCAGATAGCCAGGCAGAGCGGAAGGGATCTCTTCTGTGTTGATGTCTCCCAGATAAAGAGCTGCTGGGTCGGTGAGAGCGAGAAAAACATCAAGGAAGTGTTCAAGAAATATCGGGAGAGAGTCAGCGCCGGTGGCACGGTCCCGATCCTTCTCTTCAACGAGGCTGACGCAGTGTTCGGAATACGGAAGGAGGGCGCGGGCAGCGCCGTGGACAAGATGGAGAACTCCATCCAGAACATAATCCTTCAGGAAATGGAGGATTTGGACGGCATTCTCATCGCCACGACCAACCTGACCTGCAACCTGGACAAGGCCTTCGAGCGCCGCTTTCTCTACAAGATACGCTTCGAGAAACCCTCGGTAGAGGCCAAGGCGCGCATCTGGCGCTCAATGATGCCGGAACTATCTGAGGCAGAATCGCTTCAGTTAGCGAATGACTATGACTTCAGCGGTGGTCAGATTGAGAATATCTCCAGAAAGAAGACTGTCAAGGCCCTGATCAGCGGAACCGAGCCCACCTTCGCCGAAATCCGTGAATATTGTGACGACGAGACCCTCGAAGACCGCAAGCCGGTCAGGAAGATCGGGTTCTGACCTGCGGACAGGGCAAACATCCGTAAAAAAAATCCGTATATTGCGGCATTATGACTTTGCATAAAAAAATGTTCTCCGAACTGACGGCAGAGGAGCTCTACGAGCTTCTCCGGATCCGTAGCGAGGTGTTCGTGGTGGAGCAAAATTGTGTCTATCAGGACATGGACGGGGACGACCAGGCTTCCGTCCACCTTTGGCTGACAGACCAGGACAGGGTCGTCGCACTTTGCAGGGTCTGCCCCGCCGGGACTCACATGAAAGAGGTTTCCATCGGCCGGGTCATAACCACGGAACGGGGAAAGGGCTACGGAAAGCGCATAATGCTGGCCGGGATTGAGGCCGCCAAGGAGCACTTTGGCGCCACCGCCATCGAAATTGAGGCTCAGGAATATGCGAAAGGTTTCTACGAGCAGGTTGGTTTCCGTAAGTCATCGGATCCTTTCATCCTGGACGGCATCCCGCACATAAAAATGACCTTGTTTATGGAGACATGACCGATATTTGATAAAAAAGTGATATCTTTAACATTAGTATGACACTGTTAGAAGCGATTGAGGCCCGCCACTCTGTGCGGAAGTTCAAAGATGAGCCTACTCCCGGGGATATCCTCACAATCCTACGGGACAGGATCCGGGAGATTAACGAGAAGGCTAGTCTTCATATTCAGTTAGTTACCGGCGAACCGAAAGCCTTTAGCGGCCCATTGGCATATGGGTCCTTCTCCGGCGTGAAGAACTATCTGGTGATGGCCGGGAAGAAGGGTGATGACTTGGACGAGAAGATCGGTTACTACGGAGAGCAACTTGTCCTGCTGGCCCAGACGCTGGGGCTGAATTCCTGCTGGGCGGGACTCAGCTACAGAAAAGTCGCCGGGACCTATGAGCTCTCTGACGGAGAGAAGATCGAATGCTATATCGCTCTTGGATATGGAGAAACGCAGGGCAGGGGCCACAAGGTCAAAGACGTTAAGGAGATCAGCAACGCCAGCGACATCACCCCGAATTGGTTCAGCAAGGGTGTCGAAGCTGCCATCCTGGCACCTACGGCTGTAAACCAGCAGAAGTTCTATCTGGAGTATCTGGGAATCCTGGGCCTCAGCAAGGCTCCCAAAGTCGCGGCCAAGTCCCTTTTCTCAATGATAGGCTACATCAAGATGGATCTCGGCATCGTCAAGTACCACTTCGAGCTCGGGGCCGGGAAGGAGAATTTTGAATGGATGTAATATTTAGGGGATATTCGAAATGATGGAACTTAAAAGCTTCAATCTTTTTGATCTTGGATACGATGTTCATTCAAACAAGATTATGGATATTCCTAATATTCAACGAGGTCTTGTGTGGAAACCCCGACAAATAGAATTGCTTTGGGATTCTATCTTAAGAGGTTTTCCTATCGGCACCTTCACTATTGTCAAGTCAATCGAAGAAGCAACTGGAGCTCAATGGGAATTAGTGGATGGCCAGCAACGACTTAATGCAATTCAAGCCGCATTTGATAAAATTGAGAAAAACAGCTCATGCATAGTATGGTTTGATCTGGATCCAGACAAGAATTGGGCTCTAGATCGAAAGTACTATGTAAGAGTGACAACGACAGCGCATCCATGGGGATATCACTTAGATGGATCTACGCTCTTAACTCAGGAACGTAGGGATGCCATTGATAAAGCGGGGGAAATAATAGAAATGAGGAAATCTGAGCGTAATATTTTGAATTATGCTCCTGCTTCACAGGTCGGTCTTCCCATTCCCTTAACATTCCTACTTAGCATTGATGCTAATGATGATAAACGATCCAAATTATTAGATCTCTGTGTCGAATTAAGTAAAAAAGCCCCTGCTTGGAAAGAAAAATATCTTCAGAAACTAGAGGAAATAGACGACACGAAGTTAAATGATCTTTGGGGCAAGCTAGATTCTTTGCGTCAATATGAGGTCTCATCGACAATTTTAAGCGGACATGAAGACCTGGAAATCTTATTTGAAAGGATTGGTACAGGAGGAACTCCTATCAGCCGTAAAGAATTGGCCTATGCGACAATGAAGTTCTATTGGAATTCCAAAGACTTTTCGCATGTCAATCACGATATAGCAAAGACAATACTTCCCGAAGCTGACTTTGCGATGATTGTTTTCCGAGCCTGTTTATCCGGGCCAAATAATATCAAGGACGAGTTCTCTGTTAAGGAAATCAGAGACATCTATAACAATAAACCTCTTCTAAAGAGTAGAATCGATACCATATATTCAAACGACGGAGCTATAATCAGAGGCGCTGTTGCCAGCGTAGATCATTGGTTGCTGAGTTCCGGTTTCCCTCCTGTGATTAGAACTGAGATCGCCCGCAACTACAGTAAACTGTATGTGTTCCTTATCTGGCTTGCTCTTAAGCAGAATGAAGAGAAGTTTGACTTGGAAGATAATTTCATACGAGCATTAGCCTGTTATCTTTATGTGTGTCACAATCAGTATTCTATCCGTAACAAAGAAAAATATCGGTTATTTTTGATTGAATACCTCTATAAGAACCTTCAAAACAAAAGTGAGAGTATCCAGCAAACAATCACAGATTCACTTAATGAAATGGTGGCTCTCGGCTGGTGCATGGCTCCAGCGCCATCGTTAGAGGCTTTCCCTGCCTTAAATGCGCAAAATATTTCAGAGAATTGGAAGTATTGCGATTATTCTCAAGAATTGTTCTATGGATATTTCGAACGACTATTCGAACGGAATCCCCAATCTCACTTCGTTCTTCGACTTTTTCAGAAGGAATACTATCAATTGCATTTCGGTGATTATGACCCATCTAGAAATGATCTTTGGGCTGACACCAATCGTCCTTGGGATCACGACCATATCGTCCCATGGAATTGGTCCGAACAAGATGGCGTATGGAAGCCCGTAGTCAAACAACTTATAGATAGCATTGGGAATATTGCGGATATCCCATACGAATTAAATCGAAGTAAAAGCGACAACAAGGATTGGACGCATTATGAAACAGGCAATAATCCCGTTTTACTTCTAGGTAAGGAAGAACTCCTTTCTGGACTTAAGTCAATTTCCAAAGCAACACTTGTTACTGATAAGGAGACTGTTTCTCGCCTTTTATATTTCGTTCGTGAAAGGTTTCTCGCAATCACAAGTTCGTTTAACAATTTGTTAAGTGTCTTGAATATCGGAAAAGAATGTCCTCCAACACTTAAGAAAAGGCACGATTTCCTCATCCATCTCCAAGAAACAGCACTAAAGGGTTTTAAATTCTATTTCGTAAAGGAAGAAGAAGAACAAGAATTTGATCCCAAAGACAACATTTCCTGGCTGCATGACTGGATTACTTTGGGGGGTGAACATAGTGATCATCTGTTCATGCCTGCTGTGACGGTTGGCATATACTCTAAAGACTGCAGTCCCCAATATATTGTCGAGTATGGCCTAAGGAAAAGGCCTGACCTTAAACTAAGTGACATTAAGCCTTCTCCTACATGGTGGAAGCCAGATTATTACAACAAGATTCAGATAGATGATCCACAAAGAGATGAGAAGATCATAGAATTCTTATCTCAAGATCTCAGCTTAGATTAGTATAATCTGACGTAATTAATCTATTTATTTCAGTATCGGATCGCCGCAGTATTGCTTCCTGCGACAGTCTTTGCACTTGAAGCCAGCCCACACTGAATCGAATTGATTCATAGCCGCTTCCACCAAGGCAGGATCGTCCGTAAGAATGCCAGCCTCAAAGTTCCGAGTGCTCGTCCCTTTCATGCCTATACCGGCACCAGTGAGGTTAGCTGAACCAATGTATGCGACCTTACAATCTAAGATAATCATTTTGAAATGGACCCGCGGACACAACGCGCGCTCCAGCCCGGTGAACAGCACCGGATAACAGTCGAAATCTTCCCTGAAGTTAGGCCCTGGCTCCTTAGCATGGATAAGGCGTACTTCCCTGCCCTTCGATATCAAGTCCGCAAGGATGCCCAGGAAGGGTCTGTCGCCAACATACAGGTCCTTGATGTCCGCCGTTCCGATCCATAGGGAACGTTTAACATTGGGCACCCGGGCAATGACCTCCTTGAAATGGGCTTCGTCTGCGATATACTGTATCATATTGCTAATTTACGAATTATTCGGGAATTCATGATCATTCTTAAATGTCGGATATAATTGCCACTATTATTACAAAACTGCCGGATTTTGGCAATTATTGTCACTATCTTTGCATTCAGAAAACATGATGATAAGAGTTAAAGAGTTCAGGGCCTCCGCAGGGATGTGCAGGCCCTTTTTAAAGAGAAAAGAAAAACAGAAGATATATGGCAAAGAACTATTTCAACAGGTATGTTTGGCTGATTGACACCATCAATCGGCACGGGCACATCTCCAGGGAGGAGATCAACCGGCTCTGGAAGCGGTCCTCGCTCAACGATACGGGAGAGGAACTGTACGAGCGGACTTTCCACAATCACCGGGAGGCCATCCTTGACACCTTCGGGATCGAGATCAAGTGCGACCGAAGCCTGGGATACTATATCGCTAACTCCGACGACCTGGAAGGCGACGGCATCCGGCAGTGGCTGCTGGAGTCCCTGTCCATGAACAACCTGCTGAACGAGAGTTCCGACATGCGCGACCGGATCCTCTTCGAGAAGATTCCCTCCAGCCAGAAATGGCTTCCGGTCATCGTGAACGCCATGCGGGACAAGAAGACAGTCGAACTTACCTACCAGAGTTTCACCCGAAAAGAACCTTCCACTTTCACAGCTCACCCTTACTGCCTTAAACTTTTCAGGCAACGATGGTACATGCTCGCCAGAAGCGAGGATTACGACAAGCCCAGAGTCTATTCCCTGGACAGAATCATTGATGCCCACCAGAGCCGGCAAGGTCTGAAAAGACCGAAAAGTTTCGATGCCAAGTCATTCTTTGATAATTATTTCGGGATAATCATCGGAACCGATAGGAAGCCTTGCGAGATTCTTCTCAAAGTCGATGAGAGCCAGGTCAAATATTTTGATTCCCTCCCATTACACGAATCCCAACGGAAGGTTGAGGTGACAAATGAATATTCAATCTACAGTTACCATTTCGCCCCGACATTCGATTTCGAGCAGGAGGTCCTCAGCCACTCCCCTTTCGTCGAAGTCATCTCCCCCGAATATTTCCGGGACGAGATTAGGGCAGACCTGCAAAAAGCATTGGAAAGATATGACTGACTTCGCGGCGATAGATTTCGAGACGGCGAACGAGTGCCCTTCCAGCGTGTGCAGTGTCGGGATCGTGGTGGTGCGGGACGGTGAGATCACTGACCGGTTCTACAGCCTGATCCATCCTGAACCGGAATATTACCAATGGTTCTGCATGAGGGTTCATGGACTTTGCGCCGAGGACACAGAGGACGCTCCCGTATTCCCCTATGTATGGGAAAAGATAGAGCCTCTGATTGAGGGACTCCCGCTCGTGGCGCACAATGCCAGATTCGATGAAGGCTGCCTCAGGGCCGTGTTCAGGGTATATCAGATGGATTATCCGGAATATGAGTTTTACGACACCCTGTGGGCCTCCAGGAGGCATTTCGGCCATAGTCTTCCAAACCATCAGCTCCAGACTGTCGCGGCCGCCTGCGGGTACGACCTCACGAACCACCATCATGCCCTTGCCGATGCGGAAGCCTGCGCCTCAATAGCATTGGAATTACTGTAGGAAGGTTATTCCTTATTCTTCGTGTCTATGCAAATCGTGACGGGGCCGTCGTTCACAAGGGAGACCTTCATATCCGCTCCGAACTCACCGGTGCCCACCGGCTTTCCGACCGCCTCGGACAACGCCACGCAGAAAGACTCGTAGAGTGGCACGGCGATCTCATGTCCGGCCGCATGAATATACGAGGGCCTGTTGCCCTTCTTAGTGGAGGCCATGAGAGTGAACTGACTGACTACCAGCGCCTCACCTCCAACATCCACGACACTTCGGTTCATAACCCCGGACTCGTCGTCGAATATCCTTAGCCCCGAAATCTTCTTCACAAGCCAGTCAATATCTTCCTGCCCGTCCTCATAACCAACCCCGAGAAGGACCAGAAGCCCCTTCCCAATCGAGGACTTCACCTGTCCATCAATTGTCACGGAAGCTGATGAGACTCTTTGGATTACAGCTCTCATTAGAAATCAACATTAAGTTATTTGACCTATTTTCATCCAAATTTAAGGTTTTTCACAGATATTGCATATAAAGACTTATCGACTAATATAACGTAATCATGAGCAAACTTATAATAGCCCTTGCTATGGCATTATCCCTCGCCGCTAACGGCCACAAGATCTCCAGCGTGGAGACTTCCGGAAGTTGGATCTACATGTACGACGAGAAAGGGAACCGCTACAAGACCCTCAGCGCCAGCTCCGTGGGAGAAGTCAAAGGCTACAGCTCGACCTTCTTCGTCTCCCGCAACGGCAGTTGGGTCTACCTTTATGATGCGGAAGGAAGACGCTATAAAACAATGAGTTATTCTTCCGTAGGTGATGTCACCGGTGTCTCCGGAGAGACTTTCACATCCCGAAACGGCTCCTGGATCTACACCTGGACCAAGGAAGGCAAAAAGATAAACACCCGGGCGGCAAGGTAATATTCGGCGTCAGCGGGAGCTCATACGGTCTCTAATGCCCCGCGACACTTCGAGGAGCCTCGCGAGAATCTCGTCTCTCTCATCATCCGGAGCCTCAAGGCTCTGATGATGCGCCTCAAGAACGCAGTCTCCTTTGTAACCGACCTCTTTAAGAGTCGAAAGGAAAAGGTCAAAATCAATGGTTCCATCCCCGGGAATCAAGTGTTCGTCCCCGTTCCCGTGATTGTCCTGGATGTGGAGGGAAAGCGGCACAGTGCCGCATTGCTTAAGGATATCAGGAGCAAAACCGCAACTCCAGGCGTGCCCGACGTCAAAACACCAGCCGAAATAAGGGCTGTCAACCTCCTTCACAAGATCAGCGATGATGCGGGGGTCCTTGGACGCTCCCCAGAGAATATTCTCAGAGAGAATGATGACGTCCTTTTCTTTGAGCAGAGGAAGCCACTTCCGAATCGCCTCGGCATTGACGGATATGAATTGATCCCTATCTTCTATGTCATTGCCATCAATCTTGAATATCGGGTGAACGACAAGATATTTCGCCCCGAGAATTGCTGAGATCTCAATGGACCGCTCCACCCACCAGTCGCTACCCGCATCGCCGGGAGCATGCGCATGAGTGTAAGGTATGCCGACTTTATCAGCATGGGCGCGTAGAGTCTTCCCCCATTCAGTGTAATTGTCTGCGGCTAAAGGTGATCCCTCGAACGTCCAATAGTCCAGACCCATGTCGATTCCCTCATAACCGAGACGTGCGAGCCTGTCTATCGCTTTTTCCGCGGGGTAACCATCTTCGAAAACATCCGTTGTCGTAACGATCAAGGGTTTCTTATCAGGACCACTTGTGCATGATGCGGCGACGACGATGGACGCCATTGAAGCAAATAAAAAAACAAAGAATCGCTTCATGAGTTATAATCTATAATTCTACTTATCAGTCTTACGTAGCGGGAGGTGCTGACCGTAGGTGAGCATGCGCCATACCCATTCGACTGGGCCAAAACGGAAGTAGCTCAGCCACAACGCGCTTGCGGCAATCTCAAGGGCATATACTCCAGCCGCAATGGCTTCAGTGCCAAGCAAGCCGACCTTTCCACCAAGACCGAATCCGATCCCGTAGAAGATCACGACTCCCAGAACTGATTGCATCAAGTAGTTGGTACACGCCACCTTCCCGGGCTTGGTCAGCAGCAGCCATCCCTTCCCTTCAGGAGAACGGTCAAAGAGCATGCAGAATCCGGCGGCGTAAGCGAAGCCCATCGGATAGACGCTCAAAAGATAGAAAACGCTATGTGCCACGCTCCCGAGAGGCTCTCCGGCCATAGAGCTCCAAGTGTAGAGGAAACTCACGGGAATGCCCAGAAGCAATCCGTATAAAAGAATATTTTTCAGCAATTTCCGGTGCGCGCCCAAGTCAGCGAACAACTTCTCCCGGCCGATAGCGAATCCGATCAGGAACAGTCCCAGCACCTTGAAGAAACGGTAGCTGGAGACAAACTCCCACATCCGCTCCACGGCTCCCTGATGGAGGAACTGAAGCATGCCTTTATAACTCGTGATGTCGGCAAGCCAAGTCCCGAAATTAGCCTCCGTGATGCCGTACAGGGCACATATTCTCCACTGCTCCGCCTCAAGAGGATCCGACAGCGTGGTCCCGAAAATAGCCTCGCAGACAACAGGAAGGGTGAGGAATATGCCCGCAGAGATAAGTATCCCTTTGGTGGACAGGCGTTTGAACAAAGGCAGCAGCATGCCCATAGCGGCATATAGCATCAGGATATCCCCGCTCCAAAGGAAGAACAAATGGCAAAGTCCGATCAGGAAAAGAATGATCATCCTGCGATAGAAAGTCCTGGTCTTCTGGCCGGCATTCTCAAGTTGGATGCTGAAACCCATTCCGAACAGAAGGGAAAAAAGAGTGTAGAACTTGCCGTCCACAAAGAAAGTCTGGATCGCCCTGGTAACCTTGTCGGTCACAGTCCAACCAGCCGGATCCGAGAAAGTCCACAAGGAAAACTCCGGGAAATTGGCCAGGCAGATTCCTAGTATGGCGAAACCTCGGAGAGCGTCGAGGACAACGTATCTTTTCTTTTGCATAACGGCTGCGAATTTCGTGAATATTTGTTATTTTTGAAAGATTAATAGTCAAACACTAAAACAAGCGATAATGGAAGACCTTAAAAGAATTGCATCGTGCTTCTCCATTGAAGGCACTATCAAGGAGATAACCCCATTAGGGAACGGGCTAATCAACGATACTTACAAAGTCACGACCGAAGGTGATTGTCCTGATTACGTCCTGCAAAGGATAAACAACGCCATATTCACCGATGTGGAACTTCTCCAGAACAACATCGAGGCCGCCACTAGGCATATCCGCCGCAAACTGGAAGCGGCCGGAGAGACAGATATAGACCGCAAAGTCCTGAGATTCATCCCTCTGAAAGACAGTCCGAAGACTTACATAGAGATGGATGGTAAATTCTGGAGGATTTCAGTATTCATCAATGGGGCCAAGACCTATGAGACGGTCAATCCGGAGTACTCGGAATACGCCGGAGAGGCCTTTGGTCATTTCGAGGCCATGCTCGCCGACATCCCGGACACCCTTGGGGAAACCATTCCGGACTTCCATAACATGGAGCTGAGGCTCCGCCAGCTGGTCGAGGCCGTCCACGATGATAAGGCCGGAAGACTGGCCGCTGACCCCGCGGACGGAGAGCTTCACAAGATCCTCGAGGAAATCGATGCCCATGGAGTCGAGATGTGCAAGGCCGAGCAGATGCACCGCGACGGCATTCTTCCCAAACGCATCTGCCACTGCGACACGAAGGTCAACAACATGATGTTCGACGAGAATGGAGAGGTTCTCTGCGTCATCGACCTGGATACTCTGATGCCAAGCTATGTCTTCTCCGATTTCGGCGATTTCCTCCGCACCGCGGCCAATCCCGTCGCTGAGGATTCGCCCGAAGTGGAGAAGGTGGACTTCGACATGGAGATATTCAAAGCGTTCTCAAGAGGTTACATCAAAGGGACCAAGTCATTCCTGACCCCGATCGAGAAAGAGAACCTGCCGTACGCCGCATGTCTTTTCCCATTCATGCAGGCCGTCCGTTTCTTCGCTGACTATATCAACGGAGACACCTATTACAAGATCAAGTATCCTGAGCACAACCTGGTCCGCACCCGCAACCAGATGGCTTTGTTCCGCTCCGCCATGGCCAAGGTGCCCGAAATGAAGGCCTGGCTTGACACCCTCTAGGAATATGCCAGTCAACCGTAGGGAATTCATTAAGACAGCAGGGTCGGCAATAGCCGGCGCCGCTGTCGGTTCCGCCATATCCATCGGCATAGAAGAAGCGAAAAAGAGGACGGTGGGCAGTACCTTCGAAGGCTACCATGTCAACACATCCGGTCCCGCGAGGATGAAACTCAGTTTCGAGCCTTATGAGCTGCAACTCCGCCACACTTTCACAGTCGCTTCATATTCAAGAACTTCCACTCCTGATGTTCAGGTCAGGATCGAGTACGACGGGTTCACCGGCTACGGAGAGGCCTCGATGCCTCCATATCTCGGCCAGTCCGTCGAAACCGTCTCCGCTTTCCTCAAAAAAGTGAATCTGGAGCAGTTCAAGGACCCGTTCCAGATCGACGGGATCTTGGAATATGTGGACAGTCTAAGCGAAGGAGACACCGCCGCCAAAGCAGCGGTCGACATTGCCCTTCACGACTTGGTCGGAAAGCTTCTGGGCCAGCCATGGTACAGGATCTGGGGACTTGATCCGGCGAAGGCTCCCAATACCACCTTCACGATCGGTATTGACACTCCTGATGTGGTAAGGGAGAAGACCAAGGAATGCGCGGACAAGTTCAACATCCTGAAAGTCAAAGTCGGGCTGGACAATGACAAGGAGATGATCGAGACTATCAGGGAGATTACTGACCTGCCCATCGCCGTGGATGCCAACCAAGGCTGGAAGGACAAGAAACAGGCTCTGGAGATGATCCACTGGCTCGCCGAGCACGGGGTGGTGATGGTGGAGCAGCCGATGCCAAAGGAGGCGCTGGACGACAACGCCTGGATCACCGAGAACAGCCCCCTTCCGGTTTTCGCTGACGAAGCCATCCAGAGGCTAGCTGACATCCCGTCGATCAAGGGAGCATATTCCGGAATCAACATCAAACTGATGAAGTGTACCGGCATGCGGGAGGCCTGGAAGATGGCGAACTACGCCAGGGCTGAGGGAATGAGGGTAATGATAGGCTGCATGACAGAGACCTCATGCGCGGTGTCCGCGGCGGCCCAGCTATCCCCCATCGTGGATTTCGCCGATCTTGACGGGAACCTATTGATCAGCAACGACTTATTCGAAGGAATGATAGTCGAGAAAGGCAAGATCACCCTTCCGGACAGGCCGGGAATTGGGATAAAACCCCTAGGACAACTCGGCATTTAAACCATCCTTTTATGGCTAAGATGAAAAAAAGCGAGATTATCCTCTGGGTCATGGTGGTAATCGCCCTCGCGGCCAATATCTGGGTCCCGAGGCATATCAGGCACAAGTACTCTTGGGAAAGGGATCTCAGCCAAAGGCTCGCTGTCGATTTCTGCAGGACTAGGGAGGAAGTGAAGGATTATATCCGGAAATATGACCCCTACGTGACTGACGAGCAGATTGACGCTTGGACGAAGTCTGGCAAGTTGGAGTCGATGGTTATCGGCAAGCGTACGATGTATTTCCGCAATGCGGCCCCCAACCTTTTCAGGCTGGTGCCGGAGATGAAGGCCAAGAAGGAACTGATTGACGGACAGCCTTCCGGAGGTCACGAGGAGATCGACGCCGTGACAATCCCGGCCATCAAAGAAGAAGTACTTAGTCGGTTTGACGCCAGCGACGATTGGTCATGGGACGGCAGCGCCGAGGTCCCCGGGACGTACTCAGCCGCAGCGAAGCGAGAATGGACGCGGACCGGAGACCTCGGCGTGCCGGAAAACCCGTACCTGGCCCTGCCGAAGAGGATGAGGGTGCGCTTTTCCTTGACGGTGCCGGTGAATACCCTCAGGCACGGAAAGACTCTGAGGTGCTGGTTGCCTTACCCAAGGGCCGATGTTCCCAGGCAGACCGACATCAAATTCATCGAGGCGGGAGTGGACAGCGTGGCATTCCCTATGGAAAAGATCACCTTCTCCGATCCTTCGTGCGCCCACAGCAGCCTTTATATGGAGGCTAAGACAAACCGGTACAAAGACGTGACCTTCTACGAGGTCTTCGAGTACACCTCCTACGGGGAATGGCACCCGATAGCACCCACGCTGGTGTTGCCTTACGACACCACGACCGAGGAGTACAAGGAATACACCTCCGAGCGGGAAAAGCATATCATATTCACCGACAGGATCAAAGCCTTGGCCGATTCCCTCTCAGCTGGTATCGACAATCCCTACCTGCAGGCGAAGGCTTTCTTCACGTGGATAGATGAAAACATCCCCTGGGCGTCCGCCAGGGAGTATTCGACGATTGAGAATATTCCTGAATATGTACTTGCTGAAGGCCACGGAGACTGCGGCATGAAGACACTGCTTCTTCTTACCATGTGCCGCTACAAGGGTATTCCCGCACGATGGGAGAGCGGCCTGATGATGCACCCAGGAGCGAAGAATCTCCACGACTGGGGAAAGCTTTATTTCGAGGGTTTCGGATGGGTGCCGGTGGACCAGAGCTTCGGCATGACACCTTACGGTGGCGATTTCTTCCTTGGAGGCATAGAGCCTTACAGGTTGATCGTGAACAATGATTACGGAAGAGAGTTCTCCCCCGCCAAGAAGTACCCAAGGAGCGACACGGTCGATTTCCAAAAAGGCGAGGTCGAATGGGAAGACGGCAACCTTTTTTACAACCAATGGGATTACGAATTCACGATAGATTACTTATAACAATATGAAAAAGAAGAGTTTAGCCTCGGCGCTTATTTGCCTGGCGATAGTGGTCGCCCTGTTCACCTACATGGGTGTGGTTATGGGTGCGGCCAATATGCTCAACACGATTATGCACACGGCGCACGACCTGTTGCTTAACACGGTCTTTTACCTTATGGGAATATGCGTCATCACCGGTGCCTTGGGTAAACTATTCGTGGAATTCGGGGTGGTTGACCTGATCGAGATGATCCTACGGCCGCTGATGAGGCCTCTTTTCAACCTCCCTGGAGTCGCCTCCCTTGGAGCCGTGATGACTTTCTTGTCTGATAATCCCGCGATTATAACCCTATCGAAGGACAAACGTTTCGCCAGCTATTTCAAAAAGTACCAGTTCATTTCCTTGACCAATTTCGGAACCGCGTTCGGTATGGGGCTGATTGTCATCATCTTCATGATAGGCAATGGTTATTTCATGGAGCCTCTGGTGGGACTTTTCGGAGCCTTTGTGGGATGTATCGTGACCACGAGACTGATGCAGCATTTTGTCGTGAAGGCCTATCCTGCCTACAAGGAAGAGGATGTGGTCAGTGATGAGGAACTGGAATCCCTGAACGCCGAGCCTGAGCATATAGAAGAGAAAAGCGCCTTCCTGCGCACTCTCAACGCCCTTTTGGATGGAGGAAAGAACGGAGTGGAGGTCGGTCTGGCGATTATTCCTGGTGTTCTGATTATCTCGACACTTGTGATGATGCTGTCTTTCGGGGCCGATCCTTCCGGAGCATTCACAGGAGCCGCCTATCAGGGGACAGAACTTCTTCCCTGGCTGGCCAACAAGGTGGACTGGCTGTTCAAGGGACTGTTCGGTTTCAACGATCCCCATCAGATAGCGTTCCCGATCACCGCTCTCGGAGCCGTTGGCGCCGCATTAAGCCTTGTCCCCAATTTTATCGCCCAGGGATGGATTGACGGCAACGCGATAGCCGTTTTCACCGCGATCGGAATGTGCTGGAGCGGCTTCCTCAGCACCCACACGGCGATGCTTGACTCCCTCGGTTACCGCGAGCTTACCGGGAAGGCGATTCTTTCCCACACAATAGGAGGCTTGGTGGCCGCAATTGTAGCCCACTTGATAATCCTTCTACTAGGTTTAATATTATAATATAACATATTGATAATGAGACAGATCATAGAATGTGTGCCCAATTTCAGCGAGGGGCGTGACAGAAGCGTAATAGACCAGATTGTGAAGGCGATAGCGTCTGTCGAGGGTGTGAAAGTTCTGAATGTGGATCCCGGAGAGGCTACCAACAGGACCGTTGTGACCTTTGTCGGAGAGCCAGCGGCGGTTGTGGAAGGCGCTTTCCAGGGGGTCAAGAAGGCCGGCGAGGTGATTGACATGAGGAAACACCATGGCGCGCATCCGAGGTCCGGGGCCTGCGACGTACTGCCGTTGGTGCCGGTCTCAGGGATAACTCTCGAAGAATGCGCCACCTTGGCCAGAGGTCTTGCCGAGAGAATATTCAAGGAACTAGGAGTTCCATGCTATTGCTATGAGGCCGCCGCCTTCAAACCAGAACGGAAGAATCTGGCGGTGTGCAGAGCCGGGGAATATGAGGCCCTCCCCGAGAAGATAGCCGACCCTGCCAGAAGACCTGATTTCGGGCCGTCCGAATACAACGAGACAGTCGCCAGAAACGGGGCTATCAATGTGGGAGCCAGGAACTTCCTTGTCGCCGTGAACTTCAACCTCAACACCACATCTACACGTAGGGCTATGGCAATCGCGTTCGACGTGCGGGAGAAAGGCCGGAAGGCCCGTGAAGGCGGCTCATTGACCGGGAAACTCCTAAAAGACGCCGAAGGCAACCAGATTTGGATCCCAGGCACCCTGAAGGGCTGCAAGGCGATAGGATGGTATATTGATGAATATGGAATAGCCCAGGTCTCTATGAATATCACCGACATCGAGGCTACTCCACTGCATATAGCCTATGAGGAAGTCTGCAGGGCAGCTGCCGCCAGAGGCCTGAAAGTCACTGGCACTGAGATAGTGGGGCTCGTCCCTAAAAGGGTACTGATGGACGCCGGAAAGTTCTATCTTGAAAAGCAAAACAGATCGCTCGGAATCTCTGACGACGAAATAATGAAGATTGCCGTCAAGTCCATGAGTCTTGACGACCTTCGGCCATTCAATCCCAAAGAGAAAGTCATTGAATACTTAATGGAAGATCCGGAGGAAATTGCTGTAAAGCAAAGACTTGTGAGAATGAGTCTGAAGGATTTCGCCATTGAGACCGCCTCGGAGTCACCCGCTCCTGGAGGAGGTTCCATTTCAGCATATATGGGAGCCTTGGGAGCCGCTCTTGGCACAATGGTCGCCAATCTTTCCGCACATAAAAGAGGCTGGGACGACCGATGGAAGGAGTTTTCAGACTGGGCAGAGAAAGGCCAGGCAATTATGAAGGAGCTGGTCGATCTTGTTGACGAGGACACAGCCGCCTTCGATAAGATCATGGCCGCTTTCGGTTTCCCGAAAGGGACCGAGGAAGAGAAAGCCGCCAGAGCACAAGCCATTGAGGATGCCACTCTTTACGCCTCACAGGTGCCTCTCCGCACTATGAAAGCTTCATTTAAAGTCTTTGAACTCGCGAGGGCGATGGCTATCGAGGGCAATCCCAATTCGGTCTCTGATGCCGGTGTGGGAGCCTTGGCTGCCAGAAGCGCTGTTCTTGGAGCTTGCCTAAATGTGAAGATTAATGCCGTTGGCCTTAATGACAAAGAGAAGGCGACCGGGCTGATCGCGGAGGCTGAGAGCATCGCCTCGAAAGCGATTTCGGAAGAGAAGGAGATATTGGAGATAGTTAACGGGAAGATAGATGGATAAGTTTCAAGAAGAGATTCTGGCAGGGATTCCGCAAGACAGGCTTCCTGATCCGAAACTTTACGACAAGACCATAAACCACGCCCCAAAGAGGAAGGACATACTGACTGAAAAGCAGAAGGTCCTGGCACTCAAGAACGCCCTGAGGTACTTCCCGGAGAGATTCCATGAGGAATTGGCTCCGGAGTTCGCAAAGGAACTGAATGACTACGGAAGGATCTACATGTACCGTTTCCGTCCCTCATACGACATCTATGCCCGCCCGATTGATGAGTATCCGGCCAAGTCCCGGCAGGCTGCCGCTATCATGGCGATGATCCAGAACAACCTTGACCCAAAGGTCGCCCAGCACCCTCACGAATTGATTATTTATGGAGGCAACGGCGCCATATTCCAGAACTGGGCGCAGTACAGGCTGACGATGAAGTATCTCGCCACCATGACCGACGAGCAGACTCTAGCCATGTACTCCGGCCATCCGATGGGGCTGTTCCCGAGCCATAAGGACGCTCCGAGAGTCGTGGTAACAAACGGCATGGTCATTCCGAATTATTCCAGCCAGGATGACTGGGAGAGGTTCAACGCCATGGGTGTCTCGCAATATGGCCAGATGACCGCCGGATCTTATATGTACATAGGTCCCCAGGGAATCGTCCACGGCACCACGATCACCGTGATGAATGCCGCGCGGAAACAACTGGAAGCCAAAGGGATACCAGGAACCTCAGAGAATATGAGAGGTCTCCTGTTCGTAACCGCCGGACTCGGTGGCATGTCCGGAGCCCAGCCGAAAGCCGGGAATATAGCCGGGGTGGTCAGTGTGACCGCCGAGATCAATCCCCTGGCAGCCAGGAAACGTTTCAACCAAGGCTGGGTTGACGAACTGCATGACAATCTGGACGAGCTTGTCTTCAGGATAAGAAAAGCGGTAGACAATAAGGAAACAGTCTCCCTCGCATACGTAGGCAATGTGGTGGATCTATGGGAACGGCTGGCCGAAGACGATTTGAGAGTCGATCTAGGCTCTGACCAGACTTCTTTACACAACCCTTGGGCTGGCGGTTACTATCCGGTTGGTTTGTCTCTCGAGGAATCCAAGAAGATGATGGCCGAGGATCCGGAAAGTTTCAAGGAGGCCGTGAAAGAGTCGTTACGAAGGCAGGTCGCCGCGATTAACAAGCTGACCGCCAAAGGAATGTATTTCTTCGACTATGGCAACGCCTTCCTGCTGGAGTCCTCCAGGGCTGGAGCTGACATACTCAAGCCAGACGGCTTATTCCGATACCCATCATATGTCCAGGACATAATGGGTCCCCTTTATTTCGACTACGGTTTCGGACCATTCAGATGGGTATGCATGAGCGAGGATCCAGCAGACCTCGCCAAATCTGACGAGCTGGCGGTGAAAGTTCTCTCAGAAGAGGTATTGACGGCTCCCGAGGAGATTCGAGGCCAACTTAGGGATAATATTCGTTGGATCGAAGAAGCCGGAAGAAACAACCTCGTGGTAGGATCGCAGGCCAGGATCCTGTACGCTGACTGCGAGGGCAGGACCAAGATAGCCCTGGCCTTCAACGAGGCAATCGCCAAGGGAGAAATCAAAGCTCCTATTGTCCTTGGACGTGATCATCACGATGTCTCCGGTACCGACTCCCCCTTTAGGGAAACATCAAACATCTATGACGGATCTAGTTTCACAGCTGACATGGCGGTCCAGAACGTCATCGGGGACTCCTTCAGGGGAGCCACCTGGGTCTCCATCCACAATGGCGGAGGCGTCGGTTGGGGGGAGGTCATCAACGGAGGATTCGGGATGGTCATCGACGGCTCGGAAGACTCCGCCAGGCACATCCGACAGATGCTGTTCTGGGATGTGAACAACGGCATCGCCCGCCGTTCATGGGCGAGGAATGATGGTGCCAGAAGCGCCATCCTCAGGGAAATGGGCCGAACCCCCGGCCTTCAAGTCACGATAGCGAACTTAGCAGATGATATGTTAGTGAGAAAAGCGATTGAAGATTATGACACACATCATCTCGAAAGAACATCTGAGCCTTAAGAGGCTTAAGGAAATCCTTTACAACCACGAGAAACTCGAGCTAAGCTCCGAGGCCAAGGCCGCTATAGAAAAATGCCGCTCATATCTTGACAGCAAGATGGAGGACATCAGCCATCCGGTATATGGGATCACGACCGGTTTCGGCTCCCTGTACAATGTGACCATTCCCATCGACCAGCTGTCGCAGCTTCAGTACAACCTGGTTGTGAGCCATGCATGCGGCACTGGCGAGACAGTCAGGCCAGATATAGTCAGGCTCATGCTGTTGCTGAAGGCCCAGTCTTTATCCTATGGCCATTCAGGAGCGCAACTCATTACTGTCCAACGGCTTCTGGATATGTTCAATAATGATATCCTGCCCGTTGTCTATCAGCAAGGCTCGCTTGGAGCCTCAGGAGATCTCGCTCCCCTGGCCCATCTTAGCCTACCCCTGATCGGTCTAGGTGAGGTACTGTACAAAGGAAAGATCCGTCCAAGCCAGGAGGTCTGGAACGATATGGGATGGAAGCCTATCACGTTGCAGTCAAAAGAAGGTCTTGCCTTGCTTAACGGAACTCAGTTCATGAGCGCTCATGCTATCTGGTGCCTGATCCAATGCCACAGGCTTTCCGAATGGGCCGACAAGATCGGGGCCATGTCCCTTGAAGCTTATGACGGTAGGATAGAGCCGTTTCTACCTCTCACCCACTTGCTTAGGCCTCATAAAGGACAGATTGACACAGCTGCCAGATTCATGAGACTCCTTGAGGGTAGTGAGCTGATAAACAGACAGAAAGAGCACGTCCAGGATCCATATTCCTTCCGTTGCATCCCTCAGGTGCATGGCGCTGTAAAAGACAACTGTAGGTACGTTGAGTCCGTGATCGAGAATGAGATCAACTCAGCCACGGACAATCCCAACATATTCCCGGATGAGGACATGATTATCTCTGCGGGAAACTTCCATGGGGAGCCGATAGCCATCCCGATGGACACGCTCGCGATCGCAATGTCCGAGCTGGCGAATATCTCTGAAAGAAGGATATTCAGGCTTATTTCAGGCCAGCGGGGACTACCTAAATTCCTTGTGGCCAATCCTGGTCTCAATAGCGGGTTCATGATTCCGCAATACACAGCTGCATCGATAGTGAGCCAGAACAAAGGCTTGTGCTGGCCCGCCTCCGTCGACTCCATACCCTCTTCACAGGGACAGGAAGACCACGTCAGTATGGGCTCCAATTCCGCCACTAAACTCGTCAGGGTCGTGGAGAACTGCGAGACAGTTTTGGCGATTGAGCTTTTCAACGCCGCTCAGGCGCTCGACTTCAGGCGCAAAGAAGCCGGAGGGAAATCATCTCCCACGATTGAGAAGATATACAGCGACTACCGCAAGGTAGTGCCTTTTATTGACAACGATGTCTATATGCATCCTTTGATCAACAAGTCTATCGAGTTTATAAGATGAAGATAATCAAGAATATCGGAGAGCTGATCGGAATCGTCCCTGAAGGTGTCCGGAGAAAAGAAGGGGATGCCATGAGCGAGGTCGTATCCATCAAGGACGCGTTCCTCTCTTTTGACAATGGGCTGATCCAGGATTTCGGGCCAGCCGGGCAGTGTCCTGACACATCCTCTGGAGATGAGATCATAGATGCCAAAGGAGGCATGGTCTTTCCGATGTTCTGCGATCCCCACACCCACATCTGTTATGCGGGCTCGCGCGAACAGGAGTTCATCGACAAGATAAACGGACTGAGCTATGCGGAGATTGCCGCCCGGGGAGGAGGCATACTCAACTCCTCCGACCTTCTTCACAAGACAAGTGAAGATGAACTTTACGGGCAGACTATGGGCAGGGTCAACGAGATGATAGCCAAAGGCACGGGAGCCATAGAGATCAAAAGCGGTTATGGTCTCACCACCGAGGATGAGATCAAAATGCTAAAGGTCATAAAAAGGGTGAAAGAGACCAGTCCGGCGATAATCAGGGCGACTTTCCTCGGCGCTCATGCGGTCGGAAGGGCATTCACCGGCAGACAAAGGGAATATGTGGACCTGGTCTGCGAGGAAATGATTCCTGCCGTAGCGGAAGAAGGATTGGCTGACTTCGTGGATGTGTTCTGCGATGAGGGTTTCTTCACTCCAGAGGAGACATCAAGGATTCTTGAAGCGGGAATACGGCATGGGCTTATCCCTAAGATCCACGCCAACGAACTCGCCTGCTCAGGAGGAGTGCAGGTCGGCGTGGCTCACGACGCCCTTTCTGTTGATCATCTTGAGAGGACTACACAGAATGAGATTGAGGCTTTAAAGGGCAAATCAACCATGCCCACAATGCTTCCTGGCTCGTCTTTCTTTCTTGGATTGCCTTACGGAAATGCGAAGGGATTCATATCCTCCGGTCTCGGTATCGCGTTGGCTTCCGACTATAACCCAGGATCCTCCCCTTCCGGAGACATGCGTTTCGTCATGGCACTCGCTTGCATAAAGATGAGGCTTTCACCGGAGCAAGCATTCAACGCTTGCACACTGAATGCCGCCTATGCTATGGGAATATCAGACATCGCCGGCTCTATCACAAAAGGAAAGAGAGCGAACCTGGTCATCACCAAGCCGCTCTCCTCATTGGGATTTATTCCCTACTGTTACCAGTCAGCTTTCATAGAGAAAGTAATCATCTGAACGAGAATCTCGCGCCAAAGGCAAGGACGAAATCAAACGGATGCTCCGTGTAGATGGACCTGACCTTGGTGTTACCCGGGAAGTGGTAACTGATACCAGGCTCAGCATATAATCCGAAGCCTCCAGGGAGATTCAACTGCAAGCCGGCACCGGCATTCAACGACCAATCCAATGGCTTGACGGCGAATGTGTTCCGTGTGAGATTAGCGGTAGGTTCCCCACCAACTGTCACAGATGTCTTTGACACCCCGCTGACACATTTCTCAACCATTCCACCACCCAAGGCATATACCGTAAAGATATCCCTGTCCCAAAGATTCGCCTTGAGATTCAGAGGCAAGCCGAGATATCCCAGAGTCTGGGAATCCTCTGACACCCTGTTTCCGGACGAAGTCGTGAAGGTACTGCGGAGGATAGAATATGTCAAACCTGTCCCAAGGGAAAGAACATCGTTTAACGGGAATTCAAGCGAAAGAGATAATCTCACCGGCCTATGATGATCCTCATCCTTGGACACAGGAACAGAGACCGTCCTTGTATAAATAGAGGCATCATCCCTTGTACCGACTTCGAAATTAGCCGCATAACCTTGGAAGAAAGGTCTCGTGTCCATGATGCTCGCATCCTGGGCATTCCTGGCGGCGCTGGAGAAGGAGAATCCGGCAGAAGGCTTGTTCTCCCCACGGCCACGACTCTCTCCGTCAGCCGACATATACTTTGACCAGTCCTCCCCGTCATGATTCGTCTTGAATCCGGTCTCTTTCTTCTGGTCCTGGATAACCTCTGTAGGCTTATCCTGGACTTCCACGGGGGGCTCAACAACTACTACGGGTGGTTCAGCGACCTCAACTGGAGGCTCAACCACTTCGACAGGAGGTTTGATAACTTCCACCGGAGGTTCGACGACCTCCACAGGAAGCTCGACAGCTTCAGCCGGAATCAACTCCGAAGGCGAGACGACAGCCAGGGAAGAACCCTTTGGAGCCGGAATAATGTGGATCGGCTCAGCTACAGAAGGCGCCTGGTCTCCCCCATTGTCGACTGAAGAATTGTTAATGCTGGGCGAGACCTGGCCTTCCGCTATTCTGTTATCGTCTTTGATGGTGTCATGGCCGTTGACACGATCTATCATGCGTACCCCGGCGAAAACACCCAAAGCCACGGCAGCAGCGACGGCGAAGCCCCACACCCAAGGCATATACCTCACCTTGTGTGTCTTGGCAGGGAAAAGCTCAGCCTCCAAGTGCTCCCACACCCCATCGGGGGCGGGAGTCTCGACGGACTCCATCTTTTCCTTGACTATTTTCAACCAATCTTCGCTCATCGCTTTATCTTGACTTTACCTAAATATTCCTTAATCTTCTTCGCCAGAATCATCCTGGCCCTGTACAGCTGTGAGGCTGACGTGCTCTCTGTTATCCCCAGCAGCTCGGATATCTCCTTGTGGTTCTTCTCCTCGAGGACAAAAAGGTTAAACACTGCCCTGTAACCATCAGGAAGCTCCTTTATCATCTCGTGGATCACCGCCGCCGGGACTTTCTCCACTTCAGGAGGCCCTGTGTCCTCCTCAACCTCCACATCATCCTTCAACTCCTCCTCAAACAAGATCGGCACGCTCCTCTTTCTCTTCCGCAAAACCTTGAGGCACTCGTTAACGACAATCTGCCTCATCCATGCTTTCAGAGATCCTTCCCCCCTGTAATCGAACTTGTCCAGAGATGAGAATATCTTTACGAAACCGTCTTGAAGGACATCCTTCTGGTCCCCCTGATCAGGAAGGAACCTGGCGCAAGTCGCCGCAAGGAAGGAGGAATAACGGTCGTAAAGCTGCCTGACCGCCTTCCTGTCACCATCCCTGGCCCTTTCAAAGACCTGTTTCTCTTTCTCCTCTTTCAACACGCTATTTCTCTGATGCCCTATTACCGTACCTCAGCCTCAATGTTTTCTCTCCACTGAAAGACATCCAATGAAGGACAACAGACGAAGGATCTCTGTACTCATCTTTCCTTGACATGTACATCTGACAGATCCTAAAGGCTACCAGACTCTCTTTCCAGGAACTCTGAAAATCTCCGTTGTCTTTGTGGACCAAATACAAGTGGTCCGGATGCTTCCGCGAAGCATAGAGGTTGACAGAATGTAGTGTGACATCTCCCCAGAATGTGGCGAAGTGGATCATTAGGTAGCCATCCTCAGAGAAGGTCATCCAATCAGGAATGCCCTCATCCGTGACGACATCGAGAGGACTGCTTGACTCAAGCATCTCGGCTGTGGAGCCGAAACCTGTCTGCACAACGGAGACCGGATTATCGGAACCTTCTGTCAGACCGTCATCCATATCGATGTATGCCGCGTCCCTGGTGACAATCGAGTCTATCCGCTCGACAGCGACCGTTCTTGTGCAGAAACCGGTCCCTGGTCCCAGGTCCGAGAAAGCCACTAATGCTCTCACCTCCTCGCTGAAGGGGTTATTCCAGCCGACAGGCTCGAGAGTGGTTCTCTCGTCCAACTGGAAATAATCCCGGCCAGAATAGGATTTCCTCACAGTCACTATGGCGTTTGCCCATCTGATGTCATCCTGCAGGCTTGCGAGCTCGGCTGTCTGTGACAAGGAAGAATCGAACTCCTCACGATCACATGCTATCGCCAGGACAGCCAAAAGCGTCAAGACCGCCATGAAATGACATGAAAGGAGCAAATCCTTCTTCTTCAGCTTTCCAACATTCATCTTCATAGCTTCTATACTATAAATCCCGGATTTGAGAAATCTTGCATAAAAATGACAAAAAAATTTTTATATTGCGTACTGTTATTCAACGAATTTGACGAAATGGCCCGTAAATCCTTTTCCAGGTTGGGAATCTCATTGATCCCTATAACTACACTTGTGGCACTACTGGCTCTCGATATCAGCATTTTCGGGAGCGATGCGATCCTTGGCGCCAGCCAGGTTGCCTTGCTTTTCTCGGCAGGGATCTGCGTATGGCTAGCGATGTGGCTTTTCAAAGTTCCGTGGAGCGATTTCGAGGAAGCGATAAAAGGCAATATAGGTGATGTAACCACTGCCATAGTGATTCTATTTTTGATTGGAGGAATCTCCGGGACCTGGACTATGAGTGGCATCGTGCCAACTTTTATTTATTATGGTGTCAAGATAATCAGCCCTAAAATATTCCTGGTGACCGCCTGTGTGATTTGCGCGTTGGTGTCACTGATGATAGGTAGTTCCTGGACCACTATAGCCACCATAGGAGTAGCCCTGCTCGGCATTGGGAAGGCTGAAGGATTCAGCGACGGGGTTATCGCTGGAGCGATCATCTCGGGAGCATATTTCGGAGACAAGATCTCTCCTTTATCCGACACGACCGTAATGGCCTCATCACTAAACAAAGTACCTCTTTTCCAGCATATCAGGTACATGTTCTTCACCACCGTACCTTCAATTACCATTACACTGATCATATTCCTTATCCTCGGGTTGACCCATTCAAGTTCCGATGCGGCCACAATCTCGACCTACACGGACACACTTGCCGCCAGATTCAGGATCACTCCATGGCTATTTATCATACCAGTATTGACTGGCGTGATGATAGCCCGGAAAATGCCGGCGATAATGGTCTTGGCCTTGTCTATTCTCCTTGCTGTGGTTGCTGCCCTGGTATTCCAACCGTCAATAATCCACGAGATCGGTGCAAAGGCCGCGGAATGCGCCAGATGGAAAGTCATGTTCACCGGTGTTGTGCAGACAATCTACGATTCGGTAAGTCTCGACACAGGCAATCCGGAAGTGAACCAACTTGTTTCCACAAGGGGGATGGCAGGAATGCTCAACACGGTTTACCTGATTATCTGCGCCATGTGTTTCGGAGCGGCTATGAAAGCCAGCGGGATGTTGCGTAACCTGGCCAGTATGATTATTCCGCTCACCAAGCGCCGCACCAGCCTTGTAGCGTCCACAGTCACGACCGGTACCGTCCTAAACGGGATCGTGTCCGACCAGTACTTATCCATCATATTGACTTCCAGCATATTCAAGGACGTTTACGAGAAGGATGGATACGAAGGGAGGTTACTGAGCCGAGCCGTGGAAGACTCTGCGACAGTAACCTCGCCATTGTATCCTTGGAGCAGTTGCGGGATGACACAAGCCACTATTCTGAGCGTGCCGACCCTAACTTATCTCCCATTCTGTTTCTTTAATATCATCAGCCCGTTCATGAGCGTGATCGTAGCCGCGACCGGCTACAAGATATTCAGGAACAAGTCTACTACTTGTTCTTAAGAAGGTCGCGGATCTCCTCGAGAAGAACCACATCATCAGGCTTGGGTGCCGGAGCCTCAGGCTCGGCGGGAGCCTCTTCTTTCTTCTTCTCAGAGAGAGCTTTAGCCTTGTTGATGCCCTTGATAACGAAGAAGATGCAGAGGGCGATGATGATGAAGTCGAATATCACCTGCAGGAAATTACCCCAAGAGATAGCGACCTCAGGCTTGACAACCTCCTCGCCTTTCATGACAGCCTCCTTGAGGACCCACTTCCAATCAGTGAAGTTGAGGCCGCCGCAAAGAGCGCCCACAGCGGGCATGATAATGTCGCTCACCAGTGAGGTGACAATCTTTCCGAAGGCACCGCCGATGACCACACCGACAGCCATGTCAATGACATTTCCCTTCATCGCGAAGTCCTTGAATTCGGACCAGAATTTACCTTTTGCCATAATGCTTTTTTATTTGAGAGTTGTTAGGAATATCTCAGCCTCTGAAAGCGCCTCGACCTTGCCGACATCCATCATCCTCAACTTTTTAGGCATGACACCATACACCGGATGCGAGGCACATTCTTTAATATAAAAGTCCATTATAGGGAATCTCTCTCCCCAGTCGTCCTCATCAAATATAGTGAATATTCTGTCAGAAATCAAATGCACCCCCGAAAAAGCGTATTTGCGGAAACGGGAAGGATCCAACCCGGGATACGGGCTTCGGACCTCTCCTGTCTCGACATTAGTCCAACCGACCATCCGCATTTCATCATCGAAAAGAAGGTATCGCTTGGTCACCCTTTCACTCACAAGGATGTTGGAAAGCGCTCCCGGACGGGCCTGAGAGATAAACCAATGGATATCCAGATCAGAGAGGATATCCACATTATGGACAAGGAAAGGGCCATCCCCTTCCAAAAACCGCCTGGCATGACGTATTCCACCCCCAGTTTCCCTCAACAAGTCCCTCTCATCAGAGACAAAAACCTTTGTCCCGAAACCGTCTTGTTCCCTCAAATAATTGATTATCAAGTCGGCAAAATGATGGACATTTACCACAATATCCTCAATTCCAGCTGCTTCCAGCTTTCTCATGACATGAGATAGCAAAGGCTCGCCACCAACCTGGACAAGCGCTTTGGGGATGGAGTCAGTCAGCGGCTTTAGCCTGGTGCCGAGACCCGCGGCGAAAACAAGGGCTTTCATCTGCGATTATAATATCTTCTCAATGTCCAGTTCCCGGTGAGAAACCGTGATCTTGATGTCGAATCGCTCCGACAGGTGGCTGGCAAGTCGCTCAGCGCAGTACACAGACCTATGCTGGCCGCCAGTACAGCCGAAACACACCTGTAGATGGGTGAACTTCCTCTCCATGAATCGTTTGACATGTGCGTCGACAAGAGGGAACACGCTCTCCAGGAACTTTGTCACCTCCCCATCATCCTCAAGAAACTTGACGACTTCCTGGTCCAACCCGGTGAATTGGCGATAATACTCGTATTTCCCAGGGTTGTTTACCGCGCGGCAGTCAAAGACATATCCACCTCCGTTACCGGTTGTGTCGGCAGGTATTCCTTTCTTATATGAGAAACTGAATATCCTCACCTCCAGCCTCTTATCCTCAGCGATATTATTAAACTGGGACATGGTGGTGAGCTTGGAGAGGATGGAGTTGAGGTACGGATACGCCTCGAAAGGCTTCTGAAGAAGCTTCCTCAAGTTGCTGAGCGCGAATGGCACGCTGGCGAGGAAATGTGGCTTCTTCTCGAAATAGCCCCGGAAACCGTACGCTCCCAAGACCTGGAGACTCCTGAATAGGATGAAAAGCCTCAACCTTTCATGGAAAACATCCTCATCAACGGGCATATATCCCTTAAGCGACTTGAGATAGGTCTGGACCATCTCTTTGCGGAGGGTCTCCGGATAACGGGCCCTGGCCTGCCAGACGAAAGAGGCCACATCATAATAAATCGGTCCCTTGCGTCCTCCTTGGAAATCAATGAAATAAGGTTCGCCATCCTTTACCATGACATTCCTGGACTGGAAGTCACGGCACATGAAAGTCTCCCCCATATCGCTCATCAAGTCATCCCTCAACCTCTCGAAATCCTCTTGCAACTTCACCTCATTGAACTCGAGCCCAGTCGCCTTAAGGAAACAATACTTGAAATAATTGAGGTCGAACATTATCATCCGTTCGCTGAAAGCCGGCTCCGGATAGCAAACTGACCAGTCCAGCCCCTCGGCGCCCTTGAATTGGATCTTGGGAAGCGCCTCCATGGCCTGGCACAGCAGATGACTCTCGTAGGAGCTATACTCCCCACTCTCACGGCCATGGGACACAAGCTTATAAAGCTGGTCGTCCCCAAGGTCCTCCTGGACGTAACGCATCTGGTCATCCGAGACCGCCAAAACCTTAGGGACCCTTATTCCCTTCTCGACGAAATGACGACTGAGCTTGATGAAAGCGTTGTTCTCATCCTTGTTGGTCCCAACCACACCAATAATGGAGATATTTCCGCCCTTCAAGCGGAAATATCTCCTATTGCTACCTGAGGAGGTCAACTCCTCAACTTCTGTGGCTCTCTGACCTGTATAGCTTTCGAATAAATCCTTGAGCTTTTCCATCAGATCAATAGAGATCGTTGTATTTCACTCCGTTGGAGTAGTAGTTATGTTGCTGTGCGAGCTTGCCGTACATCTGGCCCAGGACCTCGAGATAGGGCTTGCCCTCCACGAGGGTGGTCCTGTAGACGGTGTCGTCCACCTTGTAGTAAGATACTCCATCGAGGGTGATGGTGTCGTAGTCATCGGGAAGCTCCTCGACGAGGGCTCCGGCCGGAGGGACTATGACCTCATACTGGCCTTGGGAGTTTACGATGTAGAACACACCGTCCTGATAGTAGTAAGGCTGATCCGCGTAAGCGTAGCTCTGCACCAGTCCAAGCCTGTTGGCGAGGGTGTACGCGTCGTTGGCCCTTGTGGTATTCAAGGCGATCGCGTTATTCTGCGCCGCGATAGTGGCGTTGTTCTGGGCGATGATCCTGTTCTGCTCGTCGATGACCCTGTTGTTGGCATCAATGGCGTTGAACAACCTGTAGGTGTTGCAGTAGTACGAGAAGCGTACTCTGGAGAACAGCAGGTCAGAGATCGCCAGGTCGATGCAAACTCCGAAAGGAGGTCTGCAGACTACCCAGTACCCACCGTAGGGCCTGTAGTAGATCCCATCATACAAGCAGTACTCGATTCCCCAATAGGTCACCCTCCTGTAACGAGGCGGCAGGTAACTGACCCTGTAGCCATAGTAGTGAGGGGCGTGACCCCAGAAGTGTCCCGGATGGTTGTAAGGGAGGAAGTCACGGTCCCTCGGAGGGATCCTGTGGACGTTCCTGTCCTCTCCAATCCTCATGAAGTCATTGCGGGTCTCTCTCATCACGTCGTTTCCGGCGCGCGACATATTCTTGTCGTAGGTGGCGAGACCGTCACGGGTGGCGTTGCCCACGGACTGGGCCCTCTCCCTGGCGGAGCCATTACCAGCGCTGCGGGATGAGTTGCTCCTGGAAGATCCGGACTGGCCGATAGGCTGGGCTACCCTGGAGCTGGAGCTCCTGGAAGCGGAAGCGGTGGAACTTCTCTGGGAAGTGGCTGAGCTTCTCTGGGAGGTGCCGCTGCCTACCTGGGAGCTACGGGAGCTCGAAGTAGAAGCCGAGCTTCTCGAGGAGTAGGAGCCGGAGCTTCTCTGGGAAGAACCGGAGTTGACCTGCGCCGAACGAGAGCTGGAAGGTGCGGAAGAAGAACTTCTCGACATGCTAGCCGAACTTCTGGAGGAAGAACCGGAAGAGCTGCTTCTCACGCTGGAAGCGGAGGATGAGCTCCTGGCACTTGATGTTGAAGACGACGAGCCTCTGCTCGAGGAAGATCTATTCTGGGAATATGAATCCACAGGGAACGCGACCATGGCAAGAGCCACTATCGATGCGATCGCGATTTTAAGGATGTTTTTCATATTACAGTAGTTTTAGTAGTTAATCGTACATCAGGTACTTTCTGGAGAGCTCCTTGAAACCTTCGACATCCTTGGACCAGTAGTCCGAGATATCAGCGACTTTCAACCGCTTCTCAAAAGTCGTCCTTACATAATCCGTACCACAAACTTTATCGATCATTCCATTTCTGCCTGGAGACAGCTTAAATGGATTCTTCGCGGGGTATAATTCGTAAATTGCCTGCATCACATAGAACTGAGTGAGGGTGCAACAGGCCGCCTCAAAATCGGTGTAATGATACTGCACTCCATGGATCAGTTTTCCTTGGGCACTGCCGGAAAACGGCTTGAAGTGAATAGTCCTGAAAGCGATCCCAGGAAGGTTGTAGCTATCCAGACGGGCTTTTAGTTTGTCCGCGTCTATCCACTCCGCGGCGAAGACCCCGAACGGCAGGGTATAGCCTATTCCGATATTCAGATAATTCTGGAACTCCCCTACTATTCCGGCTGAGGGATAATTGATGGCGGATTGGGGGTATGGAATATTAGGGGACGGGAGAACCCACGGAAGTTTCGTATCCTCAAAGAGCATATTCCTGCTCCAGCCCTCCATAGGAACGACGGAAAGCTCGCATTTGAGAGGTTTCTGGTCACCTTTCTCACCACAATTGAGGCCCTCCTCGTTGATCAGGGTGGCCAACTCTCCAACAGTCAGACCGTAGATGTAAGGGATCTTGAACTCGCTGACGAAAGAGTGGAAGCCATCCTCCACGACGCAGCCCTCTACCTTATTGCCACCCAACGGATTAGGGCGATCCAAGACCATCACTTCAATCCCCTGCTCAGCGCAAGTCCTCATCACCAGGCCGAGGGTGCTGATGAAGGTATAAGAACGGCTGCCGACATCCTGTATATCATACACAACTATGTCCAGGCCGGAGACCATCTCCGCGGTAGGCTTACGAGTAGCACCGTAAAGAGAAAATACGGGAAGACCTGTCACAGGATCCTTGCCGTCCTCGACACGGCCACCAGCATAAATATCTCCGCGTACACCATGCTCCGGGGCGAAGAGCTTCTTCAGATTAACCTCCGGGGCGTCATTCAGTATGTCGATCGTGGAACGCAGGTTACGGTCAACACCACTTGGATTAGTGACCAAGCCGACCCTTTTCCCGATCAGACCTTCGAATCCCCTGGATTCCAGGACCTCGATCCCGACTTTGACCACCGGAGAGTCAAGGACAGTAACCGAGGCAGGGGCGTTCCCGGAGGCTCGGGCACAACATGTCAGCAGCAAGGCGGCTGAGAGGATAAACCATTGTCTTGTCCGCATATTATTCAATATTAATTATTTACAAGATCATCATCGGCGCTCAGGATCTTCGAGCGGGCGATAATGGCGGCCGCGAAAGTACCCAAGCATGAAATCATCACCAAAGTGAAGAAGCCCACATATCCGAGCCATTGCTGGAGGTAACCCGCGACAAGGGCCGGAAGCTTCATGGACAGCCACATGAAAGCTGTGCAGAGAGCGTAATGGGATGTTTTCAACGGACCGTCCACAAAGCGCATCATGAAAAGTGTGTAGGCGGTGAATCCGAATCCGTAGCCGAACTGGTCAAGAACGATCAATGAACCGATTGACCATACACTTGTCGGATGCGCGATAGCCATGAAGAGATAAACGGCGCAAGGGAGGGCCAGCGAGAGGGCCATAGGCCACATTGACGCGCGCAGGCCACGTTTGGAGGCATATATTCCTCCAAGAATACCACCGAGAAGGAGCGCGACTACTCCAAAGGTGCCATATACAAGGCCGTACATCTCGGTACCTGCCCCAAGGCCACCTACTTCCGCACCGTCCTTGAAAAACGGATACAACAAATTGAGTGACAGGGCCTCAGGAAGCCTGAACAGGAGAAGGAACGCAATCGCCCACCACACTCCTTTCTTCAGGAAGAAAGAACGGAATGACTCTCCAAACTCCGCCCAAATAGCGGAAGATGACCTGGTCTCCCGTTTGTCCTGATCCTCAGCGGCTTTGGGAAGAAGGAACAGGTGATAAACCGCCACCAAAGCCAGCAGCACAGCGCAAATCAATATAACCATCGCCCATGAGCGGGGAACATCACCAGAACGTTTTTGAAGAACGCCTCCAAGCATCACGAGCAGCCCCTGGCCAAGGACAAGTCCGCCCCTGTAGAAAGTGTTGCGGATGCCCACAAAAGAGGATTGGCGCTGCCTGTCAAGGGCCAGCATATAATAGCCGTCGGCTGAGATATCATGGGTGGCAGAGGCGAACGCGACTATGACAAATAAAGCCAGAAGCACTGACATCGAGCAGAAAGGCAAGCAGAAAGCGATCACCGCCAAAGTCACCATCATCGTGAATTGGGTCAACAGGATCCACCATCGTTTGCTGCGGAATATGTCCATGAAAGGACTCCACAGAGGCTTGATTAGCCAAGGAAGGCTGATCAGGGTGGTAAGAGGACCGAGAGTGCCGTTGTCCACTCCCATATCCTTGAAGATGGCGAGTGCTATCGTGTTGACTATCGCGTAGGGCAGGCCTTCAATCAGATACAATGTGGGGACCCACCGCCATGGAGACGCATCAGCTTTCATATTCTTTCTATTGTGGAACTTGGATAATAATGCCTTAATATCTCATCGAAGTGATATCCCTTCGCACCCATCACAGCCGCACCGATCTGGCAAAGGCCCACTCCGTGGCCCCACCCGGAACCATCAAGAATCAGCCTGTCACCTTCCCATTTAACTTGGAAAGCCGAGCTCTTTAGGTGGGAATCGGAAAGCCACTTCCTGATTATCAACTCCTTCCCTATGACCATTGATCTTTTGTCCCCCTCGATCCGCAGTCTCTTTATACGACCGGAAGGGCCTCTCTCAATCGGCACCAGATCCCTGATCACACCGAAGTCGATCCCTGAGCGCTGACGCACAAGATCGGAGACTTCCTCTCTCGTATATTCTGTCCGCCAACGGTAGAAGTCCTTGGTCTCGAGGTCATAGTCATTAAGCACTTGGGAAAGGATGGTCTCGTCGGTGGTGTCGCAGAAAGGATCAGCGCCATCTTTTTCATCCGGAGTGTCAGGAAGTGATTGGAGATAAGGATAATCCTTATCCTCCCAGCAAGTGCTGAAAAGTTCCATCCTCCCGCCGCAGCATTTTGAGAAACGAGCGTCACATATCTCCCCTTCTGACATCAATACCATCCCCCAAGTCTGGTCAATCGCCTTCATGACAGTGTCCCCAATCACCATAGACAGGCCTTGGTAGCGTTGGCAATGGTCATCCGCACATACATCGAAGCGAGTATGGTCCTCATGGTCAAACCATTTGATATATTCCTTGTTATCTCCACTTATCCCAGAGGAGACGTGACCTTCACTGATAATAGAGGAATCGAGTTTGGTAACGAGGGCGGGCACGCAGTTCATCTTGGCAAGCTCCTCTTCCGGGACGCCGACAGCTTCCCTGGCCTTCCTGTGGGCGATCTGCGCCATGACCCATGACCTGGATATAACAGCATGAGCTTTAAGGAATTCCAATCCCGCCGAGGACTTCATCTCGGAAGAAATGACACTCAACAGATAATCTTCAATACCAATCACATTGACAGCGGTCACCTTGCCGCCGTCCACAATGAATTTGAGCGTTCCGGCATATTTGTGGGTGACTTTGCGCTCCCAGTGGAAATCCACCCCGATAGTCACATCCTTCAAGATGAACGACGGTTCGGCGAACATAGTGGCCTCGGTCTGAGCCTCGAACACCAACTCATCATATAGAGCCCCGTTGTATGAAATCTTCCCCTCTTGATAAGCCACTCTTTGAGGCCCTGCACCATCGGAAATGATCTCAAACTCAATTTCGGGGGCGGACATTATCCCGACCTCCAACGTCTGCTGAGTACGGGTAAGACGCCAGATTATATCGTTGTCAACTTCCTGAGGCACAGTTACTTCACTAACAACTTCGCCCAGGAGGGCCGAATCAAGCTTCTTGAAATCCTCCTCACGTGTCGTAATGAACACTCCTCCCATGTCAGCGCATCCCGGGCTCATCGCGAGATGGTCAGGACCGGATGAGAAATAATGGCTGGAACGATGTTTTTCCCGGAATATGACGACTGTCCGGAACTCTCCTCCCGACCGCCAGGTGATGACATTGATCCTCGGCTCGGTATCGCCTTCATAAATCGGGGCGCAATCCAGAAGCCTGTAGAAAAGCTTTGCCTGAGATTTGGGGGTGGAAGCTTGGAGGACATATATTCCTCTCGCATATTCATCCAGATGGAAGAGGCGGGCTTCCCGGACGTTTGTCAGATATCGCAGTTTCGGCCCACCCGAGTCCAGAAGGGACTCGACTCTGGCGACAAGAGGCATACGGCCTTTAGGACAAGCCTGAAAATGGAAATGGTCCGGTGCGGACGCCCCACTCTTGGGACCATTGTAAAAACAAATGTAAGGCTCATTCTCCTTGACGAAGTCCAGCATGTCCTGATAACGTCTCCATATTGACTGGGGAATATGCTGGAAACTGGATATCACAAGATGTCTCGGGAATATCGGAAAAGGATTCAACGTTATGCGGTACATCTTCCCTTTCCGCCCCTCGAAATCAATGTTGTACTGCTCCGCTGGCCTGTTTTCAGGGCAAAGGAAACAAGGTCTCGCCGCGATGGACTCCGGATCCAAAGCCGCTTCCGAGGAGACTTTCCGGGCGGGATTGAACTGAACGGTCACATCAAGGCCTCCCACATTGAGAGTCTTAGTCTTTGCTTTACGGAGATCACGGTAATTCCCGGCCGCCAAAGGCCAGACAGAGAGTTGGTCCCGTATGAATTTTTCTATCTCGGTTCCCATCACAGAAGAGCCAAAAGGGATTCCTTCATCTCGGAGAACTCATGCTCGAAATTGGGAGTGAATATTCCTTTGCCCAACGACGAGAATATCTCCTCCATAGTCCAGTACCGGCAATCAGCCACTTCGTCAAGATTGAAAGACTCTATCTTGAAATTGCCTACGGCAGCGAACACATTGACAAGTTCTTTCTCTGTGGGACTTTCCCATATATAAGTCTTTAGCCAAGTAGGGTTGAACGCGCTGAAACCCAACTCCTCGAAAGCTTCCCTATATAAGGCTCCCTCAATCAACTCACCGTAATCCACATGGCCTCCGACAGCTGTGTCCCACCTCCCGGGAAGCAGGTCTTTAGTCATGGATCTTTTCTGGAGGAATAACTCCGAGGAACGGTTAAGGATATGCAAATGGACCACAGGATGCAACAATTTGAGTCCTGAATGGACATCCTTCCTGGAGGCCTGCCCGATAACCAGGCCATTCTCCTCGACAATAGGTAACATCTCGGAGCCAGACATCGACCTTATCCCAGGCTTGTCCACAGTAGGGAGAGGAAGCAACGGGGCGGGGTCAACTGGATAAATAAGCTCAAACATCTGATTATCAATAATTGATGATCCTCAATTCTTCTTCTGTGTAAAGCAGCTGGTCGATGAAGTCAGGGGCTATCCTGGCCAGCAGCATAAACACTCCGATGAACACAACCGCGGCACCGGCCACACTCAACGCGGCCACCAGCCAAGGGCGTCTTTTTCTTTTCGGAACCGGGCCCTTTTCAGCCTCACCTGAAGCCACTTCAGTCACAACTGGAGTCCGCGGAGGCTCGACCACCTCCTGGAGTTCCTTCACGGCGGCCTCAATCTCCTCCGGGGTCTCCTCGTGCGCCTTCAAAGAGACAGGCTCAAGACCGTAACCATAAGGATATATGTCCAGATCCTCGTCAGCGATAAAGAAGAAGGCGTTTTCCTTGGTTGCCCGGAGACGTCCCAACCCTGGAAGGACCACGACTTTTTTCGCTTGAAGAGTCTCTTTCAGTCCGGAGACGAACTCACCCACAATCTTCTCCGCCTTATCCCGGTCGATACCGTTAGTCTCGGAATAGAAATCCGAAAGAATATTGTCCGACTCATCCCAGCGCTGACGGAATGAGAGACGGCGGTAAGGAGGGTTGATCGTGTAACCCTTATCGGAAAAAGTTGAAGGCATAAGTTCGGAGACAAATGTCCCTAGTCCTGGCAACGTAACTTCATCATTGTCAAGGAGCAAATCCTTCACTATTCCAGAGAAAAGGTCGATATCCATCTCAATGTCGCGATTATTCTTACAAATATAATCAAAAAAACACTCAAAAAAATTTGGAGAAATATCTTTTTGTTGTACCTTTGCAATCCCGAAAGGGAACTAACCTTCCTCAATAGCTCAGTTGGTTAGAGCACCTGACTGTTAATCAGGGGGTCGTAGGTTCAAGTCCTACTTGAGGAGCAAGAAAAAAAGCACCAGCAGCAATGCCGGTGCTTTTTTTTTTTATCTTATGATATAGAGAAACGAGTAATCATATAAAACTGGCACTGCAACATCATCAGCATTCTTACCGGGACTCCATTTAGGAGAGGCTCCAACAACTCGTACAACCTCTGCATCTATATCTTTATCAAGGCTTTTCAAAACTTTTATATCTCTTACCGAGCCATCGGTTCCTATTGTGAATTGGATCACAACACGCCCGATAATATCCGATTCAGCGACAGAATCAGGTATCTTGAACCGGCTAATAACCCATTCCGAGAAATCGTTGACGTCCCTATCATTGAATTGCGGTTTAATATCTACTTGATCAAACGGTACGGCATCTGGCTCATAGACTGAAATGGTATCTGAAACCTCTGTATCAACCCCAGTTCTTGGGTGATAACAGGCAAAACAAAAAATCAACAAAACCGGGATCGCGACGAGTTTCTTCAACAGCCTTGTAAAAAAAAATTGTATTTGTTATAATATTGTTATACATTTGTAATATAAAATATAACAAAAATGATTGGATCATCTGTAACAAAGGTACAAACCGCCTTCCGATTAAACAAGGATTTAATTCATCGTCTGAAAATGAAGGCGAAAAAGGAAAACAGGAGCCTCAACAACTATGTTGAGACTGTCCTGATGGACATCGCTTATAATGAACCTAACGATGAAACAATAGCGGCCATTGAAGAGGCTCGTTCCGGGAAGCCGATGAATAAACTTGACGTGGATAGTTTGGAGGGATTTGTGGCGGAATTGTAATATGTGGGAAATTGTCTATTCTACAAGGTTTAAGAAGGACTTGAAGCGATATAAGGGGCAATCTGATAGAATAAAAGCTCTCAAGGCCGTGCTTCAGCAACTTCGGGATAATGGCAAAGTTGACGCATCCTATAAGCCACACAGACTCAGCGGTGAATACAATGATTGTATGGAATGCCACGTCCAGAACGATTTCCTTTTAATCTGGATTGATGAATCCCTGCACCAGATTAAACTGGTCAGATTGGGTTCACATTCGGACCTCTTTAAATAATGGCTTAAGCCACTCCCGATTCTCGTCAACAAACTTGACAACTATGAGGAAATCCCGCCACAGGTTCAACATTTCACTGTCTTGAGGAGCGCAAAAGCACCGGCAGAAATGGCGGTGCTTTTTTTTATTTTTAATATTTTGTGCTATATTGGCTTTGATTATCAGTTATTAATCGAAAACTAAAGGTCAAAGTATATGAAGAATATCGCAATTCTCTTAGTCGCGGGACTTACCACTCTATCTACAGCCTGCTTCAACAATGGCGCGAAGGCGAAGACGACAAACTTATCTGACGACACCACTATTAACAGTGAGAAAAGCATTGACGGTAATAATGTCGCTAATAGCACCTCCGCTAATCTCCAGGAAGTTAAAGACACAATGGTCCTTGGCAAACTCTATTTCGTGAACCTCAAAGAGGGTGAGCAGCCTGTGATGACCGCCTTGAGTTTGAACGGGGATCGTTGCGGAACTGGTGATTTCAACCATAAGCCCTATGCCACTGAAGGCATCCGCTCCGTTTTCGAGCTTAACGAATGGATAGAGTTCAATCCACAGGCCACCGCCGCGTCAGGCATCAAGGTTATGGTTTTCAAGCATCAGGCGGACCAAGGGTTTTATTTGAAAAACTCTTTGAATGACGAGACCCCTGGCTATGTCCTGGCATGTGACCTTAACAAAGATCCGGACGATGAAACCTTCCCTTGGGGATCATTTTACCTTCATCCAGAAGAAGTCAATCCAGGCTACTACGACTTTGTTTTCATCTATAATAACAAGGTTTTCGCCACAATGCTTACCAGATTTTTCCAGGACAAAGAAATCCAAGAAAAATCTGATTCCGAATTGGAGAAACTTATGTCAGAAAAAAGGCAATAGCTGCAACTTCTTATTTGCCCCTTAGGGAGGAAAGAAGGTAGAACACCGGGAATATCTCCAAACGCCCAAGTATCATCACGATCATGCTGGTGATTTTCACCATGATCGTGAGGTTGGCATAGCTTGACATCAAACCATGCGACCGAGGCGGTCATCGCGAGGGCAGCCGAGTGGGAATCCTTGTCCAGATGGTCAAAGCAGGAGATTTGGCCATCTGATATCAGTTATTTTTCTTATATTCGCAAATATTTGTAATTCAGATGAGTCCAGAAACCGCCGCCCAGATCGACCAGATCAATGTGACCCTCAACGCCGGAGGTATGAACACAATCAACATCGTGCTCGCCTTCGTGATGTTCGGTGTCGCCCTCGGCATCAAACCCCACATCTTCGCTGAAGTGTTCAAGAAGCCCAAATCAGTCCTTCTCGGCATGCTTTGCCAACTGATCCTGTTGCCGGCCTTCACCTTCCTGCTGGCAATCTCGATGGGGAAATGGATATCTCCTATGATGGGTCTGGGCATGATCCTGGTCGCCTCATGTCCCGGAGGCAATATTTCCAATTTCATGTCATCCCTGTCCAAGGCCAACATAGAGCTTTCCGTGTCGCTGACGGCAATCAGCACAGCGCTGGCTATCTTCTTGACTCCCGCCAACTTCTTCATTTGGGGCAACTTATACCTTCACACGGCCAATGTGGCGGCTGACGTGCCTACCTTGGTCATTCCTTTGTGGGACGTGTTCAAGACAATATTCATCCTGCTCGGCATCCCGCTCACCCTCGGAATCCTATTCGCCCATTTCCTGCCAAAGGTGGCGGATAAACTGAAAAAGCCGTTCCAGTGGCTCTCTATCCTGTTTTTTATCGCGATGGTGATTCTATCCTTTGCCGGGAATCTGGACGCCTTCCTCAAATGCGTGAAATACATATTCCTTATAGTCTTCATCCACAATCTGTTGGCTCTGGGTATTGGATTCGGTATAGGAACAACCTTCAAGGTGCCTCGCCGCGACAGACGTACCCTCACCATCGAGACAGGAATACAGAATTCCGGACTAGGCCTGGTGCTTTTGCTTGGCACATCAATATTCGCCGGATTTCCTCCTCATGGAGGAATGCTGGTTATCACGGCCTGGTGGGGAATATGGCATATAATCTCCGGACTGACAGTCTCAACGATATTCAACCTGAAGGACAAGCGCGCCGCCAAGTGATATGAGGAAACCCTACGAGAGAGATTGGAGGTATTCATGGGCAAGGATATGGTGCGATGACGCTATTCGCAGCATGTTCAACCACATCTCCTCTGAGGGTAAAGAGAATGTTCCGACTGATGGAGCCGTTCTTCTGGCGCCTAATCATTGCAACACAGTCATGGATGCCCTGGTCATCCTACAGGACTGGAAAGACGCGACCCTATTCGGGGCCAGGGCGGACGTATTCCAAAAACCATTGGTCAGAAAGATACTTCATTTCCTGAAGATCCTCCCGCTTCCAAGGGCCAGTGACGGAGTCAAAGCCGTTCTGGATAACAGGTCCACGATTGCGGAAGTCGTTGATTGTCTTGATCATGGGATGAGGTATTGCATGTTCTGCGAGGGCACACATCGCCCGATGCATTCCCTTCTTCCATTGAAAAAAGGGATTGTACGTACAGCCCTTGCGGCGAATGAGCGTTTCGGAAATCGCAAACCAGTTTACATCGTCCCGGTAGGGCTTGAATATCAGGACTATTACCGGATAAAGACTCCTATCACGATCCGTTACGGCAAGGCCATCAATGTGACAGAATTCGTTTCCTCCAATCCGGAAATGGTTGAAAGCCATATATATAAGCATCTTTTAGACACACTGAAAGAACGGATCTCCTCTCTCATCACCTGCCTTCCTGATGACGACACTTATGAAGGCCGCTGGTCGTTGACTAAGATTTCCGGCGTTAAAACAGCGATGGCGGCCAGCTCGGACAGAATCAAAAACGCCGGAATCTTCGACTTAAAGCGTAGGAACGAGGGATTGTCATCCTGGTCCTTTAAGAAGGATGGGACTGGACTACGGATTTTAGGCAAGACTCTCGCCTTCATACTGCTGCTCCCGTTGATTATTTTCGCCACTGTAGCGGCGGCTCCCATGTGGATCCTGTCAGAGTACCTGGCTGGAAAAATTAAGGACAAGGCCTTCGTACGGACAGCCCGATTCGGTGTCAAGTTCGCCCTAATGCCCTTATTGGTAATTATTTGGGGGCTAGTTTACTTCCTTTGTCTGCCACCCGTCTTGGCTGTTATTGTCTTCCTTTTGTCCTTCTGGTCACATAGCATCTTCTACGAGGCGCTGGAGCGGGGACGTATCCTGATCTCTGACATCCGGCTCTCGCTCGGACATAAGGAACTGAAGGAATCATACTCGAAATGTCAAATTCAAGAAATATGAAAAAAATGCTTTTGGCAGCCGCTCTCCTGGCCGGTTGCGTACTCTACTCTAATGCCCAGGAAGTGACCAAAACAGGCTTGAACTTCGGCCCCCTTCCCGCTGTCGGCTACTCGTCCGATTTGGGATGGCATTATGGTGCCCTCACCGACATTTACTGGTACGGTGACGGTTCCACTTATCCGGAATACATGTGGAAGGCAAATGTCGAAGTCTCAAGATATTCCAAGGGCAACACGGTGCTTCACAGCTTCTTTGACAGCAAGTATCTCATTCCCGGCCTGCGTGTCTCAGCCGCCATATCTTATTTCGGCAATAAGACATATTCATTCTATGGTTTCAATGGAGCCTCATCACTCTATGTCCCCGAACTGGACATGATCACAGACGACGGATTGGGATTCTTCCTCATGAGAAGGGACATCTTCCGTATAATGACCTGCCTCCAAGGTTCGTTCGGCGACAGCAAGTGGGGATGGGCCGGTGGCATCACCTATTGGAATATGAATACAGGTCACGCCAAGAACAAAGGGCTTACAGACGGTATGACATCCCTGTTCGACCTGTATGTCAAGAACGGGATCATCCCTGAGGCCGAGAAGACTGGAGGTCAGCATCTGGAGTTCAAGGCCGGCGTAGTCTATGACAGCCGTGACCACGAAAACAACCCGACCAGGGGAGCCAACCTGGAAGTTTACGCCTTCGGATCACCTGACATTATTTCCAAGCACGACAATAATTACCTCAAACTGGCCGCCCACTGGAAGCAGTTCTTCCCGGTGGTCCAGGACAGGCTTACTTTCGGATACCATCTGGCTTACCAAGGTCTTGTGGCGGGTAACGCCCCGTTCTATCTGCTCCAAAGCATCCAGTCACTGAATATGAAGCAAATCAACACCGAGGGACTCGGTTCCACTTGCACAGTTCGAGGCACTACATCCAACCGACTGATGGGTAACAGTTACGCCTGGTCCAACTTCGAGCTCCGCTGGAGTTTCGCCAAGTTCCGCTGGATCAACCAAAACTGGACCCTGGCCACGAACCCGTTCTTCGACGCGGGTATGGTAGTCAGCCCTTATCGTGCCGAGCAGATGGAGAAATTGCTGGCCGACAAGACCGTCGTCTCAAAAGTTGACGGAAAGGAATACACCGCCGCTGACTTTTACACAAAGAATGCTGAGAAGCTCCACATGGGCGCTGGCGCCGGATTGCACATCATCATGAACCAGAACTTCAACATCAACTTCGAGGTGGCGAAGTGCCTGGATCCCAACGACGGCAACATCGGCGTCAACGTCGGTCTGAACTATGTTTTCTAGATCTAACGCAAATCACGCAGACGAACATCTATCCCTGGCAGAAGGCCGGGGATAGTGCTTATATCCGTCTTGCTGAAATGATAGGGAATCAGCACTTTAGGCTTGAAAGTCTTGGCGGCCGTGACGCACTGCTCAACAGTCATTGTGTAAGGCTGGTTGACAGGCAGGAAAGCCACGTCAATATCTTTTAGGTCAGCCATTTCCGGGACATCCTCAGTGTCTCCGGCGATATAAATCCTCAGGCCGTCAATAGTCAGCACATAGCCGTTACCATTGCCCTTGGGATGGAAGTTCTCACGCCCGGGTGTGGTGTTGTAAGCCGGAACCGCCTCAAGCTGGATCTTGCCATCGCAAAGGGTTCTTGCCTCACCATTGCCTATTGCCTCTCCCCTGCCTATCCTGTCACGGCTGGTCTGGTTAAGAAGAAGAACCGTATTCTCCCCCGTCAAGGTGGCTATAGTCGCGTCTTCCAGATGGTCACCATGCTCATGAGTCACCAGAATGACATCCGCCTTGGGGAATTCCTTCGCGTAATCGGTTGATTTACCGTGTTCCGCGACGGGATCCACTTGGATCGATAGACCATCATAGCTGATCGCTAAAGAACCATGTTTGATAAGGACGATGTCTACCGGGGTGCCTGAAGCGGTACCGAAGCGCTCCACCTCGTATTTGGTCACAGGCTTTCCAGCTTCTGTCCAGGAAATATAGCCACCTTCGAGATTATAGACCTCAAATCCAGCTTTCGCAAGTGCGGCGGAAGCTTCAGAAGCCCGTTTTCCACTTCTGCAATAGACATACAATGGGGCTGACTTGTCATATGCCGCGGAGATATTATCCACGAACAAAGAATCGTACCAATCATAGTTGACGGCACCCATGATATGGCCTTCGGAAAACTCCTCAGGAGTGCGGACATCGACCAGACAAACCGGAGGGTACGCCTCAACCTTCGAGGCGAATTGATCCAGGTCTAAATTAGTGTAACCGGCCTTGCATGAGAATAGGCCAAGCAGCGAAAGTGCCATGATTAAAGATTTCATCTTATTCATAAATAATTGTTTATAATTCTTTCCGGCTAATTATTTTCTGATATGCGAGCCTTTGGTCTCCTGACTCGAGGTATATGATCCCGCAATATGTGAACCCATGTTTGGAGATGTTGTGACGCATGATCGAGTTATCCTTGTGGGTGTCGATCCTGATGTTGGGATCCCTCGAGAAACAGAATTCCATGATATCCGAGAAAATCCCGTGGACATCCGGATAACTGGCGATCCTGTGGATAACATGGTACGGCAACTCGTCATCCAGCCACTCCCCTCCTTCGATATAATCATAAGTAGGTTCCGGAGAGGGCAGAAAGGCGAAATAACCAACTACTCTTTTACTCCGAGCCGGAGCCTCTAAGTCCTCAATCACGAAACCACCTTCCCTGGCAATATCGGCCCGAATGGCCTCGGGAGACGGATAACCTCCCACCCACTGGTTCAGGTTACCGTCGGAGCGCATAATCCCCTTGGCCGCCTTCATCACAGGCATAATCCTAATTATATCAGCCTCAGTGGCTTCCCGTATGATTCTTCCTGGTCTCATTACATTTTTCCATAAGTAACTCCAGGCCAGTCATCTGTCCTGAAAGGATAGGCCGGAAGGCCCTCCGAATTGAAAAGATTACATACAGGGTTGTCTGCCCAGCCATACCGGACGGCCACAGGTCTTTTCACATCAGAGCACCAGACGACCACCTCGTCCCCTTCAATCCTAGCCTTTGCCCAATGCCAGACCTTGTCAGCCCCAGCTATTTGGAAACCCACCACTTCCCCATTCTCGGCCAGCTTGACTTGCTCAAACTCCATTGCCACCTCGCCATATCGCGCTGACGCGAAATCCCCTGACGGCATGGCGACCAGACCTTTTCCAGTAGATGAGAAACGAATCCTTATACTCCCGTCGCTAATCTTGTATGACTCATACATCGGGCCGGCCGAGACCAGGTCCCGACCGTAATCATTATCCAGAGCAAGCAAAGCCAGCCTGTCACCAACTTCCTTTTTACGGATAGGATGGACATCATCCGCTTCTCCGAGATCGATGGTACATGCCAGTCCGACCTTATTCAAGACCTTGGCGGATAGGTCTTGCGCCTCCCGAAGCTCAGCCCAAGTGAATTCTCCAGGAACAGGGCTAACATGATGATAGTTGGCTATTTGGGTTATATAGAAAGGGAAATCCTGTCCCCATGCCGACCGCCAATCTTGGATCAATGCCGGCATCAAGTCTCTGTAACGATATGCCCTTTCGGCATTGGACTCGCCCTGGTACCAAATCGCCCCTTTCATGGCAAAAGGAACCAAGGGCTTTATCATGGCGTTATAAAGGACTGTCACAAGGTTAGGCTCCCTGGCGGTACTCATCGGCCGGTTCCCAAAAGACAGGGACATCTTGACTTTCCAATCCCCGTTGAGCGGAATATGGTGACCTTCAGGATCTTCCAGGAAAAGTTGATCTACCGCTCCATAGAGGCCTCCGTCCCCATGGTCATCAGTGACACGGACACATATCACCACCCTGCCTTCTTTGACAATCGAGCCCGGGACCTTATATTCCCTGGCCATATTCCAGACCTCACCGCTGCCGACTAATTCTCCACCGAAATAGGTCTCGTCAAAATCATCAACAGGTCCGAGACTGAGAGTCAGATCTTTCCCGGCCCAATCCTTAGGAATCTCGACCTCCTTACGGAACCAGAAAACACCGTTCGTGGATGGCCAAAGCGTCTGGATCTTTTCAGGAAGCCGGATCGTTCCCCAAGAAGAGTCATCGTATTCCGGAACGGCCCAAAGGGCTTTCTCTCCATCCAACCCCTCGTCATCAGCTTTAGCCTTGGCGACGAAACGCTCCATCTCTTTCCGGAAATTATTCTCAACATCAGTCTCTGTCAAGGCCAACTGTTTCACATTCTCAAGCTTGGAAAGCAGTTCAGGATACTCACGGACAGCCCCCTCACTTATCCAAGCCTCGATAAAGGTCCCTCCCCAGCAGGTCTCTATGACTCCGACCGGGACTTTAAGATTCTCCTGGAGTTTTCTCCCGAAATAATAAGCGACGGCGGAGAAGGCCCTCACTGTCTTGGGAAGGGACTCCGTCCATCCGTCATTCTCGGCGGAGAAACTGTCTCTGGGTGACATTCCGGTGGTCTTGGTAACATAAAGAAGCCTCAGATAAGGGTAATCCGCAGCATTCTGTATATCGGCCTTGTTGACCCTGACCGCTCTCCAGCTCTCCACCGGCATCTCCATGTTGGACTGGCCGGAGCAGAGCCAGACCTCCCCGACAACGACATTATTCAGAACCACCTTTTCTCCGTCGGAGATGGTCAGGGTGTATCTCTTGTAGCTGCCGGCAGGCGTGTCAATCTTGAGCGACCATCGGCCGTCAGATCCCGCGACGCATGAATAATCCTTCCTCCCCCAAGATGGCTGGACTGTGACTGTGGCGCCAGGCGAGGCCTTCCCCCAGACAGGTGCCTGCGTACGCTGCTGGAAAACCATATTATCTGTGAACAACGGCGACATGATAACCTTCGCCGAAGCGGATAAACCCACTGAAAGGGCCATCAATAAGAATAGGATACGCTTAATGACCATAATATGACAAATATAGTAAAATAAGGATGTAAATATTATATTTGCCATAAATGATACTAAAAGACTCCAAACCCCATTATGACATTCTGGACGGCCTCCGAGGAGTCGCCGCCCTGATCGTCATAGTTTACCATGTGTTCGAGCTTCTGCCGGGGACTCCTGTTCCCCACGGGTACCTCGCTGTCGATTTCTTTTTCATTCTTTCAGGCTTTGTTATAGGATATGCCTACGATAGCCGTTGGGGCAAGATGACCACCGGAGGATTCTTCAAGCGAAGGCTTATAAGACTTCACCCGATGGTTGTTATGGGAGCCGTTATCGGTGCCGTCACCTTCCTCATCCAAGGAAGCGTGAAATGGGATGGATCACATGTCGGCACGGGACTCGTCATGCTGGCGATGTTATGCGCCATGCTCATGATTCCCGCCGCGCCAGGTTCCTCCTACGAGGTCAGGGGCAATGGAGAGATGTTTCCCCTCAACGGCCCCTCGTGGTCGCTTTTTTTCGAATATATCGGGAATATCCTATATGCCATCCTCTTAAGGAGACTCCAAAAATGGGCCCTGGCTGTGCTGTGTGCCGTTTCGGGAGTCCTTCTTGCCTGTATTTCAGCCAGAGACGGATTCCTCGGAGTCGGCTGGTCAATGCTTGACAACGGCTTTTGGGAAGGCCTGGTAAGGATGCTGTTCCCCTACACGATGGGAATGTTGATGGCGAGGGTTTTCAGGCCTGCCAAAGTCAAGAAGGCGTTCCTTCTCTGCGGTTTGATCCTTTTGATTGTAGCCATCCTCCCGGCCATCGGAGGAGAGGCTTGGCGCAACGGCCTTTTTGAGGCTTTCTGTGTGATTATCATTTTCCCCTGCATGGTCTGGATCGGCGCCTCCGACTCGTCATACGGTGAAAAGACAAAGGCCGCCTGCTCGTTTCTCGGCGACCTTTCTTACCCTCTTTACATGGTGCATTACCCGTTGTTTTATCTGTATTATTCGTATATCGGATTCGACGGGAACGGGGTGTCAATGACCTTTAAAGAAGCGTGGCCCGCCGCCTTGATAGTCGTGGCCGCGAGCCTGCTCCTAGCTGTTCTCTGCATGCGGTTTTATGACCGGCCTGTCAGGAATTATTTGAGTTGATCGGTTTCTTTCAGTTCTTTAAGTTGGGCGAGAAGATCATCGGCGGCGTTCATCTGGTCCCGGCGAAGTTTGAGACCCAGAAGCAACCCAACTATGACGCCCACGGAAAGCCCGGCTATCATTCCATAGAGTTCCTGGCCTGAGAGCCCGATATTCTTCACAGCATCTATAATCGCCAGTCCAATCCATATCGCAAGCATCGGCAGAGCGATTTTGATCCATTCCGCGTGGATTTTCTTATACTTGCGGAGTTCTTCCGTCGCTGTGACCAAATCGCTGTCCATCCTGGGAATATGCATATTGGTCAAGAATGTGGCGACAATGCAGACCAACATCATCACACCAGTGAAGATGACGAATCGCATGGACATCCCCAGCTGAAGGAAAGAAGGGCTCAAAAGGATGGCGAACACACCAAAGAATATTGGCAAATTGGACTTCAGCTTGAGACGATTGAACGTCTGTGCGCAAGACTTACGCATTATCCTCTCATTAACAATCTTCTGATTATCAAGCTTTTCTTTGAGCTGGCGCATTTGCTCGCGCATTTCCAGCAAGGTGTTATCTAAGTTTTCCATTTTACTTCATTTTTTTGAGTTGTTCCTTGATTCTGACAAGACGGACAGAGACGTTTTTGGTGGAGATTCCCACAATCTGACCAATTTCCTCATAACTGAGATTTTCTAACCAGAGCAACACAATCGCCCTGTCAAAAGTTCCCAGTTTGGAGATCCTGTTCCGCAGCGCCCCAATCTGTTTGGCGCTTTCGTCCTTGTCCTCGAACAAGTCGATGTCCATGGACAGCGGCTCAGTGTGGGGCCTGCGACGGCGGGATCGGTCGATGGAGATACAGGTGTTGAGGCTGACTTTCCAAATCCAAGTCCCCAGTCCGGACTCGCCGCGGAAGGTTCCGGATCCCTTCCACAGGTTTATGAGGATCTCTTGGAAGAGGTCCGCCACCTCCTCTTTGTCGGTTGAGAACATGTAGCAGACGGTGTAAATCTCACCGCGGTGTTCTCTGACCATCTTTTCAAATTCTCGTTCTGTCATTGTCTTGTTTTGTTGTTTCTGTCCTTTAGACGCATAAACTTCCAGAAAACTACAAAAAAAAGAATAAAAAGTACGAGGGCCTCTTAACACAAACGCCGCACTCTCGTGCGGCGTCCTTGTATGCTTTGAATTGCGCGGAGGCGGAGGGATTCGAACCCCCGGAACGTTGCCGTTCAACAGTTTTCAAGACTGCCGCCATCGACCACTCGGCCACACCTCCAATATTCCTATTCCTAAAAGGATTGCAAAGATAAAGATAAAATCCGTCCCGCCAAAAATTATTTGCTTTCCTCCTCCGGTTCATCGCCTCGGGCGAAGAACTTGTACTGGAAAAATATAAGGTACAACGCCCCGACCGTCACGCAACTGTCAGCGAAATTGAACACCGGAGCGAAGAAAAGGAAATGATTCCCGCCCACGAAGGGCATCCAAGCCGGCCAAGTGGTATCTATGATCGGGAAAAAGAACATATCAACGACCCTTCCGAACATGAATGGGGCATACCCGAAAATCAGGCCATAGAAAAGGCTGTCGATTATATTCCCGAAAGCTCCGGCGGTAATAAGAGTCAAGCCGACAATAACCCCTGTGGGGACAGTAGACTTCTTGACCAGGGTTGAGATCCACCAGCAAAGAGCGGCGAAAAGACCAATCCGGAAGAACGAGAGCAGGAACTTACCCACAGCACCTCCGAATTTCATCCCGAACGCCATCCCCTCATTCTCGATAAACAAGATCTGGAACCAGTTGCCTATCACATAGATATGCTGACCTATCTGCATATTTGTCTTGACCACGATCTTGATGACTTGGTCAATGACTACAAGGAGGATCCCCAGGATCAGTAACTTATTACCTTTGGAAAGCTTCACTAGTTACGGCCTTTTTTGGCAAGCATCTCCTTAGCCTCGACAGTCAAAGTGGCATGAGGTACAAGGCGCAACCTCTCCTTGGGAATCAGCTTGCCAGTAACCCTGCACACGCCGTAGGTCTTGTTCTCGATACGGACAAGCGCGGCCTCGAGGTTCTGGATGAATTTGTACTGCCGCTGGGCAAGTTGGCTGGCCTCTTCCTTGGAAAGCTGATAAGCGCCATCGTCCTCAACCGTCTTGAATGACGGAGTGGTGTCCTCGATGTCGTTGCTGCCATTATGCATGATCACCTGGCGAAGGGTGTCATATTCCTTCCTGGCCTTATCGAGCTTATCCTTGATGATGACCTTGAACTCAGCAAGTTCCTCATCGCTGTAACGAGTCTTCTCCACTTCGGGAGCCGGCTCATTTTCTTTGATGTCTTCTGACATTACACGAAAAATTAAAATTAGGTCCTATTTCTTATTCAGTTCCATCTTCAAAACGCCCTCATCCCACTCCACATCAGCCGCATCCTCAGAAGCATTGGCCATATCCTCAACAGCTATAGAAAGCGCAAGTGTCTGAGCTGAAACATATTCCTTATAAACATCCAGAGCAGTCGCGATCTCCTCGCGAACCATTCCGTCTGCAAATATAATAACTTCTATCTTATCAGTGACTTCAAATCCACTGTCTTTCCTGAGATTCTGGATCCTGTTGATCAGCTCCCTGGCGACTCCTTCCTTCTTCAAGTCCTCAGATATCTGAATATCAAGGGCTAAGGTCAGAGGACCATCAGAAGCGACAAGCCATCCTGGCATGTCCTCAGACGATATCTCATAGTCAGCGGGGCCAAGTACGACATCTCCTGAAGGCAGAGGGAGGACATAGTCCGCTCCAGCCGCCTGGGCGGTCTGGATGTCGGAAATGACAGCCTGGTCAAAAGAGGCGAACGCTCCGGCTATCTCTTTCATCTGCTTGCCGTAGACCTTTCCGAGAGTCTTGAAATTGGGCTTGATCTTCTTGGTGATTATCCCGGTGGTGTCGGAGATAAATTCGGCCTCCTTGACATTGACCTCGCCAAGGATAATACCCTTGACCTGCTCTAGCTGGGAACGCACCTTGTCTGATATGACTGGAATCACAAGCTTCGAGAGAGGCTGGCGGACCTTGATGGAGACTTTGCGCCTGAGAGCCAGAACCATCGAAGTGGCTTTCTGGGCCATAGACATCCTCTCTTCCAGATCCTTGTCGATCACCGACTCATCGCACTTCGGCATCAGGACAAAATGGACTGACTCCTCCCCTTCCGGGACAAGATCCAGATACAGGCGATCCATATAGAACGGGGCGATTGGAGCGGCCAGGATAGCGACGTCAACCAAGACCTCGTAAAGGGTCTGGTAAGCGGAAAGCTTGTCCTGGTCCATCTTTCCTCCCCAGAAACGCTTGCGGTTCAGGCGCACATACCAGTTGCTGAGATCGTCGCAGACAAAATCCTGGATCAACCGGCCAGCCGATGTGAGGTCATAGTCCTCATAAGCGTCCACAACCTTCTTCTCCAAAGTATTCAGGAGAGAAATGATCCATCTGTCTATCTCCGGACGTTTTGAATACTCAACCTTAGGAGCAGATGGATCAAAGCCATCCACATTGGCGTACAAGGCGAAGAATGAATATGTGTTATAGAGAGTCCCGAAGAACTTCCTGCGTACCTCATCCACTCCGGCCTCGTCAAACTTAAGGTTATCCCAAGGCTGCGCATTTGTCAGCATATACCAGCGGAGGGCGTCGGCGCCATATTTGTCAAGCTCCTCGAAAGGATCGACAGCGTTACCCAGACGCTTGCTCATCTTGTTGCCGTTCTTGTCAAGTACAAGACCATTCGAGATGACCGTCTTGTAAGCGGGAGTACCGCTGACCATCGTGTGGATAGCGTGGAGGGTGTAGAACCAGCCGCGTGTCTGGTCCACTCCTTCAGCGATGAAATCAGATGTGCAACCGAACTTGTCGGATCCCAGGTTACGCAGACCTTCCTGGGCGTAAGGCATCGCGCCTGAATCGAACCAGACGTCGATAAGGTCAGTCTCCCTGGTCATCTTCTTACCGGAAGGACTGACCAGGAACATATCATCCACATACGGCCTGTGGAGATCTATTTTATCGTAATTCTCCTTGCTCATGTCGGCCGGATCGAAACCTTTGTCCCTCAAGGGGTTCGATGGCATGATCCCAGCCTTGACAGCCTTGTCAAGCTCAGTGCAGAGCTCGGCGGCGGAGCCTATGCATATCTCTTCTTTCCCATCTTCGGTACGCCAAATAGGCAAAGGAGTACCCCAGAAACGGCTCCTGCTAAGGTTCCAGTCCTGGATATTCTCGAGCCACTGGCCGAAACGACCGGTACCGGTCGACTCCGGCTTCCAGTTGATGGTCTTGTTCAGAGCGACCATCTGGTCCTTGACTGCGGTGGTCTTGATGAACCAGGCGTCCAACGGGTAATAAAGCACGGGCTTGTCGGTACGCCATGAATGAGGATAGCTGTGGGTGTGTTTCTGGATCTTGAAGCACCTGCCGTCCTGCTTCATCATCATGCAAAGATCGACATCGAGAGTCGGGGCGTCAGCGGGGATGGAATCGTCGAAGGCGTTCTTGACATACCTGCCGGAGAACTCCTTGTAAGAGGGATCCACATGCGCCTTGACATATTCAGGATCAAGATCTTCTATACGGTAGAACCTGCCCTCGTGGTCGACTTGAGCCTGCCTTTTCCCATCCTTGTCAATCATGATGATGCCAGGAACACCGAAATTAGCGGAAACCTTCTTATCATCAGCACCGAAAGTGGGGGCGATATGGACAATGCCGGTACCATCCTCAGTGGTGACATAGTCGCCGGAGATAACCCTGAAAGCCTCACCTTCGTCGACAGGGCTGAACCAAGGAATCAACTGATTATAGCGAATCCCGACGAGGTCGGATCCTTTGAAACTTCCTTCAAGCACTTTATAAGGGACAAGTTTGTCTCCCGGTTTGTAATCCTCGAGCGGAATCTCCGCCGCCTTGGGATTGAACCATGCGCCAATCAACTCTTTGGCAAGGACATATACCGCCTTCTTGCCGGTGTACGGGTTAAAGGAAAGGACCCTTACATAATCGAATCTCGGGCCTACGCAAAGGGCGACGTTGGAAGGAAGAGTCCACGGCGTGGTTGTCCAGGCCAGAAAATACACAGGAGCGTCCACTCCTGCGAACAAAGGCTCTGACTTCTCGTTCCTGACCGCCTCGAACTGGACGGTCGCGGTGGTGTCGGTCACATCCTTATAACATCCGGGTTGGTTCAGCTCATGGGAGCTCAAGCCAGTACCGTCAGACGGGGAGTATGGCTGGATTGAATATCCTTTATACAGAAGTCCCTTGCCATAAATAATCTTGAGCAAGTACCAAAGGGTCTCGATGTAACGGTTGTCATAGGTGATGTAAGGATCGTCCATGTCCACCCAATAACCGACCCGCTGGGTCATCTCCTCCCATTCGGCGGTGTACTTCATGACCTCTTCGCGGCAAGTGCGGTTATAGTCACCGACAGAGATCTTGGTCCCGATGTCCTCTTTATGGATTCCGAGCTTCTTCTCCACTCCGATCTCGACAGGAAGGCCATGGGTGTCCCATCCGGCCCTACGGCTAACCTTGTAACCGGTCTGGGTCTTGTAACGGCAGATAGCGTCCTTGATCGAGCGGGCCATCACATGATGGATTCCCGGTTTTCCGTTAGCGGACGGCGGGCCCTCGAAGAAGACGAACTCAGGGGCGCCTTCCCTCACCTCGAGGGATTTCTCGAAGGCTTTGTTTTTCTTCCACCTGTCCAGCACCTCATTCCCGACAGAAACCAGATCTAGTCCTTTGTACTCTTTGAATGTCATAATTTTCTTCCTAATTTTGCATCTGGATACACCGCTGAGCCCGGGCGTTTCCGAATGCGCGAAGTTAGGTATTTCCAACATATTTAACAAGTAAGATTTGAGGTGAACATAATAGACATCATCATCGTATGCTGCTGCGTCCCAGCCGTTATCCACGGCCTTTCGAAAGGGTTTGTCAGCCAAGCTTTTTCCCTCGTCGCGTTGATCCTGGGCGTATGGCTGTCTTTCAAGTTCTCAAACGCTGCGGGAGAGTGGCTGGTCACCTATATCGATCTGCCAAGCACTGTAATCCACGTCATAGCGTTCGCCTTGATCATGCTTGTCGTGATGCTTATCACCCACCTTGCCGGGAAAGCTGTTGAGGGTGTGTTGAAAGTGGTGATGCTCGGATGGCTCAACAAACTCCTGGGAATCGTTTTCGCCCTCTTGAAGGCGGTGCTGATTATCGGATTAGTCATTATCCTTTTTGAAGCGATCAACAACACCTTCCCTATCGTTCCTTCGAAGACAATGGAGGAATCCATTTTTTACGGTCCTGTCAAGGACTTGGCGAACTTGATTTTCCCTTACCTTAAAGAGTTGATATTCAAGAAGTGATGGAAAGATTAATCCTCATAGAGACTTCCACGTCGCTTTGTTCCGTGGCCATAGTGGAGAATGGGAAGATCGTTTGCGAGAGATTGAGCGATGAACCCAGGGCGCACGCCTCGATGACAGCTCCTTACATCAGCGACATGCTTAAGGAGAGAGGTCTCAAGGTGAGCGATTGCGGCGCTGTCGCAGTCAGTAAAGGCCCCGGCTCTTATACCGGGCTCCGCGTGGGAGTGTCTACCGCCAAAGGACTTTGTTTCGGAGCCGGAATCCCTCTTGTCTCTGTCGGCACTTTGGATACTCTTGTCTGGCAAGCCAAAGACGAAGGCCTTGTCCCTGAGGGCTGCGCGTATATTATCCCCATGATAGACGCCCGCAGGATGGAAGTCTACACCGCTGTTTTCTCTCCCGACGGGAAGCAATTGACTCCCACCACCGCAAGCGTTGTGACTTCGGATTCATTCAAGGAGCGACTTGAGGAAGGAAAGGTGTTATTCATAGGAGATGGTGCGGGCAAATGTGAGGGGACCATCAGCCACCCCAATTCCGTCTTCGTCCAATGCTGCCCGAAGGCTTCCGGTATGAAGACGCCAGCCACAGCCGCACTCAAGGAAGGACGCTTTGAGGATGTGGCGTATTTCGAGCCTTTCTACCTGAAAGAGTTCGTGACTACAGTGAGCAAAAAGAAACTATTTTAGATACATCATGAAAATCGGAGTCGCCGGCGACCATGCCGGCTATGAGTACAAAAACAGGATCGCTGAACTGCTGACCAAGAAAGGCTATGATGTGGCTGACTACGGGACTTATTCCGACACCAGCTGCGACTATCCGGACTATGCCCACGCACTTGCGGAGGCTGTCCAGAAGAAAGAGGTTGACCTAGGGATCGCCCTTTGCGGTACAGGTAACGGGATGGCCATCACCCTCAACAAGCATCAGGGAGTCAGGGCCGGGCTCGCTTGGAACAGCGAGGTCGGAAGGCTGGTGAAGGCCCACAACGATGCCAACGTGCTGGTCCTTCCCGCCCGTTTTATCTCCTACCAGATGGCGACAAGGATCGTCAACACTTGGCTTTCCACTCCCGCCGAAGGCGGCAGGCATGAGCGCCGCAGAGAGAAAATCGACGTCAAGTAATTGGATGTCAAGGCTCTCATAGCGGATTCCAGCCTGCTAGGAAACGTTTTGTCCGGTAATATCGACGATTATCCGGACGGGATAATCATACCCATCGACAAGCCTTACAGGTGGACCTCCGCGGATGTGGTCCGCAAGCTAAAATGGGCGGCTTGCAAGCATTTCGGCAAGAAAAACCTGAAGGTCGGCCATGCCGGCACCCTTGATCCCCTCGCCACCGGAGTCCTTCTGATTTGCGTCGGCAAGGCTACCAGGCTCGCGGAGACGCTCCAGAAAGATAGGAAGGAATATGTGGCCGGAATAGCATTCGGAGCCACCACTCCGTCATTCGATCTCGAAAAGGCGGCCGATAAGACTTATCCGATAGATAAAGTTACGGAAGAGTCTGTTACTGAACTGCTTCCGAGGTTTCTCGGAGAGCAGGACCAGGTCGCTCCCCTGTTTTCGGCCAAGTCGGTTGATGGGGTGCGGGCATATGAGTTGGCGAGGAGGCAGTTCAAGGAGAGGGGCAAGGCGAAGACTGAGGTGCTCGAGGATTTCGACCATAGTGTCGCTGATCTTCTCAATGTCCAGAGAATCAACATCTACGAGCTGGAACTGCTATCTTTTGATCCTTCTATGGCAGAGGCACCGCTGGACCCTGGCCGCGTCCATTCTCGCTTCGCTGCGGCTGAGTACGGCCAGGGCCCACGGTGCCCTCTGCCTGACGGTGACAACAACGGCCCGGGGGCAGCGGTGCCCCTGCCCAATTGCAGTGGCAAGGGTCCGGACGGGAGAATCAATGTGGCGGATACGTCTGGTCTGGACTTGGCGGTGGCCACTGTCAGAATCGCTTGCAGCAAAGGAACTTACATCCGGGCACTAGCCAGGGATTTCGGCGAGGCCCTCGACTCGGGAGCCCACCTCTCGTCACTGCGTAGAACAAAATCAGGCGGCTTCGATGTCGAAACCGCCCTATCTGTCCAGCAAGCCCTGAGCCTGCTTCCCGTCAATACTCGAGTGTGACCCTACGGTCCAGATAATTCACCCGATCCCTGGAAACCTGCAGAACCCCTTTCACCTTTTCGAAATAAACGATCGCCTCCTGCATCTTTGAAGGATCCGGGATCCTGATCGCTATCGCGTTGACAATCCTATAGTCGTAAATGATTGAAGCGCCATATTTACGAATCGCCTTCAGAAGGGGATCCTTCCCTATCTCTATATCGTAGCTGACTACAACTACATCACTGGAATATTCCAATCCTGAATCTACCGGACGCAGAGGCGGTGCCATCCCGGGAGCGGGAATATCAGGAGCATCATAAGAGTCCACCTTGGCGAGTTGCTTCTCTGTACGGCTCATAGTGCTGCATCCTGTCAAGACAAGGATGGCAGCGGACAGGCCTGAAACGAAAGAAATGAAAATTCTGGTCTTCATCTTCAATGATATCCGGCTATTTCCCTGCAAGTTTGAAGCCAGAAGACGCCCATTCCGTCATATTTCCGGAATCATCATAAATCAGATATCCCTCGACATCTTTTTTAGAGTTGATAAACTCCCTGGCGGCGTCAAGGCCTATAACCATACAGTAGGTGGCATAGGCATCAGCCGTGACGGCATCCTTTGCAACAATGGTGGCGCTCAGAAGGTTATGCTGGACCGGATAACCGGTACGAGGGTCTATGGTGTGGGAATACTTTTTCCCGTCCCTCTCATAATATTTCCGGTAATTGCCCGATGTCACCACACCGCACCCGCTGCCGTCTCCTTGCCAAATACCATCCAGATCAGCGCCAGGAGACATATTACCGTCAAATGGACGATCTATCCCGATTGACCATGGCACTCCCCTTGGGTTATATCCCTCGCAATAAATCTCGCCTATATCCACCAGCATGTCCTTGACTCCGAGAGAGTGGAGATAATCAGCGATCTTATCGGAAGTGTAACCTTGGGCTATGGCGTTGAAATTGAGCTTCGGACGCATCCCGGGAACGGTCGGGGTCATCTCGGGGGTCATATTATCCATCCCACAGACAGCCAGAACGCTATCTACGGTCGCCTTAGAAGGCATCTGGTCCGAAGTGAATCCGAAGCCCCAGATGTCAAAAAGCGGGGCTGAAGCCACGTCCAAGGCCCCTCCGGTCTCCTCATAAAACTTCCTTGACAAGGCGTAGATATCCTTGAACATCTCGTTCGGGCTCGTCAGGAGACCCGCATTGAAACGGCTAAGCTGGGATCCTTTGTTATATCCCGACAAGGTGGTGTCGATCAAAGTGAGGATAGAGTCAACAGCCAACTGGATCTTCTCCTGGCTGACCTTGACCCCCTTCTTGTTGAACTTCACTGAATAAGTGCCGCCTTGAGCGTAACCGGTCAACTGGATATACTGTTCTTGTTTCGAGCAGGAACCCAGTGATATACAGGCGGCGACGCAAACCGAGAGGAATGATATTCCTGAAAAAAGTCGTTTCATCTTTGCAATAATAATCATTTGCGAGAGAAATATCGCCATCAATGGACTGGTTTTTGTTGAAAGAATACCGTTTTTGCGTTTTTTATGCGATATTTGCATGTTCAAGACAACAAGATGAAGTTTAAGAGCGTAATAATCATACTTTCGGCCGTCATCCTGACGGTTCTCACCTCTTGCCACAAAGACAATGGCGAAAGCGGTGGCCTTCCTTATCTCGATGGATCGGTCACCTTCGACATTCCAAAATTCGTCAGCTTGGGCCAAGAGCTCAAACTGACCCCGCAAGGAGTTAAAAACCCCACCGGGGATCTGGGATACTACTGGTTCTCTTCGTGGAAAACCGCCAAAGACACGGTGAAGACAGAGACAGGTCCCGGGGACGGTTCCTGGACAGTTTCAGCCCCAGTGGCTATCGGAACCTACTCAATCACAGCCGGTGCTTTCGCGGAGGATTACTACGGTTCTACTTGTGAAAAGAGCTTCACTGTTGTCGACGCTTCCCTCAACGGCACTATCACTGGTGCCGGTTACCAGTCCGACTCAGTCAAATTAGTTGATCCCAGGGATGGTGGAGTGTATTACCTCGCCACCTCCGGAGGAAATGTCTGGATGCAGAACAACCTTTATTATTCCGGTTCCGGTGTCTCGTACGAGAACAGTCCGGCTATGGACCAGGCGGTCGGAAGGTTGTATAGCTGGAACGAGGCGATGACAGCCTGTCCAGAAGGATGGCATCTGCCCTCTGACGCTGATTTTGCCGCACTCGCGGAAGCTAACGTTGGCAAAGGAGAGACTTTCACGGACGCGGCGGGTCCCTTAATGGCTGATGCCCACTTCAACGGATTCAAAATGTGGACTTTCTGGCCGGATGTGAAGATCACTAACAAGGCCAAGTTCTCAGCGATGCCGATTGGCTATGCGATTGACCAGGAAGGAACACGGAAATATGTGGGAATCAATGAATACGCCACTTTCTGGACTTCTGACGAAAACGGCGAGAACGGGTTGTATCGCTACATCTTCGTCTCCAAGAACGACATATTCTGCTCAAACGGAGACAAGGGATCTTTCCTCGCCTCCGTCAGATGCGTCAAAGACTGATAAAAAGGGAGTTACCTCAAATCAGTGATAACATAGGAATTATCGAGGGTCTTTTCGTCAAAACGGAAAGACTCTTTCTTTTCGGTCTTGTCCGAATATGAGAGATTCTTGATGACGAACTCGGAGACCGAACCGTCATTCAGTTTCACCTCAGCGCCGATCAATTCGGCCGTTCCAGTCTTGAAGAAAAGTTTGAGCCGGGAGATGTCCATCGAATACTTCCCTTTGACTTTCGGTGACAAGACAGACTCGTCTGCCACCTTGCCTTGGAACTTGGAGGCTCCCGAGGAGACCTCAGTGAAAGCGGAGTCCACAGCGGATATCATCAAGGCCGGATTGGTGGCGTAGCTGTCAGCGGAATCGTCAACATATTCAACGAGAGCCTCTTCTGACATACGGTCAACCGTCCAGCGGGTGGAACCATCGCACCAGACCTCGAGCCCGTTGCCCTCCAGCATGAAAGAGTTCCCCTGTATCTTGACATTCCCTTCCCCGGTCATCTTCGCCTTGGACTTTGAGGACTGAAGCGAGAAGGAATAATCAAACGACACAAGCGAGGATGAGACCTTGTCGATAAACCTCTCAAGGATCTTGCTCTTGGCATCCGCGCATACAGATGCGGCCAGTAACGCGGCCAGTATGATGATGGTCTTTCTCATGATAAAACACAAGATTGCACAAGTTGTGCCAGAAGCCTACTGCTGGTTCCTGAAGGACTCCAGGACCTTTTCCAGCTCATCAAGGCTACCGATAAGGACCTCACGAGGTTTGGATCCAGACTGAGGTCCAACGACGCCAGCCGCCTCGAGCTGGTCCATGACTCGCCCAGCCTTGGCATAACCCATTCCCAAACGTCTCTGGAGATCGGAAGTGGAGCCCCTTTGGTTGATGACGATCATCCTTGCAGCCTCTTCGAAGCGCTCGTCAAGATTCTTCATATCAACCAGACCGCCTGATCCTTCCTCGGTGGATTCTTCGACATCAGGAAGGTAATATGGAGTGTTGTAGCTCTTCTTATAGCCTTGCTGGGCACCGATGAACTCGGTCAGCCTGCTGATCTCGTCACTGTCGATCAGGGCGCACTGGACCCTTTCCATCTCGACCCCGGCATAATAGAGCATGTCGCCCCTTCCGATTAGTTTCTCGGCGCCAGGAGAATCGAGAATCGTGGAGGAATCTATCCTGGAGATTACCCTGAAGGCGATTCTGGTCGGGAAGTTGGCTTTGATCAGACCGGTGATGACGTCAACGGAAGGCCTTTGGGTCGCCAGTACAATATGAATACCCGCTGCCCTACCCTTCTGGGCGAGTCGGATGATGGATGTGGAAATGCTTCTGGCCATCGCCTTGGCGTCTCCACCGCCGCCGACAGACATTGTAAGGTCGGCATACTCATCAACAATCGTCACGATATAAGGAAGGAACCTGTGGCCATCCGTAGGAAGAAGATGACGTTCCTTGTATTTCTCGTTATATTGCTTGATATTAGGCACATAAGCCTTGCTTAGCAATTCATAGCGCTGCTCCATCTCGGCCACGAGAGCCTTCAAGACCTTCTCGGCCTTGTCGGATTTCTTGACAATGGCATTTTCCTGCTCGTCCCTTTCATCATTGCAAGGCATCACCGCCAGATAATGATGAAGCAGACGGCCATAGTGCGAGAACTCGACCATCTTCGGGTCTATGAAGACAAACTTCAGCTCCGAAGGATGCTTTGAATATAACAACGACGCCACCATCGCGTTCAGACCCACAGACTTACCCTGTTTTGTGGCACCCGCCACAAGCAGATGGGGAGCGTCAGCCAAGTCAAAGACCTTGACTTTCTGATGGATTGTGTAACCGATAGCGATAGGCAGTTCCGCCTTGCTCTCCCTGAAAGCGTTGTCATTCAGGACAGCGCGCATCGGCACTATGGAAGGCTTGTCATTCGCCACCTCGATACCAACTGAGTCTGTCAGTGTCACGACACGGACTCCCCTGGCGTGGAGGTACATACCGATATCCTCCTGCAGTTTCTTTATCTCAGCTATCTTGACTCCAGGAGCGGGATAGACTTTATACAAGGTCACAGTCGGTCCGACGATTGCTTTGACGTCGTTGATCTGGATACGGTAATTCTCGAGAGTCGCCCGGATCTTGTTGTTGTTTCTGGCCAGCTCTTCCTCAGAGACTTCGTGGCGGCCTGTCGAATATTCCTCAAGCAACTCCAGCGAAGGGAACTCATATCTGGGAAGCTCGTCCCGGACATTGATCGGCTCCAGTTCTCGCGTGATCTCGGTAGACAGTTCCTCTCCCTTGATTATCTCCAATGAAGTCTCTTGTTCCGGATCTTTAGAATCTTTGCTCTTCGTCCCGGGGGAGACGGCAGAATCAGATCCTGTCACCCTCGGCACGGTAAGCGGGGGGACTGGAGCGTCGCTTGGCGACGCGAGCGGTGGGGCCGAGCGAAGCGAGGCATCTGAGCTACCGTCTGCCCCCGGGACGGGAGTCACGATTGAGTCGTGCCGGTCATGCCACTGCCCATCGGCCGTACTCGGCCGCGGCGAAGCGAGGACGGACTCGGACGAGGGCAGGTGGCTGACCGGTCCAGAAATTTCCGGATTTTCCGGCTCTTTGACCTGTCCCAAAGAATCAAGCCAATACCTGAACTTGTCGCTGGCGAAGAAAAGCCAAAGGGCGAGAAGAAGCAGAAGCAATATGGCGGTGATAATGGATCCGAAAAGGTTTCGGGACCAGCTGACAACAGTCTCGCCGCACTCGCCCCCGAGTCCCCCGCCAAACACATTGCCCCAACCGGCCAAATCAGAGATGAACGCCAGCAGGAACGACGCCACAAGGGCTCCCGAGACAGTCAGCAGAATTGTCCTGGTCATCGAGTAATGCCACCTTTGGAGGAGCAGACGAGCCGAAACGGCAAAAAGGATCAGCACCAACGCAAGGCTGCCGAGACCGAACCACTCCCGGACCAGAAGATTGGCCCATTTATAACCTAACTTTCCTGCGAAATTGCTGATTTTCACAGATTTGTCAGCGACAGGAGCGGCCAAGGCGCTCTGATCCACCTTCCATGTGAAGAGATAGGACAGAGTGGCGAGAAGAGTGAACAGTGTGAATGCCGCCACGATGAGACCGGTAGTCTTTACCAGTCTCGCCTTGTCGTCATCATCCATGTCTCTCCACAACCTGCGCATAGCTACTTCCTGTTTTTCCTGTTGTTTTTCTTACCACCCTTGCGGTTCTGCCCGTTCATGCCGAGATTGAGGCCGGGACGGTTGAAATTGGAGTCACCAGACACCTTGCCCAACTCAATCCCCTCAGGAACCTTTATCCTATAATCAGATAGTTTCTCTATGTCCGAGAATATCGTCTCGTCAGCGACACTGTCCTTGTTCCAAATCAGATACTGCTGGCGCATGTAAATGGCAAGGGAGCGGATCATAGCGGTCTTGACCTCCCCTTCCGGTTCTCCGGCGATAAGGTCGATTATGCTCTCTATATTGCGGCCATAGTGGTTGGCTTTCACGGGAGCCTTGTCAAGAGGAATGACCATAGGACGGGCGGCCTTCGCCTCAGGTAGAGGGGCAGGATACGGGGAATCGATGTCAAGGTCGTAACCGGCGATCATGTAGAGATGGTCCCAGAGCTTTTGCTCATAATTTTCCTGCTGGTGAACCTGCTGGTTCAAGGTCTCCATGACCTTCACCACGGCCCTTGCCTGCTCACTGCGCTTGGTCTTGTCAGGAATAGCCCTCAGCTGCTCGACCATGATCAGCACATTACGGCCATACTCGGGCATCTGGAGTTTCTCCCTCTCGGTATTGTAATAAAGCTTTATAGAGTTGTCGTTAGCTTCCATACACATATAGTCTATTCCGCGAATATAAGAAAAAAAAGCCGCTTAGCCATTTCCCTTCCGATGGAATATGAGGCTGACCACCAAGCCTATGACAAAGCATGTCACAAACCCTACGGAAGAGTACAAGAGCAGATGAACCATCTGGAACCGTGTGACAACCAATTGTACGGCCACGCCGGTCAGAAGCCCGGCGACAGCCCCTGTCGAATTGGCCTTCGGGCAGAGGAAACCGAGGAGGAAAAGCCCTCCGAGTCCTCCGAGCAAAATGCCGAGGATCTTTGAGAACTCATCCCAAAGGGATTTCACATCCCAGGTCGCCATCATAAGGGCGAAACAGATGCCGATCGCACCGATCAGGAGAGTAGCGGTCTTGGCGGTCTTAAGTGAGGCGGCTCCATTCTTGAGTTTGGAATGGATATCGGTCACGTAGGCGGTCGCGGCGGAGTTCATAGACGCACTCAAAGTCGACATCGCGGCGGCGAAGATGCCGGCGATAACCAGGCCAAGCGCGCCAGTAGGGATATGGAGGCTGACGTACCATGGCAGGATGGCGTCAGGGTCGTTCACACCCATGCTCAACTCCGAGGGATGCATCTTGAAGAAAACATATATAGCCGTGCCCACAAAGAAAAAGAGCAAGGTGGCCGGCACACTCAGGAAGGCGTTGGTATAGACACTCTTACGTGCCTGTTTCTCGGTGCTTGTGGTCAAGTACCTCTGCACGACAGTCTGGTCAGTCCCGTAGGTGGTGATATTCGTGAACACAGTGGCTATCAACACTGTACAGACTGTAGTTTGCCTAAGGTCGAAATGAAGCGATCCGAGAGAGAACTTTCCGTCGGTGGCCGCTGTCGAGACAAGAGCCGGGAATGAACCTGGTGTGGCTCCAGCGATGCTGAATACGACCGCTAGTGCTGCTCCGATCAGTACCACGACCTGAAGGGCGTCTGTCCAGGCCACAGCCTCGATTCCGCCCATATATGTGTAAACGAGCGCCAGCACACCCATCAACGCGATACAAGCGAAGATATCGAACCCCGTCACAATATTCAGGGCGATGGAGGGTAGCAGCAACACGACACCCATCCTACCGACTTGGTATAATATGAACGACAGGCTGCAAAGAACCCTGACGAAGGGGCTGAAACGCTTCTCAAGATATTCGTAGGCAGTGGTTACGCCGAGACTCCTGAACTTAGGAATGAAAAGAAGGGTGATGAACGGCACCACCAGCACGATCCCGAAATTGAAAAGGAGATAGCTCCAATCAGTGGCGTAAGTCTTCGCCGGAATGGACATGAAAGTAATCGCGGACAAAGTGGTTCCGAATATGCTCAAGCCAACTATCGGCCATGGGATCCTCCCGCCTCCTTTGAAATAGTCATCGGTGCTTTTCTGCCGTTTGGAGAAGAACCAGCCCATCCAGGCGAGGACGGCGAAATATAGGAATATCACCACGATATCCAGCCACCCCATCCTTCTGATATGGCTTCTGATCTCCCCACGTAATATGACTGGAGTACGCACTCCCGGAGCCACCTCGCCACTGCAGATAATGAAAGAATCACCATCCCGCAGGATATTGGTAGTGACAGGCAGCACTTGATCTTCCACTGGCACGGTCAGCATAGTGGAAGTAACTGTGTGATATAGCCTTAGAACATTATCGGGAATGGCGGGATTCTCACTTCTGCCTCCAGCGAACAAAATATGGTTCGTGCCAAACGGGACAGCGCAACCGGCCATGACCGGGAATTCACCCTTCACAGTCTTCCACTCTCCCAGGCGGGGATTCCAGGCCCATCCGTCGTCAAGGACTTGCCAGGGAGAATCACCTCGGTAATTCCTTCCGCTGAAAAGATAAAAGCAATTGTCCAGCCCGTCGCTCTGGACCACCCCGACCGCGAAAGCCCTCGCCGGAGCATCCGGCCAAGGGAGACTCTTAGTCTGTCGAGTCCTCAAGTCGAGGCAGAGGAACACGTCCAACGCCTCCTGATCAGGTCCCATTGAGGATATTCCGCCCGCGAGATAGACTTGGGAGCCGATCTGCCCACCCGCCATATTGGAAAGCGGAAGCGGAAGGGTACCCCAATCCTCAACAACCGGCTTGCCGTCCGGATCCAACTTCAAAAAACGAATCTCGGACAGGCACTCCTCGGCTCGGCATCCACCAATCAGGAGCAATCCCCCATCGTGAGGGACAGTGACTCCGTAAGCGGATTCCTTTCCTAGAACGCCCGGCCAACAACGCCACCCGGCTTCTGGATCCTGGACGTAAACATCTGAATACCAGACCTTAGGTCCACCAGCTGAAGGAAGGCCATCCGGGAAATTCGCTCCACCGGCGACCACAAGGCGGTCACCTATCATTCCGGAGTAGACCCCGGCAAGACCAAGATTACCTGCGGTGTCCGATGGAGATGGCGGAAGCACGGTCGACTCCCATACGAGGTCCTCGACACTGGTGAGAGCTAGGCCGCTATTCCCATGGTCTCCCGCCTGTCTTGAAGACGAGCAGGAGACCAGGATAGCCAGCAAGGCGATAAAGAATGCCAGGCGACGGTTCATTTATTTTAAGATATTCTTGAATTCACCGAACGCTGTTCCAGACAATTCTTCAAGGAAAGCCTTATAATTATTATCATCCATTGTGTTGAGAGGCCTGCGGCAAGGGCCGAGATCCATTCCGGCAGCCTTCATGTACGCTTTACCACACCCACTGCCATACTTGTCCAGCAGGGTTATCAGCTTGACAGCCTCGAACTGGAGTGACGCGGCCTTGACCATATTCCCGGAGTCAAACGCCTCAGTGATAGCGTGATATATGGGAGCCATATAGCCATAAGTGCTTCCGACAAAGGTTCTGGCACCAATGGATAGAGCCTCCAGCAGCATCTCATCCCTGCCCCACATGATGTTGTACTTACGGTTACCGAACTCCAGGCACTGTTGGTAGTCCATCATGTTCTCATCCGTGTACTTGATACCGGCGAAGTTGGGAATCAACCCATCCACTATCTCCAGGAACCGGATCATAGGGAAAGCGACCTTTGTTATGACCGGAATATGGTAAAAATAGAAAGGCATGTCAGGAACCGCTGAAGCCACCTCAGCCACAGCCAGCGCCAAATCCTTGACAGAGGCTGGTCTCTGATAATAAGGAGCGGTCATAGCCACAGCGTCCAGGCCAACTTCCCTGGCGTATCTCGCGAGATCCTTGCAATCCTCGAGACTTGTCCCGCCAAGAAAACCTATCACGGCGAACCCTTCGCTCCTTTGGCCTGCCCACTCTTTGAACAGAACTTTCTTCTCAGGCATGGTGAGGGATGATCCTTCACCAGTTGTGCCGCAAGCGAACACTCCGGACACCCCGTTGTCTTTATAAAACTTCGCCTGGAGGGAAACTTTGGCCAAATCTACACTACCCTGCGCATCGAACGCCGTGAACGGTGCGCAGACAAGACCTTGTATCTTACTCATGCCCAGCTACTTCCCGAAATAGCGTTGAAGAAGACCATAAAAACCGGCACCATGGCGGGCCTCATCCTTGGCCATCTCATGGACTGTGTCATGGATGGCGTCATAGCCGAGTTGCTTTGCCCTTGTGGCTATAGCGAGCTTGCCTTCGCACGCGCCGGCCTCAGCTTGATAACGCTTTTCAAGATTGGTCTTGGTGTCCCAAACGACCTCACCGAGAAGCTCGGCGAACTTCGAAGCATGCTCGGCCTCCTCAAAAGCATAGCGCTTGAAAGCGTCAGCGATCTCGGGGAATCCTTCCCTTTCGGCCTGACGGCTCATAGCGAGGTACATTCCCACCTCTGTGCATTCACCGTTGAAATGATCCCTGAGCCCATGGAGAATCTCCTCATCTTCGACTTTACCGTCACCAATGTGGTGCTCGCAAGCCCACTGGGGTTTGCCGGCCTCGTCCTTTATCTCGACAAATTTGCTAGCGGGAGCCTTACACTGAGGGCAACGCTCCGGCGGGTTCTCGCCCTCATAGACGTACCCGCAAACTAAACATCTGAATTTCTTTTTCATAATGATAAAAGTGTTTTCACAAATATAAAAAACATTTCTGGTTTTCATTGTACTCTGATATGGCACATCTTGAGATTATCTTTGCCGATAGGTTAATTTCGCGTATATTAGTAGGAGAATATTGTTTATGACCCCATTCCTCAAACAAATAGCTCTGCGTTATCTGGCTGGAGAGGACATCTCCTCCAAGGTATTCGTGTTTCCGAACCGTCGGAGCCAGGTCTTCTTCAAGAAGTACCTGAGCGAGGCCGTGGCTTCCACCGGGAGGCCGATTGTCGCCCCGGAGATGTTGACTATCAACGATTTCTTCTACAAAGTCTCCGGCACTATGGCCAGCGACAGGGTAACTCTCCTACTCGAGTTATACGAGTGCTACAAGGCGGTCTACAATGCGGCCGAGCCTTTGGACGAGTTCATCTTCTGGGGAGATGTGATTCTCGGGGACTTTGACGATGTGGACAAGTACCTTGTCAGTCCCGACAGGCTTTTCACCAATGTCAAGGAGTTCAAGGAGATCCAGGACACTTTCTCCTATCTCAGCGAAACCCAGAGACAGGCGATGGAGAGATTCACGGGACATTTCAAGGACGAAGAAGGGCAAGGGGTGAAGCGAAGGTTCCTTCAGATCTGGAATATCCTCCTTCCTCTTTACAAGAGTTTCCGGGAGTGTCTTTCTTCCAAAGGCATGTCTTACGAGGGGATGACTTATAGGAGCCTGGTTGAGAGACTTGAGAAAGAGTCCGTGGCTGATATAGCGGCCAAGTCCTTCGGGAAGGTTGGCGAGTTCGTGTTTGTGGGGCTCAACGCCCTGAACGAATGCGAGAAGACCGTGATGCGTAAGTTGAGGAACGCGGGACTGGCTTCTTTCTGCTGGGACTTCTCCTCAGATATGCTCAGGGATCCCCGCAACAACGCGTCCCTGTTCATAGCCAGGAATATCGAGGAGTTCGGGCAGGACTTCCAGCCAAATGGCGAAGAGCTGCGGATCCCTGATATCGAGGTCGTCAGCGTCCCGTCCTCAGTAGGCCAGGTCAAACTTCTCCCCTCGATTGTCAAGAGCGAGGAATATGCCGTCATCCTCCCGGACGAGTCGCTGCTAATCCCAGCACTCAACTCCATCTCTCCGGAGATCAAGGACATCAATGTCACGATGGGCTATCCGATGAGGGGAAGTGCCTTCTTCGATTTCATGGGTTTGGTCTCGTCTATGCAGACCCACCTCCGACAGAAGGACGGGGAATGGTACTTCTACCACAGCCAGGTTTGGTCGTTGTTTTCCTCCGGTTTGTTCAAGGAGATCACAATAGGCGACGAGGAGACACTTAGGATAGTCGGAGAGGTCAAGAAAGGAGCGAAGTATTATATCCCTGCCGAAGAGTTGAGAGGCACTCCCCTGCTGGATCTTTTGTTCAACCCGGTAGTCAAGGACACGAAAACCTTGTCCCAGAAGCAGGTCACTGACCTCGCCGAATACCAGAAAGCGTTGATCATGGGACTTGCCGCCAAGATGCGGGATGATCCCGACATGGCCGTGGAGCTGGAGTTCGCGAAGAAGGCATATTCAGCGATCAACATGCTGGAGAACAAAGGTTTGGAGGTGATGCCGACGACTTATTTGAGATTGCTTGACCAGATTTTGGGGACGATGTCGGTCCCGTTCAACGGGGAGCCTCTCAAAGGTCTCCAGATCATGGGGCCATTGGAGACCAGAGCTCTTGATTTCAAGCATCTGGTGATTCTTTCATGCAATGAGGGGATATTCCCCCGGCGCAGCGTCAGTTCCTCTTTCATCCCTCCCGAGTTGAGAAAAGGGTTCGGGCTTCCGACCTATGAATACCAGGACGCCATCTGGGCATATTACTTCTACCGGATGATCCAGAGGGCCGAGACTGTCACCTTGGTATATGACTCCAGGACCGAAGGCCTGAAGAATGGGGAGGAGAGCCGTTTCATCAAGCAGCTCGAGTACCACTACAACCTCCCTCTCAAGCGGAGTTTCGTGAAAGCCGCCGCGAAGATCCGTGACTCGGTGGAGGACATCCCGAAGACGGAAAAGCATCTGGCCAGGCTCAACGATGTGATCCTGTCCGCATCTTCCCTGAAAAGCTATCTGGATTGTCCGGCCAAGTTCTATTTTTCAAAGATCGAGGGACTTAAGGAAGAAAGCGAGGTGGCCGAGGACCTGGACGCCGGGATGATCGGGGATGTCTACCACTCCACCATGCAGGCCTTATACATGGGAGAGGGCGCGATGGATCCGGCCTACGACATGAGCGACAGGAAGCGCAACGCCTCATTTGAGGGCGCGCTCAAGGAAATCAGCGGTGAGTATATCACCTCCTGGCTCCGGAGAAAAGCCGACATAAAGAAAAGGGTCAGGAGCCTGGTCATGGCCCAGCTCCACACCCTTGAGGTCAGCGGCAGGAACCTGGTCCTGGAGGATGTGATAGTCCAATATGTCCTCAAGACCCTGCTCAGGGACAAAGAGCTGATGGACAAGCTCGGGGTAACCTCTTTCAAAATCCTCGGACTCGAGAGGGAATACATCGCCGAGATTGACGGGTTCAAGTTTATCGGATATATTGACAGGATGGACAGTTTCCTGCCCGGAGAGGTCAGGATAGTCGACTACAAGACCGGCAAGGTCGAGGATAAGGATGTTGATATCAATGATTCCAACGCCTCCGATATCGTCGGGGCGCTTTTCGGGCAGGACAACCAGAACCGCCCGAAAATCGCTTTCCAGCTGTTCCTCTACGACATCCTTGCCGGCGGGGATCCTGAAATCGCGGGGAAAGCGATAATCAACTCCATCTACCAGCCTGCGAGGCTTTTCACCGAGGACATCAAGAATGTCCCGATGTGCGGGAGATTCAACTCCGAGGTGATGGAGCGGCTCCACGGACTTCTCGCCGGGATGCGCGATCCGGATATCGGATGGAGCAGGACCGAAGACCGTAAGACTTGCTCCTGGTGTGATTTCAAAATGATTTGCGGGAGGTAGCCTTATGATCAAGATACTCAAAGCGTCCGCCGGATCAGGCAAGACTTACAACCTGGCTGAGACCTACATCCGTCTCCTCCTCTCGGATGAGGATCCCACAGCCTACCGCCACATCCTCGCCGTGACTTTCACTAACAAGGCCACGGATGAAATGAAGAGGAGGATCCTCAAAGAGTTGCACCTTCTCTCCACCGACCCGTCAAAGTCTTCCTACACCAAAGACTTTGTTCCCTCGCTATTCCCTTCGCCAGATGGACTCAAACAAAAGGCCGGGGATGTCCTCCTGAGGATCCTGCATGACTACGGGGCCTTCGCTGTCAGCACCATAGACCGTTTTTTCCAGCAGACCCTGAAGGCGTTCTCCAGAGAGATAGGGCAATTCGCGTCCTATCAGGTGGAACTGGACAAAGACGCCCTCGTGTCAGAGACCGTGGACAGGATCCTGGACTCCCTGACTGAGGACGACAAGGCCTTGCTGGGATGGCTCAGCGACAACATGATGGAGCAATTGGAGCAGGGACGCAGGCCAAATCTCAAGGAAGGCTTGTCGGACATGGCGAAACGCCTGAAATCCGACGAGCACCGGTCAGTGGTCGAGGAATACGGGATCGATGACGAGAAGACATATTCAAAGGAGAGCCTTTCCGCTTTGAGGAAGAGCCTCAGGGCCGTCATAACGGATTTTGAGGAGGGCATAAAAGCGGCCGCCGAAGCCCTTGGAAAAGCGTTTTCCGACTGTGGCATCTCTCCCGCTGACACCTCCAGAGGTTTCATGGGTTCGGCATTGGACAAATTCGCGGCCATGGGCCCGAGATCCGGTGTCCCCGGCTTGAGCGAGTCGTTCAGGACAAAGGCCCGCGATTTCAGCACATGGTTCCGGAAGGCTGACCAGCCGAGATATGCCGTATATGAAAGCGCCCTTGCCCCAGCGGCGGAAGACCTGGTCTCGCGATACGACAAAGGCATTAAGGCATACAACACCGCCAAACTCCTGATCGGACAGATTGGAAACCTCGGAATAGCGTCAGAGCTCCGCAGGGAATTCCAGCTTCTTCTGCTGGAGAAGAATGTCCTCAGCATCGATGATTCCAACGTCCTGCTCAAGGACATCATCGACGGGTCCGACGCTCCTTTCATCTACGAGAAACTCGGGGTACGCTTCGAGCATTTCCTCCTGGACGAGTTCCAGGACACTTCCAGAGTGCAGTGGGACAACTTTAAGCCGTTGATCGCCAACAGTGACTCGGAGGGCTTCGAGAATCTCCTTGTCGGGGATGTCAAACAGAGCATCTACCGCTGGAGAGGCTCTGACTGGAAGTTGATGGCCAAAGATGTGGCGACCCAATTCCCCAACGCTGTCGAAGACAGTCTAAAAGGCAACTGGAGAAGTCTCAAAGGGCTTGTCGGATTCAACAACAGTTTCTTCGAATATGCCGCCGGGAGGCTTGACAAGATGTATGGGGATCAGAATGGAGGAATCTCGGTCTCCTCAATCTACGGCAAAATCAGGGACGGGGAGTTCGAGGAGCAGGTCCCGATGTCAGATGAGCCGGATGAAGGCTATGTCGAGGCGTTATTCTGCACGGAGGATGAGCAGAACAAGCACATCCTTGAGACCATACACGAAGTGGTGGGGGCGGGAGCGATCCTGGGCGACATCACTATCCTGGTCAGGGACAACCAGACAGGATCCGACGTCGCCTCCTTCCTTATGGACAACGGACTGGATGTCATCTCCGACGACTCCCTGAGGCTGAAATCCTCATTCATAGTGAGGAAACTGGTCTCCCTTATCTCATCCGTCAAGAATCCTGATGACACGGTCGGGTCATATCTCGCAAAAGAGGCCGGGCTGGATGCCGGCGAAGTCTCGTTCCACTCGCTTCCTGATCTCTGCGAGCGCCTCACAAGGCTGCTCGCCGAGGGCGAGGACAAAGAGATGTTCCAGGATGAGACCCTCTATATCCAATCCTTCATGGATTATGTCCAAGACCACGTCGCCTCCAACGGCAACTCCCTTGACGCTTTCCTGAAAGCTTGGGACGAGGCTGACCCGAAGGTCAGTTCCCCTTCCGATGTGGAGGCCGTCAGGATTATGACCATCCACAAGGCCAAGGGGCTTGAGTTCCCCTACGTGATCCTCCCATATTCCGAGAAGGTCGGACTCTTCCGTTCCGGGAAGGCGTGGACTGTGCCTGAAGTGGAGGGCACTCCTCTGGAACGAATCGGGAAGGCCGCTTTTGATGTCCAGTTGTCTTCGACCAGCGCCAACACTTTGTTCGAAAAAGATTACAGGAAAGAGTTGTTCCTGCAGTACATCGACAACATAAACACATACTACGTCGCCTTGACCAGGGCGTCGAAGGGAATGACCGTGATATCAGAGATTTCCAGTTCTCCGGAGAAGAATTTCGCCGGAATCCTCAAAGAATATCTCGAGAACAGCGGCCCGACCGGCGGCTTCAGCCAGGAGCGGGATGAATCCGGGGAGTTGCTGATATTCAGGAAAGGCGTCATGTACGACTTCTCCAAGATGGAGAGGAAGGATTCCGGACTCTCGAAGATGGAGACCGGTTATCCCTCCTTCCCCCTCAACCCGGAGGAGAGAGGGAGGCTCAGGCTGTCTTCCGATTCTGTCGATTTCTTCACGGAAGAAGGAGCGGCCATCGCGAAGGCCAGACATAACGGCACGGTTCTTCACGACATTCTCTCACGAGTCAAGATCCCGGCCGATCTTGAGAGCTCCATATATTTGTCGGTCAGACAAGGGGATCTAGAGCGTGACAGAGGGAAGGAAGTGGCTGATCTACTGTCTGAAAGGATTGCCGCACACCCCGACTGGTTCCCTTTGGAAGGGGCGGAGGTCTTTAACGAAGTGTCACTGATTGATTCCGACGGACGGGAATGGAGGCCGGACAGGGTCGTGATAAAGGATGGGGCTGTCACGATCATAGATTACAAGTTCGGTGAAAAAGATCATCGCTATATGGCCCAAGTTGGAAGATATGCCAGGATTTACCGTCGCCTTGGATATGAGAATGTTTCCACCGCGATATGGTATGTCAATTCCGATGAGATTGATTGACTTTTTTGTATATTTGGGAGAAACGACAACTTGATATGGAAGAGAAAGAGAGAAGATTATACCCCATGAAATTCCTTGACAATAGCTCCCAGACCCCCTGGGGGCGTGTCAGCTACAAAATCGCCGACCTCGGGTTCGTGAACTCCATGGTCGCCGAGGGATGGTTCGGAGGTAACACTCTGGAGGAACTGATGGGCACATATATGGAAAGGGTTGTCGGAGACGACGCTTTTGAATACTACGGTCTCCAGTTTCCGATACTTATCAAGGAGATTCATACTTCCGTATGGCAGCCACTTCAGGTGAATGTCCCCGATGGTGAGGCCGAGCAGAGATACGATTCCCTCGGCAAAGCAGCCATGTGGCATGTGCTTGAGGCAGAGCCGGACGCGAAATTATATCTCGGTCTCAAGAGGGATGTCGAGCCTGAGGACTTTTACCGCAGGTGTATGGAGGGCCGTATCGAGGAGATTCTCAATGAGTTCCATCCCGTAAGAGGAGACTCTTTCACAATTGAGCCCGGCACTGTATTCGCCGCCGGGCCAGGACTGACAATTCTCGAAATATCAGAGAGTTCCGAACTGACTTTCAATATCCATGACCTCGGCTCCAATCTCAGCGGAGATGATCCCCTCTTTCTGGAAGAAGCCTTTGACCTTATCACATTCCTCAAGTACTCCCCCGCGGCGGAAAGGGAGGAATTCAAGGTCACGAGGATGGACCTGAAGGACCCGCTTCATATATTCAGTGACCAGCCCGGACCATTCTCGACATATTCCTGCGTTAGCGGAGAAGCCATCATCCAGCCTGGTCCCGGTGCTGAAAGTTTCACTCAAGTCAACTTCAAGGCCGGCCAAACCGTACTCGTACCCTCTGAGGTCAATGACATTCTCCTCCTTCCGGCGAGGGAAGGAACCGTACTTCTTGAGACAACGGTAGAACGGCGAACCGACCCTGATTCCTATATCGGTGACAGTCAGCCAGACTCAGCCGATTCCCCTGATCCACATTTAAGAATCTGGAATTGAACACCATGGCAGAATCTGACAGAATAGACAAAGTACTCTGGGCCTTAAGAATATACAAGACCCGCACTGAGGCCACAGAAGCCTGCAAAGGCGGCAAGGTCAAGATTGACGGTTCGAATGTCAAGCCATCCCGCCTGGTGAAATCCGGCGAGACTATCAACGTCCACAAAGGGATAATCCAGTATTCCTACAAACTGATACAAATTCCTCCCCATCGTCTTGGTGCCAAACTGGTTCCGGATTATGCGGAGAACCTGACTCCACAAGAGGAACTCGACAAGCTCAGGGCTCCCGTTGAGACATTCTTCTTGAAAAGGGACAGGGGCTCCGGACGTCCCACAAAGAAAGAGAGGCGTGAGATGGAAGAGGCCTGGGATAAGTTCGATGTCGCCGCCCAATACGGGATGGATGACGATGATGATTTTGAATGATCAACTACTAACCATTTTATAATGAAACGTATTCTTTCAACCATCATGCTTACCTTGGCGATAGCCGGGGCAGCGCAAGCCCAAGAATTGGCTAATTTCTCCAGAGGCAACAGGCCGGTCATCTCTCCTGAGATCCAAGGTGACAGTGTCACTTTCAGACTCAAGGCCGATTATGCCACTGTAGTCAAACTCAGCGGATCTTGGATGGCCAATCCTTACGGAGGAACCATCGACATGACCCGTGGCGAGGGAAACATCTGGTCCGTGAAGATTCCTCTCCCCTCTCCAGAGATCTACACCTACAATTTTGTGGTAGACGGAGTGGCGGTCAATGACCCTCAGAACGTGCTTGTGCAAAGAGACGGAACCCGTTATCTTCCAATGCTTATCGTACCCGGAGAGCGCACCGGAAACTATGGCGAGGCCAAGACCCACGGCACTGTCAGCCATCCTTGGTACGACAGCCAGATCCTAGGTTACAGCCGCAGGCTCACAGTCTACACTCCTTATGGCTACGAGAATAACCCCAAGAAAAAGTATCCTGTACTTTACCTCCTTCACGGAGCCGGTGGAGACGAGGAGGCTTGGATCTCCATGGGACGAACCGCGCAGATTCTTGACAACCTGATTGAGAAAGGTCTCGCCGAGCCGATGATCGTGGTAATGCCGAACGGCAATCCTGGTCAGCAGGCCGCCCGCACCCTGAACATCCCTGAGAAAACAAATGTCAACTGGAGGTCAGAAGAGTTCAGAAACGCTTATGTGAGAAGCCTTTGCACTGAGATCGTGCCCTTCATAGAGAAGAATTTCAGGGCTATCCCGAAACCCGCTTCCAGGGCGATCGCGGGACTATCCATGGGTGGCGGACACACAATCTCCGCCTCGATCCTCTATCCTGAGCTGTTCGACTACATCTGCCCGTTGTCTGCCGCCGGCAGCGCGACTCCCGAGCAGATCGCCGCTCTTAAGAAGGCTGGGGTGAAATTGTATTTCCTCGCCTGCGGAAGCGCCGACTTCCTATTCGAAGGCTCTAAGACTCTTGACAAGACTTTGACTGAACAAGGTTTGGATCATGAGTTCTTCGTCTCCGACGGTGGTCACACTTGGGCCAACTGGAGATTGTATCTCAACACCTTCGCTCCTAAGCTGTTCAAATAGGGTGAGAAACTTTTTGACGGTGAAAGTTTGATTATTCCGGGAAAAGGTTTATCTTTGCAGGCTTTTTACAGCGAAAGATTGTACAATTAATATCGTAAAGCAATGAAAAAAGGACTTCATCCCGAAACCTACCGCCTTGTAGCTTTCAAGGATATGTCAAACGAAACCGTGTTCATCACCCGTTCCTGTGCGGAGACCAAAGAGACTCTGATGGTGGACGGCGTCGAGTACCCGGTTGTGAAGGTTGAGATCTCCAACACCTCTCACCCCTTCTACACTGGCAAGGTCAAGCTCGTTGACACCGCCGGTCGCGTCGACAAATTCTACCAGAGATACAAGGACCGCAGGAAATAATCCTGACGGACATAGGACAAAAAGCCGCTCGAGATATTCGCGCGGCTTTTTTTTCCACAAGTTACTCAAGCGGTCTATTTCTCGAAAACAGATTTCTGAGGATATCGTGATTGGAAAGCTGAAAGAATCACCTTTTTCTTCCTGTTGAAAGAAGAGTCACTCATTTCCACGTCATTGATACACACCATCTTCGCATGAGGATCTCTGATATAATCCGCTATCTCCCCTTCTGAAGCGGCGCCTAACGAGAAATGCTTCCTGGAAAGTGGCTTATTGACCATTTTCCCTTTCAGGAACATATAATCCAGAAACAGGTACTGATTATAGTTGTTATCCGAACGTAAAGGTGACAAAGAGTCAAGTATTTCCGCGGAAGCAGCCTCATACAACGACTCGCACTCGCTCTTGAGCATAGGCGAGCAAATATGTCTTGGCCTTATGTAAAAAACGTGGCGAGGACGGCCCAGAGTTTTTCTCGCGAGATCGTCCGAACGCTTTGCCAAACGCAGGAAAGAGCTGAAAGCGAATATCCTCCAGGATAAACCCATAGCCGGAATCCCATCAACGAAAAAATCATCTTCAACGCAATCCATGACCGGAAACATGTCATCATTGAAATACAGGAACTGTTCCGAAAGACCAGGGATCCTATGGAGGAACATCTCGATCATAGAACTGTTGAAAGTGGGCAGATAACGCTCAGGAATGATATCACGATGAGCGACGACACAGACCTTAGAGGTATCCATCCAAGAAGGGACCTGACTCTCAGAGGAAACGACGAGAAAAACCTTCCTCGCGAAAGGAATATGCCTTTCTATACCCCTGAGCAGATACTTGAGAGTTCCCCAGTCACGATAGCGCTTAGCAAGGGGTTTTCCTTCGACATGAGAGTTATATGACTCAATCCACTGAGGATCCGAGCCGTCGACATATGTTATGACTATATCCATTTGGCGAACAATCTCATGACTTTGCAACACAATTTGGTATAGACTTGTTTGGCGACCGGTACACGGCAATGCTTGACATAATCCATCTCTGACAAGACTTTCACCGCCTCCGGATGCTTTGATAACAATTTGAAATTGAAAATGATACAGCTATACCAGCCACCTCTCAAAAGAATGTCGATGCCACAGGCCGTCACAGGCCCACTGTCTTTTGGCAGAGCATCATAAAGGTCGAACATATTCGCCGCGGACTGTCTTCTAGTGCGGATAAGAGACGAGCCGGTCAATGCTCCCCTACGTCTACGCCTGTAATGATAGAGCGGCCTGTCCAAATGGCAGCATTTTTTAGCGCCAAAAAGAATCTGGGTTTGGAACACGATATCCTCATGGTAGCCGAATCTCGGGACAAACATATTATTCAGATCATATAAGTCCCTTTTTACCAGCTTGTTCCACATGTACGCCCGGATAATGCTATTATGCATGGCCTTAACAGCTCCCTTTCCATCCGATGGCAAGAAATCCTTCTCCTTGTCTATCTTCGCCGGTTTCTTGTCGTATTCCTTGAAAAAGTCGCAATAGACCACATCGGCATCTTCATCGACAGCTTTCTGGACTAAAGAACTGATGTAATCCGGCTCAACCCAGTCATCTGAATCGACATGAATGATGTACTCACCGGCAGCTTTGGCCAGTCCTGCCATCCTGGCTGCCGGGAGACCTTTGTTCTCTTGTTTTATGATTATTGTACTGGACTCTCTATCAGGATATTCCGAGATCACGGACTTTAAAATGTCAATCGAACGATCCGGACTGCCGTCATCGACAAAAACATATTGTATGCTCTTCCATGTCTGTTCGAAAAGAGAAACCGCGCACTTGCGGATATATGCCTCAACTTTGTAAACAGGCACAATCACACTGACAGTCGGCTTCTCCATCATCTCCATAGACAATCTAACCTGATTCTTAACAAAAAACCGGAAGGCAATAGGCTTCCGGCTTGTCTCATTGGCGCCTTTCGGCACCTTTGTACTGGGTAGGAGAATCGAACTCCTATTGCAAGATTGAGAATCTTGAGTACTAACCGTTATACGAACCCAGCATGTTTGGGATTGCAAAGATAGACAAAAATCTTAAGTATGCAAAAAAAACCTCACCTTTTTTATTTCTCATGATTTTTCGTTAATATAGCGGATGTTTTAAACCAAATCCGTAATATGGCACTAATAATCGGTCTACTTATTATCGCTATCGGCGCTTTCTGCCAATCGTCAAGCTATGTTCCTATCAATAAGATAAAAGACTGGAGTTGGGAAAGTTACTGGATCATCCAGGGAATATTCGCATGGCTCCTGTTCCCTTTGGTCGGCTCCCTTCTCTCAGTCTCCGGGACCGGAGGCTCATTCGGAGACCTTCTCTCGCTGATCAATTCCAATCCCAAGGATGCCTGGTTGACTATTCTTTTCGGTGTGCTTTGGGGAGTCGGCGGCTTGACTTTCGGCCTCTCGATGCGTTATCTTGGAGTCGCGCTCGGCCAGTCCATCGCGCTAGGAACATGTTCCGGACTAGGTGCCATTCTCGGCCCTGTGTTCACTGGGCACGCCAGTGACCTGACTACCGCCGTGATAGTCGGCGTGGTCGTGACATTGATAGGTATAGCTATCATTGGTGTGGCTGGAGCGATGAAATCAGCAGCCCTTCCCGAGGAAGAGAAGAAGAAGGCCGTCAAGGACTTCAACTTCGGAAAAGGGATCGCGGTTGCCCTGCTCGCCGGTTTTATGAGCGCTTGCTTCAACATCGGCCTTAGCTTCGGCAAAGACCTCTTCCTGCCCGGCACCAAGCCCATTTTCCAGACCCTGCCCGCCACGATGCTCGTGACTTTCGGCGGATTCCTCACCAACGCCGCCTACTGCCTCTTCCAGAATAACAAGAACAAGACTTGGGGAGACTACAAGAAAGGCAATCTCTGGGCAAACAACATCCTCTTCTGCTGCCTCGCGGGCCTGCTTTGGTACAGCCAGTTCTTCGGCCTGAGTCTCGGAAAGGGATTCCTCACGAACTACCCTGTCCTGATCACCTTCAGCTGGTGCATACTCATGGCCCTCAACGTCACATTCTCCAATGTCTGGGGCATTATCCTCAAGGAATGGAAGGGTGTGTCAAAGAAGACCATCACTGTTCTGGTCATAGGGCTTATCGTGCTGGTATTCAGCACCTTCCTGCCGCAGCTCATGGCGAATTAAAGGATTGTATAGCGCGATGGTCAGCTATACTCCGATATATTCCCGAGATAATGACGTCTACAACCTGGAGGGCTTTTCCCCCCAGGTTGTGGATTATTCATATCTGAAAGGACTTGGAGTGGAGGTTGAACCAGACGAGGCCACTCTGGAGGCGCTCAAGAGAGGAAGCCTGATACTCAAAAAAAGGTTAGAGAACCATACCCTCATTCCTAAACCCCGCTTCTCTGAATATGCCGGGAATCCTGACGAGATCAAAACCGAGATACATAATTACACCGGCCGCTGCCCCACTTTGACATATGAGATTAATCCTGTTGGTGGCTGCGGAGTTGGGTGCCAGTACTGCCTTGTGACCGATGGCGACCACGAGCGGGAGCTTGCCGTAGACCTGGATTATCCTCTCTATGTCAGGAGGTTGCTGGAGGAAAAGAATGGACCTGGATCCGAGAACCGGAATCATTATTACTACTTCTCCCCGAAGACCGAAGCTTTCCAGGAAGCCACCCTTATTACCGGTGTCGCACATCGGATCCTTAAGGAGTTTATCGACCATTTCAGACACTGCCCTGATTCAAGAGCGAGGCTTTTCATAGCCTCAAAGGCCGGAGCGGAACATCTTCTGACACAACATGATGGGAAAAGCATCCTGGATTGTTTCGAGGATCTTAAGGACCGTATGCAGTTCAATACCAGTGTCTCTATCATGCCAGCGGCTTTCAGGGACATAATCGAACCATTCGCCGCCCCGCTTGAGGAAAGGATGAGAGCTGTACGGCTTTGCCGGGAGCGTGGGATTCCCGCCAATTCAGCTTTGGTCCAACCGATATTCGTGCCCTGCCTCACTGATGACGGAATCAAATCTTTTTTCGACACGCTGCACTCTGAAGGGATAATCAATTACAAACCGGAGTTCCTGACCGTCTGCATGGAGAACCTGGCCATTCTCGGCCAATATCTTGGGGTGTTCGACAAGAATATGGAGCGCCAGCTCTATGAGGCTTACATCATGCCATCAAATGCCGACCACCGCAAGCAACGCGGACGCACAGCACCGGACAGGAAGCTAAGTATGAGCAGTCTTCGAAAGATGATCGAATACACCGACACTCTGGGGATGAGCGTCAGCATCTGCTATTGGGTCCGTCGTCAGCTAGGAATATCAGAGGACATGATTCCTGAAGTTAACCGCAACGGCTTCCAGTGCCTCGGCTACCAGACACGCCTCTTCTGAATATGATCACCAATCTCACAGAATACTATCTGCGCTGGTACCATGAAAGACCGGTCGGTATCACCACTGGCCGGCGGGAAGAGCTCCGTGAACTGCACCGGATCATATACAAATGCTCACTTCATCTCGCCCTTAATTACAAAGACTATGTCCCAAAGTGGATGCCTCTCGGAGAGAAAGATCTGGAAATACTTGATTTACAGGAGAAAGCGCCTTTCAGGGCAGGCACATGGCGACCAGACTACATCATCGGGACGGATGGCTCATTGAGAATCTGCGAGATCACCTCGAGATTCTTCGCCCACGGGATATTCATATCACGTTTCGCCGAAGAAGCCGCTGATCGTTTCATGGCCCGTTTTCCTGGAGCCGTGAGGGATACGGAATACCCTGTTTTGATGGATTACATGGCTGGAATCCTTGAAGGAAGGAAAAAGATATTTGTTCTTAAGAGTTCCGACAAAACCAGTGAGATCCGTCTCTACAAGGACTTCTACGAGAGGATTGGGTGCGAGGTCAACATATTGGAGGCCGCCGAAGTCGAGCCTCGGCGGAAAGAATGGGCCGCCGACGGGACAGTTGTGTTCAGCGCCCTAAACCAGATGGACATCCTTTCCTTCAGCCTTGACACCATTAAAGCTATGGTGGACAAAAGAATGTTCAGCGATTTCCGGAACATTTTCCTGATCCACGATAAACGCTTCATGAAGTTGTGGTATGATGACCGCTTCACCAGCCGTTGCCTTACTCCTGAAGAAACCGCTTTCCTGCGGTCCCATGCCATTCCCACATTGGACTGCTCGGATCCGGAAACAGCTGACATTCTGAAAGACGCGTCAAAGAACAAGGACCGGTATATCCTTAAACCATATCGCCTTGGAAAGAGCGAGGGCGTGAAAGCGGGAATTCTCACAAGCGCCGCAGAATGGAAAAGCCTGGACACATCCGGAATGATAATCCAGCCCTTCATATCCCAGCGCCCGTACAAAACTGAATGGGAGGGAACGGAATATGATGACTACATGTGCGGGATGATGCTCTGCGTGGATGACAAGTACTTTGGCTCAGGATTGTTCCGGGCATCCAGCCTGCCTGTGACAAATGTCGGAGATGACCGAAAGGCCTGTCCCCTCCTCACGGATGATCCCGGCATTCTTGAATATTGCGACGTATTATGATTCTGGCGGGCAACCAACCATACTTCCTTCCATACCTTGGATGGTGGCAGCTCCTGAAAGCGGCTGACATCTTCCTTATCGCTGACGACTACAATTTCATCAAAAGCGGCTGGATCGCGAGAAACAGGATCCTCGTTGAAGGGAAACCTTATTATTTCAGGATAGAGATCAAAAGAGGAGGCAGCAACAGGCTTATCAACCGGCTGGAACTGCTACCTGTGAATGTCAAGAAAAAATTAAAAACCTTGGAGTTCGCCTACCGCAAGGCACCGTTTTTCGAGAATGGATATACACTTGCGGAACGAATCCTGGCATATCCTGAAAGCAACCTTTCGCTATTTCTGGAGAATTCCATAAGGGAAGTTTGCTCATACCTCGGAATCACCACCCCCTTGGAAAGGACATCAGACCTTGAAGGCAACGCTCTTTTCAAACGGGAGGGCCGCATTTACGACGCTTGCCACAGGCTTGGAGCCGACACATATATCAACGCTATCGGTGGAACATCATTATACCACAAAGACGATTTCGCCCGTCAGGGCATCACACTTAAATTCCTGAAATCCGGGCTTCCCGAATACAAACAATTCGGAGAACCCTTCGTGGAAAGGCTGTCCATCCTGGACGCCATTATGTTCAACTCACCGGAAGATCTTCAAGTCATGCTCGAGGATTACACTCTTATCTAAGGCAGCTATGTGTGAGGTGAAAGTTTCCGTCGTCTGCCTGGCTTACAACCACGCCAAGTACATCCGAGACGCCCTTGAAGGCTTCGTCTCGCAGAAGACGAGTTTCCCTTTCGAGGTCATTGTCCACGATGACGCCTCAACTGATGGCACCGATCTGATTATCAAGGAATTCCAATCAAGATATCCGGAAATAATAAAGCCCGTTTTCCAAAAAGAGAACCAGTATTCACAAGGGGTAAGCATAGCACAGGCCTTCCTCTATCCACTTGTTCATGGAGAATATGTGGCATTATGCGAAGGGGATGACTACTGGACAGATCCACTTAAGCTCCAGAAACAAGTCGAGGCGCTCGAATCGCATCCCGAATCGGACATCTGCGCCCACAGGGCACTCCGTCTTAAGCGCGGACGGTTCGACGGCTGGATCGCTCCGAGAATCGGGAGCGGCATTGTGACGGCCGACAAGGTGATCATGGGAGGCGGAGGGTGGTACTGCGCCACCTCATCCTTTCTTTGCAGAAGGGAAGCCTACATGAAATGGACCCCTATAAGGGAGGTGATCGTGATTGATTATACACTCGCTATACAATGCTCTCTAAGGGGCGGAATGGTTTATCTCAAGGACAGCATGTCGGTTTACCGTATCGGGACCGAAGGCTCTTGGACCAAATCGCACGACAGGAATGCCAGGATCAAGAACCGGTTGAAAATGATAGAGATGCTTGACTCGCTCGACAAATGGACCGAAGGTCGTTTCGAGCGGGTAATCAACAAAAGGCGTGAGATGTTCCGCTCAGATATCCTCCTATTGACAAGAGATTACTCCAGGCTTTACTCCCCTTCAAGATTAGGAATCAATCTCTCGAGAATGGCTCATTCGGCAGGCAGAGTTGTGAGAAGATGGTTGTCCTTCCTTTGATTGTTTTTGTTTTGGGATTAATGAAAAACTTGCTTAACTTTATGAGGTTAAATAGAATATTCATCCATGAAAAGATACTTTCTCCTTCTATTAAGTGTTCTTCTGATCTTCCCTCAGATTCTCCATGGCGAGAAAGTGAGCGGAGATGACGCCAGGATCACATATATCGGCAGGACTCTGGTGAAGGACGGGGAGGTCTCATTCGACTGGACAGGGGTTTACCTCAAAGCCCGGTTCCAAGGGACATACCTTGAGATGAAAGTCTCCGACACTGGAAACAACTACTACAACGTCTGGCTGGACTCCCCCATGGATGCCGATCCCGACAAGGTGATCCGGACTCATGGGACTGACACTACCATTGTGCTATTCAACAAGGAGGAAATCAAGGCAAGATTCGGGAAAGACAAAAAGGCCCTTAAAGAGCCTCATCAAGTCATATTGCAGAAAAGGACAGAGGGTTTTCAGGGGATCACGACATTCCGGGAATTCACCTCTGACGGGATATTCCTCCAGGCTGATAAACCCTCCGACAGGGTCATGGAATTCATCGGGGACTCCTACACTTGCGGTTACGGCACAGAGGCCTCTAACAAAGACAGATTCTCCCCGGAGACCGAGAACCAAAACCTTACTTACGCTTGCAAGGCCGCCAGATATTTCGGGGCGGACCAGATCATAATCGCCCACTCCGGGATGGGTGTGGCGAGGAATTATAACGGCAATAATAAGGATGCGTTCATGCCGGATCTTTACCTGAGAACTTATGACGGGGTCCCGGAGCCCGCATGGAATGCGAATGACTTCGCTCCAAAGCCTTCCATTACGGTCATATACCTAGGTACCAATGACTTCTCAACCGGCATGCAACCGGCCGAAAGAGTATTCGTCAAGAATTACATCACCCTTCTGAAGGAGATCAAGGAGTATTATGGAGAGTCTCATCCTATCCTTTGCGTCGCCCCGAAGCATGACCCGATACAGGAGACTTATATAAGAAAAGCCATCGACTCTGGCGGGTTGTCGGATGTCCACTTCCTCGCCCTGTCGTATTCAGTCCATGACCACACCGGAGACATGGGCGCCGATGGTCATCCCAATGGCCAAGGCCACACCAAATTGGCTTACACTGTGATTCCAGTGATCTCCACTATTATGGGATGGGAAATGACTGGTAAAGAAATCAAATAAATCTAGAGATATATGACAACAGCGAAAAAGATTTTACTTTGGATCATCGTCGGTCTTGTATTGGCCGCCGGAGCGTTCGTTTATTTCAGATTCTATTTTGTCTTCGGAGACGGAGTCAAGGCTGGGGAACTGAACCTGTTCACCTACAAAGGATACGTCTTTAAGACATACGAGGGCAGGTTGATCCAGGCCGGTTTCAAGGGCAGTGTCCCGAAGACCGGTGGTACCGCCACAATCCAGTCTTATATCTTCGACTTTTCCGTCAGTGACGAGGAAGTCGCCAATGAGCTGATGAAATGTAGCGGAAAGAATGTGGAGGTCCATTACAAGGAGTATCTCGGAGCCCTTCCTTGGAGAGGCATGCAGAAACAAGTAGTGGATAGGATAATATCTGTAACTTCACCTGATGATCTATGAGGAAGTTATTGATCCTTCTTGTTTTAGCCCTTCCGGTATCGGTCTTTGCGCAAACCGGTGTGGTCGCCGTTCATCCCGCGAATAACCAAGGGAAGACTCTCACCATGGAAGAAGCCGTGATGGGAGCCGGGACAAGGCCGGCCGCCATTAGGGCAATGTGGGTTGACAACGATACCTATGCCGTCATGGACGGGAGGGAGCTCAAGGCATTCAAGGCCTCAACCGGCGAGGCGGTCGAATATAAACCTGCGGGACAGATGGGACAAGGAGGACGTCCCGGAGGCCGTGGAGGAGTTATGAGCTCAGCCGGAATTCCGGCCTATACCAAAGGCCAGAGCCTGTATATCAACAATGGCGGAGAGATTTGTGTGGCCGAAAGCGAGAACGACCAGATCACCTATGGCCAGAGTGTCAGTCGCAATGAGTTCGGCATCAATGGGGGCATATTCTGGTCGCCTTCCGGATCCAAGCTTGCCTTCTACCGCAAGGACGAGAGCAGGGTCACAGACTTTCCCCTGCTTGACATAACTACCCGGACCGGTACTCTAAAAAGTATCAAGTATCCCATGAACGGTATGGAGAGTGAGGAGATTAAACTCGGAATATATGACCTCGCATCCAAGAAGACCGTATGGTGCGACGTGAACGACTTCGGCTACGACAGGTACCTATGTGACATCAGCTGGTCTCCAGATGACAAATATGTGTTCATCCAGGTTCTTGACAGGACCCAGAAACACATGAGATTCAATATGTACCGGGCTTCTGACGGGTCTTTTGTCCGCACTCTGTTCACAGAGGATGACAGCCGATATGTCGAGCCTTCGGATCCCGTGCGTTTCCTTAAGGGAACATATTCCTTCATCCACACGTCAAATGTCCGTGACGGCTATCGCAACCTTTATCTTTGCGACACACTCGGCACAGTCAGACGTCTGACCGCGGTTGACGCTGATGTCCAATACCTCGACAACGACGGAGTCAACGTATTCTACACCTCAGCCGAGGTTTCCCCTGTGGAGAACCATCTTTTCAAGATAAGTGTGACAGGCCTCAAGTCAAAGAAGGGCGCCGAGTCTGTCGTGAAAGCCAAGTTCGGCAAGCCGGTCCGGCTCACAGCTGACGAGGGCTGGCACTCTGTCTCTTTGAGTGGTGACCACAAGATGTTCATCGATATCTTCAGCAGCTTCAATGTCCCGTCCGTAACACAGATCAGGACCACCGACGGCAAGTTGGTCAGGGAACTCGGCAGGGCCGAGGATCCTCTCAAGGCTTTCAAGACCGGCGAGATCAAGCTCGGGACAGTCAAGAGCGCCGACGGCAAGTATGACAACTGGTACCGGCTATATCTTCCCGCTGACTTCGATCCCTCGAAGAAATACCCTGTCCTGCTTTATGTATATGGCGGACCTCATTCCCAGCTTGTTAATGACAGCTGGCTCGGAAGCATCCGCATGTGGGAGTTGCTGATGGCACAGAAAGGTTACGTTGTATATGTCCAGGACAACCGTGGAACTCCGAACAGAGGGGCTGAATACGAGAAAGCAATACACCGCCAGTGCGGCCAGAATGAGATGGCGGACCAGATGGTCGGTATCAATATGCTCAAATCCCTGCCATTCGTTGATTCAGAGCGCATTGGAGTCCACGGATGGAGCTATGGCGGTTTCATGACCATTTCTCTGATGACCAATTATCCCGAGACATTCAAAGTCGGTGTGGCCGGAGGCCCCGTAATTGACTGGAAGTGGTACGAGATAATGTATGGTGAGAGGTACATGGACACTCCGGAGACGAACCCCGAGGGTTTCAAGAAGACGAGCCTCATCGAAAACGCCGGTAATCTCAAGGGCAAGCTTCTTATCTGCCAAGGCGCCATCGACAACACGGTGGTTTGGGAGCACAGCCTCAGTTTTGTCCAGAAGTGCATCGAGAACGGGACCCAGCTTGACTACTTCCCTTATCCTTGCTCCGAGCACAATGTCTTCGGCAGGTGGAGAATTCATCTGATGGACAAGGTCACGGATTATTTCGACTTCTATCTATAACACTTTTATCAACACTAAAAACACACTATTATGGCATTTTCAATCGCTGACATCATCAAACAGCAGGTCAATTCCGCCGCTGGCGGCGTACAGATTCCCGCCAATGTCCAGAACCAGGTTCTCGGTGGCCTCTCCGATTCTATCCTTGGCAGCCTTACCCAGACCGCGACCAGCAGGGGTGGAGTCAATATCATCACCGATCTCCTTACCGGTAAGACTTCAGCCGCAAAGAGCCCTGTGACTAACCTCGCCGGGATCCTTTTCGCCAAGAATATCCTCAACAAGCTCAATCTCGGAACAGCGATGAACAAGTCCCTGACCGGACTTATCCCGGTTGTCCTTGGAGGTGTCACCAAGCTATTCAAGGATCAGAACGGTGACGGAAAGGTCGACATCAATGACGTCATTATCGCCCTCGGTGGAAAGATCGGAGGCGGCGGACTCTTCGGAAGTATCCTCGGAGGATTGTTCAGGAGGAAATAAGCCTACAAAGGTCTGACGACCTTTATTCCGGAAAGGTTGCGACGAGGCAAGACATATTCTTCAATTGTCCTGCTGTCGATCACAACCTTTCCGTCGTTTTGTGACGCATGTATAAAGCCCACTCGGCCATCCTCGACATAAGCCATCCCGACATGGGCGATGTCCAAGCCTTCAACAGTTGAGACGAAACAAATAATATCTCCAGACTGGATCTTATCAGATGCGGCGGCGATTTTAGTTTTCGGAATATAAGTCATCGGAGACTTGTTCAGATCCTCCTCAACCTCTTGTATCTTCTTGAGATCCAACGCCGAACGTGGGATATTGTCAGCATCCGCCAGCTGCTTGTAGCTTTTCGGATGCGAGGACATGAAACTAATCGGATGGTCATTCACCTCCCCTCCCAGATCAAGGGTGATATCCTTCAAAACACTATCCTGGCGCCGGATCCATTCCGTCGTGTAATGGACACGATCACTATATGAATATGGGGGTTCTTTCCGATACCTGGTAGAAGCCACATTCGAGACGAAAGAGTCGAAATCAGGAGCTTTGCCATCAGCATCCCGCACCGTCCTGGCAAGATTCAGACAGGTTTCCACGAATATGATACAATCTGTCTTTGTCAGATATATCCTTAATCTTTCCGACTCCGGATCCTCATCAAGAGTCCCGGCCACATAAGGCGTACCCAGCATGCTTTTGGCGGCCAGAATCATCATCTGGGGGACGGTGAGCCCGCCCGGTGTCTCCGAGTCAGCCTGCCTCAGGTTGTCCATTATCTCACAAGCCAACTGTTTGTCAGCCTCAGTGGTGACATGATCCACAACGGAGGACTCCTGGCAGCGCGCGGACATGGCAAAAAGCGCCATGAAAAGAATCATGATCCGTCTCATGGCGCTAATATACTTATTTTCTTAAGAATAATATCCAGGCGCTATTTAGTGAAGCCGTCGTAAATGACCTGAATATTCGAGATAGAGAAATGGCTTCCTGAAAGTCTGGCTTTATACGTGCCTTCCGTATAGGCGAAGTTGGCGGTTACTCCGGCATAATGGACATTCCCGTATCTCATGACACCAGGAGTGCCGTGACTGCTTGAATACGAACCGAATATGACCTCAAAGCCATCATACAGGTCCCTCACATCCCATCCGTTATCTCGCAAAGCCACGTGATTATCGATCTTGGTTCCTTCCCTGGTCCCGATGACATTGATATAGCCTTCGAGTTTCTTTCCTTTCCCCTCAGATGTGGCCATGTAATCGGACAGGGAATCATATCTCGTGAACTCAAATGTGTCGCCGGACAAGACTCCGTTACCTTCTGAGTAGCACTGTCCGAACGTGGTAAGATCGAAATCTCCGGCGAACTCGGTCTGTCCCAGAATCACGATGTAATGGGTCCATTTCATCTTCACCTTATCGTCCGGATCATCACTGTCCGGATCCGTACCGACTTTCGGATACAAGATCCTGTCAGACTCTCCTGTAACGTCTGGCAAACCAACATATCTGATCTCCGGGACATGGGCTCTTTGGCTGGATTCCAACTTCAAGCCATAGTCCGGAAGCGGCTTTGTCACAGTCAGTTTGTTATTCTTTGAAGTGATTGAGAACACCTGTGAGGTCACTTCAACTTTCGCCGGACTGGAACCGTTCCCGAATGATCCTGTCATATAATCATTTGACATGGATGAACTCGACACAGCCGTTCTGTTGGTTGAGTTCGAAAGGATTGATGAGTTATTCTGCGCCGTGAGGATGTCCGCCGAGTTCGTGATGCCGCTCTCGAAAGAAGGATGGGCACCAATCGCGGAGTAGTACGATTCGATAGCGGAAGCGCTTCTGTAGTACTTATATCCTCTCTTGGAAGATTCGTCCCAAAAAGGGAAATCCACTCCACCACAGGAAGACTCGGTCTTTCCCTCAACAATTCTGGCAAGAGAGGATGTCGTGGTTACCTGGAATCCATCAAGAGTGGCTTTCTTCATTGTCAGAGTCAGCCCGACCTGATATGGGACTTTGCATGTCTGTCCGATTTTGGACGCGTCAGTTATCATCTTCCCGCCGAACTTGAATGAAGATGGCTTGGTCGGAGAGGAGGCACTGGGGGACCCGCTGGTGAATTCGGGGAGCTCAGAACGGCTGAGATACACAAAACCGTTCCCGTCAGAGGTCTTGGTGTAGGTATTCCCTTTAACGTCACTGAACACGACCTCGCAATCAGGAATTATGACCGGTCCCGGGCCTGTCACTATAAAGGCGGCTCCCCCGGAATAAGGATTGACATATTCGTAAGTAGTATCAGGTGCGGCGTTCTTTAATCCTGACACCTTCATCAAAGCCCTCACCGGAGCCACATTGTATTTGTCCGCATCTATCTCCTCCGAGTATTCCACCGGTGTCGCCGGCTGCGCGGGCCCACCATCTTGACCGTCTTGGCCATCCTGGCCATCTTTTCCGTCAACTCCGTCCTTGCCCTTCAGATAAAGCCAGAAGTCTGAGATGCCCACCGCGGTCTTTGGCCAGAGAGGATACTCATCGACATCATATACTCCATTCCCGGGATTAGCAAGACCAGTATCAGCCAGGACATCATCTTTCCAGATCTCATAGGCGGATTTACCATCAGATCCATCCTTTCCGTCTGAACCGTCCGCACCCTTGGCAGGGATTCCCGTGTCCTCATCATCAACGAACCAGTTGCCGTTATCACCAACATAAGGAGTGTTCCCATCCTCTCCAGGAAGGCCTTGGGGGCCGGTTGCGGGTACCCCGGAGTCAGTGTCACCTATGAACCAATTGCCATTGGAGCCGATGTATGGAATCAAGCCGTCATCACCTTTAGGTCCGGTCAGGAATATATAGAAGTCTTTCTCGCTGTTATCAGATGGATTCCATTTGGTTCCCGGCTCCTGAGGGTTGTCCACATCGCCTTCCGCGACATATTCCTTCCAGATCTCGTAAGCGGATTTGCCATCTTTCCCGCTGAGGTAGAGATAGAAATCACCTATTCCGACAGCATCGGTGGGCCACAGAGGATATTCATCGATGTCATACACCCCATTGCCCGGGTTGGCAAGTCCATTTTCGGAGGTAACCTCTTGTTTCCAGACTTCATACGCCGACAGACCGTCTTCTCCTTGGTCGCCCTTAGGTCCCGTGGCCGGTATCCCGGTATCCTCTCCGTCAACAATCCAAGAGCCTCCTTCACCAATATATGGCGTCTTGCCATTATCTCCTTTCGCACCTGTAGCGCCAGTGTCACCAGTATCACCTTTGTCTCCCTTCTCTCCTTTCAAGTATTTGAAATAGTGATACATCTCCGTATCAGACTCAGGCCAATCCTTGTCGTTCCCTTCTTGGATATACTTGACCCAAACCTGATAGGATGTAAGACCATCCGCTCCTTGAGGCCCCCTTGGGCCTGTGGCGGGCACTCCGGTGTCATAGTCTCCTATGAACCAGTTGCCGTTATCCCCGATGTAGGGGATGAGGCCGTCAGCGCCTTTCGGTCCAGTCAGGAATATGTAGAAATCCTTCTCGGTATTCGCTTTAGGATCCCATTTCCCGTTACCGGAAGGATCATCCACGTTACCTCCAGAAATGTAAAGCTTCCAAAGGTCATAGGCGGACTTGCCCTCGGAGCCAGTGTCGCCCTTGTCTCCCTTGTCTCCCTTCTCTCCTTTCAGATATAGGAAGTAATCGTAGACTTCAGTCCTGGTGGCATCCCATCCACGGACCTCTCCCCCTTTGACCGCATTGACCCATACCTCATAGGCCGTGAGTCCGTCTTTACCGGTCACTCCCTGAATTCCTTGGTCACCTTGAGGTCCTTTAGGCAAGGTCACTTCCAATTTGTTACATGACACAGAAGCCGCGGCTAAAAGCACAAAAGCCGCTAGGGTTTTAATAAAGTGTTTCATTAGCTCTTTGTTTAATTGTTGTTTTTCAAATAGTTCCATAGAGGGTCCCAAGTGACCTGCTCGATGACGACCTTTCTGTCGCCTCGCCTGAGGTTATCGTCTGACCCGGCTGGAACGATAGCGGTCCTCTTTCCGAAACCACGATAACAAATCATTGCCTCAGGCACACCGCGCTTTAGAAGTGCCTCATAGACAGCCTTGGCTCTGGCCTCTGAGAGTCTCTCGTTATAGGAGGCATCTCCACGAGCGTCTGTATGGCCGCTAATCAGGAATCTGGCTTCCGGAAATCTGAGGATCACCCTCGCGACCTCGTCAAGGACGCTCTCGCTCTCCGGTGTGATTACGGCCTTGTCGAAATCGAATGTCACATTATCCATCAGCTCAGCGAGAGTCTTCTGGGAGTGGACTTCTTTGACCACTTCCTTGATGACTTCAACCGGGACCTCTTTCACCACTTCCTTCTCCACAATCTTCTCAACCACAGTCTCCACCGGTTGGGGCATACTCCTCTTTCTCTTGCCACCAAACCTGAACACCAAACCGGCGGAGCCCATGGCGAAATTCGCCCCCTTGGATCCAAGGGTTCTCATATAATCACCTCCAATCCTTACACCTACTTTATCTCCAAGCCATCCGACCAAGCCTATTCCCGCTGATACGGGGACGTAATTATCTGAGTCAAAAGTGGTTCCCTTATTCCAAGCGTCCTCTGCCTTCCAGATAGACTCTTTGGTGATATCACCATCGAATTGTCCGAAATAAAAAGCTGGGAAGTTTTTGTGGTAATAGCTCACTCCAAGACGGATGTATGGTTGGATCCACTCGCTCCTGACAAAAGGGCGGAATTGGATACCAGGCCCCGCCAGGATTGAATAGCCCTGCTTCAAAGAGCCGGAATCGTAGAATCTGGCCAAGCCGAAAGTCCCTTGCAGGTCAGCGTAAAGCCAGTTTTTGAGTTCGTAGGCGGAATAGAGGCTGACACCTCCATAAAGTAGTTTCTCCTCCAGCGTGAACACATAATCGCCTCCGGGAGTCTGGTGGAAATCCGAGACCATATTCCTGGTGTGGTTGATGGCCGAACCTCCGAGTCCGAACTCGAAGGCATGGGAGGAGTTTTGTGAATATGCCCCCCAAGGGCATAGAAAGATGATGGACATTGCCATCAGGATCAGTTTGTTTTTCATCAGTCGGTTGTTACTGTTTAAAATTGGTACCTATACTCATTCGAATGAATATTCAGTCAGATTCTTGATCCCGGGGATGCCGTAGTAAGCCTCCTGAAGGTCTCCTTTCAGATACACTTTCTTCCCGAGGAGGCCAGGGTGATCGACCAGATTCAACGCGTCTCTCATTTCCCCCTTTACTAATTGGACAGAGACACAGGAAGACTTCTCCGTCACAGATGATCTGGCCGCGATAGCTATATTGGTCATAGACTCGAAAGGACCTTCGAACTTTATCCCGTTCTTGCTCGACGACAGGTCACCGCCGACAATGTATCCCGTCACCCAGACAGCTTTCTCTCCCGCATGATCCTTCACCTGTGCGGCACCATATGCCCTCGCCCGGCTTGTTCCAGCGTCTCCACCACCTTCAGAACCAATCTCATAATCATCAGTGGTCCAAGTTCTTAAAGTGTCGACAACAATTGAGAGGGTACCTCCTTGGGCAGAGCCGGAATTGGACGGGCAGGTGATACCGAGAGTGAGGATTTCCCTCGCGTCAAGATTCCTTGTCAACAGTTGGGTAGATTTGTTCCCCTCCTTCAAGGATATAGTTATATTGCCAGGCTTGAAATAGCCGGTCCGTTTCTCGGATGGGACATATATGAGCGAGCCCCCTGTGGAAGAAACGGACAGGGATCCTCCAGGGTACGTCTTGTCAAAGGCGGAATCTATCTTAAGACGGAGTCCTGCATTAAGTTGGGAACAAGATAAAAGCACCCTTGTGACCGCTCCTGCCTTGACCACGACAACCTGTTCATCGCCAAATTGCGGGGCCTCGAACTCCGGGGCGGCAAAATCTCTGGAAACCGCACTTACTGAATACGTTCCAGGATTAACCAGCATTGCCTCCGGAGAATCGCCATACTTACCATCATATAACACTTCATTCGCCGAGTTGACAACCCTGAGCCTGAAAGAATCGGTGTCCGGAAGGTCAACTGCTCGTGTGAGAACACCAGTGGAGAAGTTCCAGCTTAAAGTTCCTTGTCCGGACTCGGGAGGGAACTTGTCGCATGAGGAGGAAAACAGGGCCCAGAACGCTATCCCAGCCAGGGCCGAATGTCTGAATAAACGAATAAAGGTCTTCATAGTTTTGTGAAAGAAAAGTTAACGGTCGCGGTTGTCGCGAACCGTTGGCAAAACTATGGAGACTAAACGGAAATAAAGATCAAGAACAGAAAAAATTGGATTCAAAAAAACAAATTTCTGTTTTTTATCTGACGGATAGGTATAAAACACGGAGCAATCGCAGTCACTGCGATCGCTCCGCTACTTAACCTAAACTTAAACTATGAAAAACTTCGAGTCAAATATACAAAATCTTTTGATACTAACAATTATTTGACTTGTTTTTTTATAAATCAGCTAATAAAAACTTTTCACTTGTGTCTGGACAGCAACTCTTTTTCCAGATCAGCTATCCCGATTCCCATTTGCTCATTAAGCACAAGCAGGTGGTAAAGCAAGTCAGACGCCTCATAAATGTACCTTTCATGATCACCTCTCATAGCCTCCAAAATGGTCTCCACAGCCTCTTCCCCAACCTTTTGGGAAATCTTGGCCACTCCAGCGGAAAAAAGCCGGGTTGTGTAGTGTCCTTCCGGCATCTCCTCATGACGCCCACGGATGACTTGCTGCAATCTTCCTAGGAATCCCTCCTCGTCAGGAGTGTCAAAACAAGATATAGTGCCCCTATGGCATGTAGGGCCATCAGGCTGGGCGTAAATCAATAGCGTGTCCAAGTCGCAATCAACGAAGACTTCCTTGACATGCAGGTAATTGCCGCTGGTCTCCCCTTTTGTCCACAAGGTTTTCCTTGACCGGCTCCAAAATGTCACGAGACCGCTATCGAGAGTCTTCTCATATGCGGCTTTGTCCATATAACCCAGCATCAATACCTTCTTGGTGTCCACGTCCTGGATTATCGCCGGGACCAACCCGTCCGGATTCTTACCGAAATCAATTTCTTTCTTTTCCATATTAATATCTGATACTACAATCTTACTTTTATTCCACGACCCGCAAGGTACCTTTTCAGCTCTGGTATAGTGATTTCCCCATAATGGAAGATACTTGCCGCAAGGGCGGCGTCCGCCTTACCATCAGTCAGTACCTTGGCAATGTCCTCAGAGTTACCAGCTCCTCCAGAAGCTATGACAGGAATCGAAAGGCTGCCGCAAAGAGCGGCGAAAGTGTCACAAGGATAACCTTTTTTGGTCCCGTCATGGTCCATCGAAGTGAACAATATCTCCCCGGCGCCACGCTCCTGGGACTCTTTTGCCCAAGAGAACAACTCCTTATCGGTCTGCACACTTCCTCCATGGGTCGTCGCCAACCACCTGCCATCTATTGTCCTGGCATCGATAGCCACGACCACGAACTGGCTTCCGAAATGTCCGGCGATCTCTCCTATCAGATCCGGATTCCTCAAAGCGGCGCTATTGATACTGACCTTGTCGGCCCCGGCTTCCAAAAGCCTCGCGGCATCAGCCAAAGAGGATATTCCTCCTCCGACAGTGAAGGGTATGTCCAACCTCATCGCGACGGCCCTGACCAGCTCGGTGAAAGTCCTCCGCCCCTCCAAGGTGGCACTGATGTCAAGGTAAACAAGCTCATCAGCTCCCTGCGCGGCATATTCAGCGCCCAGTTCCACAGGATCCCCAACCTCCTTGAGCCCAAGGAAATTGATTCCTTTGACAGTCTTGCCGTCCTTTACGTCAAGACAAGGGATTATCCTCTTCGCGACCATAATGCCAGATCCTCCAATTTAATTTTGCCCTCGTACAATGCTTTACCGACAATCACTCTAGGCACAAGAGCATTGTCAAGAGCCTCAATATCAGGTATTGAGCCTATTCCCCCACTCGCGGTGAAAACCACACCGGGGAAACCGGCCATAAGTCCCCGGAAAAACTCCGGGTTCGATCCCGAAAACATTCCATCCCTGGATATTTCTGTGACGATAACGTTTGACAGCCCAGGCAGGAACGAACTGATCAGGCTGGAAAGCTCAACATCAGAAGTCTCCATCCATCCTCCGACTGCTACCTTTGTTCCGCGGACATCGGCTCCAAGAGTGATTTTGTCAGGCCCATATTCTTCAAGGAAAGACTTGAACAAGACTGGATTACGGACAGCCAAGGTTCCGAATACAACACTGGAAGCCCCAGCCTCAAATGCCGCCTCTAGATCCTGACGGGTCTTGATTCCCCCGCCCCACTCAATCTTGATATCGCCTAAGGAGGCAAGCTCTCTCAATGATCTCAGATTAGCGGGTTTCCCATTCTTGGCACCCTCAAGATCCACCACATGAAGGCTCTTAAAACCGTTCTCCAAGAACCGTGACGCCATCTCGACAGGAGTCGTCTCATAGGAGGTCTCCCTGGAGAAATCTCCCTGGCTGAGACGGACGCAACGTCCCCCGATAATATCAATGGCTGGAACTATTTGTATCATAAAGCCAGGAAGTTTTTGATTATCAAGGCTCCAGAAGGGCCGCTCTTCTCCGGATGGAACTGAGTCCCGAAGAAATTATCCTTAGCTAAAGCGGCACTGAAAGGAGACCCGTAAACTGTAGTGGCAATAGTGTCCCTGGACAATTCAGCCCGGAAAGAATGGACGAAATACACATAGGATCCATCAGGGAGTCCTTTGAAAAGAGGGGTTCTCATATCTTTCAACTGGTTCCACCCCATATGGGGGATCTTCAGACCGGGGTCCTCCAAGTTGAAACGACTGACTTCAGTGTCGAATATGCCTAGACCATCCACATCACCTTCCTCGCAATGACGGCAGAGGACCTGCATCCCGACACATATTCCTAAAACAGGGCAAGTCAAGGAGCTGATCACCGCGTCCAGGCCCAAGGAACGCAGGCTGGACAGCGCCACCGAGGCATCCCCGACTCCAGGCAGTATGACCTTGTCGGCGTTTTTGATAACCTCAGGATCCGAGGTCAATTCAAATTCCTCAACTCCGCACCGGCGTAAGGCATTCACCACCGACAGGACATTGCCGGCATCATATCTGACAACGGCTATCATAATGTCCCTTTGCTGCTAGGAATATCATACTTGAAAGGATCTTTCTTCACGGCAGCGCCAAGAGTCCTGGCGAAAGCTTTGAACACGGATTCCGCGAGATGATGGTTATTCTCCCCTTTGGCGGTAATGTGAAGGTTGCACTTCAACGCCGAGCAAAGCGACTGGAAGAAATGTTTGAACATCTCAGTTGGAGTGTCCCCGACATATTCCCTTGTGAAAACGACATCCCATTTGAAATCGATACGGCCACCGAGATCCATAGTGACAAAGGCATCGCACTCATCCATAGGCAGTGCGAATCCATAACGCTCTATGCCCCTCCTGTCCCCCAAAGCCTCCAACAGAGTCTCTCCGAGAGTGATAGCGACATCCTCCATAGTGTGGTGCTCATCCACATCGAGATCCCCTTCAGCGATTATCTTCAATGAGATACCAGAGTGATGGGGAATCTGCTCAAGCATGTGGTCAAAGAACCGAAGACCTGTGCTGATGGAACTCTCGCCATTACCGTCAAGGTCAGCCTCAACCAGCACTTTGGTCTCACGGGTGACCCTCTCCCGACATGCCCGGCGTCCTTCCTGGACTGGAGCGTAATCAATCGCTCCGGGATTCTCGAAAGCCCCGATGGACCTAAGCATCTTGTTGTTCTCCTCTGGAGTTCCGACAGTCAGACGGAGACAACCCTCGCAACCGGTGACAGATGAGCGGTTCCTGACTATAATCCCGTCCCTAAGCAAGTGGGAATACAGTGCGATTGGATCTGACACCTTGACTAACAGGAAGTTAGCGTCACTCGGAAATATCTTTTCGACACATCTGAATCCTGCCAGCCTCGAAGCGACCATATCCCTCTGTGCCCTGATCATCTGTATCTCGGAAGCGACTTTCTCAGGATTAATGCTACCGACAGCCAGACGCAAGGTATCTGTACCGATATTATATGGATAACGGACCTTATCGAATAAAGACACTATAGCGGGATCCGCCAAAGCCATTCCTACTCTAAGCCCTGCCATACCGTAAGCCTTGGAAAGGGTCTGGAGAATGATCAAGTTGGGATATTCCTCTAGAAGTCCCACCATTGAACCTTGCTCAGAGAAATCGACATAAGCCTCATCCAAGACAAGGACACCTTTAAATTCGTCCAGAAGCCGTCTGATCCCACTCTCGGGGAAAGCGTTGCCGGTAGGGTTGTTCGGGGAACATAAAAACATCAGTTTGGTCCCGCTGTCGGAAGCATCCAGCAGAGCGTCAACAGGCAAGGTGAAATCTTCTTCCAATTGAATCTGGCGGCATTCCACATCGTTGATTCCGGCGCAGACAGAATACATCCCGTAACTCGGGGCGATCATCACGGCATTGTCTTTCCCGGGCTGGCAGAACACCCTGTAACACAGGTCAATAGTCTCATCGCTCCCGTTTCCGAGAAATAGTCTCTCCCTCGGCAAACCCTTCAGTTTGGATATCTTCTCGGCAAGCGATTCCCTGAGGTTCCGTGAAGGATACCTGTTAAGGCCTTCTTTCCCATAGGGACTCTCGTTAGCGTCAAGGAGTATTCCCAATTCACCACGGTACTCATCCCTGGCTGTGGAATAAGGGGTGAGGCTCCTTATATTTTCCCTCGCGAGTAGCAAAACTTCGGATATTGTCATATCATTTCCCTCCTTCATCAAGTCTAACACGCACCGCTTCCGCATGTGCCTTAAGACCTTCAGCTTCCGCCATGGTTATTATCGCTCCGCCAATCCTGGAAAGGCCTTCCTTGCTCAGTGACTGGAAAGTTATGGCGTGCATGAAAGTGTCCACGCCAACCCCGCTCCAAGCCACCGCGGTGCCCTTTGTCGGCAATATGTGATTTGTGCCACTCGCATAATCACCCGCGCTCTCCGGAGAGTAATGGCCCATAAACACGCTTCCGGCGGCAGTCACTTTAGACGCGAGGGATTCAGGATCGGCGACCGAGAGGATAAGGTGCTCCGGAGCGTAGGCATTAGCGAACTCAATGCCATCCTCCAAGTTAGAGAACACCACAATCCTGCTGTCAGTCAACGCCTTGTCAACTATTCCCTCTCTAGGCAGCAGAGCTTTCCGGTCATTGATTTCACGCTGGACTTCCCTTGCCATCGACAAGTCCTGGCAAACCAGAATCACCTGGCTGTCAGGGCCATGCTCCGCCTGGGACAACAGGTCAGCCACGATAAACGGCACTTTAGCCGTACTATCAGCGACAACCATCACCTCAGATGGTCCGGCAGGCATATCGATCGCCACACCTTCACGGCAAACCAACTGCTTGGCTTTCAAGACGTATCTGTTTCCAGGACCAAATATCTTATCGACTTTCCTTATCGTCTCGGTCCCATAAGCCATGGTCGCGATAGCCTGCGCGCCACCAATCTTGTATACTTCAGTTATCCCGCAGATCTTGGCGGCGAAAAGGATCGCGGGAGCCACACTCCCATCCTTAGCCGCGGGAGTGCATATTATCCTCTCCGGACATCCGGCGACTGATGAAGGGACTCCCATCATCAATACTGTCGAGAAAAGAGGGGCGGTACCTCCTGGCACATATAGCCCTATCCTCCTCAACGGCAGGAATTTCCGTCGGCAAATGACCCCGTTCCCATCATCCCACTCAGAATCTGTGGGGCGCTCCTTCTCATGGAAGGCCTTAATCCTTTGGGCAGCGACCCTGATGGCCTCCTTCAAGTCCTCAGGTACTTGGTCTTCAGCCAAGTCAAATTCTTCTTTGGTGACTTTGAGATTCTCCGGAACAAAACCTTCAACGAAACGGATAACTTGGTCCAAAGCCATGTCTCCGCCTTCCCTGACACTCTTGAGGATCTCAGTGACCCTCCAGTCCAACATGGCGTCATCACGGCTGACCCGCCTTGTCAAGGATGGCCATTGCATCCTGTCCGGTTCAACATATACTCTCATATATCAATCGATTATTTTGTCAACGTTTAGGATTAGGATACCCTCAGCCCCTATCCTTTTCAGGCCTTCTACGGTCTGCCAGATGGAAGCGTCATCCACTACTGAGTGAAGAGAACTCCATCCCTCAAGGGCGAGTGGCATCACAGTAGGGCTCCTCATCGAAGGAAGGAGAGCCATCGCATCGGGCAGTTTGGCCGTGGGAATATTCATCAACACATATTTCTTGCCCCTGCTCTCCTGAATGGCGTCAATGCGGAAAAGCACCGAATCCATGATCTCCAACCTGTCTTCAGGAAGATCCTTCCTGGAAATCAGGACAGCTTCGCTTTCGAGGACTGACTCAACCTCTTTCAATCCGTTGGAAACGAGGGTGCCGCCAGATGACACGATATCAAAAATAGCGTCGGCAATCCCGGCGGCAGGGGCGATCTCCACGGAACCCATAATCTGACGAATCTCAGCCGAAATGCCCTTCTCATTCAGGAAACCTCGAAGAACATTTGGATATGAGGTCGCTATAGATTTTCCCTCGAACCATTGAAGACCCTGATAATCAACTGTTTTAGGAATAGCCAGAGACAAGCGGCATCTCCCGAAGCCGAGTTTGCGTACTACGTTCACATCCGCACCTGTCTCGGCTATCTCGTTGTACCCGACGATTCCCATGTCGGCGGAGCCGTCAGCGACCACTCCGGGGATGTCATCGTCCCTAAGATAAAGCAGTTCCAGCGGGAAATTGGATGCCTTGCCTATGAACTTACGCTTGGTGTCATCAACTTCGATTCCCGCATCTTTAAGAAGTTTGAGGCTTTCCTCGTTCAGCCTACCTTTTGATTGGATAGCGACTCTTAACATATTCATAAATAAAAAACCGGCCTGCCTTGTCCGGCAAGCCGATGTCATTTCACTTCGTTAATATATGGACACCATCGCTTACCAGACCTATTCGGCCAGGAAATGATGGTGCTTATGAGCGTTCTCGAAAAACATAACTGTCGCAATATACGTATTTTCCGAATAAATACAACTATCCCATACGAATTTTCGCATATTTCAGCAGCAAAATCTTCTCACCATAATCATCAAAAACGATTTTAGCCTTGAGATCGGGAACCTGACCGGTGATCTCGAGTATTTTCCCGAAGCCAAACCGGTTATGCTCAATTCGCTGGCCCGTCCTTAAAGCTGTCATCGGTACAGGAGTGAATTCCGAGTCCGGAATCTTTGGCGGAAGAGGACGGTTAAGGAGAGATTCACGTGTCACCTGAGCGACTGGAGCCGGTTTGGGCTCAGGTCTTGACACCTTCGGCTTGAACGACCGCTGGAAGGAACGCCCGAAACCTCTGAAAACCAAATCATCAGAATCGGACTCGTCACCCCTCAACGGGTTGGCGATATATTCTTGGTTTATCTCACGAATGAAACGGCTCGGGGAATTGGAC
>CACZZF010000004.1 GCA_902785575.1 uncultured Bacteroidia bacterium | reverse complement strand
GGCCTTTTTCTGGGCAGAGGAGTTGGCGATGCTCGAGAAGAGGGCGATGACGGTGGCTGCGGCCAGGATGATGTTCTTTTTCATTTTATTGTCGTGTTAATTGTTTTGTCTGATGCAAAACTACGACTGAAAAAGACGGTTTTCTGATAATTCGAATGCTTTCGAATCCTGGCGAATATTTTCGAAAAAATGGGCTATATTTCCATGCGCCAGAAGTCAAGCACTGACAATTGCCGCTTGCAAAAAACGCCCAGGTAACACCCCAGGAGGTTTAGTTACCTCTTTTCTTCGCCCAGGTATTGGCTAAAACTACCGCGACGAACGATAGAATGGCCACGCAGGATAGATGTATTGTAACCGGCTATGAACCCATCACATTTGCCCCGAAGATAAGCTATCCCAACGAGAACCAGGATTACCGCAAGAAAGATGATCCACCAAATCATATAATTATCCTATTCCAAAAAAGTTATTTCTTTTCCGTCGCGACCAAAACACTGCAATTGACAGAGTCTCCAGAGTAATACGTAATGAAATGACGGGCATTTATGGCGGACGCATTGTCAGGAATATTCTTGGTGACGACGGATCCGGCTCCGATAGTGACATTGTTTCCAACCTTCACACCAGGCAGAATTGTGACGCTTCCACCGATCCACACATTGTTCCCGATGATTACCGGTTCCGCCCATTCCTTCCGGCTATTCCTTTCCTCCGGATCTGTGCTGTGACACGCCGTGTAAATACTCACGTTAGGGCCGATAAAACAATCATCTCCGATATAAGGTCCTTCAATATCGCCAATTTTGAGGCGGAATCAGAAGGAGCGAGCGCATTATATTTGTGAATAATATCTTTAACAACCATCAACTCTTCCAGAAGTTGTTGGTCTATAGCCGAATACTGTTGTCCGGCAAGCATCTTTTCCTTTTCTGTCATCAATCCTGCCCCTTTTTATGTCGTCTAATCTCAGAATACATAGCCCCTACCAGAAGAAGCTGTGAGATCAAACCGCACCAAAGCCCTACAGGGAAGTGAATCCCGCTTTCTTTAAGCTATTTTTCTATTATTACTTTATTATGGTAATATAACGACTACTGTTCAAATTGGAGTATACTAGAATCTCAAGGCCAGGCCGATGCCGTTATTATAGGTGTCAACCACACCACTAAGTGTCTTGTTGCTCTTCACAAGAAGTGGAATACCTACACCTGCGGACACTATTCCAAGCCCCGCGGTAATCAACCCCGCGGTAATCAATGGTTTCCCTGCCCGCGCACCTTCTTCAGCGCCATGTTGCGCACTCTCTTGCCCTCCGATGCTTCCTACCGTTCCACCCACGGCCGCTCCAATCACACTGGTAATCGCTCCAATCAGTAATGACGCGCCACCGCCAATGACGGCCACACCACCACCTATGACAAGTCCAAGGCCAGTATTCCTGCCTTTCCTGGCCTTCTCCCATACCGGATTGATATCCTGTCCACAAATATCAGCCAATAGGGCTGTCCGCGCCTCAGGAGAAAGTCGTTCTCCATCCATCTCGATGTGAGATCCCACCCTTCTTATAGTTCCGCTCCCGGCATACTGAGCCCACGCGCCAACCGAAAGAAACAGAAGCACGAACATAACGATGACCTTTCTCATTAAAAAAGCTTTTGATTTGATATTCAAATATAACAAAAACACTAATTCTGACCTTTAAATCACGAAATTATGCCCAATAATGAATGTTATTTTACCAAAATAAGCCATATTTGTATAAAAGATCATCATGATGAAAAAGTATTTGCTTCTTGCTGTTGTATCACTTGTAGTAGCAGTATCCTGTGCTGAATCACCCGAATCACCCTTCACCCGCAAAGTCTCGGATTATGCGGTTGTCACTTTTGACGCTCCGGACTTGAGCAACATTACTGATCACGGGAAGGAGGTCCTCAGACTTTACCGATATGCGGCTGATGTGGTTGACTCCATCTACTGGAAACAGTATTTCGGTGACAAACAGGCTCTGCTTGACGGGATAACCGATCCGCTCCAAAAGACTTTTGCCGAAATCAACTACGGCCCGTGGGACCGCACCAATGGCAACTCGTTCGTGGAAGGCTACGGCGACCGCCCGGCCGGAGCCGGATTTTATCCCGCGGATATGACGGTGGAAGAGTTCGAGGCCTGGGACAATCCCGACAAGAACAGTCCTTATACCCTTATCCGTCGCGCGGCTAACGGCTCTCTTGAAGCTGTATGGTATCATGATGCTTATAAATCCTATATCGAAAAGATTGACAATTACTTAAAGGTGGCTGCCGACATCACGATCAAACCCAGCGTCAGGGATTATCTCTTGGCAAAAGCCGAAGCTCTCAAGACAGACAGCTATTACGATAGCTCTATCGCCTGGCTGGATATGGATGACAGCAAAATGGATCTTGTCATCGGCCCTAACGAAGTAACGGATGATCAACTTCTGGGCATCAAGCGCTCCTATGAGGCTTACGTCCTGCTTAAAAACGAGGCGCAAACCAATGAGTTGATGCAATATGTTTCCCGCATCGCCGAGTTGCAGGAAGACCTTCCCGGGGACCCTGAATATAAGACCTTCCAGCCCGGAACCGGCTCAAACATATTCTCTTGCGACGCCCTGTACTATGCCGGAAAGGCCAATGCCGGTGTTAAGGTCATCGCCCTGAACCTGCCATTTGACGCCGATGTCCAGAGGGACCGCGGAACCCGTACAATATTGCTTCAGAACGTCATAAAGGCAAAATACGACAAAATAATCGCCCCCACCGGAGAACGTCTTTTGGATGCCGAAACCGCTGAGCACCTTTCATCTGACGCCTTCTTCTGGACTATCGTGTTCCGCGAGGTGGCCCACGGACTTGGTGTAAAGGAAACCGTCAACGGTTTGGGTAGCGTGGAGCAAGCTCTTGGAAGCGCCGCCGCGACTTTTGAAGAGTTGAAGTCGAATGCAGCCAGTACCCTCCTTGTCTGCAAACTCCAGAAACACTTCGACATCCATAACCACTATTTCTACAGGGACGATGTCCTTACAACCTACTTCGCTTCCCTAGTCCGTTCCGAGCGTTTTGGAGAAGCCTCAGCTCTTGGTCGCAGCAGTGTGATTATCTACAACTATCTCAAAGAAGCAGGCGCATTCAAGCATAAACCTTCGGGGCTGTACGAGTTGAATTTGGATAAAATGGAGAACGCGCTGTCTGACCTCACCGCCTTTATCCTCAAGACACAAGCCACAGGCGACCGTGAAGGTGCCTTGGCGTTTGAGAGCAAGTACTCGAAACGCGGAGAAGACTACGATGAAGACCTGTGGAACCTCCGCTCTGTGAATATTCCGGCGGACATAAGATTCAATTTCAAGTAATAGCGTCCACTCAAATATTCGGCGTATTCCAAACCTTGGTTTCCGCACAGTGAACCAAGGCGGAAAGACCACCGCAACTGATACGGAAATCCCCCTCCTCAAGACGCCACCGGCCATCCCGCCCGACAAAGGCCAGGGATGAAGCCGGAATCTCAAACGTAACTTCTTGACTCTCTCCTGCTTCCAGTTCAACTTTCTTGAAAGCCCGAAGCCTTTTGACATCCGGGATTATGCTGGCGACCAAATCACTCGAATAAAGCAGGACGGCTTCCCGTCCGGCACGGTCCCCCGTATTCTTGACGGTAACTGAGAACTTAAGAATATCATCAGCGGTGAACGAGCTTGGCCCCAAGCACTTAAGGTCTGAGAAGGCATATTCAGTGTAACTCAGACCGAAGCCGAAGGGCCACTGGATGTCCATGACAGCGTCATAATTATATGCCCCATCCATCATCTCCCGGTGCTCCTGAACCTTATAGTCATAGGTATGAAGGGCATTGATGTGCTTTGAATATGTGAACGGAAGCTTTCCGCTGAAGTTTTCCTCTCCTGAGATCAGGGCGGCAAGCGCGTCACCACCGAAAATGCCAGGCAACATAATGTCAACCACAGCATTGACCATCGGTTCGATATCTCCGATAATCCTTGGACGACCCTCGTTCAGGATCAATACAACAGGCTTCCCGGTCGCGGCCAAGGCACGGACAAGATCCTTCTGGTTCACTGAAAGATTGATGTCGTCGATATTGCCGGTGGTCTCGCAATAGGAGTTCTCACCGACGCAGGCAATTATCACATCCGCTCTCCTAGCCGCGGCTACCGCCATCCCTATTTCCGGCTTGTTTTCCTTTTTCCAATCATTGACCGAAAGATCATAGGTCACTCCGGGTTCATAGATTACGTTGTTTTCCCCGAAAGTGTTACGCATGGCCTCAAGAATAGTGTTGTATTGCGGCACATATGAGTCTCCCTCTCCTTGCCAAGTGTACGACCAACCACCGTTTAATGTCCTGAGACTGTTGGCATTGGGGCCAGTTACCAAAATCCTTTCCCCTTTCGATATCGGAAGGACGCCATCATTCTTAAGAAGGACTTCCGACTCCACGGCCGCTTGGTATGATCGCTTGGCGAACTCATCACTGGCGAACCTGTCAAACGCTTCTGTATCCCAGACCGGATTGTCGAAAAGGCCTATCCTGTACTTCATCCTCAGAACCCTTTTCACTGCATCATCAATACGTGACATAGGAATATCACCCGACCTGGCGAGATCCGCCAGAATAGCGCAGCACTCCGTGTCGTAAGGCTCCATAATCATGTCAATCCCGGCATTGATGCCGATTTTGATAGCCTCCCTTTTGTCCGTAGCGATATGGTCCCTTTCATAGAGGTTATTCAGATCTGACCAGTCGGTCACTATCATTCCGTCCCAATTGGTCTCCTCCTTGGCCCATCCTGTCAGAAGTTCCTTGTCTGAATGCAAAGGAATCCCGTTGACAGACGATGAGTTGACCATTATGCTCAGGGCTCCGGCCCGGAAACATGAGAGGAAGGGAGCGAAAAACTTTTCTCTAAGGTCATGCGGTGGAATATAGGCGGGAGTCCTGTCTTTGCCTGAGTAGGGCATGCTATAAGCTATAAAGCATTTGAGATTGGCCGCCACATGCTCCAGATCTATACGGTTGGGATCCTCGCCCTGGAGTCCGAGCGTCTCCTCAACCCCCATAACTGAAGCAAGATACGCATCTTCTCCCCAGTCCTCCCAAATCCTTGGCCAACGAGGGTCCCTTCCAAGGTCAACCGTAGGAGTAAATACCCAAGGCACCATGGCGGCACGGGTCTCGTATGCCGTCACCTCCCCCATTATTCTGGCGAAAGAAGGATCAAAAGTGGCGGCCAGGTTAATCTCGTGAGGAAAGATGGTTCCGTCGGTAAGATAATTCGCACCATGCACCATATCCAATCCATAAACGCACGGAATACCAATCATTTCCATCGATTTCTCCTGAATCTGACGAATCATGGAAGCCGTCTGTTCCCTAGTATGGGCCCGTCCGTTCATCACATTCAGTATGGATCCTATTTTATACACGCCGAATATCTCGTCCAACTTGGCAGGGTCGAGAGCTTCATGAGTGTCATCTTCCAAAACCGAAATGGTGAGTTGGACCATCTGTCCTACCTTTTCTTCCAGAGTCATCCCTTTCAGAGTCTTCTCCACACGAGACTCAAGTTCGGCATCTGTCGGGATCATCCCTGGTGCCGACGACTTGTCTGAACAAGAGACGATTACGGCAGTAATAAGTATTACTTTGATTATTCTTTTGATCATAGCCCTAAATATAGTAAAAACCTCCGAATCACATTTTTCATTATCTTTGTTATTATGAAAATCTCTAGAATTATCGCGGCTATGATCGCCATTGCCGCCACAACAGGGCTATTTGCCCAGAACACCTCTAATTATGCGACAAAGGCTGGCCGGATGGATCGCGGCAAGCTGAATATTGGAGTTTACCATCTCCGGCCCTATGCCCGTACGGAGGCACATATCAAGGATTTGGCTGATTGCGGGATTGATTTCGTGATATGCATGGAAAACGATCGCCCGGCTTTGGATCTGTTCAACAAATACGGCGTCGGCGCCATCGTCAGCGGAATCGTTCCAGGTTGGTGGGGCGGCGACGGAGACAATGCCGGCAAACTGGAGGAGACCAATCCCCTGTCAAAATACGAGGAAGCCGCGGCCTCTTTCCAAGACCATCCTGCAATATGGGGCATCGATATCGGAGATGAGCCTTCCGCCCTGGATTTTCCATATTACGGGAAAGTGCTCAGGAAGGTTGAGGAACTGTTCCAAAATCAATTCGCCTTCATAAATCTCTATCCGAACTATGCTTCCGTGTCACAGAACACAGATGTCCAGACCAAGAACCAACTGGGCACTCCGACCTATGAAGAGCATATCCGTCAGTATTGCGAATATGTTCCGGCAGACTATATCTCCTATGATTTCTATTACAAAACCATAGGAGTGGCGAAGGACTACGCCAATCTCGTTGTTGTTTCCGACGCTTGCCGTAGAACTGGCCGGGGGATGTGGGTAACAGTGCAGGTAAACAGTTCTGACCCAAAGGTTTGGATCAAGGAAAATGAACTGAGGTTCCAAGCGTATTCCGCCCTGGCTTTCGGTGCGGAGAACCTGACTTGGGCTTGCTATACCGCCGGCTGGTGGAAGAACCAGGTGGTGGATGAGAACGGAAAGAAGACCCAGCAATATGACAAGCTGAAAAAGGTCAACGCCGAACTACATTCCATTGGAAAGGACTATATGAAATATATCAACAAGTCCACATCCTTCGTCGGTTTCGACGGGACTGACATGCTCGAGGAAACTTCAGAGAGCAGTCTCAAGGAATATAGTGACGAGGTTTTTTCCAACCTTTCTGCAGGCTGCCCTCTGGTTGTAGGAAAGATGGTGTCTAAGGACGGAAGCGATGCCAAGGCTCTGTTTATTTGTGTCGCTGACGACCCCTTTGACAAAGCTCCCAAGAAACATCTCCTACGTTTCAAGGCCCCCGGAAAAGAGGTCACCGTAAGAAATGGAGATGGATATATTCCTATGCGCAGGGACGCGGAAGGCTGGTACGAAATCCCTGTATCCTCCTGCCAGGGAATATTAATTGAAGCGAACACCAGATAATGGTCTAAACAAAATACTGTTATGCGGGAAAGCGCAAGGAAAGGATTCGTCACCGTAGCCACTGGAAACACCATGTATTACATCATGGCCAGGAATCTTTTGTTGTCTTACCGCCATTTCGCTTCGGATCCTTTGCCCTTCGCCATCATCTGCGACAGAACCAACAGATATACAGATTGTTTTGACGATGTCATCCTGTTACGGGATCCTACCCGCTCATACAATGACAAACTGCTCCTGCCAAGTCTTGTTCCATACGACCAGACCATTTTTGTTGATGCCGATTGCCTGGCATACAGGGATTTGAACGATATTTGGACGATATTCGAAGGATCTCCGGCATTTGGCGTTCTCGGACGACAACTGCCTCTCGACTCGGAAAACGGTTGGTTCAAGAAAAGCGATATCGGTGATTTGTCGGACAAGATCAAGTTCTGCATTACTCTCCACGGAGGAGCTTATTATATCGACCGGAATGGAGCAGGCTTATCTGACTTCATTGGCACTGTCGCATATGTCCATGAACACTTTTTTGACTATAAATTCAGGCTGTTTATAAAACCTGCCGACGAACCGATATTCGCGTTAGCCTGCGCGGTCCTTGGGTACGCTCCCGCCGACAATTATTTCCCATGGATCTGCTATAATCATACGACCTTCTCTTGATAACGAAAGGAACAAAAACCGCCATGATGGATTCTTTCCGCTTGGCCTTTTTATTCCGCAAAAAAATAACAATCAACTTCTTCAAGAGGAACTACAAGAAGATTGTCGCAGGTTAAGGAAGTGTTTCTTATATTTGTGGTACTGATAATCAACTGGAAATGAAAAAGCTTGTTAGACTTATCGTGATCCTCGCGATCGCTTTCCTGGCGGTAAAATACTGTTCAGAACATTACGGAAATGTGATCTCTCTGCCCGGAGGTTTGGGCGGAAATGGAAACGAGAACACAGAAGAGACTGATGGTGGATGGTTCACGCCTAAAGAGAAAACCTCTAAAAAAGACAACTCGAACGACAAGGATGTCCCACAGGACATCAAGGATCTGGAAAGACAGCTCGGCATCGGAGATGACGACAGTCCAACAACCACAACCACTATCCCTTCCACAACCACCACGACGGCTTCAACCCCTTTAACCTTCAAGGGAATTCCTATCAAAGGATCTCTTTCATCTTTTGGAAACGAGCTGGTCAAAGCCGGGTTTAAGAATGCCGGAAACGGCTCATTTACAGGTGATTTCGCAGGATATAGCGGATGCCGGATCACTCCTTCCGGAAATAATCCTGTCCAGGAAGTCCGCATTGACTTTCCTGTGATCCAGGATTGGGACGCGTTGGAGAAAGCCTACGATTCACTTCAGGCCTCCCTCACCCAGAAATATGGCATTGAGCCTGTCACTTCCACAGGGAGCAATCTCGCGGTTTATAACCTTCCTAACGGGACCATCTCCCTCGACGCCGACGTGAAGAACCAATCTTCCTGGCATGTGATCCTGAAGTATTCGAACCTGATGACCACAACTTCTTCAGGCACATTGGGAAGGAACCCTATTGACGACCTGTAATCATGAGGAAAGTCGCTTTTACTCTCACCGCTCTGCTCCTGCTAGCGGCCGGACAGGCATTCGCCCAGGAGGTGAAGTTCCACGGTGCCTTTACCGAGAACTTCTCAAAAGAGAGCTCGGAATACTTCGATTACAACTACAGGACATCAGGCTATGACTCCCGCTACTATTCAGGCATCCGATCCTTCACGGAAGAGGGTACTGACATAATGCTCTACCGCATTGATCCGGATGATCCGGCCGGAGCGGGAAAGGGACCGGAGATCATTTCCAAAGACTACACCTTCTACGGTAGTTATTCCGCCAGGCTTAAAGTTCCAAACGCCAGGGACGCGCAACCCAATATCGGAGCCGTGGTGGGGTATTTCACATACAATGTCGACCCGGAATTCGGACTGAGTGAGATTGATTTCGAATGGCTTCTGGCGGATCCTCGAATAATATACATCGGCACCTGGACCGGCAAGAGAGGATCGCTAAACCGTGTTGGGCGCACAATCAATCTGGCCACCGGAGAGATTCTTGAGACCACATATCGAGGAGAGACTCGCATGCCTGACGGCTCTGTCGACCGGATTCCAAGAACAGCTCTGACTGATCTTCAGAATCTGCCCGAGTCTATTGAAGCCATCGAGGGCTACGACGCTTCCAAGCAGTTTTACACCTATGGCTGGGACTGGTATCCCGACCATCTGGTCTGGTGGTTGATCCACCCTGAAACTGGCGAAAAAGTGATCTTATGGGACTATAAAGGAGGAAAAGAATTATTCCCTGGCCACCCGTCAAAAGACGGCGTACCCTGCTTGAAGACAAAATATCGCCTCAATTTCTGGCACACCAACAACTGGCCGGTGGACACCAACTCCGCATCCATCGAGAAGCCTCTGTACCCTTATGAACTTGAGACTGACTGGATGTCCTATATTCCTTTCAATTAATAGTTTCCGCACGATGTTCCTTAAAATTGCAGGAGGAAAAGTCCTGACCCCATCTGGGACCATCAATGCGAACGTCATTATCAAAGACGGCGTCATTGAGGAGATTACCGGCTCTCCTGTTGAGATTCCGGATGCGAAGGTATATGACGCTAAGGGGATGTCCGTTGTTCCCGGGGGAATAGACCTCCATATTCATGGCGGAGGAGGAAGGGAGTTTGAAGAGGCGACAGAAGACGCCTTTCGCGATGTGATGGCCTCACATGCGCGTTTCGGCACAACATCGTTCCTCGCCACCCTGCCAGCCTGCCCTGTCGAGACAATCTGGAAAGCTATAAGTACCTGCGAGAAATTGATTTCCGAGCCAGGCTCGCCTCTGCTAGGGCTTCATCTTGAAGGTCCGTATCTGAATCCCCACAAGGTCGGAGCGATCATTCCGGAATATGTCACTCCCCCCATAGAGGAGGATTATAAGTCTATCCTGGATAGCACAAAAGTCATCAAAAGGTGGGATTTCGCCCCGGAACTTCCTGGCACAGAAGCCTTTGCCAAATGTCTCCGGGAGCATTCGGTCCTGGCGTCTCTGGCCCATACCGAAGCGGAATATTCCCAAGTTCTCAAAGCCTTCGAATGCGGCTGCACTCATGCGACCCATTTCTACAACGCTATGACAAGCGTCCATAATGTCCGGGAATACAAACATGAGGGGACGATCGAGAGCGTTTACCTTATTCCTGGAATGACGGTCGAGGTGATCGCTGACGGCAAACATGTCCCGCCGACGATTCTCCGATTAATATACCAGATAAAAGGAGCGTACAGGATGGCTCTCATCACCGACGCCCTGGCCGCCTCCGCGGGCGGCGACGTGAACGGCATCTCCGACGGGCGTGTCATAGTTGAGGACGGGGTGTGCAAACTGTCAGACCGCTCCGCCCTGGCCGGCAGTGTAGCCACCATGGATGTACTTATCAGAACGATGGTGAGCGCGGGTATTCCTTTCGATGATGTCATCCGGATGAGTTCCGAGACTCCGGCCCGGATTCTCGGAGTTGAAGACCGGAAGGGAACACTTCAAAAAGGCAAGGACGCCGATATCGTCATCTATGATAACGATATCAATGTGAAACTCGTGGTGCAAAAAGGAAGGGTTATTCCAGGTACAGATACTCTTCAGGAATGTCCTGGTACTTAGCGTGGTCCAAGCGACGCCATTGAACCCTTAACCTATCCTGACCTCCTGCCTTGTCGGCCATTATCACTTTGAAATCATGGAAGCCCTTCTCAAGATTGATCCTTCCCTGGAAAAGGTCGTCACCGCTGATGGTCCAGTCATCAACGTGAAGAGTGGCTTTCCCACGACTTGTCACATGGAAAAACCAGACTCCTGTCTCTGGAACGAAGAGTTTACCGGTCTGCAGGTAACCATGTGACTCAGTATGCCTTTTGCGTACGACAAACGGGGTACTGACGACCTCTGAGGCCATCTTGGTTCCGGAAAGGATATCTTCGGCAACGGTGTAGTCTCCGATAAATTCCGTCCTGGTCAAGCCATGCTCTTTCCCTTTCGCGTCAACGGCTTTGTGAAGGGTGTAATCCAGATCCACTTTCAAAGTGTCCACCTGAACGACTCCCCCATCCTCCTCACGGACCCATGTGCGGAGACCGTAATCACCTTCTGTCAACTCGATTATCCTGGAACCAAACGGCAGATTATTGTAAGTCGTGTTCCTGCCGGAGAACCTTCCGTAAATCAGGTAAACGTCATCCTTCTTGACGACATAGTCATTGACATGGTCATGGCCGGTAAAGATGGCATGTACATCACCACACTCAACAAAAGCCGAGAATAGTCCGGTGTTCAGGTAACCCGGGCATTCGTTTTCCTCCCGGACGCCCGACACAGCAGGGACTGTCTTGATGGTTTCGCCATATTCCAGAAGAGGAATATGGAAAAATGAATATGCCGGATACGGCACACCCCCGTGGGCGTTGGTATAGGCGAAACTGGTCTGGCGATACCAATCCACCTGATCCCACCTGAACCATCCGTAATGTGAGTCTACGGACTCATTCATGGAGTAGTCTCCAGAATCCATGCAATACAACAGGGCGGCGATCCCGTCTCCTGAAGAGGACTTGATTTCCACGGCCACGTCGTCCAGCCAGCCGGACTTGGCCGTGTTCAAGCTCATAGGATGCGACATCACGATATCCGCGAGCTGACGTTCCGTCAGCTCCTGCTCCCTGTCATGGTTGCCTAACGTGACAACAAAGGGTATTCCCCTCTCATCAAAAGGCTTCAGGAAGTTGACCCAGGAAGAATCCGCACCGATACCTGTCACCACATCTCCGGTGAATACCGCTAGATCAGGTTTCTCTGTATCAAGCATATAGCATAGTTGATGGAGAGCCTTTACGTATTCTTCCTGATTCTCCCAACAAATGTGAGTGTCTGTCAATTGCAAAATCTTGAAAGTCCCTTGGTCGTTGAAACGCAGGGCTATATCCTTTGATGTTTCAGGTTTTTCTTTGGGTGAACAAGCTGCCAGGATGATTCCCAAAGACAGTACTAAGAGATGTTTGATCCTTAACATATTTAAAGAGTTGATCATCAAGTGTTTCTAAATCCGTGGCAATTTCCAAGGCTCACGGTAAGCCTTGCAAAGGTAAGTGTCTGCCTCCGCGTCATGGAACGTCTTACCATCCCAAGTGAGCTTCTTGCCAGTACGGTATGCGATATTGCCCAGATGGGCGAACTTGGCGATATGGGCTCCGATCTGGATGCTGGCGTTGCAGTTGGGATTCCGGCTCTTGATGCACTCCAGATGGTTCTTAGCATGAAGGTTCAAGCCTCCCTCTCCATAGTTTTTCCGCAATTCGACAGCTTCCATACGCTCGACACCATTGACCTTTTCCGGAATAACTTCCCATCCCCCGCGGTTGACAACAAGGGTTCCGTTCTCGCCCACGAACCCTAGGCCATGATTCCTGCCATAAGCGCCGTCATCGATTCCGATCGCATGATCCCACATTACAGTGAAATCATCGAAAGTGTAAACTGTCTGGAGCAAGTCAGGAGTCTCGCAAGCGTCATCAGGATAGCCGAACTTGCCTCCCGATGCCATGATGCTGTTTGGAGCGGTGACATTCATTCCATAAAGGGCATAATCCAACAGATGCACTCCCCAGTCGGTCATCAGGCCACCAGCGTAATCCCAGAACCATCTGAAAGTGAAATGGAAACGGTTAGGATTGAATGGACGCAGCGGGGCTGGACCAAGCCACATGTCATAATCGACACCATCCGGAACCGGCTGGTCAGGCTGAACCGGTATTGAAGGGCACCAACCTTGATAAGAGAACACCCTCACAGTGCGGATCTTGCCAAGTTTGCCGCTGTGCACAAAATCCATAGCGTCCTGCCAATGAGGATCACTGCGTTGCCATTGTCCCACCTGCACGATCCGGTTATATTTCTCAGCAGCTCGCACCATTATGTTGCATTCCTCTATGCTATTGCCAAGAGGTTTCTCGCAATAAACATCCTTTCCGGCCTCGCACGCTGCCACTAACTGAAGGCAATGCCAGTGGTCAGGAGTGCCGATTATGACTACATCAATATCCTTGTTGTCAATTAGTTTTCTCCAATCTTTGTATAGGTGCTTAACCTTTTTGCCCTGAATCTTCTCCGTGTCCGCGGCTCGCCCTTCAAGCACGCTTTGGTCAATATCGCAGAGAGCGATACAATCGACCTCCGGATTGCGCAGGAAAGCCTGAAGATCGGCGAATCCCTGACTACGGCAACCTATCAAACCGAGGTGGATCTTGTCATTCGCTCCAACAGGCTTCGCGGACATTCGAAACATAAGTGGACTCATCGCGAGGCCAGCACCAAGTGCGGCACTCTTTTCCATAAACTCTCTTCGTGTCATATCATCATGTGTTTATCGCTCATTCGGGGAAGGTCAATCAGCATGCGTAAAGACCAGTGAAACCAAAGATAACGATTTATTTTGTATATTTGACCTATCAAAAACCTAATATTATCATGTCTTATCTTTGGATCTTGCTTGCGGTGTCGCTGGTCATATCGGCCGTAGGTTGGAAATATTTCATCTATTTCTTCAGTCTCGGTTATGGTTATGGTATAGCCGCCCTAGCCTTGACTCTTGTGATTATTTTCGCCGGAGCCGTGACTCCACCGACAGCTCTCTTGTGTGCGGTGATGTTCATATTCGGCTGCCGCTTGGGAACTTACCTCCTGATCCGTGAGAAGAAGGCCGCGGCTTATCGCAAGATCCTTTATGATCCATCCCTTCAAAACAAGAAACCTGTCGGGGTTGTCTTAGCTGTATGGATTTTCTGCGCCCTGCTTTATGTAGGCCAGGTAAGCCCTGTCGCCTTCAGGCTTGCAAACACAGCGAAGGAACTGCCCATCAACGATTTATGGGCATGGATAGGGGCCGCTGTAATGGCCTGCGGAGTGATGCTTGAGGCAGGTGCGGACGCGCAAAAGTCAGCAGCTAAAAAGATCAATTCGAAGCGTTTCGTAGACACTGGCCTTTACAAGATCGTCCGCTGCCCCAACTACCTTGGAGAGCTTGTGATCTGGACAGGAGCCTTATTGTCGGGAATAGGCGCCAGCCTGAACGCCTGGCAGTGGGTAATCGTGGCCATTGGTTATATCGGAATCGTCTACGTGATGTTCAGCGGAGCACGGAGGCTTGAACTACGACAAGACGAAGTCTATGGGGAAAATCCTGAATATCAGGAATATATCAAGAAAACCCCCATCATACTCCCCTTTATTCCGCTCTATAGTGTGAAGAAATACACTTGGCTCCAGGCTTGAAACCTAAGTTGATGAAGCATTCTTTCCAGACCCGATACAGGGCTTTCAGAATTTGGCAGACCCTGGGTTTCATCCCATGGAGGCGCGCAAAGGAAGTGTCACACAAAGACGGATTCTCTAAAGGCGCCTTTGACAGTATCCCCTTCCTGAATGAGGATGCCAAACGCACCTTCGCCCACCTTCTGCTCAGGCCTGGCTATATGATCAGGGATTACCTCAACGGGCAGCATGAACGCTATCTCGCTCCGTTGACATCACTGATTATCTTCTATGCCTTCTTCGCCTTGATCTCTTCCATCATCAATCCGAATTTCAATGCCGTCAAAGCCAAAACCGAAGGAGTTTCTCCAGCTGTGTTTATAAGCCAGGATGATTCCTTAAATTTAGATCCTACCCGGGTTAAGTTCGTGACATTCATCGCTAAATATCGGCATATATTCAGTTTGGACCAGCATCCGGAAGATGTTGACACCCCGCTAAAAGCTTCAATAGCCGCTTTCGAAGGGGCTCTGCGAAGTCAAGGCGTTTATCTGTTCCTGGGTAGTTTCATTGTCCTTTGGTTAGCCATGGCCTGGACTCTCAGGAAAAAGAAAATATCTTTTTCCGCGGCTGCCGCAATCGCTGCCTACGTGCTTTGCCAGTTTTGCTTCTTCATGCTGTTTTCCCTATTTCTACCATTAGGTAAAAGAGGGGAAATCGGACTCTGGCTTATGGTGATCCTTCTTGTTTTCGATTATTGCCAGCTGTTCGAAATCTCCATAAAAAAAAGCTTAGGGCTGACAATCAAGACAGGTGTGATGTATGGTTTGGTCTACATCGCCTTAATTATCTTTGTTGCGCTGATCGTAGCCGGAGGAACCTATTTGATCGTTAAATAAATCTACAGTCTGACGATAACACTGAATTTGGCGGTGAGGTCATAGAAAGACCCATCAGTGTCAATATCGTTTTTCAAGCTATGGCCGTCTTCCCACACAATAGATGGTAATCCGTTGAATCCGAATCTATTATAAGAAACAGAGGAGACCAGGCAGAAACGATCCCAAGAGAAACTCAACCCTCCCCGGACTATAAAAGCCGGAACAATTTTTCCGTCAAACTGTGATCTGCCGGAAGAATCGACTTCCCGCAAGATAGAGTAAGTGATGAGATGGTTATACAAGGATGCCATCGGGATCGCGGAGAGATTAACCGTCAGGTTACGGAAGCCCTTACCAGACAACGGGTTGGAAGCATTCTTGTGAATAGGTACAAAATTGAATGAATACCCGGCACCGATGGAAACCTGCCTGGTTATATACCGGCACAAACCATTTGAGAACGAAAGCATGAACTTATCGTTCTGATCCAAAGACATGTCACCTTGATGATACTTAGCTATAGCCATCCAGGAACCGGCGGAACGATGTTGCACAAAGTTTCCTTCCGTGGCCGCGGTGTACGAGAAATGGCGATGGTTGAACAGGTAATACGCGTCAAAAGTCAAAGTACGCATGGTTCCCGGATAGTCCGATGTGAAAGCATACGGAAGTGACGCGCCTTCCACATCCAGATTCCCGTCAATATATTCATGGGTCTTGAAAAACTGGATTTTGGCGCCATAAGAAGGTTGCCTGACCGAGAAAGACATGAAGGTGTTCTTACCCGGGTTCTTGCTTCCGACTTCTAACGCACCAGAAAGACTGAGACTCCCATATCCAATTGACCCTCCTACCTTTTTATGGAGGTGTCTTTGCATCCGGCTTTCAAGGACAGCATTAATTGAAGGTGAATTCGGCATTGTATAGTCCGTCACTTTTATATCGCTCGTCAAGTCTGACCCGGTGGAGATCAAGGTTGTCTCCAAGGAAAAAGACCATGGCAGGGCAGGGCGGGTCACATATGATGAATCGAAACGAGGATCCGGACCTGTGACTTTGTCAAAAAAGCTTTTCACCGCCCGGTCGATAATACCGCCCTGGGCGGCCGCCTGAAAACAGGAGGCCACGAGCAATATCACCAACAAGGCTTGTCTGAAGAACATAACGTTATTTTATTCTCCGCAATCGTACAGCTCAGCCTTAAGTGACTTGACCTGGGAATGGACAAGTGCCCTGACCTTCAGTCCAGGAGTTTTCTTGTAGAGTCTCGCTCCCAGCACTTCCACCTTTCCGGGCTGCTCATGGGTCAACTTATAGACTCTGCCATTCAACGTTATCTCCACTGTGCCCTCAAAATCAATATACAATGCCACGGCGGCATATTCAGGAGTCTCTGGATCCCAAGTGACGGATTGTCCCTCAGGTAATCTCATCGCGATTTTCCTGAAAGTACCGATCGGTTTGCGGCCGTCAGTCTGGTACCACCAGAAATCAGAAAGTTGGAACGTGACCTCGTCAGACACCGCCCTCTGCTCGTGCGGAGCCGGAAAAATAGAGGCTTGAACCTCGAATCCGGCGTCCTTGATGGTTTTGATGTAATCAGCGTCAAGCATGTCGTGTTTCATGGTGCTCATTCCGCAATTACCACCGATCTCCTGAAGCCTCTCGATGGTTCTTGGAGCCGCATCAGTACCGGGATCCAGAAGTATCAGGCATGAGGAATAATTACGGGCCTGGCTCACGGCCGCCTGGGACGCGTCAAAGGCGATGAACTTGTCCCCGAGTATCTCGTGGGCCAATTTGTAGGATTCGGGCACGGCGCTATGGAGCATGGGGATGATCCCGTACTGACGGCAAGCCTCAAGTTCCTCAAGGAGAGTCGGAATCGGAACCCTAAGCGAAGGATCGGTCGATTCAAGGACGTACTTGGTCCTCAACTCCTCGAAAGTCGTCTCGGTAACCTTGACCGGCTGCTCGATCTTGGAATAATCCGAGGCGTTTCGCATCGTGCGGTTGATGGTCGCGTCATGCATGATCACCATCACGCTGTCAAGAGTATATTTCACATCGCACTCGATGGCCGGATAGCCGTACTGGGCGGCCATCTTGACTCCCGCAGGACAGTTCTCGTTAATGTAAAACTCATCCCCATCCATCAGCCAGCATCCTCTATGGGCGACGGACATGGGAAGATCGACGGGAACGCTCCTGCTGCAAGATAAAACAGCTATAACAAACAGTAAGGAAACAAGGATTCTTTTCATGCCGTTAAACCATGATTCAGTCTATCGGCAAAGATAGGATAAATCTTCTGATTATCGTCTGATTATCTCAGGATTCCGAAGCAGTCCGAACGGGATGCAATAATAATCATCGCGCCAAAGCAAAGTTGAACCTGTCCTGCGCATGTCATACCAGTCGTCATTGCCCGGAGTCAGGCATAGCCAGTCATCCTCCCCTGTGAAACTGCCAGGGCCCACACGCGCAAGTTCACCTCCGGCATGGTGGTAAGGCCCCATAAGGTTTCGTAGGCTTCCGGTCAATGTGACTTTAATCTCATTATGACCTTCTTTCAGCAATCCCGTCACATCCGCTTCCCAGGGAGAAGAGAATATCGGGGGAATATCGACACCGTTAAGGCCGACCTTGAGGACTATGGCCTCCACGCCGGAGAAGTCGATATAATATTCAGAAGTGGAATCGACCGAATCCATCTTGAAAATGTTCTCCAACTCAAAAGATCCGGCATAGAACGGGTAACCTTTCAGCGTAATATTTCCATTGATCCCCGGCGATTCCAAGACAAGCCTAGCACTTCCCTGTTTAAACCTTATGGGAACAGGCTTGGGATCAAGCCCGGCCATCTGGTTCCTCCACGTGGTAGTTGGTTGGTTTTCAGCCATTTCCATGTCAACAGCAAAATTACCGACGACATAGATGGTCTCTATTTCCGAGCCGTACCTTTCCCTTGCATCACGAGCCGCGGTGACGGGGGACGAATAGTCCAGGGACATTTCCACCCTGTTGATCCCTTCGTGCAGCAACCCGGAGATGTCCGCCATCCTGATGCAGGGATCCTTGAACCATCCTTCACCATTAAAACTCAATACGGCCCCATTGACAGTTATCAAGTCATACATGTGAGGCTGCTCTACCGCCAGGGAACAGGCTTCCGGTATATCCCTGACATTGAACTCATAACGGAGCTTAAGCGGACCGTCATACCGGCCCTTCTTTTCAGAGCGCTTGTAAAATGCCAGGACGGGCTCGACTCCTGTCCAAGTGGCCCCGCCGTCAAAAGAGAAGTCGGCAAAGTCCAGGGGAAGGCTGTTGGCCTCACATCTCCGACCCGACCATTCGCCTTCAATGGCTACTATCTTCTCTCCCTTTCCCTTTATGTTGTAAATACCGTCGGTTCTGGGACCGCGGCCTTCAATGCCGAACATTAAAACCAAAGAAGCTGCCGGTTGAAGAGCGATTTCGAATCCTTCCGTGCCCTCAACCAAGTTCAAGGCATCTCCACTCGCCGGATCGAGGACCGTCACTTTCCCATTCACCAGAGGCTTGAAAGCAAGAATGGCTGAAGATTCTCTGGATGGATTGAATATCTGGACCATATAGCCTTTGCTGAGACTTCGCAGATGGGTATAAACGATCTCAGAACTATCCATCCTGACCGTAAATTTCCGGCCCCGTACATCCTCCAAGGCTTTGTGCAATCCTTTCATGTCAACCAGCACCGATACTCTGCGCAAACCCTCCAAAAGGGTGTCATTCTGCACTCCCTCAACAAGTTCCGGATACGAATCCACGACCACCACCTTGCCCCCCTGGCTGGCGAAACGCGTCAAGAGGTCAATTGTACTTGGACGGATAGTGAGCATGGGAGGGACGATAACTGTACTATATGTCATTTCCCTTATCCTGAACCCTGACGCTGAAACGCTTCCGTCTTCCGACATTATCTGCTCGTCTGCAATGTCAAAATTAAGGTTTGACTCAGCCACAGCCCGCATGGTACTCTCAAAGGACCTGTCCCAGCGTGAATTGTCATTATCGTCACTATCCGCTTTCTTCATGAAGGAATGTTCAATGAAATCGGACTCAAGGGGAGACACCACGCAAACCTCACCGACGGTTTTACCGGAGGAAGCGAAATAACACAACCGGGCCGAATAGTCCTCAAACAGCTTATTGTCTTTCCAATATGGCTGATGGAAACTCAGGGTGGGAGGGTAATCCCTCTTTCGCTCCCCTTTCATGCTGTATAATGCCAGATGAGGGCACATGAAGTTGAGCCCGCAGATGGTATGCCAGCCTGCGATCCACATACGGTCCTCGAAAGAAAGATTGTGACCGCTAATCCCGAATATCTCGACAAGTCTTCTGTCCTTGCCGTACTGGTTTGCCACTGACGTGGTGACCTTGGCGTTGTGGAATGTCTGCAGCTGGAGGCCCAGGGCATCGCAACCCGGCTGGCTCATGTGCCTGAGCTGTTGCATGAGGTTCCCTTCATGGACCACATTGGTAGAAGGAGTATCCTCTCCGTTGTAATGGCCGGTCCAGACAAACCCATGGGCATCACAGTAGTCTCCAATCTTCGCACTGAAAGCTTCCTCAAGGCAAGCAGCCACGGTCCTATGATAATGAAGGCGGTGTACGCGCCAACCTTCCGCAGTGTCAACAAGGGACGGAAGTACCGGATCGAGATCATATCCCCAAAGGTTCTTGAATTTAGCCTCCATGTAAGGCGAATATGGTATCTGGGCATCCGCTCCCTTGCAGGGAACCCGGGTAGCCTTGACCTGCGGTTCATCCGTGAAAATCCCTCTGACTGAACGCTTTCCCTTGAACTTCCGGATGTAGGGAGAGTAGCTGCAATCAATGAAAAAGTCCACCATGTCAGGGTTCATCAAGTCCACCCAGCAGGTTCCGTTGTATGCACTCATGCCGAGCTTGGCCACATGACAGATGTACTGATGCCTTTCATCTCTGAAAAGGACGCTGTCTTCCGGATCCACAAAGGCGTCGGCCGGGATACGAGCCAGCTGCCTGGAACGGAACTTCTGGTCTGCCAATGGAACTATTCCGCCAGCGAACCCGCTTGGCCATTTATCCTCGTCATAAAACCATGCTTGAAGGCCCAGGGAATCACACGTCTTGACTCCGGTCTCCATGATATCGAACCACTCGTCTCCCAGATAGGGAGTCAAGAGTCCCACGCGGCTATGGAGAAAAGCACCGCCCTGTCCGGCCTGTTTCATCAGTCCCAGCTGTCTGCGGATCTCTCCGGAGTCAAGACTGTCGTTCAAGGACCAGAATGGGACCGACCTGTATTCAGAAGACGGGGACTTGAACTCCTGCAGATCAAAATCCTTCACGCAGGAGAACAAAAGGAGAAAAGGTACCGCCAGGACAATCGCCTTGCAACAATGGCTAAAGCTTGTAATAATCTTCATAATACCGTTTCACGTCACTCCAACAGTAATAGGGATACATGTCTGTCTCAACCGGGATGCCCACTTCATTCTCGTTCAACAGGAATTTGACTATCACATCTCCTTTGCGGTTCCGGAAGAAAACCCATTGGACATTTCCTCCCATGGGAGATACCTTGTAGTTGACGAATACATCTGCGCAATCCTCAGGTTTCTCCGCTACTCCCCGACAGCCATCCAGTCGCATCGAAGTCGCGAGAGGGATCAGATACCCGTCATGGGAGAAACGCAGTGTAGCACCGTTCTTTCCCGAAGCTATATACTCATCTGCCTTTTCAATGAAATGCTTAAGCATGGGAAGGCCGCCCGCTATGGACACCTCACCACCCTTGGGATTGCTGCTCCTGGACGAATACCAGCCATAGTTGTAACTCTGCCATATGTCGTACAGTTCCTCTTTCTCGAACAAAGAGTAAAGTTCCGGAGTATAGATCTCATTATTCTGCGCCATTACCGCAATCTCATAAAGCAACTCATAGAGGTTGGCAGTATCGACATTTGCAGAAACATACTCTTCATCGTTGAACAAAAGCCTCATCAACCTTTCCGGATGATAGCACTTGTTCTGGTATTCTACCTCGTCAGCCTCGCGTTCAGGTGATTCCCTGAACAATTCCGATTCTTCAGTCCTATGTGCCACGAAAGACGCATCCCTTTCACTGGAATTGAGATTTACCATAATCTTAGGGTTGAGGGATTTCAGTTGTTCACAGAAATAGAACATGCTGATCATCACCCTTGGGGACTGCGTGGAGTTAGCAGTTATCTCCGGGGTTCCCTTAAATGCTTCAGGGAACGACTCAAACATCCTTTTGGCTATACCCTGATGTTGCCGCATCCCCAAAGAAGTGAGTTCTCCTATCCTGTCCCGCGCGTCTTCCCTGAAGAATGCAACCTTGGACAAAACCTCCTTCCCTTTGGGGGTAAGCTTGCCTGCTTCGAGCGCTGCCTTAAGCGTTGTATAAGGGGAATCGTAATCACTCCATCTGCAGTTCCATCTCGAACCATGTCTTCCGAAGTGGCTGACATAGAATGGTTTATATCCTTTCGGTGCCGGGGTCTGGACGGACTGTGGACCCGGATAGGCATACATCACCCCACCTGCCTTGGCAGGATTGGCGGCAATCTCTTCCCTTGCTGTCTGGGCAAAGGATTGTGCGGCAAGGAAAATTAATGCCAACAGGATGGTTATTTTCTTCATCTTGGGCTTGGTTGAGATTTTCTGCGGTTTGAAATGATTACGACCATGTAGATAATGATCAGGCTGATGGAGATCAAGGTCATCATATGCTCCATGTCCGGAAGATTCCTGAAGTTCGCATAATGCCCGGCCCCGAAGAAATAAACGAACGACTGCAGGATCAGCAGGAAGAGGAATACTTCCTGGGAGAAACGGGCATTGTCCAGTTTAATAGATCCCAAACGTGATTTAAAGGCAGCGACTACCACTATCACTGCGAACATGGCTGCGACCAAGGCGAAAACATAGGGACGCAGGTCAGACCCGTCGAAACGCAGGACTGTCGGGTTGATCATGTTATAGCCCATCACTCCGAAGGTGACAAGGAAGGCCAGTATATCCCTGACTTTTAATGGTATGAAATCAAGGCATCCATCCTTCCTGACTTCGGAGTCCTTTAGTTTCAAGACCGAATACGTTATCAAGCCGCCCGCGAAAAATCCCGTGAAATACTCCCAGCAAGCCCATGGATGGATGTGCTCGGAAGGAAACAGCGCAGGGGCTCCGGTATGCCCCCACAGAACGAATGAGATATCAGAGAATGTTATTGCAAAAGCGAAGGAAAGCGCAGAGATGAGCCCTATCCTCGCGCTGGTCTTGTCTTTTATCCAATAACGGGTAAGTACTATACAGACCAATGTCGCTATAGCCTTGGAAATGGTATTGAACGAGGCCACATAATTCCTTCCTCCAATGAATTCCTTTGCCCAGGGCATGTCGTCGAAATGGAACATATAGGCATTGAACGCCCCTCCGGTGACACCAGAACCTGCAAGAGCCTGGTCAAAAGCCTCGACCGCCCTGGGTTGAATGGCCTTCAAGATAGGATGGCATATGGTGACCCGGGAGAGATACATGACTGCAATGAAAGCTACGATAATGGTTATGAAATGATACAGTCTCCACTTCGTCGCACTGAACATCGAGCCCAACAAGATACCGAACAGCCCTGATATGCCAAAACCCAGAAGCAACATCATCACCACTCCTGACAAAGGAGATATCCCGGTGATCAACGGTTGAGGACCGGCAGAGATGACGCCTTTTATCTGGTTGAGGAAAGTCCCCCAGGCCGGTGTGGACAGCATGAATATGATCGCAGTCAAGGCGATACGGAAAGGAGTAGTCTTCTCATTGCCGCCAGTGAGGAATACCAGGAAACACAGGAACATGAAACCAACGTTCAAGATTCCGTCTTCCCCTCCCCAACCGTGGGAACCCCGGAAACGCCAAAGGACACCGAGGACAAGAGCCCCGAGGAAGCAGGCCAGCAAAGTCTTGCCAGCCGATGTCTTACAATTCAATCCTGGCATAGCGGATTTTCACCCTGTCCCAGGTGTAGGCTATATGTAGGGCTCCATCAGATCCATATATGATGCATGGATAGCAATATCCCTCCTCGACAGGATCGGAAGCCAGGTTCGCGATCTCTTTCCAGTTCAAGCCGTCCTTTGAAATGTAGACGCAAAGAGGATAACGCTCTCCCCAATCCGTACCGACAGGATTTGCTACCATCACAAAACGTCCGTCCGGCAGTGTAAGTACATCTATTCCCGAATTATTGTTCGGGAAATCAGTCAGTTCCAGCTTTGACCAGTTATCCCCGTTATCATGGCTGTAAGTAACCGCAAGTTTGCCGTTGGAAGAGCGGCAAAGGGCTTCCAGAGTCCCGTCCTCGTGAATCAGGATTGTCGGCTGTATCACCCTGACGGTGTCATCCTTCTCGACCGGTCCTACCTTTTTCCAAGTTCTTGCTCCGTCGTCAGAAATCTCAAAATGCACCGTCCAGGCAACTTCCTTCTGGCCAGGAACCCTGATTTCCTCGCTTGACGGGCAGATTATCCTACCGGAAGGCAACATGACAGGCTTGTCCTTTATGGCGCCGAGCATCCCTTGCGGGAATATATATTCCTCGGGCCAGGTCTGGCCTCCGTCATAAGAGGTCTTTACGTGTCCTACCCATTCGGGAACATGGGGACCTGTCTTGTAGAAAAGCATTAGCCGGCTCTCGTCAGGAGAGAAAAGCACGGGGTTCCAACACGCATGCAGACTATCCTCTGCAACCTTCCGTGGAGCCGACCACTTAGTATCCCCTATCTTTTTGGTACACATGTAGATACAGACATTGTCGGCGCTCTCGTAATCTCCACCGAAAAAAGCCACATTCAACACCCCTTTGGGATATTCCACGATAGTGGAGGCATGGCACTGGGGAAATGAAGCCGTCTCATAGAGAAACTCCTGGGACACCTTCACCTTGCTCCCACAGGAGACAAGCGTGAGACCTAGGACGATTAAAGACAATAGATCAAGACCTTTCCGCATATTAATCAGTCTTTTATGTTATGTTTCAATTCTTTACGCCCAATGTTGACTCCCGTGACTACTAGCGTCCAGTCCTTCACCTTGTCAGGAAACTCCACTGTCACTTCCCTGGAATCGCCTCCGGTCAGAGATAAATAATTGTCAGACCAATACACTGGCGTCAAATAGTCACCATTCTTATCCATAATGACCGATTCCATGCAGAAAGCGATCTTGTCCGACTCATTTCTGAACAGGAACCGAACCTTCCCGGGAGTGTCTTCAATCACACTGACCGTGACTTCCGCTTCCGCAAGATAAGACAATTCCTTGAAATTCGCGAATTTCCCAGTGGGAGAATAACACCAGAAATATTGATTCCAATCCACCTCGTCCTCCTGACCGGAAAGCCAATAGAAGTTATCGGACAACCGCTCTCCGGCAGAGTCAAATATCTCTGTCTTGAGAAAATATGTGCCTGAAAGATTTTCCAGAGCAGGGACGGTCGCGACAGGCGTGCTGGAATTGGAAGTGATGTTGATATTATCTTCAAATGACCAGACAAGACTAGACTGCGAGTCATAGAGGAAGACCTTCGCCAAGCAGCCTCCAAGAGTCTCTAAGCCATCGTTGCAAGCGTATATCTTCCTATCGAAGTAATTGTAAATCAAGTTGTAAGTCTGACATGCCTTCTTTGTCCCGAAATATGCCCCGGTAGGCATGAGATACCAGTCATACAACTGCCAGTAGAGTTCCGGCCAAGGAGAATTGAGTTGCCACTGGATGACTCCCGTTGCCTCAGGCCGGTTGACGATATGGGCTTCGAACATGGCCTTGACGGCCTCGTAATTGATCCACTGGGCTTTCATCTCGAACTCATCAAGTGAGCCAGACTTGCCATACCTGTTTTCCAAGGCTTCAAGATATACATCGAGGGAAGCAAAATTCTTCTGGCCTGAGTGGAATATCCATGAATCATTCCCGTAGGGCCAGAGCTTCTCTTCCGGTATCATCTTTTCAAGGCTTTCCCTTAAAGGAACCTGGGGGCCGGGTCCAACTTCCGTGTTGAATCCGAATGCTCCTCCAAGGGCTTTGTCTTCATACCAGTAAACAGGGGCGACGTAATCATAAGGGCCATTCATCTTTACTCCCGACCTTCCACTGAGGGGACTCTCGAAATCACCAGCAGAGACAAGAAGGGAACGACCAGAGTCATACTTCTGCAGGGTCCGGGAATACTTCGCTTCCAGAGACGCCTTCGGCATGCCGTCACTGCCAACCAGCCAGACAAAGATCGAGGGATGGTTTCTCAGCCACTTTACCTGGCACTCGAAATAATCTGAAAGATCTTTCTCCTGGCGCTCCGACATCTGGACACCATATTTCTCAATCCCTTCATTGATAGCTATGTTCTGGTCCTCTTCCTTCACGGTCATGTCATATCCCAGATAATCAGGCCATTCCCACTGGCAACTCCATCCTGGCATTATAAGGATTCCGGAGGAATCGCATAGATCATACAGGTCCTGTCCGGTACCCCAGAAGCCTTCCAGACGCAAGGAATTAAGGCCCATCTCCTTGACATACCTGATCTCGCTTTCATAACGATCCCTGTCATTCCGGAGGAACAAGTCATCGCAATATCCGGCGCCCTTTATCAAGGTTGGTCTTCCATTTATTTTGTATCCACGGACTCCCCGCTCGTCCATGTAAGTTTCTACCTTGCGGATACCGAAGTCAACACACGTGGCATCACTCGTTTTCCCTCCTGATGCAACACTCATCTCAAGGGAATACATCTCCGGAGAGCCCAGGCCATTGGGCCACCATACCCTTGGGCGATGAATACGCAACTTCCGGCATTCGGAAGAAGATAATGAAACAGTCCTGGTCTCCCCGGGAGCGAGAATAATCCTTTTCCTGATCTTTTTTCCATTCACCTTCACTTTCAGGACTGCGGATCTCTTCCCGGAATCGTGATTTGTAAGATCCACGCAGACGTCAAGTCCGGCTTCATTGAAATCCTCCGTATCAAGGTCGGAGGTCACGAAGGGATTGTCCATGGATATCTTGCCGGTCCGTTTCAAGAGAACCGGCCGGAATATACCCATGTTATGGTCAGGAGGGGCTGGAGCCCAGTCTACAAAACCCATGTAAAAGTCTCCGACTTCGGGAGGATAAACCAATATGGCGAGATTGTTATTTTCAGATAGGATCCCTGTCACATCCTTTGAAAAAACCCTGTAAGCTCCATAGGCTTCATCTGAAGAAAAAATCTGTTCTCCGTTCAACCAGGCATCCATCCCGTAGTTTATACCCTCGAACACCAGCCGGGCCACTTCATTGGAAGGATTGAAGTCATCCAGGGAGAAAGATTTGCAGAACCACCAGGGAACCGAATAATCAGACCCGTCAACCTTTGAAAGGTTGTTGTCAAAGAAAACATCATTGACAATGCCGGCGTTGCACAGTCCTCCCATCACCGTGGAAGGGACAGACACGTTGATCCAGTCTGAAAATGCCCCTGATACGGACAATGTACTTCCGGTAGCCGGTACGTCCCGGGAAGACCGGATATACCAACCAGAGCCGGAAAGACTTATCGTATCAGCCATCGACATGCAGGAACAAGTCAAGGCTGCCATCAACGCCAATACTTTCCCTGAGAACCTCATGCCGTGCCGTCTCTTGGACTCGTTAGATTCTCCATCCCGGGATAGAGGTAAAGGTCCTGTTCGACCTTACCGCCATAAAGCCGCACCCATGTTCGGAAGCCGTCATCCCCTTCCGTGAACTCGAACACCCTCGCCCCGTTGGGCTTCAGGTCGTTGTAGACCGTGTCGCAGCCGCTGAAACGCCCATATATTAAGAAGAAGTCCTGCCAGAGCATCACATAATCGCTATTATGGTCATGGCCGGTCACAACTCCTTGAATATCTTTCATTTCCCTCATTGCAAGATAGAGACCGGAATTGAACTTCGGAGATCCTGGTTCCTCCCCGATATTCCCCATCATGACCCGGGATTCATCCCTGATGGCCTGCTTGTATTCGATGAAAGGGATATGGAAAAACGCCAGGGACGGCACAGGGTTCCCTCCATTTGCATCTGTGAACTGTCTGCTATGTTCCCTGTACCAGGCTATCTGGTCCTGATGGATATAGCTCCACCCCTTGACACCTGCTATTTCCGCCCTGTTGCCCGAATCAAAAAGATAGAACACCCTGTCCACGCCCTTATTGCCAGAAAGGGTGATGATGTCGTTAGAACATCCCGCAATCCTCTCGTCATCAAGTGTATTGACATTCCCGGGGATTGAGCGGAGGACCTTGAACATCTCCGTACGGGAGAGATCGAAGTCGCTGTCATGGTTGCCCATGGCTACAGCGAAAGGAATTCTCCTATCCACAAGTGGCTGGAGAATATGCCTTGCGCTGGCCTCAGCCGGTTTCCCATACACGATATCCCCTGTATGTATCACGAAATCCGGCATCTCTGTATCCAGCATCTGGATGACGTTCTTAAGAGCCCTCTCCGACCGCGGATCTCCTTCGATATAGTGGGTGTCCGTGAACTGTAGTATCTTTATCTTCCCGTCCTTACGGTACTTGAGGCGGTATGCAATCCCGTCACCAGGGGTTTTAACTTCGGAGTCCTGAAGGACTACAGAGGCCATCGCTCCCGCACCCGGGATCGTCATAGCGACCCCGGCGAGTGCCGCCGAGGCCGAATTCTTCAAAAAATCTCTTCTGTCCATTAATAAACCATAAATAAGAAATCTACTTGATCACGCCCAGATACCTTGCCATCCAATAAGGGAGAAGGTATTCGTCTCCAGCCAGCTGGACCTCCCCCTTGCGGTTGGAGTCAAGGTTGAACTCATTGGAGTTGTGACGCTGTACAGGCCTCTCATTTTTCGGGAGAAGCTCCTCCGTGAACTGCGCCCGGAAATTGGTGTGAACATCATAGGGTATGAAGTGAAGGTCTTTACGCTGTGAATTCATGACCTCGTATTTGGTGCAATCCATCGGAAATTCTCTCAAATACTTGAGCGTCTGTTCAAGGTCAATCTTCCCGCAGGTATGGTAAGCGATCAAGTTCCACAGGGCATCGCCTTCCGGCCTTTCTATATTCCAGTGGTCTTCAACAAGCTTGAGATACTTCTCCTTTACTTCATCATCAAGGGCATACCGACATAAAACCCAATAGGTCAGGAAGGCCATTTCGTCGTCCGAATGATTCCAGTCCTCGCCCAGATGGATCCCTTTATGACGGAAACCTTCCGTGTATTTTATCCCATATATCCCTGACTCTATATTGTCCAGATAACCGAACTCATCTATCGCCCTTTTCACCTGCTCCTTATATTTCTCGTCTCCGGTCAAGGCATAAGCCTCCTGGAAACTCGCCAGAGTAAGCACGCTGTTGAGGATCCTGTCGAACTGGGTGTGGGCGAAAGAATTCACATAATCCGGATTCAAGCGCCCCCAAAGGGTCGGTTCACCGTCAACATCTATAAAATAGAGATTGTTTTTGATTATATGATCCATGATCGTGGAAATATACTTTGCGATGCGGGCATGCTCCTCTTCGGTCTCGGCGACCAGGTCATCCATCAGGGCCGTTATAAACAGGTAGCCCACAAATTCATCAGTGCTGGTCGTGCCTTTCCACTCCCAATCCGGATCTGGAGACGGCCTCCAGGCATCCACCTCATGGACACGGTATCCTTTTCTCTCGAAAGAGCGGCTTGAGAACCACTGGGGATCGTGGATGGAAATAAGCCGTTCGAAAGTTCCGAATGTCTCCCAGGCGTTTTCACGGGCTTTCGGATCTTTGGTGACAGCGTACCGGAAAGCCTCGGCACCCAGATAGAAGGAACTCCAAAGACCGTCGTTGTCACTGTCAAGCAATACAATGGATGTCGGGTCTGCAGGATCCAAAAGATTATACTCTTCAGAGAAACCGAATCTCATGTGGTATTTCCTGAGATTGGTGAGAAGGTATTCAGCCTTCCCCTCCAGGGTTTCGGGCCTGAATTCAATCTTGTCCAGACCGGAAGGTGTCAGCATGTAAATATTCCCGGAACTATCTGCAGCTATATCAATGACTTCATTTTCATCAAGCCATCTTTGCCGGGCATAATACCGGAATCTTTCACCGTCCCTCATATACACCCCGTCATTGCTGGCAAACCACAGTTTCCCATCAACGGACAAAACATCACTGATGGCCGGAACAGGGACTTTATCATCAGTCTTCAAGACCTTGCCATTCTTGTCCACTTCAAGATATCCGTTATCTGTACCAATAACGATAATATCCTCAGTAATGGCAACTGACGTCATTCCTTCTGCTCCGTAAACCGTCTTCCAAGCCTTCCCTTCGAGTGACAGGACAGCCTTGTCTGTCAGGCAGTAAAAACGGTCCTTGAATGCATATAGCTTACGGACGGCACCTTCAGGCAGAGGTACCTCGGAAATTTTGACGTTATCCTTATATATGACAGCGTCGACATTTCCGGTCAGGAGAACTTCGCCGGACGTATTTACTGCAATAAATTTATATTCATGAGGCAGATGGCCGCATATCTCCCCGGAAGCCCTGTTTGAAAGATATCTGTCAGGATAAAGGTAGAAAAGGTAGCCGGAACCTTCCTGTACGGTAATGTCTAGGGGATTCTTGTCCGACAAGGAAGAATACATCAGATCCTTCCCGAGAAGATGTCCGGGAAAATCCCTGTAAAGGCCATGGTCAGACAGGACAAAAACGTTGTCATCACCGTCAATGACCAGTTTGACCATCTCAGCACCCTTCCATTTATCCGGAATCTCATATTTGACAGGATAGGGTGAAAGGTAAGGGACATCCTCGACGGAGGAAACATCCACATCCTGCGTCGAAACGCAGGATATGGATGAAACAAAAAGGACAAAAACGTAGAAAAAATTCACCAAACCTTTCATGATCAAGCTATTAGGTTATTTTATAAGCCACATTTTAGTATTGATGTCATCTGTACCGAACACCGCTATCGCCGCTTCGTACTTTTCCCTGTTGTATGAACGCTCATTGTCGGGATAAATGAAACGATAGGGGATATAATTCTGCTTAAGGTTGTCCGGGACCAGCTGTGCATTCAGGCCGATGGCGTCACCTGTCCTCCTGTAGTCGAACCAGGACTCGGGTCCCTTGATAATCAGGGCAAGCCATTTCTGTTCAAGGATACGTTTCTGCGTCCCGTCGTACTTGACCAGATCATTGGACAGGTATTCGTTTATAGCCGAAGAATCGTCCACTCCCCAGTACTCCATGGAGGCCTTTATCCCCTTGTTGTACAACGACTCGGCCGTCTCTCCGGGGACCGATACACCGTTAACAGCAGCGACTTCGGAAAGGATGAAGCAGACTTCAGGATAAATCATCATGCTGGCCTTCAGGTAATCTCCAGTATCCTGATAGAATTTTTCCTTGCTGAAAGTGGAAACTGTCTTTGACGTTCCGCTTTGGCCTCCGTTATATCCATAAGGACTCTTCAGCGCAATGGGCACGCCGACGTAATCGTTAAAATCTACCGTACAGGAAGCAGGGTCCTCCACTTTGTCGAACAAAGCTTCAAGCCTGGGGTCATTCCTCGGCAACATGTAATCGATGATCTCCTTGCTGGGACGCCTCTTTATGAACTCCTTGAACTGGTCCGTAATGGCGCCTCCAAGAGTCGGTCCCATCGGCCATTTGTATTGCTCCACATAAGGGATCTCAGCAGCATCAGCGTTGGAAGTGAAGATAGGATATCTTGTCTGGTCACTTACTATGGCCTGAATGTCAGAAATGGCGGAAGACATTGACTTGCTCGCCTTTAGCAACATCCTGAGTCGCAGGGAATTGGCAAGTTTCCTCCATTTGAGGGCGCTTCCCTTATACATGATGTCCGCAGTAGCGTCAATAGACTGAGAGGTTGAAGCGAGCGTCTCATTCGCAGCTTCAAGCCTCTTGAGCAGGTCAGGGTATATCACTTCCTGCTTGTCGTATGAAGGATAGACAATTCCCTCCTCCTTCGACATCAGAGCCTCCGAGTAAGGGCAATCTCCCCACAGGGAAGTAACGCAGTCGAAGTTGAACACAGCCATGATCTCGGAAAGGGCCGCATACTGTTCCTGACCCTCCGCAATAGCTTCGTCATAGAATGACTTGTTGATCGACAATGTGTAGTAATAATCGTCCCAGGACTCTGCGCTCCAGTTGAAACCATCCGATTCGGAATTGGTCAGTTTCGTGATATAACGTGCGGCATTGGGGATTTTTCCGCTGAACGCAGAATTGTTATAATTATAGGCAGTTCTGGTTATGACTTTAGTCAAATAATAAGAAGCGTTGACGGACTCGGCGGCATTGGGATTCTTGCCTAGTTCATCGAATCCTTCCGTGCAGGCTACGAATGTCGCCAGCATGCCGAATATAACTGAAATTTTAAATAATGTTTTCATGGCCGAAACAATTAAAAATCAAGTCCTACCTTAAATCCGAAAGTTCTCGCTCCGGGGAGGGCCCATCCGCCGACGCCGGGCGTGATCGAGGAGGAAGTGAACAGCATGGCGGTTTCCGGATCCATCCCGTGGCCGGCGGCTGTCCAGGTGAGCAGGTTGTGACCCCAAACACCTACAGTCAGGCCTCCGATCTTGAATTTTTCCACCGCCTTCCTGGGGAATGAATAATCAAGGGATACTTCCCTCAACTTCACGTAAGTAGCGTCATAGGTTGACAACTCATTGAAATCCCAATAGATGGTACCATAGTAATTCTCCGGATTGGTGATGATATCGTTCGGAACATAGTTTCCGTTCCCGTCGTCACGGTAACCAGGAACGATCATTCCGTCATGTCTGGATAGTCCGTTATCATCCACCCAGGCCAGACCGCCTGACTCGGTGTCACGTCCGAAAGTGGTGTCTATGGTACGACCGTCAGACTGCAGGTTCTTGTAAAGATATGAGTAGAAGTCTCCTCCCTGTCTCCAGTCAATGAGAGCATTCAGAGTAAAGTTCTTGAATGTAAATGTGTTCGTAAGTCCGAGCATGAAATCCGGATTATAGTTACCGATCTTTACATACTCGTTCAGGCGGTTGTATTCTCCGTCATCGGAAACAAGGGGTTCTCCCTTGTAGGGCCCGCTGGGAACCCTCTCCCAAGTCCTGGCGTACATGTCGCCGAGTTCGTCACCGACCCTTGCATAGTAATTGACGCCTTCGCCGCCACCGATATTGATCTCATTGATCCCTTCCGCCAGTTCAAGCACCTTGTTGCGGTTTCTGGAGATGCTTGCAGAAATGTCCCAAGTGAACGGACCGCTCACCGGTGTGGCATTGATGGTCAGCTCAAAGCCCTTGTTCTGTATCTTTCCGGCATTGATTACCTTCGAACTGTAGCCGCTGGACATGGCTGTAGAGAGATTCATTATCTGGTTCTTCGTATTGGTCAGATAATACGTGAAGTCGAACCCCAGTCTGCCCCCGAAGAATCTCATCTCAGTTCCGGCCTCGTAGGAGGTACTGATTTCAGGCTTGAGAGTATTGTTCTTCAGGCTGGTCTGCAGCTCCACCTGACTGGCGTTGTCCCATGTAGAAAGGGTCACTGTATTGAATAGCTGGTAAGGACTGGCATCAGAACCTATCTGGGATATATTCCCACGAAGCTTCCAGAAAGACAAAGCCCCCCTCTCGCTCCATCCGAGAATCTCGCTCATAAGCACGGATAACGAGGCAGATGGATAAAAATACGAATTGTTCGCGGAAGGAAGGGTGCTGGACCAGTCGTTGCGGGCGGTCAGGTCAAGGAAAGCCAGTTCCTTGAAACTGAACTGGGCCATCGCGTAAACGCTGTTGATACGCTTTTGGTATTTGTATGTGGAAGTATTGTTCTGAACGCTGCCGGCAGCCGCATTGGATATATTGTACACCTCGGGCATGACGAGCTTGTTGGTGGCGATGGTATTGGTGCTTCCCTCCTGGTCCATACGGTTGGCTCCAACAGAGAAGGACATCGCGAGATCTCCTAGATTCTTCTTTGCGGTAAGCAGGAAGTCCGTATTGTTCTCCTTGAAATAGATCAGCCCGAGAGCATATGCTCCATTCTTGAATCTTGCAGCGCTGAATGCAGTACGGCTTTCCCTTCTCTCATTGTACAGGTCAAGACCGGAACGTCCCATAAAGGTAAGCCAAGGGGTTATATCCCAAGTGACCTGGACATTGCCTGTCAGTCTGTCTCTCTTGAAACCGTTAATGTCTTCATAACAAATAAAGTAGGGATTGTCATTTCCTCCGGGGACAGGAGATGATTGCTGGACACCCTCATATCCTTCGACCCAATAGTTCTTCAGTTTGCTAATGTCGATATTGGCCGGTTGGCGATACACGACGTAAAGCGCACTGTTACGGTTCGCCGAAGGACGGTTGTCACTCTTGCTGTTGGTGTAGGCCACGGAGGTTGTAACCTTGAGATTCGGTCGCAGGTTGTATCCGGCGTTAAGGTTGACGTTATTCCTCTTCAGATCAGTATTGGGCATTATTCCCGTATTGTCCATGTTGGTGTAGGACAGACGGAAACTACCATTGTCATTAGCTCCCGTGACAGCCACATTGAGAGTGTTGGTCACACCCGTCTCGAAGAAATCCTTCAGACGGTTCGGGTAAGAGACCCAAGGCGTGGCAATCTTGTTTCCGGAAGCATCGGTTGGGCTGTCCCACTGGACGTAGCTCGTTCCGACGTCCAGTCTCGGTCCCCATGATGCATCGGAGATGACATCCGTAGTCTCTGTAAACGAACCGGAACCGAAAGTATTTTGGATGTCCGGGAAGAGATACGCCCTGTCAAATGAAAGGCTCTCGTTTACACTGACCCCGATGCCTTTCCTTGCGGATCCGCTCTTGGTGGTAATGAGAATGACACCGTTACCGGCCCGGCTTCCGTAAAGGGCTGCAGCAGCGGCACCTTTCAAGACGGATATCGACTCGATATCGTCATTGTTAAGGTCTGAAATAGGATTACCGTAGTCGACAATCTTCCTGTTGGACTCTCCGAAATTGTTGGTGGTGTTGGCAACGGTGTTGTTGACCGGCACTCCGTCCAGTACGATCAAAGGCTGGTTGTCCCCGGACAATGACCTTTGGCCACGGATTGTCACGAGGACCGTTGCACCTGCATCGGCGGAAGCGGCACGGACATTCATTCCTGCAACCTTTCCGGAAAGGTTGTTCATGACATTCCCGGACTTGGAGACAGAAAGGGATTCATCACCTATCTTCGCCACTGAATAGCCAAGGGCCTTTTCACTTCTCTTTATACCGAGAGCCGTCACAACGGTCTCTGCCAAAGTGATGGAATCCTCTTCAAGGATGACATTAATGACCGTACGGCCGGAAACCGGGATCGACTGGGAAATGTAACCTATGCAGGAAACATCAACGACAGCCCCGTTTTTAACATTCAAAGAATAATTCCCGTCCGTGTCGGTTACCACCCCGTTATTCGTCCCTCTCTCTATCACGCTCGCCCCGATAACAGGTTCGCCAGACTGGTCCGTAATTCTTCCGGACACAGACCTGGTTTGAGACCATGTCTCCACGGTAACGACACATAGCGCTACCGAGAGAAGCATCCTGAGATTGAAAATCACGTGTTTCATAAGCTAATAAATTGATAATGATTATGTTCCATTGTTATTTGATCTATGTAGTTTTTCAAATATCTTCGTCAGGACGAATCCCACGAGGAAGATTGTCGTTGTTCCAAACACTATCACAAGATACTGATGGAGCTGGCTACCGAACACCGGGAGACTCATCCATGCAATCACGAGAAGTCCCGCGCATACTGCCACGATGGCCGCTGCCCTGTCAGGCTTCCTGCACACCAAGGCCAAAAGGAATAGGCCCAGCATTCCTCCGCTGAATATGGAAGACAATTTCCACCAGGCATCCAGCACCCCATTGATTTTCTGCATCGCCAGGCCCATCAATATTCCGACTACTCCTACCACGAAAGAGGAAAGGTACAGGACCTTCATCTGATTCTTTCTGGAATCCGACTTTCCCTTCTTGCCAAGCTTAGCATAGAAGTCAGTGAAAACTATTGTTGCAGAGGAGTTTACGCTAGTCGCCACAGTACTCATCCCGGCAGAGAACAAAGAGGCTATCACCAATCCGGTAACTCCCGTAGGCAGACCGTGAACAATGAAATAAGGGAACACCTTGTCTCCGGTGACTCCTTCCGGGAGCAGCCCGGGCTGGGCTGTATAGTAAGAATACAAGGCAGTGCCTATGTACACGAAGACCAGCGACACGGGGATATAGAGAAGACCTCCAAAGAGCGTTCCTTTCACAGCTTCCGATGTTGATCTAGCTGTCATGTAGCGTTGGATGTAAGTCTGGTCAATCCCATAGTTCTGCAGATTGATGAATATCCCGTATATCAATACTACCCATACTGTTGGCTCCTTCAAGGTGAGGGACAGGCTTCCCAGGCTGAACTTGCCGTCAGCCGCCGCAATCCTGAACAGCTGGCCCGGACCTTCAGGCATCCCGAACGTCAATATAAGGGCACAGGCCAACGCCCCTGCAATCAGTATGATACCTTGTATGGCATCGGTCCAGACCACTGCCGATATTCCGCCAAGAACCGCATAAATGAGAGTCAAGGCACCTGTTGCTATGATTATGACGCTTATATCCCAGCCAAACATGGTGTTCATGGGTATCGCAAGCAGCAACAGGATGGACCCGACCCGGCATATTTGAGTCAAAAGGTAGCAAATGGCCACATAGCACCTGGCCCACCACCCATAACGATCTTCCAGGAACTGATATGCAGATACACTTCCTATGCCCCGGTAAAGAGGTATGAAAACTTTAGCCGCAAGCCAGATGGCAATGGGGATTGAAAGACTGAATATCAACTGGTTCCAGTTACCTGAATAAGACCCGCCCGGAAGACCGAGGAAACTTATGGAACTGACGAATGTGGCGAATATGGACATCCCGACAACCCATGCCGGCACGTTGCCCTCCGCCCTTGTAAAGGCAGATGCGCTGGTCTTGCTTTTGCGGAAAAAGCTGCTCCCGAAAAGGGCGACACCTCCCACAAAAACAACGAAGACAATATAGTCCAGAATTGTCAGTTCCATTTCAACTCATTTATCTCAAATCCTTGCACCCCATGTCGAGCAGGGCCTTCCTTATGAGCACTCTCTCTGAAGGAAGGAACTTTCGGTACGGCCACTCGATATAATCCTCGCATATTCCGAGCAACGAGAGAGCGCATTTGATGCCCTTAAGGTTGCTGGAAGCATATTTCCCTACTGTATAAAGGGAGCAGCTTACCGTCATGATCTTTTTCTGGAGTTCCCGGACTTTCTCCGTGTCCCCCTTGTCAGCAGCTTCGAACATCGAGACATAGATCTCGGGGAAAATGTTGGCACCACCGTTGATCCCCCCGTCCGCACCGATAAGCACGCATTCCCCTGTCAGTTCCTCAGGACCCACATATAGGGCGAAATCGTCCCTGCCTCTCAAATGGTGGCACAGGATCCTGAAGTACCGCATGTCCGCAGAGCTGTCCTTAAGACCTGCTATATTGGGATGTTCGGCAAGTTTCAGGACCGTAGGCACCTCAAGTAAAGCCTTCACATGGGTGGGCATGTTATAGAGGTACACAGGAAGGGGAGACTCATCCGCAAGTGCAGTGTAATATTCAACAAGTTCTACCTGCGACATCGGGAAATAATACGGCGAAGTCGCCACGACCCCGGCAGCACCGTTGGCTTTGGCGAAAGCAGACAAGTCAAGGCTCTCGCGTATCGAAGTATCGGACACCCCGACCAGTACCGGGACCCTCCCTCCGACCGAGGAACAAACCATCTCCACGAATTCCCTTTTCACCCTGGATGACAGGCTCTGCGCCTCACCAGTAGTTCCAAGTATGAACAGGCTGCTGACTCCACCTCCGATTATGTGATCAACCAGCCTCACCGTCCCGTCCCTGTCCAACTTCTCATGTCCTAGCAAAGGAGTGACCATTGGCGGGATAATACCTCTGATCTTTTTGTTATTATCCATAAGTTATATCGTTATAACAATTATACCTTTTAATATCATACTCAAATATTTCATAATCTCGCTCACTCCACGATCTCAGCCTCAAGAACAGTATCCATCGGAATATCTTCTTGATAGTCAGGGCCTACCAATCCCAAAACACACTCCATGGTTTTAGCTGCAAACATTTCTATCGGCTGCCTGGCGTAGATCAGGTCTGTATCATATATATCAAAAGCGCTGTTATAGTCAAAGCAAGCTATCCCGAAATCCTGCGGGATATGGAATCCTCCCCGGAACATGGAAGACATTCCTCTGACAGCCAATGTGTTGGTTGCAAATACAAACGCCTCGCCACCTCGTTCTCCCGCTTCTTTCACGATGTTGTCCACAACCTGTCTGTGTTCATGGTGAGAGACCCTGTGGATCTTGTAATATCCATCCAGGCCAGACTCGATCATGGCGTCCACCATTCCCTGCTCCCTGTCTTTTATATTCGTCAACTCCATGTCATAGGAAATCATCTCTATGAAGTGATATCCCTTTCCTATCAGCCTCATGGTCATGTCGTAGCTGGCTTTCCTGTTGTTGAGCGTCACCGAGGGAATGTCAAGGCCCTCTACTCTCCGGTCCATTAAAACAACGGGAATACCGGAATTGCACACATCATTAATGATATCCTCGGAGTGCTGGCAAGGAACTATCACCAGCCCGTCAACCCCTTTATCGACAAATACCCTGACAATTCTCCTCAACTTGGCGGGATCCTCATCGGTGCTACCGAACAACACAGTATAACCTTTCCTATAGACCTCGTCCTCCATGTCCCTGGCCACTTCCGCAAAGAACGGATTAGAGATATCGGAGACTATGACACCTATTGTCCCAGTCCTGCCTCTCTTAAGTGCCCTGGCAGACAGGTTCGGCTGATAATCAAGCTTTTCCGCAACCTCAAGTATATGATTAGCGGTATTTTCATTGACTCTATAGGTCTTCTCACCCCGATTCTTGTTGCTCATCACAAAGGATACTAAAGCCTGGGAAACACCAGCCTCTCTGGCTATATCCTTGATGGTCACTTTTCTTCTACGGGCGTTCATTGGGCAATCTGAGGTTATAACGTGTTAATACAGTTATGCAACAAATTTATTATATCGTTATAACATTTCCAAATTTTTTTACAAAAAAATAGGGAACGATATACTTGAATACACCAAACGTATCACATAACCCGAAATTCGGAGGGCAGCCAATACCTTATCTCACCCGTCTGAGATTATGGTCAGTCTCCCCTCCGAGGCAAATTTGCCTCGCACCGCAGGGCGATATGCCTCAGGAAAGGCTAAGAAGCTTCCTGCCATGCCTTCCGTATTTTGGGTTAAGACACCCTGATGGTGCCAGGCATGGGGATGCGCTATGTGTGCGAAAGGGAAATGCGAATGCCCCGGATAACTTCTCTTGCGAAGGTTTTCAAACCAGGGACGGCGCATATGGCCTTGCGCGTGGATGAGGGGCGGATTCCTGTGGCAAGTCCCGCATATTTAGGGGGTACTTGCCGAATAGCCTTATTGGAAGTAATTGATTAAACGTCCGTTAACTAATCGGGTCCCCTCCCTGATTTGAAAATACTGGGACATTTCGTCATTTTAGCAGATCCTGATGAAGGTTTGCTACCGCATCCGGAAGTATACCCGGCAAATTTACGAGATCATTCGGTGTAATCAGGTATATTGTTCCCTTATTTTTGAATTACGGAAACCGCTGTCACTCTGCGTTTTCGACCTTGATGACGATCTTATGGAGGGGCTTCTCATACTGCACTCCATCCGGAGCGAAAGACGGGTTGTGCAGGTTCTTGGGGAAGAAAACGAATATGGAAGGCTGATCGGCGGGCTGGATGTAATATACAGTATCATCCGAGAGGCAGAAGCCGATGTCCTTGCCGGGATCATATTCCTCAAGTATTTCCTGATTCTTACTGTCTGCAGGACAGATTCCCCACCTGACGGGGCCCTCGGTCAACTGGACGTCAATGTACTTTCGGTGACCCTCAAGCTTGGTTTCCTCGAACGGCTTCGGCTCGAGTTCGTTTATCATGGCATAGCATCTTTTCCCAACAAGCTCCGTCGTTCCGAATTCCGTCAGGTCGTGTATCTTTGGAACATTCTCCGCAAGGCATGCGAAAGCAGCATCCCAGAGTTCAGGGTTAGCCTTGTACTGCCTGAGCAGTTCATCAAAATCCACAGAAGGATGGAAAGGAACGTCTATACCTTTGTCTTTCAAGAGTTTGTCAGCGATGTCGGAAGCTGACTCATTTTTCTGCCCGCAGGAAAAAAGAGCGACGATTGATGCGATACTCATAATGATAGTTCTGATTTTCATAATTATGATATTTAGATATTCCTAATACATGAAACGCATTTTTTCCGGGAGCCGGGTGTAATCGTCAATCCGGATGTAGTCCATCCCGCCAAGACGTATCTGGCTGTCATTTCCACCATCCGCGAAGTCATCTCCAACAAAAAGAATCTGATCCTTAACATAACCATGCTCCGCGGCATAGCGCATGACAGCGTCATACTTGTTGTACTGCTTCGGCGTGATGTCGAAGGAGGTGGTGCCGCCGATGAAAACGGAGTAGTCTTTAAATATCTCCTTGACCTCGGGAAACATCTCCCTACGACGGATCTTGTCCGGGTCAAAGACCAGTTTGTCTGCCTGGTCAGCCTTGGTCCCGAGAAGGGCGAAAGTGACCATTCCTGACTGGTGATACTCATTAGGTTCTCCCTTGTAGGCCGTATAACCATATTTCTTCCGCAACTCTGAAGTCTTTTTGTCAAAAAACTTACGGTCAACCGGACTGGTTTCCTCTCTCACGATCTTGAACTCCCCGTCCACTATCTGGCTCTCCTCCATCCCATAGTTGCCGAGTATCGTGATCGGATACTCTCCCATCTGATTGTATATTCTTTTGCAATTGCCGCCGCCGGCCATTATGATCTCATAACGCTGCCGCAAGGTGTCCAGAACAGCCCTGTTGGCCTCTGTGAGCGGCTGGCGATGCTCAGTCAAAGTCCCGTCAAGGTCGAAGACAATGAGTTTCTTCGTTTGTTTCCAGTTAAGTTCCCTGACAGCCGACATCAAGTTCAGCATCGCCTGAGGCTCATCGGAGCTGACATAATCCACATGATGCCTCATAGCGAAATCGGCCAGATCATAGCTGTTGACCGGCCAGAGAACTGTCTGGAGACCAGCTTCATGGGCCTCGTCGAGCAGGTGGGTCCTGTTCATCACCACTCCCATATGGTAGGACACTCCGGCGTAACCTCGCTTGAGCAGTTCCTCAGTCGTGAAAGCCTTGCTGCTGGAGATAGGGATGACCTTTGTCCCAGGACGGAGCCTCAGGATCTCGTCACAAAGGTGCTCGCTGAATGAGATGAAGGTGACCTGATCATACATGTTCATCTCGTCGCAAAGCGCCACAACCTTCTCAGCCAGAGTCGTTTCCCGTTCCGGAGTCGGATGAGCTTTCAACTCCAGGAAGAGCATCAGCCCCGTGGTTTTCTTGGCCTGGGTGTAATACTCCCTCAACGTCGGAACTCTATCACCATTAGGCAGGACGCAAGAGCGGACGGTCTTGAAATCAAGTTTCTGGACATCCGGATAATCGGATCCGGGAATCTTCGGTCCATGAAGGATCACAAGGGAGTCCTCCGTCGTCAGGTGGACATCCAATTCAACGCCCTCGACACCCAGTTCCTGGGCACCTCGAAGGCTTGTGAGAGTGTTCTCGAACGAGCCCGGATGGGCGTAATATCCCCTATGGGACATGACTTTGGTCTGCGCCGGAAGCAAAGCCATCGCCGCAAGAATCGCGGCGGCTAAGGATAGTATTCTCTTCATGTTAACAAATATAATGATTTTAACTATTTTTGTGTATTAACAAACCTTGCTTCCATGAAGAGAATATTACTCGTAGGAATGTGCGCCCTGGTGTTCTGGGCCGTTCCTTCCCATGCCCAAAGGGGCTCCAGGGATATCCCCACTCCAACTGACGGCCTTAAAGACGCCTATAAGGACTACTTTATGATCGGCGCGTCTGTCAACATCAAAAACGTGTCCGACGCTGACCAGATAGCCATGATCAAACGTGAATTCAACAGCATCACAGCCGAGAACGCCATGAAACCCCAGCCTACGGAGCCACAAAAGGGTGAGTTCAACTGGGAAGATGCCGACCGGATCGCCGATTTCTGCCGCCAGAACGGGATCAAGCTTCGCGGCCACACTTTGATGTGGCACAGCCAGATAGGCTCCTGGATGTATCAGGATGAGAAAGGCAATCTCCTTCCAAAAGAGGAGTTTTACGCAAATATGAAGCACCACATCCAAGCCATCGTGAATCGCTATAAGGACGTGGTATATTGCTGGGATGTGGTCAATGAGGCCGTGGCGGACAGCCCGGTATGGCCTGGACGACCTGAGCTTCGAGAGTCACCGATGTACAAGATCGCGGGAGAAGAATTCATTTACAAAGCTTTCGAATACGCCCATGAGGCCGACCCGGACGCCCTACTGTTCTACAACGACTACAATGATGCGGAACCAGCTAAGAGTCAGCGCATTTACAATCTTGTGAAGAGGATGAGAGATGCCGGCGTGCCAGTGGACGGTATCGGCATGCAGGGTCACTATAATATCTATGGCCCGAACATGTCGGATGTGGACGCGGCGATCGATCTATACTCAAAAGTCGTGAAACATATTCAAATTACCGAACTGGACATACGGATCAACGAGGACATGGGTGGAGCGCTACGCTTCAACCAAGGCTCAGGCCAAGTCACTGACTGGGAGCGAATTCTCCAGCAAGACCAGTATGTCAATCTCTTCAAGGTCCTCCGCAAGCACAAAGACGTGGTTGACTGCGTCACCTTCTGGAATATTTCCGATAATGATTCATGGCTTGGAGCTGCCAACTCCGCTTTGCTGTTTGATGTCAACTACAAACCGAAACGGTCTTATCTCGCTGTCAAGGGATTTGATCCCGAAGCAGATAAAGCCGTGATTAAGGAGGACTTCAAGCCTTCCGAGTTGAACCAGCCGGGCCAGGAATATCCTATGGTCAACTCCCAGGGCTATGCCCGTTTCCGTGTATACGCTCCTAAGGCGACGTCCGTGATCTCCAGCATCGCTGGCGGAACTGTCCTCCACAAGGATGCCGACGGCTATTGGACCGGTACCACCGCGGCTCCTGAGGACGAAGGTTTCCATTACTACCATCTCACCATTGATGGCGGAGTGGTCAACGACCCTGGAACCAACAATTACTACGGTTCAATCCGCTGGGAGAGCGGTATCGAGATCCCGGCTCATGACGCTGATTTCTATGCCGAGAAGAATGTCCCTCACGGCAATGTTCAGCAGGTCCTTTTCTGGTCGAACAGCACCGACCAACTCCGCAAGGCCTTTGTCTACACCCCGCCTCAATATGAAAATGGCAAGAAGAAGTATCCTGTCCTTTATCTCCAGCATGGCTGGGGCGAGAACGAGTACGCGTGGTGGAACCAAGGCAGGGCCAACCTCATCATGGACAACCTGATCGCCGAAGGAAAGATCGAGCCATTCATCGTCGTGATGACTTACGGAATGACCAACGATGTCCGCATCGGCGAGCTGGGGCGATTCAATTACAATCACTTCCAGACGGTTCTCTGTGACGAGCTCGTCCCCTATGTGGACAGCCATTTCCACACGATCGCCAAGAAAGACAGCAGAGCCATGGCCGGTTTGTCGATGGGTGGTATGGAGACCCACACAATCACCCTGGCCCGTCCCGAGATGTTCTCTTATTACGGGCTGATGAGCGGAGGAATATACCTCCCGGACGAGATTCAGGATCCGAAACAGGTTAAGGGTATATTCATCGGCTGCGGAAGCAAGGAGGGTCCCGAGCGTGTCATGAAGGCGGTCTCCGATCTGCAGGCGGCAGGCTTCAACGCACAGGGCTACGTCTCCGACGGCACCGCCCACGAGTTCCTCACCTGGCGCCGCTGCCTCTACCAAATGGCCCCGATGCTCTTCAAATAAGCTAGAAGGTGATGTCCTTAGGCTTGTCGAGATGACCGCCTTCGTTGAAGTGCTGGTTGTCTGGCAGGTCTATGTCCGTGCGGGCGGCGCCTTTGCGCATCAGAGCCTTAAGCTCAGGAAGGTAGTGCTGGTAGACTCCCCTTGGGGTCGTCTCCTTGTCCTTGCAGATGCTGGCCGCCATACCGACCACTTCGCCCATCATCGCTCCCGTTCGCATAAGCCTTGTCGAGCCAAGCGTGACATGGGTGGTCGAGATGTCCCGGCCAGCCATGAACAAGTTGTCTATATTCCTGGAATACAGGCACCTGTATGGTGCGGCATATGGATAGATCGGATTGCTTTTCGTGGCTGCCTTGAACTCATTCCCGGGGAAATTGGCCGTGTTTGCCGGATCCGGGAAATGGAGATCGAAATGCCAGGTCAAAGTAAAGGAAGCGTCCTCGTGAAATACCTGTTTATCAACATCATCCTGCTTCAGGACATAATCTCCGACAAGCCTGCGGGACTCCCGCTTGCCCGAGACATAGGCAACCCAACCGAGGGAGCGATTGGCGTATTCAGCCTTCTTTGAATAATGGTTCTTGAGGAAGCTCCAGTTGGAATAGACGACGAGCAGGCCATAATCCCTGATCCTCTCAAAATCGTAGATCTGGTCCAGGTTCATGCCCGTCTCCCAGGTCCACTCACCCATCTTGACCTTCTCGCAGTTCTCCTCAGTGAACTTCACACCATATTCAAACTCAGGGAAAGAACTCTTCTTCCCGTCATCCACACTGTACCACTGTACCGAGGATCCCATGGTCATCTTGTCGGCCTTTTCCGGAGCCAGGGACTCGCCATATTCATCACGTCCTTCACGACCCATCATCCAGTCTGCCCCTGCCATGAATCCAAGGTTGGCGTCACCGGTACAATCCGCGAAAACAGGCGCCTTCAGAAGTAGTTCCTTCCCGGTCTCGATATTGCGGATCACGACTGAGGCTATCTTTGTGCCGTCCATATTGACCTTTACAGCCCTGAAGCATGGTAGATATGTAAGCCCTTCCTGTCCCTCCAGGAACGCTATCTTCTTGTCATCCTCATAGTTGGACGCGGGCTGGGCGTTACCGCCTTGTGAATGGCCGAACTCACGGAGCATCCTGCCCAGTGCCGGATAGGGATCCTGCTCTATGTATGCCCCAAGGTGTACCCTGATCTCAGAGGAGTTGTTACCTCCCGGGATCGGACGGTCGTTAACCAAGGCGACTTTGCATCCGAAACGTGCCGCGGAAACAGCGGCGCACATACCGGCAATACCACCGCCGATCACCACAAAGTCGTAATCACCTCCATCAGAAGGCTTTGCGGGAAGAGCACCAACCTGCCGGCGGAATGCCTCCAGGGAAGCCACATCCTCGGGAGGAACCACCTCCCTATCTGGACAAATCCACACCGCGTCACAGCGGCCGTCGAACCCGGTCAGGTCAGATAGGGCGAGAGCACAAGGCCCTGCCTTCAACTTGACATTCCCGGCGTACTGCCAGCCCCACTTGTTTCCGGCGTTGCCGAGGATACCCTTCATCGGCTTCCCTTGAATCTTGACCCTGAAAGCCCCTGGACCATTGGCATCAGTCCAAGGGGAGGTCCAGTTGTACGAACGAACCCAGACATGGTACACTCCAGCTTCCGGAATATCAACTGTCGTCGAGGCATCCTCGACGGGTTTTCCCATCCCGTGAGCGATTAGGTATGGAGAACCCATGAGATCCATGAATTGCTGGTCAACCTGCCAGCCACCCTTAGTGGCGAAACTTTCCGCCTCAACAAAGATTCCAGCGGGAAGATCCTTCGCTTCGCTCAGGATAACAGAAGACGTGCTTTGCGCAGCGAGTGCCGCTCCTGTCATTCTGAAGGAGCAAAGCGACTGAAGAATCTGAAATGACAGAAAAATCAGGATGAACCTTTTCATTTTGAATTAATTATCTATAATCAAACAGAGCCGTTGCCTTTGTGTCATGATCAGCCTTGATTCGGATCCAGCGAGCCTGGAAAGCATCCGGAAAATGGTGCTCCACAGTGTCGCCCGGTTTGACATTGAAGTCAGCATAGTGGAACCATTGGCCGTCACCTGTAGGGTCAACCTCAACACTGAAAGCCACTTCGCCGGAAGAACGGTGAGATATATTCATATCCCTCTTGTCATAGAAACCAATCAGGAACGGATCTGAATAATTCCCAGCTTTGACCTCGGTCTCCACCCATGGACCGCCGTGGCCGACTGGTTTGCCTAGCTTCCATAAATCATCGACGGCACCTGCCCAGATGGCAGCCTTGCCATCCTCGGAGAACACCACCCTGGGATTGCCCTTGCCGGCGGCATGGTCGATCCCTGTCATCACGAGCATTCCCCTGTAGGAAGCGTAATCATTGATACCGAACTTGTGGGAAGCGACAGGACGCACCTTCGCATAACCATCGGCATTCTCGGCAGGAAGCTCATAAAAGGTACCCGCAAGAGAAAGCAAGTCGCGTTCGGTGGCCACTTCGCGGCATATCCTGAGCGCACCGTCCTTTATCTTACCTAAATAGGCGTCCTCTCCAAGAGGAAGCCTCCAACGGCGGTCTTTAGCGTCAACTATCAGGATGGATCCTTCCTCGACATCGACCACATCGACCGGAATCTCGAACGTGTCACGAATATAGTCAGCCATCTCAACATCATCCTTCGGGACAAAGTTCATCTCGCCGTCGATTTCGTAATACTTCTCTCCATCAGAGGTCTGAGCCAGGACACCAAGAGCCCTACGTTGGTCAGGCAGACCGTACAGAAATCCCTGTGAATCATTGGCTTTCTTAACCGGAGCCAGACCAGTGAATATCGGATCGGGCTCGGTGCCGCGTGTCTCTTTCTGAGCGAGAACGAAGGTCAAGTCAGCCTTGATGTCCGCGCTGCTGATCGCCCTGATCCAGACACCATCAAGGACACTGGCGAACGGAACGAATGTCGACTCACCGGCCTTGAGGGAGACCGTCATACAGGTCTGCCAATTCCCGTCACCTTTCTTGTCAATTTCGAAAGTGATGTCGGCAGGCACTGAGGATCGGTTGGCTATCCAGGCGCACCTGTTGTCCCATCCGTTGAAAAGGAAGGGATCGGAAGGCACACCGGCCTTGACATCGTCCTTGAGCCAGACGGAACCGCCTGCCGTGGTGGGTCCAACATGGTCGGGCCTGTCGTAAGAGGTGAACCAGACATTGGAGTTTGACTGGCCAGGACCACCGATGCGTCCTTTCTGCTTGCGCTTGTTAAGGAACTCGCTTTGCGCGGAGTCGTCGCATCCGAACACAAGACGACCGTTCCATTCAGCGAAGTCCCCTATTACCTTCAGATAAGCTCCCCTGGGATGGATTCCTGCCGAGTTAGCGGTAGAAAATGTCCCAGGGAAACGCCAGAACATTCCGTGCATGGTCATAAGATAATCAGGATCAGCACCTTCCGGAGCGATATTCCGGATTCTTGGCCATTCGGTGTTCCAGCCATGAGCGCCGTCATAGGCGTGACTGGCTTTAGGAAGGCGATAATAGCTCCAACCCTTGTCAGGCTCCCTGACCGCGAGGATCACCGAACGGTAGTCCCAGCCGACCGACCAGATGGGATCAGTCGCCGGAGATGGATTTCCATGTATTCCGCCCGGGCCGGTGATCTCAGTGAACTGGTTGCGTCTGACGAGTTTCCAATCCTTGCCATCCCACTCGACAAGCGCTCCTGAAGGGATATCGAACTGCTTCTGCGCAAGTTCTCCTTCTTCTCCGTTATTGGAATATACAGCCACTCCCTGACCAGAATAAAACCCTTTACCGTGGTAGCCGGGAAACAGGTCGCATAAATCGCCCGTAAAACCTTCCTTCCTCTTCTGGTTGCCGTCCTTGTAGAGCTCGATACCATCAAGTGTGTGGACATCGATGTCGTAAAAACCGGCTTCCATTGAAGCGTAAAGTATACGGTTGTCCGGATCGGTCAAATGCGCGGCCAGACCAGTCGGACGCCCGGGGAACTTCTCATAGGATAGAACCCTGACATTCTTATCAGCGTCAATGGCATAAGGGCCGATAAACAACTGATTAGAAGCGTCATGGATCATCCTGTCCGCAGGAGTGCCGCCAATGCTCTCAGGACGGACTATCTCATCCAATCCGGGAGTGATCTGGTAAAGCTTGTCATCGGAACCATAAGGCTCATGAGGCCCGTACGTGACTACCCAAAGGTCTCCCTGCCAAGGCACGACCGCCCCCGTGCCACACTCGCGTTGGGAATTGTAGTACGCGAGGTGCGGATAGATGCCGCCAAAGTTCTTATGCCCGGTCTCATCGACCGCAGACGGAGCTTTTGTGGAGCAAGCGGCGGCCAGGAAGGCCGCCGTAAGCATGAATAATCTGAGAAAACTCCGCATACCGCTAATATCCAGGGTTCTGAGTAAGAGCGGGATTAACAAGAATATCCGCCGCGGGGACAGGCCAGAGATAATCCCTGTTCTTGTCGAACTGGCGGGTTGTCGCTTGAACTACCCATCCGTTATCGAACATATATTTCAAATCACAGAGACCGTTCTCATCGATATCAGGAATACCGCCAATCGGATAATTACCGTCGAGCCACTGCTGCGCAAGTTTCTGGTAAGCTTCCGGCGTGGAGGCAAGATTGCCATCCCAACTGCCGTTTCCGGACCATGTACGTTCGAGATAATAAACAGGACGGTTGAAGATGACCTCGGCGACTTTCCACCTGAGCAAATCCTCATAACGATGACCCTCGAAAGCCATCTCTATGAAACGCTCGGTACGGATGATGGTACGAAGCTTGGCCTGACCGTCAGCCATTACTCTCGGATAGTCCATACCGGTACCCTTGTAAGCACGCTCGCGAAGTTTGTTGATGGTGGCGTCAAGTACGGCCTGGTCGCACTTGCCCTGCTCGTTCATTGCCTCGGCATACATGAGCAGGACATCGCCGTAACGCATATGGATATAGGCGTTGATGCCCTTCCATCCGTTGGCGGCAGTCCAGTTGGCCGGATCAACATACTTCTTCCAGTAGAAACCGTTATATGCGGCATGCAGGGCGCAGGCCTTGGAATCAGTGTTGAACACCATGGCACCGTCAGAGATACGCTTCACCTTGTTCGCCAACGGAGAAGGAGTGAACTCATATCCGCAGAACTCATAATCTTCCGGTTTGTAAGTGCCGTTCTTGACACATTCTGACTCCGGCTGAGCGAAAGGAGCGATCGTCATCGCCATGCGGGGATCGCGATGATCGAAAATGGCCTTCGGATTGTAAAGAGGAGACTCGTCCACCGGGAGACCGTCGGTGCAAGGATAAGCGAACACAAGCTCGTAACTGGGACCGCAGGTGCCCCAACCACCGATAAGACGGGGGGCGTAGTTCTGGCAGTCACTGGCCGACCAATAATACTGTTTCAGGGCATAATCTCCCTTGAACACGAATATCCATTCCGGAGAGGTTCCGGCATTGAAGAGATCCTCATAGTTATCGTGCAGGGAGTATACACCGAGATCCATACAAGCCTTCGCAGCCGTGGCCGCTGTAGCGTAATCGCCATTATATATGGCAATCCTGGCCTTAAAGGAATAAGCCATTCCCTTAGTGGCGCGCTGTACGCCGCCGTAAGTCGAGGGAAGCATCTGCGCGGCCTTGTCAAAGCACTCCATGGAATATGCGACGACTTCCGACTTGGGTGAGCGTGAGGCGGAATACGCTTCTTCGAGAGTCATTCCTGTCTTGTCCAGGATGACATCTCCCCAATGGAAAGCCAGCATTCCGTAGGCGTATCCCAGATAGAAATACGCCTCTCCCTTATACTGCTGCAGTTTGGCATCACTCAAACCCAGGTCGCCGCCCTTGGCATCCAGGTTGTTGATGATACGCAGCGCCCTGGCGATTCCCTTGTAATAGTTCTGCCAACGGGTACCAATCGTACTGTTTTCGGAAGTCATCGTACCGTTCCAGACCAACTGGGTATTGCTTCTCCATGCGGCGTCATCACCCCAGACTTGACCGTCAATCGGGAAAAACGCTGTGCGGTAAAAATCGTTCAGGGACATCTCAATCTCGGAAGCGGATGAATACCAGTTCTCGCTGGATCCTTCTGAAAGCGGGTTGAGATTCAAATCGACGCAAGATGTAAACAGAAGCGCCGAAATCATAAATATCGAGTAAAATATCTTTTTCATAATGATAGCGCCTTTTTAGAATTTGACATTTACACCCATGATGAATGAAGTTGAGATGTAATCTCCGTTGACGGGATACTCAGGATCCCATCCCTTCGGATATTTACTTATGGCTGGAAGATCCGTGATGTTGGCATAGACACGGAGATTCTTGATGAAGGTCTTTTCCATGATCCACTTAGGCAAGGTGTAGCCAAGCGTGATGTTCTTCACACGGAAATACGCACCGTTGAACAGCCAGTAATCCGAGCCGGCGTACTGGCTACCCGTATTGGTGTAAGTGACGCGGGGATACTTGGCTGTCTTGTTCGCCTCGTCGTCTCCGATCCTCCAATAGTTACCAAGAAGAAGTTCGGGAACCGCACCCCACTGCTCCTTGTAAGGCTGGATCCACCAGGACTGGGCCATGACAGTCTGGTGTCCGACACCCTGGAACGACATGTTGAAATCCCAGTTCTTCCACCCCATGAAGATATTGCCTCCATAGATATATTCAGGAAGGGAGTTCCCCATCTTGACCTTGTCGTCGGAATTGATCTTGCCGTCACCATTGACATCAACGTACTTGATGTCTCCCGCCTTGTCGTTGTTCGAATATGTCGGGATCCTGTTGCCGTCAGCGCCGTAGAGCTCCTCATTCGTCATGATCAGCCCGTCGGTCTTGTAGATGTACCATTCGTTGTAGTACGAATCTTTTTCGATCAGGTAGTTGCCATTGACGGTCTTTTTGTCACCGACGTAACCCATCTTGGAGCGGTAATCTGAGAGGTTGGCAGAAATTCCGTAAGAGAAGTCTCCTACCTTGTCGGACCAGCCGATTTCGACATCCCATCCGTTGGTGAACATGTCACCCGCATTCTGGTCAGGGGCGGAGAAACCGGCATATGAAGGGAATCCGAGGGTGAGGAGCATATTCTCCGTCTTTTTGTGGTAAATGTCACCCGTGAAGCGGAGACGGCCGTCAAGGAAGGTCGCATCCACACCGGCACCGATAGAGGTCGTAGTCTCCCAAGTAATGTCACGGAAAGCGTAGTAAACCTGAGCGGCGTTCTGGAGGGCGGTCACGCTGCCGTCCTTGTTCAGCATGTAACTGTTGCCGAAGGAGATGGCGGCCTGGTAAGGGAATTCGGATCCGATACGCTCGTTACCCAACTGGCCCCATGATCCGCGGAGTTTTAGGTAAGAGACGAAATTGTTGCTGAACCAAGGCTCCTCGGAGATGACCCAACCCGCGGAAACTGAAGGGAAATAACCCCAGCGGCACTCACTGGCGAAACGAGAAGAACCGTCAGCACGGAAGTTCGCCTGGAGCATGTAGCGATCCTTGAGGGAATATATGATACGACCGAACACCGACTGGTAGGCGTTGTGACCGGCGGAACCGCTGTTGAACTGATAGTCCTCGGGACCTATGTTCAGGTACGGATAATTGTCGAGTTGGTACTTGTTACGGCTGGCGCCGAGATTCTCCCACTGATAGGTATATCCCTCGTAACCGGCCATGGCGCTAAGTGAATGGACACCCCACTTGTGAGCGTAGTTAGCATAAGCCTGGTAAGTGTAGGAATGATTGTCGTTCCTAGTCTCGGAGAGATCGGTCGTCTTGTGCCACTGGTTTGTGCTGACCGAACCGTCCGCCTTGGTCTCCACGGCGACTGCCTTGGAGAAGGTCTTGCCCTTGGTGAAGGCGAAGCGGGGAGCGAAAACCGTTGTTATGGTCAAATCCCTGAAAGGCTTGATGTCAAACTGCATCTTCCCTCCGAACTTGTAGTAGTTGGTGTTGCTGGTGCCTCCCTTGTCGATGGATGCGATGATGTTGCCTCCGTCCTTCACGTCAGCATAAGACCCGTCAGCCCAGAAAGGACCATAGATAGGAGCCAGGACGTAGGTGACATACATGACATTGTTGTTGGAAGGAGAAATGGACTCGCTCTTGGAGAAGTCAAGGTCGACATTCGCCTTGAGCCATTTGGAGACCTGCCAGTCATTGTTCAGACGTCCGGAATAACGCTCGTAACTTCTGTTGGCATAATAACCTTCGCCCTTCTGATAGTTCATGGTGAACTTAGTCTTGAGGTTATCCTGGCCTCCGTTGACGCTGATCGTGTGCTGCTGGTGTGAAGTTGTCTTCTTAAGCACTTCGTCCAGCCATTCCGTCGAAGGATAGGTGTAAGGATCCGAAGCGTTCTTCGAAGCGTAACTGTTGATGTAATCCTCAGCGAACTCGGAGTAAGGACTGGACGCGCCATCATTGTACTTGAGGTCATTGACAACCTTCATCCATTCGACGGCGCCGGCCATCTTAGGCTTGGCGGTCGGCTTGTCAATCGCATAGTAATAATTGTAATCCACGGAGAATTTGTTCTCCTGAGCGCGTTTGGTAGTGATAAGTATGACACCGGCCGCAGCTCTGGATCCGTAGATTGAAGCTGAGGCGGCATCCTTGAGGACCGCGATGTCCTGAACATCATCGGCAATCACGTCATTGATGGATCCGGGAACTCCGTCTATGATGACGAGAGGATCGTTGGTCGACATAGTGGTGACACCATGGATCCTAAGAGTGCCGGATGATCCGGGAGCGCCGCCCGAACGGGTTACCTGCAGACCTGCTATCTGGCCCTGTAGGGCGGTGGAAAGCATGGTTTGGGAACGCTCAGAGACGTTTTCCCCACGTACGCTCGAAATAGATCCGGTAAGGTCTCCCTTGCGTGCGGTACCGTAACCGATGACCACAACGTTTTCTAGGAGGTTGATGTCTGTGTCCAGAACAATGTCAAGAACGGCCTGATCGCCTACCTTGACCTCTTTTGTCATGAAACCGATGGAAGAGAACCTGAGGGTGTTGCCCGAAGAGACAGTGATCGTGAAATCTCCGTTCTCGTCCGAAACCGTGCCTTTGGTGGCATCTTCGACAAGCAGGATGCTGGCGCCGATAATCGGCTCTCCATTCACATCCTTGACCGTACCTCGGACTGTTTTCTGCGCGAAGGCTATAGAGCCAGCGCATAAGAACAAACCGACAAGCAGCGCTTTTAACGCCAAGGTTGTTCTTGTTCGCATAAGATAATTAATTGAGTGAGTAATAATTATAGTATTATAGTATTATAGTTTGTGTCACTTTCGTATTGGCACTTCCAAATATGCGAAAAAATACGGAAAAATCCGCAACAACAATTTATTTTGTTCGCCGAAACCGGCCTAAAATGGTTTGGAACGCCGACCTGACTCTTTTTCGGGCGGAAATCACTATATTTGACGGACATTACAAAAAAGACTTAAAGAACTTACAATATGGACAAGAAGAAAAGGACTCCTGGGATAGGCACATTGTGCGTACAAGCTGGTTACAAGCCCGGAAAGGGCGAGCCTAGGCAGATTCCCATCATCCAAAGCACCACTTTCAAGTATGAGACATCGGACCAGATGGGCCGGCTTTTCGACCTTGAGGACAGCGGGTATTTCTACACCAGGCTACAGAACCCCACCAACGACCACGTGGCAGCCCAGATAGCTGAACTTGAAGGCGGTGTCGCCGCGATGCTCACATCCTCCGGCCAGGCGGCAAACTTGTTCGCTTGCTTGAATATATGCTCTGCCGGAGATCATTTGGTCAGCACCGGCAACATTTATGGCGGTACTTTCAATCTTCTCGGTACCACCCTCCCCAAAATGGGTATCGAGGTCACCTTCATATCTCCGGACGCTTCGGAGGAAGAGATTTCCGCCGCTTTCAAGCCCAACACAAAGCTCCTGTTCGGGGAAACCCTTTCGAATCCTGGTGTGGAAATGCTTGATATTGAGAAGTTCGCGAGAATCGCACACTCACATGGTGTGCCGTTCATCATCGACAATACTTTTGCCACCCCTGTGCTTTGCAGGCCGTTTGAATTTGGCGCCGACATCGTTACCCATTCGACCACAAAATACATGGACGGTCACGGTGTGGCCGTGGGAGGAGCTTTGGTGGACAGCGGTAATTTCGATTGGGAAGCCCACACTGAAAAGTATCCCGGTCTTTGCGCTCCCGACCCTTCATACCACGGTTTGATATATACCAAAGCCTTTGGGAAACTGGCTTTCATCACCAAGGCCACGAGCCAGCTGATGAGGGACCTTGGCTCCATCCAGAGCCCGCAGAACGCATTCTATCTTCACCTGGGTCTCCAGAGCCTGCACGTCCGCATAGCCAGGCACAGCGAGAGCGCCATGAAGGTAGCGGAATATCTTGAGAATCATCCGGATGTGGCTTGGGTAAAATATCCTGGCTTGAAGAATGATCCTCACCATGAGCTGGCGAAGAAATACATGTCGGCATTCAGTGGAGTGATGTGCGTCGGACTCAAAGGCGGCAGGGATTTCGACAATCGCTTCATGGACTCCCTTAAACTCATCACGATCGAGACCCATGTGGCCGACTGTCACTCATGCATCCTTCATCCCGCCTCCCACACCCATCGTCAACTGACCGACGAGCAGCTTAGGGCTGCCGGCATCGCCCCTGATCTGATGCGTCTCAGCATCGGCCTGGAGGATCCGGAGGATATCATCTACGACATCGAGCAAGCTCTCGCCGCCGCCCATTGTCATTCTGAGCGAAGCGAAGAATCTTAACAATGCGACGCAATTCTCTCATAATCGATCGTTTTGACCTTGAGGCCGGCGGCTCCATCGAGCCGCTGGAGATAGTATATCACACTTCCGGGGCCAGAGATGGCAAGGTGGTGTGGATATGCCACGCTTTGACAGCCAACAGTGATCCGGAGGATTGGTGGCCTGGAATGGTAGGCCCTGGAAAGGCAATCGACACCGATAAGTATTTCGTCATATGTGCCAATATTCCCGGCTCCCCCTATGGCAGCACAGGACCGGCTTCAATCAATCCCGCGACCGGAAAACCTTATATGTTCGATTTCCCGGCGCTGACGATGAGGGACATGACAAGAGCCTCTCAGGTTGTCAGGAAACACTTGGGAATAAAGAGCATAGACCTTTTAATCGGCAGCTCTATAGGGGGATTCCAAGCCATTGAATGGGCTGTGGATGAGCCGGATCTTTTCAAGAACGCTTTATTCATAGCGACAGCTCCGAGGATATCCCCTTGGATGACCGCCTGGATGGAAGCCCAAAGAATGGCGCTTGAAGCGGATCAGACTTTCAGGGAGGCGAAAGATCTCTCTGGGGGCGCCAATGGACTCCGCTGCGCGAGGGCTCAGGCGCTCATTTCCTACCGCTGTTTCGAAGGCTTTGAGATCCGTCAAAGCGAGCCGGATCCGGATTGTTTGTTTGCCGGAAGGGCAGCCTCTTATGAGCGCCATCAGGGCGACAAATTGGTCAACAGGAACTTCGACGCCTATTCTTACTGGTACATAGCCAATGCGATGGATAGCCACAATGTTGGCCGAGGAAGAGGTGGCACGCAGGCCGCCCTTGGAAGGATAACCGCCAATACCACAGTTATTTCCATAGACACCGATGGGATATTCCCTCCCGCTGAGAGCGCCGTTTGGGCTCCGATGATTCCTGGTGTGAGGCGAATCGGTATCACCTCGAAGTTCGGCCACGACGGCTTCCTCCTCGAGAACGACCTCCTGACGGAAATCATCAACCCGATATTACAGTAAAGTCAAATTTACCGGCCTGCCGTTCTGGATGCCCGGACTGATTTGATAATAAAATATGCCGATATCGCCGCTCCAATTATAACGGCGATAATGGAGGCTTCCGCTTAGGGACATCTTTGGCGGGGCTTTTCTCGATCCATTTGACCAAGACCGAATACAACGCCGGAATACAACGCCGGAATCCAAGCGGCGGCAGCGACGCATCCAATCCATCGGATCCAGCCTATCGGAATGAGACGCACCGCCTCATCGCTAAGTCCATACAGGAGAACAGCATGATGAAAGAGGCCAGCAACAGCAGAGCCCACTTCCAAACAGGCATTGACTTTATCGACATGGCAAAAGGATTTTCGGCAATATAGTGATATTACCGATATTCCCACACCTGCCGGACTAACCCGCATTTCGTTCTCCATGGGAAAAGACCAGTGATGCGGTCAGGAGACCGGATGGGCTGCGGAACAAGCCGTTTTTGGGTCGTTGGGCAAACACTTCCGCCACCTGGGTACCCACAGCGGGTCTCGGGTGGCGGAACGAAAATCGGGTTATACTCAACGCCATCCTTGCCTTCTTGGCCGGAAATCCGAAAAAGACTATCTTTGAGCAAACATCTAAACTATCAGAATTATGAAAAATATAAACTTCGAACAACTTGTTACAGATCTCGGACTCAACCGGCCTTTTGTCAAAGGTCAGACTATCCCGATTAATAACTGCTGGCATTTCAGCACGGATGGCAACGCCATAGACTGCTTGTTTTACGATGATGGTGACTTTATCGCCGGAATGAATCGGATTTACATAACGGTGAGAGGGTATAATGTCATTATCCTGGCTTTCTCACTGATGGACACACACATTCATTTCGTATTGTATGGTGAGTTTGACGAGTGTAATCATTTCATGCACGAATATGTGCGGAGAACCTCAATATTCATTGCCAAAAAACATGGCGAAAACAATAAACTTGATGGAGTACCTATTGATTACCAAAGAGTTGACAACGATTACTACCTTAAAACCGTCATCTGCTACACAGTGAAAAACGCCCCTGTGGCAGGAATCCCCTTCAACGCTCTGGATTATCCATGGTCCAGCGGCCCGTTATATTTCAAGAAAGCAGGTTACTGGAGTTCCCCATCTTGGCAAGGGGAAGAAAACAATCTCTCCGACTCTGGAATAATGGGTACCCAGACTCTGAGAAGAGTATTGAGGACAAGGGACCTACCAGAGAAAAACCTGCGCATGGCCGGATCACTGATCTTCCCCGGAGAATATGTCGCATATGAACTGGTCGAAAGGTTATTCAGGACCACAAAAAGTTTCAACTATTTCCTATGCAGGACCAAAGAAGAAGAGGTCGATTCAAAAGGAGGTACTATCTCGCACCTGTCGGTCCCGATGCAGGAGATGAGACAACACAAGAACGAGTTGTGCTTAGAGTTGTTTAACATAGCCAGTATCAAGACATTAAACACATCTCAACGCTTGATTCTAGCCCGCTCGCTCCGATCTCGTTTCAACAGTTCCATCAAGCAAATAGCCCGCTTGTGTGGCCTTGTCTACAATGAAGTCAAGGACATTATTTGACCCTACCTTTCCAACCCGCATTTCGTTCTCCACGGGAGGAGACCAGTGATGCGGTCAGGGGACCGGATTGGCTGCGGAACAAGCCGTTTTTGGCTCGTTGGGCAAACAAGTCCGCCACCTGGGTACCTGCAACGGGTCTCGAGTGGCGGAACGAAAATCGGGTTGGGCCGGGAAGAATCTGCCGGATCGAGCGGGATTACTTGGCGGCGTCCTTAAGGGCTTTCTCGAGCTGCTTCTGCACTTCGGGATCACTCAAGGCCTCCTCGGCATCCTTCATGGTCTCGTCAAAGCTCTTCTGGAGACCCTTGTACATCTTGACGGAATAGCCTAGTTTGGTGTCGTTCTTTTCCAAAAGATCCACATCGCAGCGATGCAGGACACCATCTTTCAGGAATGACCAGCTATAGTTGCCGACATATATCTCTATACCAAGGATTGTGGTGCCGTTGTTGTCCTTGATCATCTGTTCGAGATCCTTCTCGGCATAGGCCTCATCCTTGTCGGATTTGTCCTCAAAGCCGTAGACATTGATTCCGTTGTCCGCTGCCTTCTTGGTGACAGCGTAGATTCGGCGCACATTCTCGATGTGCTGCTCCTTGGTGTAGGTGTCGCCATCCTGGATCTTGAAGTTGGCCAGGGCATCATGCTCATCACCGTAGTAGGTGTACTTACTTGTCTCGTTCAGCTTGTACTCAGGAGCCAAGTCGGAAAGTTTGATTCCCTCATTCTTCTTGAAATAGAACTCAGCGGCTTCCTTGGAGTATTTTTCGCCCTCGAAGGCTTCTTTCTCCAAATTCTTGGCGACTTTTTCAATGTCAACCTTGCCGTCATTCGAGGCCTCGGACTTCTTGCTGCCCTTACCACCACAAGAGACAAGCGTCAAGGCGCAGGTCACGCAAATGATGTAAACAAATAACCGTTTCATAATCAAATATTTCTTAATATTACAATTTACAAAGTTCGTCAATACATTTATCCGAAACACTATCCTAAAGGATAGAAATGGTTCCCAAATCTATCAGAAACGGGGTAATAAATCTTTTAATTATAGTTTTTTGCTATATTGGTAACATGAGAACACGTCTGATCCTGACCACATTCCTTTCGCTCGTATGCGGAACGTCCGCGATTCACGCTGAATATTCCGATCATAGGCGGAAGAACCTCGACTCACTTGAGAATGTCGTGGTAAAATACACTCCAGACAGAATTGAGAAAGCTTCAAAGGAAGAGATCAAAGATCTGATAGGCGCTTATGACAACCTGATGAACGGATATCTCCAGATCAACCGCGAGCGAAGTATTCTGTTCGCCAGAAAGCAAATAGCGTTGGCTTCGAGAATGGGATGGCTGGTGAAAAAGTCGGACGCCGAGAAGACAATCGGAAAACATTACTGGGGTTCGGAACAGTACGACAGCGCTATGTTCTACTTCAATCTCGCCCTTGAGGACGTGGACCGGATAGCGGAAATAGCTTCTGACCCAGAAAACTCGGAAGGTTATAGTCAAGAGACCGTAGATGACTCATATTCCAGTCTTTACGGTGCCATCGGCAACTGCCTCAACATGATGGATTCCATCCCTAGAGCCATGGAGTATTACCGTAAGGCAGGCGAGATTTTCGAGAAACACGGATGGAACGAGAGCAACGCTATCTTATACTACAATATGGGCGAGACATGGAGGGAAGGAAAAGACTTTGACCAGGCGAAGGAATGTTACGACACTTCCTTGAAATATGCCCTGGAGTCCGGCGACTCGCTTCAGATTTCGGCCGCCATGAAAGGATTGGGGAACTTGTGGCTGGACCGTGGCAAGACTCGCAAAGCTTTCAAATATCTAAAGGAAGCCGACAGCTATTATTCCCTGCATGATGACCAAGAGTTTAGAGCCAGAATCGAGACCCTGGACCTTATCGGCCAAGTACTCTCCCAGCAGAAGAAACAATTGAGAATCTTCACATTAAGCGCATTATTATTAGCTATCATGGCCCTTTTGCTGCTGGCTGTCAGCCGTCGGGCCTTTATATTCCGCCGCCAAAGGGACGCCGCGGACGAGGTGATTGACGAGGCTATGGCTGAAAAAGACAATGGCATTCCCACTGCTGACAAGGATGCTGACAAACCTATCCTGACAGAAAGGGAGGCTGAAATCCTTCGGCTGATAGCCTCGGGCATGACCAGCCCGCAAATGGCAGATAAGATATTCCTGTCCCTCGCCACAATCAAATGGTACAGGAAGAGGCTTCTGGAAAAATTCGAAGCTTCCAACACCGCCGAATTGATCTCAAAAGCCAAGGAAAAAGGCTTGGTTTAAGCCCGGATTTACACTATATTAGCGCCATGGCAAAAATATATGTGGCGTCTAGCTGGCGCAATCCCTATCAACCGGAAGTCGTGACCAGGCTAAGGGAGGCCGGTCATGAGGTTTATGATTTCAGGAACCCCGAAGACAATCCCGGAGGATTCCACTGGTCAGACATCGCCGAGGACTGGCAAGAGTGGAGTGTCGGGGAATATATCGGCAATCTGACCCACCCTGTCGCTGAGAAAGGATTCAAGGCGGACTTTGATGCCATGCTATGGGCAGACACCTGCGTTCTGGTGCTGCCTTGCGGCCGTTCCGCCCACACAGAGGCCGGCTGGTTCGCCGGAAAAGGCCTGAAGACTATCGTCTATATTCCTGAAAAACAAGAGCCCGAGCTGATGTACAAGATTTTCGACAAGGTCGTCGGCTCAATAGAGGACCTTATAGAGGCTACGCTTACTCAATCTCTATGATGTCGTAGATTTCCAAGACCGGCAACTTGAAGGTTGCCTTACCATCTTTGTATTTGAATCTCAACTCCTTCCCGTCAGGTTGACAAACAATCCGGGAAGGTTTTTCCGTACAACTGACCGAGACCTCGATGTCCTTCACCGGATCAATCGATTCAATTATCGCCGTATTCCTGTGGTCACCTGAGGTGTTGACAAGATGGACTTGTAGTTTCCCGTTCAACTTTCTCAACGACACATCGACATAAGGAGAGGAAACCACTCTAACTTGAGGCTCCGGAAACAGCTCATTCACAAAGACATTCACCTTCGCTCTAATATCTTCCGCAACTCCACGGGACTCATAATCTCCAGCGATTTCCTCGGGAATAAAACCGATCTTTCCCGCTCCGAACGGAACGCTGAACCATCCCTGTGGTTCGACAGGCTCACCAACCGGTCCCTGAGCTTGTCGAAGGGCCGACGAGAAGAACTCCGACATTGCCTTGCCCACGACAAGGAGCGACCCGCCGCCACGGACATATTCCATAAGCTCGTCCCGGAAGACCTCGGAAAGGGTCTCGCATTCAGGAATGACAATCAACGGGAAACGGTTCATGTCGGGCAGCAACGAAGATTCCCCGAGCAGGTCCACGCTGTACTGATTCTCTAGCAAGCAGTTCATTATCCCGGTCGCCCCGCCAGTGAAATTCGGGAACAAGGCCCCGGGATTGCCAGGAAGATTTCTATGTTGATAGTCGTAAGTGGAAAGAAGTACAGCCACTTGCGGGACCGAGACCGAATGATGGCAATACTTCTGCCTCGCTCTTGCGAAGACGGCAACATCTGCCATGGAACTCAACTTGTCAAGATTGAGCGAACCGTCCCCATTCTGGGTGTAATATGCCTGAAAACCACCGCCTTGCGAGAGCGTGACCGCAGCTTCCCTCATCAATTGGATGGAGGTTTTCTGCCGACGTGCCTCTCCATTGCCAGCGAAACTCCATGCCATCAAATCCCAAGGAACACCCTGCCAGGCGAGATACCGCGCGGCTACTCGCGCCGAATTCACGCTGTTCGTTGGAGAATAATCTCCCGACAAGAAATCCACGGGAGCCGACACCGGCTCGGACATGTGATGGGTGTATGCCCAGTTGCTGCAGATCTGGAAGTCAGGATACTCGCTCCGGACAGCGGCGATATAGTGTCTGAGATAGTTACGGAACGCTTCCCTATGGAATTGCTTCCACTCGTACCAGCCTGGATCCTCCGGCGATAGCGGAGCATCAAGACCCGTCTGCTCTTTGAATAACCTTACTGCCTTCTCGCCATAATCCAACGCGGTCGCCCAGCACTCGCCATCAACCCACATTCCGTCCACTTCATACACTCCGGCAAGTTCCTTGAGTTGAGGAACAAGTATATTATCAACATACGGTCCGAATACGGAAGTTATTGTCGTACTGGGGTTTCCGTTCTGGTCTTTAATCGCCCAATCCGGATGTAGCTCAACCGCCCGGCCATCCCAGACCCCGGAATAATGCATGTAAAGACCTACTCCTCTGTCAGCGGTCACTTTTCTCCAGATAACCAAAGGATCAGTGACCAGTCCGGGAGCCGGATTCCCGACTTTAGTCGGATAACTTGAGTACCCCGGATGACCCTTGCAATCTATCTGGATATAGTCGGGATGGACCATGTCGAGAATGGTTCCGACCATCTCCGGGGTAGTGTTGGCACCGATATTTTTGTTGGCCGCCCCCGCATGGAAATCAAAATGGATACCAAGGAAGCTTTGGTCCCTACGAAGTCTCTCCTGTCCAGTAACGATGTTAGAGCAGAGGAGTAAAGCGAATAAAATGTTTAAAGGCTTTATTTTCATGGTTATTAATCTGCTTTTCTTTACAATATAGTGATTTTTTGTGAATTATCTGTTGTAACTTTGGGGCCATGCGTTTGGGTGACACAAAATTGAAGAGTCTGGTTTCGGCGGTATTTGTCGGAATCTTGCTTTTCAATTATGTAAGTTCGACAATGTTCTGGCATTGCCATGTAATTGACGGACAAATTATTACCCACTCTCATATTTATGGGGATAGCCATGCCTGCGAGAATTCGGATGGAGGACACACATTCGGCCAGCTTAAACTTCTGGACATCCTCAGCCATATCGTATGCACCGACACAATCATTCCTGATATCAGTATCTCAAGAATTGATGTCCTGGAATACGTCTTCACTGAGTCGCCGGTTCTGGCCTGCTATGAGAGTCCCGTAAATGGCATTGACCTCCGAGGGCCCCCTTCTTTGATATGATAACTTCACGTGCCTTCCCCGCACGCTATCCCACTTTATCATATCAATAAGACAACTTAATGAAGAATAAATATATCATTCTGATGCTTTGCGCGTCAGTCATCTTTGGATGCAAGTCCAGAAACAATTCAGATCAGGATACAGCCACGTCCGGTTTTGTGGCAAATGGAGATATGGTGACGGTTGATGAGACATCAGCCCTCGCCCAAAAACTGGTCCTTGAGACCATCCAACTCCAAGATATAAGCAGCAAATTCAACGCGACCGCGTCAGTCGGCCCCAGACCCGACTCCTATGCCGAAGTCGCTTCACCTTTTGGCGGAAGGGTTAGTCGCATTCTCGTACGCCTGGGTGACAGGGTTTACAGGGGACAAGCTCTGTATGAGATCACTTCCGCGGACTTTATGGAAGCCGTTAAGGAATACGTGGAAAACAGCAACTCTGTTTCAGTAGCCTCATCAAATCTAAGGAGAAAACAGACCTTGCACGAATCTGGTATTGTTTCAGACAAGGATCTGGAAGAAGCTCAAAGCGCATGCTCTGACGCTGAGGCGGCTCTCGCGTTATCCAAGCAAGTTCTATCAACGTTCGGTGTCAATCCGGCATCAGCGAAAGTCGGTCAACCATTACGTGTGCTTTCTCCTATCTCTGGAGTTGTGGTAAAGAATAATCTTGTGCTTGGTCAGATCCTCTCAGATGAAGAGGAGGCACCTGTGGCAGTGGCAGACCTGTCGTCGGTATGGGTGACCGCGAATGTCAAGGAGTCTATGGTTCAAGGGATCGCTAAAGGGCAGACGGTAAGCATAGAGTCCTCCGGACAGACAATCAGTCAAGGATCAGTAAGATATGTCGGCGAGATGCTGGACATGAAAACAAGGACGGTTCCTGTCGTGATAGAATGCGGCAATGCTGAAAGGACTCTTAAACCGGGGATGTTCGTTTCAGCGGTATTCTCAAAAACTGTCGAAGACGCGGTCACAGTACCTTCCTCAGCCGTATTCCAAGGGGACGGATCCAAGTTTGTCTATGTTTGCCAAGACGGTCTTGTATTCAAGAAAGTACCGGTGGAGACAGAAAACCTCAGCACGGAAGTCGCTCTGGTTACCGAGGGTCTTGAAGGTGGAGAAACCGTTATCACCAAGGGTGGAATCTATCTCAGCCATTAGCCTATGGATCGCTTTATTTCCTTTATCCTAAGGCGCAGGTGGCTGATCGCGGCGATATTCTTCGTCTTGTGCCTTTTCGGAATATATTCTTGGACCAGGTTGTCCATTGACGCCTATCCTGACATCGCTGACGTGACAGTGCATGTCGTGACCCAGGTTCCCGGTCTCGCCGCCGAGGAAATGGAACAGCAGATATCCATCCCTCTTGAAAGGGCTCTCAACGGCATTCCCTCCCTCACTATGATGCGCGGCAAGAACGCGTTCGGCCTGTCAATCATAGTCCTGGTATTTGAAGATGGAACCGAGGATTATTGGGCAAGGCAAAGGGTGATGGAATGTATAAACGCCGTCGAGTTGCCTTATGATGCCGTACCGGAACTCAACCCTTTGACATCCCCTACCGGCGAAATATATCGCTATGTCCTTGTAGGCGATGAAAACGTTTCTCTCCGGGAACTGACGGACCTCAACCAGTGGACAGTGATTCCAGCCTTGCAGAAAATCCAGGGCGTCGCCGCCGTCAGTAATTTCGGCGGCCTAACCACACAGTATCAAGTGGAATTGGATCCCGCGGCACTGGCTTCTTATGACCTTTCCCTCTCAGAAGTCACCGAGGCAATAGAAAACAATAATGCCAATGCGGGAGGCAGCATGGTCTCAATAGGAGAAGTCAGCTATGTGGTCCGTGGAATTGGACTTATCCAAGATCTCGAGGACATGGGCAGGATAGTAGTCAAAAATGAAGACGGCGTGCCGGTATTCCTGAAAGATCTGGGCGAAATCAAATATGGCAACCTTGAACGAAAGGGTATTCTCGGATACGTTGATGACGACATGTCTTTCAGCGATGGGGTGGAAGGAATAGTCCAGATGCTGAGATACCAGAACCCTTCCAAGGTTCTTGAGCGGGTTCACAAAGTGGTTGACGACCTTAATGAGAACGAGCTTCCGGAGAATGTCCGTATCCATATGTTCATGGACCGTACGCAGTTGGTAGGCACAACCCTGCATACGGTTGAACACACCTTGCTGTTCGGAATGCTTCTGGTTATCAGCATATTGCTGATATTCCTCGGCAGCATAAAAAGCGCCTTGGCCGTCGCCATCACGATTCCCATTTCCCTTCTTGTGGCGTTCATCCTGATGAATATCACGGGCATCCCGGCTAACCTGCTGAGCCTAGGAGCGATAGATTTCGGAATACTTGTGGACGGTGCCATCGTCATGATGGAGACCATCCTCAAGTTAAGAGAGGAAGACACCAGTCTCCCTCTCAAGGGGAAGGATACCGCCGCCAGGATAAAGGAAGTGGCTAAACCGATATTCTTCGCAACTCTTATCATCATAGTGGCTTATATGCCTCTGTTCGCCTTCGAAAGGATTGAGAAGAAACTCTTTACTCCTATGGCTTTCACAGTCGGTTACGCCCTGCTGGGAGCTCTTGCCACTGCCCTGGTCCTGATTCCGGGTCTGTCATATTCGATTTACCGCAAGCCCGGAAAAGTCTATGACAACAAAGTGATCCGGAACCTTACGACTTCGTATAAAGAATGGACTAAGGGGCTGATAGACAAACCAAAAAGAGTTTTTACAGGAATTGCCATCGTGCTTGCCGCTGTCTGCGTGATGGTGATCACGGTCGGAAAGGATTTCCTTCCAAATCTAGATGAGGGAGGTATCTGGATCCAAGTCCAAACTCCTCCGGGCATTTCTTTGGAGAAGTCCAAGGGGATGGCGGATGATTTGAGAAACGTGCTGAAGGATGAGTTCGAAGAAGTGACCTATGTGATGACACAGGTCGGCAGGGATGACGAGGGTACGGAGGAATTCACTTCGTCACACATTGAAGTCTGTGTCGGCCTGAAACCTTATTCAAAGTGGAAATTAGGGAAAACCAAAGAAGACCTTATTGAAGAAATGTCCGACAGGATCGCTTTGATGCCAGGCTACAAGGTAGGTTTCTCCCAACCGATCATAGACATGGTGATGGACCAGATCGCCGGATCACACAGTGATTTGGCGATGAAGATATATGGTGACGATCTTGACGAGGCCCGGCGGATAGCTGAGGATGTGGAGAAGGTTATCAAGAGTATAAAGGGCGCTACCGATGTGACCATTGACCAGGAACCTCCTCTACCTCAGCTGAAAGTGTCTGTCGACAGGGAGAAAGTCGCATATTATGGAATCAATGTCGCTGACGTGGCTGACTTGATAGAGATAGCTCTTGGCGGCCGTGCGGTATCGCAGGTTTTCATAGGCAGCAAAGTCTATGATGTGACCTGCCGCTTCAAGGAGGACACCAGGGATACACCGGAGAAAATAGCTGATCTCCCTCTCGTTACCGCTGCTGGTGACAGGATTCCGCTTTCTGCCGTAGCGGAAGTGTCCTCGGTTCTTGGCGCCAGCACCATAACTCGGGAGATGGGACGCCGTCATCTTATTATCAGAGTCAATCTTCGAGGCAAGGACCTTACCACTTTCCTCAATGAGGCCAACTCCAGGATAGCTCAAGAAGTAAATTACGACCACACGGCGTTTTCCTTGAAATGGGACGGCCAATTCGAAAACCAGAAAAGAGCATATTCACGACTTGGAGTCGTCATTCCTTTCGTACTGGCTTTGATGTTCCTTCTTCTGTTCGGCGCCTTCGGCAACTTCAGGCAGGCAGCGCTCCTGATCTCGTTGCTGCCACTTGCCTTGTTCGGAGGATTGTTGGCTCTCAACGTCAGGGGAATGACATTCAATGTTTCTTCCGCTGTCGGATTCATCGCCTTATTCGGACTGACCATACAAAATGGAGTCATCATGATTTCCCATATTAACGGATTGCGTCTCAAAGGCTTCCCTCTGAAAGAGGCTGTGACGGAGGGTGCTTCGCACCGTCTGAGGCCAGTATTGATGACAGCGACCGTGGCGATCCTGGGACTACTTCCAGCATCGCTTGCGACAGGTGTCGGATCTGATGTTCAGAGACCATTGGCGACTGTGATAGTCTATGGTCTCTTGTTCTCGACTATAATAACCTTGTTCATCCTCCCAACCCTCTACTATCGAATGGAAAAAAGAAGGGGAGAAAAAAACGTAAAGGAAAATGAAGAAGTTTTTTAGCTTTCTGCTGGTCTCGTCACTTTGCATGACGGGAATGGCACAGACACTCGAGTCTTTTCTGGCTGAAGTGGAACGTTCGAATGCCGCTTACATCGCGGAAAAGTTCAATGTGGAAATAGCTGAGGCACAAGCGATTGCCGCAAAAGTATTCAACGATCCCGAGTTTACGGCAGAGTATTCCGACAATCAGGACCGGACATTGATGATGGGCCGTTCCGTGGATTTGGGATTATCCTATAATTTCAATCTCGCGAATGCCCGAAAGGCTCGGATAGCCGTCGCGAAAGAAGAGGCCGAAATAACCAAGGCTCTCTTGGAGGATTATTTCAGGGCCCTGCGCTACGAAGCGATTGAAGCCTGGTCCAATGCTTGGCAAGCCCAATCAATCCTTTCCTTGAAAAGATCCACAAGTGAGAGTATGGAAGCTATAGCCGTCTCGGACAGCCTCAAGGCGGCATTGGGAGAAATTGGAAGAGTCGATGCTCTCGAGTCTTCGATAGAATCCAAGGCCATGAAGGGAGATCTCATCCAGGCTGAAACTGAATATACAAACGCCCTCATAACTCTTTCCTATCTTGCTGGAGGGATGGATATTAAGGATATCCATGAAGAGATAGCGACACCTGTCAAAGAGTTCCCGATAGATTATCTGGTCGCCTTGGCCCAGGACAACAGGGCGGACATCAGGGCCGCATATTTATCCAAAAACTTGTCTGAGAAAAACTTGGCTCTAGTAAAGGCGCAGAGGGCTCCTGACCTTGGCGTGAATATGGGTTATTCCTACAATACTGAAGTCCGGAATGAGATCGCTCCCGCCCCTATGTTCCGAGGCGTGACAGTCGGAGTGTCAATTCCTTTGAAGTTCTCTTCAGCAAACAAAGGGGAACGTGTCGCGGCCGAGAAAGCCGTCCTTCAAGCCGAAGCCGCTTATGAGGCAGCGTTGAAACAGATTGAGACAGAAGTGAAGATGGCATATTCCTCTTACAGGGCAGCTGTCAAGACTTACGAGAATGACTCAGAGGAAACTCTCGCTCAAGCTCGTACGATCATGGAAAGCAGTAAGGCGGCTTATACCAAAGGAGATTCATCCCTTCTGGACTACCTCCTTGCGGTGCAGGTGTTCAACGACATCGCCGAGACTTGTATCGGCGCCAAGGCCGCTGTGTTGACAAAATGGGCCGAGTTACTCGCCGCTATTGGAGTTGAGAGTATTTAAGGTTCATATTATTAGGAATAATTCTTATATTTGTAAGATTGATGAAACATCTTAATTTTATTATTCATAATTATGAGAATTATCCAAGTTACAGGTAGGGAAATCCTTGATTCCAGAGGAAATCCCACGATCGAGGCCGAGGTTGTCCTCGAAAGCGGTGTTATCGGTACAGCTGCTGTCCCTTCAGGAGCTTCCACCGGTGAGAACGAGGCCCTTGAGCTTCGTGACGGCGATCCCAAGCGCTACGGCGGCAAGGGCGTCCTCAAGGCTGTCGACAACATCAACGACAAGATCGCTCCCGCTATCATCGGCATGTCCGCTCTCGAGCAGAGGGCCATCGACAAGACCATGATCGAGCTTGACGGCACCCCCACCAAGAGCAATCTTGGAGCCAACGCTATCCTCGGTGTCTCCCTCGCTGTCGCGAAGGCCGCCGCTGAGTATCTCGGCATTCCTCTCTACCGCTACATCGGTGGAACCAATGCCTATGTCCTCCCTGTCCCGATGATGAATATCATCAACGGTGGAGCTCACTCCGACGCCCCTATCGCGTTCCAGGAGTTCATGATCCGTCCTGTCGGAGCCGCCTGCGAGGCTGAGGCTGTCCGTATCGGAGCCGAGGTCTTCCACGCCCTCCAGAAGGTTCTCAAGGGCCGTGGCCTTTCCACCGCCGTCGGTGACGAAGGTGGTTTCGCCCCGAAGCTCGAAGGCATCGACGACGCTCTTGACTGCATCATCGAGGCCATCAAGAAGGCTGGTTACGAGCCCGGAAAGGACGTGACCATCGCCATGGACTGCGCCGCTTCCGAGTTCTGCTTCAAGGAGGGTGACACCTTCTACTATGACTACAAGCAGCTCAAGGATGGCAAGCAGAAGGATCCTAACGGCAAGAAGCTCACCAGCGAGGAGCAGATCGCTTACCTGGAGCAGCTGATCACCAAGTACCCGATCGACTCGATCGAGGACGGCCTCTCCGAGGAAGACTGGGAAGGCTGGGTGAAGCTCACCAAGGCCATCGGCGGACGCTGCCAGCTCGTCGGTGATGACCTCTTCGTCACCAACGTCAAGTACCTCCAGAAGGGTATCGAGATGGGTGCTGGTAACTCCATCCTCATCAAGGTCAACCAGATCGGTTCCCTGACCGAGACTCTCGACGCTATCGAGATGGCCCACCGCAACGGCTACACCACCGTTACCTCCCACCGCTCCGGTGAGACTGAGGACACCACCATCGCCGACATCGCCGTCGCTACCAACAGCGGCCAGATCAAGACTGGTTCCCTCAGCAGGACCGACCGTATCGCCAAGTACAACCGCCTCATGAAGATCGAGATCGAACTCGGTGACGAGGCCCGTTACGGCTACAAGAAGATCAAGTAAGACTTCTCCTTACGAAAAGAGCCGGCCTCTAAGGGCCGGCTCTTTTATTTTATCCGATCATGTTCTCGGGATCGAGAGCCTTGTCAAGGTCTTCCTTGGTCATAATGCCCTGCTCCAGAACGATGTCATAGACCGAACGGTTGGTCTCAAGAGCCTCCTTGGCTATCTTGGTGCTGGCCTTGTAACCTATAATCGGGTTAAGAGCGGTAACAATACCGATGCTGTTCTTTACCATGTCGTAACAACGCTCCTTATTGACTGTGATGCCTTCGACGCACTCCTTCCGGAGGGTGTTCATGGCATTGGTCAGCCATGTTATGCTCTCCATAACCGACTGGGCGATAACAGGTTCCATCACATTAAGCTGGAGCTGGCCAGCCTCGGCGGCAAAGGAGACAGTGACATCGTTGCCGATAACCTTGAAGCAAACCTGGTTGGTTACCTCAGGGATGACAGGATTGACCTTTCCAGGCATGATTGAGGATCCGGGAGCCTTGGGCGGCAGATTGATCTCATGCAGACCGCAACGCGGACCGGAAGCCATAAGACGAAGGTCATTGCATATCTTCGAAAGCTTGACAGCGAGCCTCTTAAGAGCACCTGAGTAGCTCACATACGCTCCTGTGTCAGGGGTCGCCTCGACAAGGTCGGGGGCGGCGATGAACTTCTCACCTGTGAGTTCCGTCAAGTTGGCTGCGCAAAGGGTAGCGAAACCAGGCTTGGCGTTAAGACCGGTACCGATGGCTGTACCGCCCATATTGATCTCATAAAGGAGATTGACATTCCTCTCAAGATTAGCGACTTCCTCCTCAAGGTTGGTGGCGTAGGCATGGAACTCCTGGCCGGAAGTCATAGGGACAGCGTCCTGCAACTGGGTACGTCCCATCTTGATGACATCCTTGAACTCTTCACCTTTCGCGCGGAAAGCCGCGATCAAATCCTTGAGGCTCGCCTCAAGTTTACGGTTCATCCTGATGAAAGCATAACGGAAGGCTGAAGGATACGCGTCATTAGTTGACTGGGCACAGTTGACATGATCATTCGGAGAGCAATAATTGTACTCGCCTTTCTGGTGTCCCATAATCTCGAGGGCCCTGTTGGCGATCACCTCATTGGCATTCATATTAACCGATGTTCCGGCTCCACCCTGCATCATGTCCACAGGGAACTGGTCATGGAATTTGCCGTCAATGATTTCCTTGCAGGCAGTCATTATAGCGTCGGCTATGACAGGATCAAGAGCGCCGAGCTCCTTGTTAGTCTTCGCGGCGGCGTACTTGATGCAAGCCATCGCGATGACATAATCAGGATAATGGCACATCCTGGTCGTCGATATCTTGTAATTGTTCAATGCCCGCTGTGTCTGAACTCCGTAATAAGCGTTCACCGGAACCTGAAGCTCACCGAGCAAATCGGACTCAATCCTGAATTTCTCACTCATATTTCAATCTTTAATTTAAAAACGTATTATGTCGTACAAATATATATAATAAATATAAAAAAAGCGCCAACCACCTGGCTGGCGCTTCAATATTCTTAATAATTCTTACTTCTTGGAAGACTTCTTCGCAGGCTCAGCCGCGGCAATCTTCTTCTGACGGGCGACAGTGGCGTCGTACATCACAGGGGTACCGATGAAGATGGAAGCGTAAGTTCCGATCAGGATACCGAGGATGAGGGCGACAGCGAGACCCCTGATGGACTCACCGCCCCAGATTGCGATAGCGAGCATGGTCACGAGAGTGGAGACAGAGGTGTTGACCGTACGGGTGAGGGTCGCGTTCAAAGCCAGGTTCGTGTTGGTCTTGATGTCCGTATTCGGATGCAGGGTCCTGTATTCACGGATACGGTCGAAGATAACCACGTTATCATTGATAGCGTATCCGATGATCGTCAGGATAGCTGCGATGAACGTCTGGTCAACGTCGAGGTTGAACGGCAGGATGCCGGAGAACAACGAGAAGAAACCGATGACGATGATGGCGGTGTGGGCCAGGGAGACAACTCCACCAAGACCCCATGTCCATCCCTTGAACCTGAAGGCGATGTAAGCGAAGATAACGATCAGGGCGAGGATAACAGCGATCACAGCGTCCCTCTTGATGTCGTTAGCGATGGTAGGACCAACCTTGTCGGATGAAATGATACCATTAGGATTGCCGAGAGTTGACTTGAACTCATCGATGCTCATCTTCTCTGCGAAGAACGGGATGAGAGCGTTGTAAAGCTTGCCCTCAACCTCAGCGTCAACGTCAGAGGACTCCTCGTCGTTCTTGTACTGGGTCGTGATCTTCATCTGGCTCTCGCCTCCGAACTGCTTGACCTCGACAGCTCCGTCGAACTCGGCGATAGCGGCCTGGCGAATCTCCTCAGCGGTCACAGGCTTGTCGAAGCGGACGACATAGGTACGACCACCGGTGAAATCGACACCATAGGTGAAGCCCTTGGTGAAGATGGACACGATGGAAATGAGGATCAGAACGCCGGAGACAATGTAAGAGACCTTGCGGGCGCTGATGAAATCGAAGTGGGTGTTCTTGAGGAAGTTCTTGGTAAGGCTGTTCTCGAACGTGATGTTCTTGCCCTTCTTGATACGGTCGTCAAAGATAAGACGGGTAATGAAGATGGATGTGAGAACAGAGGTGATGATACCAATGATCAACGTGGTGGCGAAGCCCTGGACAGGACCGGAACCGAACACGAAGAGAACGATACCGGTAAGGAGGGTGGTCACCTGACCGTCGATAATGGCGGAATAGGCGTTCTTGTAACCGTCGGCCACAGCCTTGCTCAGGCCCTTGCCGGCAGCGAGCTCCTCTTTGATACGTTCATATATAATAACGTTGGCATCCACAGCCATACCCATCGTCAACACGAGACCCGCGATACCAGGCAGAGTCAAGACAGCGCCGAAGGACACGAGAACTCCGAAGAGCAACAGGACGTTGCAGAGCAGAGCGATGTCAGCGGCGATACCGGCACCCTGATAGAAGAATATCATGTAGAGAAGGACGAGGAGGAAGGCGATCAGGAAGGAGATCATACCAGCCTTGATCGACTTGGCTCCGAGGGAAGGTCCGACAACCTGCTCCTGAATGATAGTTGCAGGGGCGGGAAGCTTACCAGACTTCAATACGTTCACGAGGTCAGTGGCCTCATCAGGAGTGAAATGACCTGTGATAGAGGAGTTTCCACCAGTAATGGCGCTGTTGACATTAGGATAGGAATACACCATGCCGTCGAGGACGATGGCGATCTGCCTTCCCACGTTGTCACCAGTCATGCGGGCCCAGATGTTGGCGCCCTCCGCGTTCATGCTCATGGAAACGGAAGGCTCACCGTTGGTGCCATGGTCATAGACCACGCGGGCATCGGTGACCACACCACCGTCAAGCTTGGCCTTTCCGTTGCGGGAAGTCGACTTGATGGCGATGAGTTCGAAGATATTATCGGAGTCGAACATCTCTGAAGGCTTCACAGACCACATCGGGATGAATTCAGCAGGGAATATCTCGGCGATCTGAGGCATAGCGAGGTACCTGTTGACCTTGGCGGTGTCAACACCGGAAGCGAAACCTATGCAAGCGTTGCCGGTATACTGTGAGGGCGACAAGACAGCGAACAGAGGGTTCTGCTTCTTGTATGCCTCGAGGTCGGCGTCAGCGTTCTGGTTCTGGGCGAGCTCTGATCCAAGGATGTCCTCTCCTTCAGCCTCTTTATTCTCCTCAACGGGAGCGGCGGGAGTTTCCTCAGCGAGGATCTGGGCCAATTTGGCGTTAGCCTCAGCGAGATAACCGGAAATCTCCTGGTTGGTGAAAGTCTCCCAGAATTCGAGGGAAGCTGTGCCCTGGAGAAGTTTTCTCACGCGCTCAGGCTCCTTGACACCAGGGAGCTCGACAAGAATACGTCCGCTGTTTCCAATCTTCTGGATAGAAGGCTGGGTCACACCGAAACGGTCAATACGGTTCCTGAGGACGTTGAAGGAGTTCGAGACGGCGCTCTCCGCCTCACCACGGATAATGGTAAGTACCTCAGCGTCAGTAGACTCGGGCTTGATCTTGTCCTTCATCTCGTAAGTACCGAAGATCTGGGAAAGCCTCTGGCCACCGGCGACCTCTTTCCAAGCGTTGCCGAAGAGGGTGATGAAGTCGTCCCTGGAGTTGACGCTTCTCTGCTTGGCGAGGTTGAGGGCCTGCTGGAAAGCAGGTGAAGGGTTATCACCCGACAGAGCCCTAACAAGATCCTGAAGCTGGACCTGGAGCATGACGTTCATACCTCCCTTGAGGTCCAGACCGAGGTTGATCTCCTTGGCCTTGGTGTCTTTGTAAGTATTCCAAAGATAGACCTTCTTTGAGGAAATGGAATCAATGTAGACCCTGTTCTGGTCCTTCCTGATTGAATCAAGATAATACGCCTGGTCCTCAGGGGAAACCTTGGCGAACGAAGCGGAATTCATGGCCGCGACAGCCGCTTTCTCAGCGAACTTCTCAGCCTTCCTTTCCTGGATGGCAGTCACCGCCGTGAAAGAGAGCTGCCAAATCGAAGCGATGGCGAGCAAGATGGCGACCAGCCTTATCCAACCTTTACTTTGCATAATGTTTTACTTTATATTTTTATTGTTTTTGCGTTCGGGCATAAAAATAAGGGTACAAATTTAGCATTTTTTTCTTAGAAAGAAATTATCTGCCAAGTATTTCTTATTTTTGCAATCATGTTGACTCCGATTTTCCGGAATGAGAAAGAGATTTTTTGACACTTCGCTGATAACCTTGGTCCTGCTCGCCGTATGCCAAATAGCGGGATCGCAGACTATCATAGACAAACTGATCGCCAAAGCTGATTCAGCCAGGTTGGCTTATGACTTTATTCTTGCGGATGAACTCTGCAGGCAGGTTGTGGAACTCGATTCCACCGCCGTCGACAAAATCGAAGACCTGAGTATCATGAGCAAGAACGGGCAGAAGATGATGGAATTCTGCAGCAGGCCTGTCGTTGTGGCCAGAAAGACTTTCCCCCTGAAGGATTTCCTTCTTTTCTACCCACTGGAGGACAATAGTTGGCGCAAGTCCCCCAACCAACTGGATCCCAAGGGCGGAGATGGCCTCGCGCAGGCTGTTTATTATCCGGAAGGAGCAAAAGATATCTACTATTCCGCGGCTGACGACGAAGGTATCCGAAATATATACAGAACCTCCTTGGCCGACTCGATGTGGACTGCTCCAACCCTTATCAATGAGCAGTTAACCAGCTCCTCTGACGAGATTTATCCCATGCTCTCTCCCGATGGGGAATCGATGTATTTCGCCTCAAAGGGGCTTTATGGTGTGGGAGGATATGATTTGTATGTCTCTAAATGGAATCCAGAGACAGGAGACTGGGACGTCCCGGTCAACATGGGGTTCCCATATTCTTCACCTCATGACGACTTCCTGTTCATGAACACGGAAGACGGCCGGTTCTCGATTTTCGCCTCTAACAGGTCCTGCTCAAAAGACAGTGTCTGTGTCTATGTGATTGAATATGACGGCATGCCTGTGCGCGAGGCCATCATGGATGTGAGAGACTTGAGGGCCTTGTCCAGCTTATTCCCCGCTCTCGAACCAGGCAAGATCGAAAGATCAAACGATGATAACACTGGCGAAGAGGCCAAGCGTTATATGGAGAAAATGAAAGAGGTCCGTTCCTTACGGGACTCTGTCTCGCGATTCAACAAGAATCTGGAGTCACTCAGGAGCGAATACTCATCCGCAAGCGATGAAAGGAAGGCCGCTCTGTCGGAGGAAATCCTGGCGAAAGAGCTTCAGTTTCCATCGCTAAACGATGCCCTTCAAAAAGCCGTCAAAGGTCTCCAAGCTTTGGAGATGGAGTTTCTTGCTAATGGTATTGTCTTGGATGTCAGTAAATTGCAGGAACGGGCGGAAAACGAGGTGGCAAGAAGGCCATCAAGTGTCAGATTCACGCGTCATAGTTACGGGCCGGCACCGGAATTGGCTATCAGAGAGCCTGAGAAAAAGTTTGATTATTCATTCATGATCCTCCCCGAAGGCAGGTTCGCGGAGAACAACAAACTCCCCGAAGGCATAATCTACCAGATCCAGATGTTCACCCAGTCCCGAAAGGCCACAATCGCTGACATAAAGGGTCTAAGTCCGGTCTTTGAGAGACAGTCGGGAGGCAAATACATCTGTTCTGTAGGTTTGTTCAGAACTTACGCCGACGCCCTCGCCAATCTCAACAAAGTCAAAAAGCAAGGGTTCCGTACGGCAGAGATCAGAGCCTATAAGGACGGTGAGCAAATCAGCGCCAACAACGCCCGGAAACTCGAAAACGACAGATTGTACACCGTGGTGTTCTATCCATCTAATGGTCAGTCACTTCCGGAGGGTGCGATGGAGGTTTTCAGAAAAGCCGGAGCCGATGTCGCCAAAAGTGTGGAAAACGGATCTGTGGTATTCAAAGCCGGTCCTTTCCATGAAAAGGAAGAGGTGGAAGAGCTCATGAAGGCTCTGAAGGCCTTGGATGCCGGAGATTGCAAAATCTCGGACGAGTAGTCTGTCAATAATTGTCTGAAGGGGTGTCGGACATTGTCATCCTAAGATGTCCACCCTCAGCGAAATCCCGGAACTGAAGTCTGGTACGATGAAGGGCTTTCCCATTGAGGGAAAACTCTTTAACGTATATATTCCGCTTTGAGTTTCCTTTCATGTCCATCTTGAACTTCCTTCCTCTGAAGTAGTCCCGGTTCAGCCGGAATGTCACCTTGTCGAACAAGGGTGATCCGATCCCGAAAGAAGGATCTTCGGCCGTAAGGCCACCGACATCAAAAAGCCCAAGGGATGACATCACGTACCAAGCCCCCAACTGTCCCTGATCCTCATCCTGACCATAACCGTAGCCATGGATGCCATCGGTCCCGTAGAACTCGTCAAGAATAGCCCGGACCCATTTCTGTGTCAAGGACGGCCGTCCGGCATCATTGAAAAGCCAGGAGATATGGAGACAAGGCTGGTTGCCGTGGTTATAGAGTGTCCTCAGACCGGCAAAGGCCTCAACGACAGTTCCGCCACTGAATATCTTCGGTCTGGAGAGTGTGAAGATGCTGTCCAAACGCTCGTTGAACACCTCAGGACCCACTTTGCCGACAAGCGCGTCCACATCATGCGGGACATAGAACGTGTACTGCCAGGCATTTCCCTCCTGGAAACCTCTCCATACCTGCATCGGGTCGAAATTATCAATGAAACGGCCGTCGGCAAGTTTAGGACGGACCAGGTCAAGATCATCGTCGTAGATGTGTTCCCAACCTTTCGACAGTTTCGTCAGCAGCTCATAATCAGCCTGATGCCCCAGCTGGCGGGCCAGCTGGGCGACAGCGTAGGCCGAATAAGAATATTCCAAAGTATGGGAGGCACTGAACATAAATGTCTCATCAGGTCCCGCTCCAGCCTCAAGATGAGGCACATATCCATAGCGCACAAATTGGTCGGTGTCGGATTTGCCTGCCCCGAGGGGTCGGTCCTCCCCTTCCAACTCGTTTTTACGGCATGCCTCGTAACCCAAATCAATGTCGAAATCCCGGATGCCGCACTCGTAGGCCGCGGCAACAACAAGTGACAACAGGTTAGTGCCGACTCCAGAGACGTAACGGGAATTGGCCAGTCCGTCACCCAGCCATCCGCTATCCTTGAATACCTGCAAATGGGAGGTGATATATTCAGACAAATGCTCCGGATAGGCCATCGCCCAAAGCTGCACAAGGTTCCATTGCCCTCCCCAGATGCCATCGGTGTTGTAAAGCCTGAACTCAGGATTGCCGTTCTTCAAGGGAATCTGGCCGATCGATCCGTCATGTTTCGGATATGCTCCATTTATGTCGCTGCAGACCCCTCGGCCAAGCAAGGCATGATAAAGACCCGTGTAGAACTTGACATTGTCTTCCCTCACATCCGTCTTGACCCGGATTCTTCCAAGATAGTCTTCCCATGTCTTGACCGCCTTTTTCTTAGCCTTGTCAAAAGACAGGTTCCCGGACTCGGTTTCCCGGTTCAAGCGGGCGTTACTCACTGAGGTAAAGGAGATTCCGACCTTCACGGTTATCGCCTCATTCCCGGAGGTCTCGAACTCAAGGCATAGCCCCGCTCCTATTCCCTGTGCCTTATTTCCTTCATGGCAATCAGCCCCGTTGAAAGCCCACGTTTTGGAAGGGACCTTGTCCAAAGAAGCCGAGAAATAAATCGGTACCTCAGCACCCGGTTGGTATTTCTTGACATATTCGGGAAGAGTTATAACCCAGCCCTCCACGGTTCCGTCAGGAAGGATCTCCACCTTGGCATCTTTGACCGCTCCGCTCTCCCCCATACGGCTCCCGATATTGAATATCACACGGCTGTGTGAATCGGCCGGGAATGTGAATCTTTGATATGCCACCCTCTCAGTAGCAGTTAGTTCCGCTTTGATGCCGTAGTCTTTCAAGAGTACTGAATAGTATCCCGGCATGGCGATTTCCTCTTCATGGCTGAACGCCGAGCGGTAACCTTCCGGACCCGTCCCGTCAGGCCTTCCTGGTATCGTGACAGGAGTATCCCCTCCACGGGTAGCCATTAGGGTTATTCCACCCACCTGGAACTCATGAGCGCACGGGAATCCTTCAATGGAGCCGTCCCGATAATCATAACCAGTAGCTTCCCATCCTGACCTATTCCCCAAATGGCCATTTGTCGAAGGGCCGGGCTTTGCCATGCCGAAGGGAAGCGAGCCTGGGGCGAAATGGAAATAACGGCAATGGGCGGTACCTATCCTTGGCTCAACATAATCGACGAGACGTTCCCCGCCGCAAGCGACAAAAGATATTCCTGACGACAGAGCCGCCGCCAGGAATACCAGCTTAAAGAATCTAATCATTGTCTAACGCTTTCTGGGCGAAAAAGTTATGGAGTCTTGAACCTGTCCGGTCAAGACGTTATGGACAGTGATGTTCAACTTGCCGTTCTCCACCTTTCCTTCGATCACCGTCGGGAAGTGAGCCTCTTCCAATCTAGGACCTCCTCCGACAAGCTGTGTCCAGCTTCTCCCCGGAGTGGGATCGTCACGGCGATAGGTATGCTCATGGGCGGTGATAATCAACTGGCAATGAGCTTTTTCCAAAAGAGGTGTCCAAAGCTGCGAGCAGGTGCGCTGCCAGATAGCGAAATCATGTGTGTACTTCGGATCTTTGTCGTCCGGAGCCACATCGCCAGGATTGGAGGTGGGTCTTGAATCGAACAAAGGAATATGGCAGAAAGCCACCAGGAAGGGCGCCTTGGCTATATCCTTTCGCTTCAAAGCATCCTGGAGCCATGCCACTTGGGCGCGGCGATACGCGTCACTGTTGAACAGACCGGCAAAAATAGGGTTGGTGTCCATTTTGTCTTCAGCGGTGTCCAAACCGATGAGGGCGACATCACCCATTCTGACAGCGAAATTACGTCCGAGATCCCAATCCCTCGAATTCCTCTCCTCCGGTTGACGGAACATCCAAACTCTCTCCAGATGGCGGTTAGCCATACCTCTGGAATCATGGTTACCAGGACTGAAAAGATATGGCGTGAAAGACGCGTAATCTTTGGCGGAAATCTTGGGATCAAGGAATATCTCCACCTGGCTTTCAATGGTTTCCTGAGTGTTTGAGGCGTCTCCATTCCAGATCACGCAACTCGGGGCAAGAGAATTGACCTTGGCGATTGTCTTATCGATCGCATCCCAACGGACATGTGTGTCGTTGATAACGCAGAAATGACCTTTCGCTTCTTTGCCGGCGGTAGTGAAGTTATATATTCTCGGATCTTCCTCATTACCAAGTATTTTCATGTCGTAACCACCGCCGTAATGAATACGGTCGGCGCCGATCTTATAGTAATATTTTGTGGCCGGTTTAAGTCCTGTAACCCTGATTTGGCTAACTTTGTCACTCAATTCCGTCAGACGATAGCCACCGCATTTTATCTTCCTGGCGCCGGACATATCCGGATTCTCGCTAATTAGAACATATCCATTGGCCAAGGCTCCCACAGCGAAAGCCACACCAATTGAGTTCTCGGAATAGTTCTGAAGCATCGGGGCAGATGTGATCAGTTTACCCTCAACATTGTCGGTCCTTTCGACAGGCTCAGGGACCGAAGGGTCTGTCATCCCGAGCTTGTCGAAGGATCTCTCCGCGCCCTTCAGCACATTTCCAGCTCCGGCCGCAGCCACCAGCATAGCTGAATCCTTGATGAATGTTCTTCTTTTCATATTTATTTGGTTATTAGATATTTCTTCACAGCGGCACGGACGGCTTCCCCACGTAGATTCCTCTCCAAAACTGTCCCATCGGGACCGATAAGGATGATATACGGAATATAATCGAATCCGTATGCCTCCGGGACAGATTCGGGAACGTCCAGAATCTGTTTCCAAGGGATCTTGAACTCTTCCACCGCATCCAACGTGTTCTTGACTTTATCGAATACGGGAGCTCCGACGATGTCGAACTTCTCACCCTTGAACTCGTACCAAATGTCCTTTAAATGAGGTATTTCCTCGCGACAAGGTCCGCACCATGAGGCCCAGAAATCAACCAGGATATATTTGCCTTTCCCTACATAATCCGACAGTTTCACCGTTTGACCGTCCGGCTGGACAACCTCGAAATCAATGTATTTATCGGCCTTGATGTCCGGTTGTTCCTGCCCGGCAGCCCAAAACCAACATAAAAACAAGGCCAACGTCCCGACTATTATTTTGATTCTCATAGAACACTCATATTACTTTTTGCAATATACGAAATTCTTGACAAAAAAGATAGACAGTCCTTTCCAGAACCGCCGCTTCGCGGCCCCTCCCATCGCCGACGGCGATGGGCCCCTCCCTCTTACGAGGCCGAGGGTGGCCACGGGTTCTGGAGAGGACTGTCTATCTTTTAAAGCAACAATCCCTAGAACTGGAAGTAGATGAAGCTTTGGAGGTCGGCCGTGATGAACTGGCAGATTATAAAGACGGCTATGGCGCAAGCCAGAACCATCAGAGCCAGAGGCATTTTGGCAAACCAGATGCGATAACGCCTCTTGAAATTATCGGGCAGCCAATGGATCAACATTCCGACGATGAAAACGATTATTATGCTCCTATGTTGCCAAGCCATCTGTGGCACCAAAGACCAGTCCCAGGAACCTCCAATCTGGTTAACCATATTCTTCGCCGTATTCCAAGCCTTCTCATTCGCCTCGGCCGGATCCAAGTTGGAGCCGCTGCGGAAGAAAAGACGAGTGAAGGTTATGAATATGAAGGTCATGAGTACCGCCCAAGCGCCGCTTATCCAGTTGATGAACTTGCCCTTTCGGCACTTGTGGAACATCATTCCGATAACGGCACCGAAGAGGATAATCATAGTCCACCAGAAGAACAGGTTGAAGACCGGCGCGCCGAAGAAATGCCTCAACGCACCGAAAGCGGCGACTATAAGCCCTATCACAACCACCTTGAAATAAGCGTTGCAACTGGCCCAGAAGCGGTAAATCAACATTCCGAGACCGTTAAGACCACCCCAGATCATGAAGTTCCAGCTCGCCCCATGCCAAAGACCTCCGAGAAGCATCGTATCCATCCTGTTAATGTCGGAGATAAGCTCTTTACGCCAGTTTTGCTTGAATGTGATCAGCAAGGCTATCACAGCGGTCAATACCAGTACGCTGCCGAAGACCCACCAGCTTCCGGCCAAGGCGGATGCGAGGAAGGCTATTCCGAGAATGATAGCATAGGAACCGAAAGTGCCGTTGCGGTTGCCTCCAAGAGGTATATACAGATAATCCTGAAGCCATTTGGAGAGAGATATATGCCATCTTTTCCAGAACTCTCCGGCGTTCTTGGCCTTATAGGGGGAATTGAAATTCTTGGGGAGATAGAATCCCATCAGCATGGCGACTCCGGTGGCGATGTCGGTGTAGCCGGAGAAGTCGGCATAGACCTGTAAGGAATATCCGAACAAGGCAGTCAGATTCTCGAAACCAGTGTATAGAAGCGGATTCTCAAACACCCTGTCACAGAAATTGACCGCAAGGTAGTCGCTGAGAATCAGTTTCTTGGCAAGACCGTTCAGGATCCAGAATATGGCGAAACCAAATTGGGTCCGGCCAAGGAAGAAAGGCTTCCTCAACTGTGGTATAAACTCTTTTGCCCTGACGATAGGTCCGGCGACGAGTTGCGGGAAGAAGCTGAGATAGAAACCGAAATCCAGGAAGTTCCGCACCGGCTCGATGCCGTACTTATGCTTCGACGGCTTTGGCGAGGTTGCGACATCGGCGCTGCCTGTGGACTGTTGCGTCCCGGCGGCAGAGGACTGCCGGCGAGCATTTACCCGGATAGGGTGCGAAGCGCAGCGAGACGGCGGTAGCTCTGCCGCCGGTCCTTCGGCAGGCTCAGGAACCACGCCGCGGGAGACGTCGACGACGTAACTGATGGCCTGGAATATGAAGAAGGATATGCCGACGGGAAGGAAGATGGAGTCTACGCTGAATGCCTGGGAGCCGACCACTGAATTGCCGAAAGTGGCTATCCAGTCTTTGACCACGAACGAGGTGCCGAAAAGATTGTTGACCACATCCGTGATGAAATAGGCGTACTTGTAATAACACAAAAGCGACAAATCCACCACAACGCTGGTGACCACCACCACGTTTCTCCAGAACGCTTTCTTGCAATGCGGCAGCAAACGCCCCGCGAAATAGTTATAGACTATCGTGAAGCCCAGGAGCATCAGGAACAACCCGCTGGTCTTGTAATAGAAGAACAAGCTGACGAAGAACAGGAAAGCGTTCCTCATCAACACCTTATTCTTGAAGAAACTCAAGAAAGCCAGGACTATGGCGAAAAAGGCCCAGAAGTAAAACTGGGTGAACAGCAGAGGGTGGGCCTGGTCAAAGGAGAACAGGTCCCTCAGAAACTGCAGCGAAACCTCTCTCAAGCCATCCATGGTTTTCTCCTCAAGTGTTCAATATACTTGGCCATCAACGCGTTATATAGCAAATCCCCAAGGATCACATATCCTTCGTCGGTGAAATGGATCTTATCCCGTTTGGCCAGTCCGGCCGCTTCCCATTTTTTCATGGACTCAAGGCCTCCCATGATGTCAAACATATCCCAGAATCCACCACCACACTCGCAACACAACCTGAAAAAAGCCTCCTGTGCCTCAAGACCATTACGGTTGACCGCATAAACCCTTCTGCGAACCCGTTTGTAGGTGTCGTTGTTGCTCACAAAAAGAAGAGCGCAATCGGGATTGACCGCCCTGACTTTTGAAATCAAAACCTTATATCGTGAAATAAACTCATCCTGGGAGAAATTCTTCCCGGAAGCGTCATTGACACCTATAGCGAATATCACCATGTCAGGATTCACCATTCTGAGATCCCTCTCGAAATCCTCACAACGAAGGAACGAAGGCACAGCCGCACCATTGACTCCGATACCGGTCACGGATATTCCCGGCGTGGGATTGTCGAGATATATTCCGGTCAAAGTCAGGGTGCCCTCGGACCCGGCCACAGCCACCTTGACAGAATCCTGGGCTTCAGGAAGCAGGTAAGACCAGCAAGCGGTCTCTTCGTTCCTCACACCTCTCAGAGTGTCTCCCGAATCGGTTATAACTATCGGAAACCGTTCTCCATCAGATGAATAACCCAAAATATTCAATCTATCAAAAAGAAACTCCGGTTCGTCAATGGCGGCGTTTCTGGCTTTTAAGACTATCCTGACGGAAGCTATTGAGTCGCTTGTGGAAACAGCCATGCCAGTCAATCCAAGCTTTCTCGGAAGATCACGAGTGGTGTTCTTTGTGACCTCCCACTCGCCCTCATATCTGGAGCGATAGCTGCTTGGGGTGTTTGTCTTCGCCGCCGTGAAGGGGAACACCATTCCCCTCCCGCCATCCTTGCCGCCAAGCGACAGGAGATCATTACGGAATTGCCGGGTCAAGGTGCCTCCCTGCACATGGGATCCTCCGATATGCATTATCTTGAAATCACCCGTACCCGTTAGGATGGCAGCGTCCATCTTGGCGAAAGCCTTTTCAAAGGCCGAGCTGTCTCCCAAAAAGACAATCTTGTTACGGTCGAAGTGGGCGAAATCCAATTCGGGAATATCTCTCCGCACCGTTTGCCCCGAAAGGGCGAACGGGAACGCCAGCAAGGCGAGAAGCATTATTTTCCCCATCCCTGTCATTCTGAGCGAAGCGAAGAATCCATATATTCCCTGACTACCTGATCAGAAAGCGTGAGGCGTAGACGGCGGAAATCATCGTAGAGCAGAAGGGACTTGGCAAGAGCGCTACCAACCTCGGCCGCTCCCCTAGTCGTGAAATGGATATAGTCCGGGCCCGCAAGCTGAGGGTTATGGTTAACCCATTCTCTCATAGACCCGACTCCGCCCATCATATTGAAAGTGTCCCAGTAGGCTATGCCATTATTAAGACAGTGCACTTTCAAGGAGTCGTTAAGTTCGGGAAGCAACGGCCATGTCACCAAGCTGCCATTTACGCTCTTGCTCATATCAGCCGGGCCGACAAACATAAGTTTGGCCCAAGGAGCCACCTTCTTGAAGTAGTCAAACTGCTTCTCCAACTTGTCCATGTAGATGGAAATCGCTTTCTTTGAGCCGATTCCGGGCATGGCGTTACCTCCGAACTGGAGTATTATGAGGCGGGTGTCCGTCTTCTCATAAGACTCACGCAAAGAAACAGAGTCTATACCTGACAAGATTGTTCCGGAGCAGCCACGCATAGCCACGTTATCTACCGTCACTCCAGGTCCGCCGTCCAACATGATTCCATAGATCTCGGCGGTACCATTGAGGCTCAACGTCCCGCCCTTTACTGAATAAGGAAGATCCCAAGACACCACAGAGACTCCATTGACAGCGGAGTCAACAGATTCGGTCATAATGGACAGGGTGTCGCATTTCAGGCTCATCTTCAGCCCCGGGGCGTTATGCCCGAACAAGACAGAGACCTTGGAAATACCCCTAACTCTCTCTTGCGCATACCGGTTCTCGGCCCTTTTGAAATTGAACCTGGCCTCACCGGTCAGCACCGCGTACCGTGTCAGAGGGCCGTAGCGATGAGTCGATGACCACCTGGACAGTGTGTCAGCGACGAGGGCGTATCTTGTCAGGCTTCCGGTAGTATTCTGGGTGACTGAGACCGATGACATTGGTTTCAGGATGGGCACCATTCCAGGTCCCGACCCGCCGAAACGATCCTGCAATTGCTGGCGGAGCATTGAGGATATCCTGTCCATCTCAAGTTGGGAGTCACCGTAATGGACTATCCTGACCAATTGTCCGGAAGCCGCGGCAGTGTCAAGTCCGGCGAAAAAAGAATCGAAAAATGTGTAATCGTCGTCCGGTAGATGGATCCTGTTCGGATTGGACGTCAGATATTCCTTGTAGAAATCAAGGGTGTCCCCTTGTTCCCGGACCATCTCGTAGCTCTGTTGGACAGCTAGCAGGACAGAGTCCACGTCGACAGTTTGATTCCCGTTACGCAAATCCTCCAAAGCCGCCTCGTAAGACGGGAAACGCAGCTTGACTCCACCCACTTCGACCCCTTCCGCCGGGAAGAGATACCAGCAGGCGAACATCAGCGCGAAGACCGCGATGAAGAACAAGAATATCTTATAAATCTTCATCTGATTGAAAAAGCGGCGGCAAAGTTACAAATTTATTATCTTTGTCAGATTGACAACACATTTGAATATGAGAAATTATCTCCTTATCCTCCTTTCTTTCGTGGTTTTATCCTCATGCGAGGTTCGGCATTTGGTAAACGATCCAGGCTACCGTCGCCAGATGGAGAAGGACCTTCAAGAACGCCTTGACGGCCCCGGGAATCTCAAGGATTTCTACAAAGTCGACGACCTTATCATCACGACAGCTGAGAAAGAGGCTCTACAGTTCCTTTACGCCTATATGCCTCTGGCCGATTTCACTGACTACACCACGGATTATTATTTAAAGAATGTCCAGTCATCCCTCGCCACCCGTGACGAGATGGGATGGAATGTTCCGGAGCGGGAATTCAGGCACTTCGTCCTGCCTATAAGGGTCAATAACGAGGATCTGGATAGTTCCAGAGTTGTGTTCGCCAAGGAGATAAAGCCTCGTATCCAGGGTATGGCCATGAAGGACGCCATCCTCGAGGTCAACCACTGGTGTCATGAGAAACTGACTTATAAGCCGTCTGACGCCAGAACCCTCTCCCCCCTTTCAAGCGCGAGGAGTACCCTCGGACGATGCGGAGAAGAATCAACCTTCACCGTGGCGGCCCTCCGCTCGGTCGGTATCCCAGCCCGTCAGGTCTACACTCCCAGATGGGCCCATTCCGATGACAACCACGCTTGGGTAGAGGCCTGGGCTGACGGGGAATGGTATTTCATGGGTGCTTGTGAACCGGAGGCTGTCCTCAACCTGGGATGGTTCAACGCCCCGGCAAGCCGTGGCATGCTGATGCACACCAGGGTATTCGGACGCTATGATGGTCCGGAAGAGAAGGTTATGGAAGGATCAAACTTCACCGAGATCAACCTTATAGACAATTATGCGAAGACAGCCAGGGTGGACTTCATCGTAAAGAACGAAGACGGTACTCCTGTTGACAGCGCGCTTGTCGACTTCGGCATCTACAACTACGCCGAATTTTATCCGGCTCTCGCCAAATACACGGACAAAGACGGCAAGACCTTCCTGACCGCCGGCAAGGGAGATATGCTCGCATGGGCGTCCAAAGATGGGATGTACGGATATTCAAAGGTCTCGTTCGGAAAGGATTCCCTGGTCACAGTCGTGATCTGCAAAGACCATCCGACGGAGTCTGTCAGCATGATGATAGTCCCTCCTCCGGAGAGCGCCAATATTCCCGAGGTCACTCCTGAGCAAAAGAAAGCCAACGAGATCCGAACCGCCCAGGAGGATCTTGTACGCAAGTCCTTCATGGCCACTTTCGCCAAGGATGACGGCACGCCCGCCGGAAAGTTCATATCCAAAGCGGCCGGGAATCATGATGTGATCGAGGGTTTCCTCGCGGCTCATCCGGACCAGAGGGCGCTTGACCTTCTTGGCTCCCTCTCCGACAAGGATATGATCGATGTCACCAGGGAAATTCTTGAAGATAGCTATCAATCAGATGGTTCCATTCTTTGTCCCAGGGTAGCGAACGAGTTTCTGACTCCATACAAGAGCTTCTTCAAGAACGCTCTTAGCGCCGAAGAACAGGCCAGCTTGTCCAATCCGGCAAACCTCATCAAATGGACGAAGGACAACATTAACCTAGTCAACGACACCAAAGCCTGGAGGATCACAATGTCTCCGATAGGTGTGTTCAAATCCAGACTGGCTGATGTCAAATCAAGGGAGATATTCTTTGTGTCCCTGGCCAGGACTCTTGGCATTGACGCCAGGAAAGATCCCGTGACGGGGAAGGTCCAGTACGCTTCTGTCCCGGGAACATGGATTGACGTGGATTTCGAGTCGGCCAAGGAAACTGTCACCCCGACCGGCACCCTGGTCCTTAATTACGTTCCCACAGCCACACTCGCCAACCCGGGCTATTACAGCAACTTCACAATCAGCAAGATAAATGACGGCCGGACCAGCCTTTTGACTTTCGATGAGGGCCAGGTAGACATGGGCGGCGGAGTCAGCTGGGCTAATGTGTTCAAGAAAGGCGCCAGTCTCGACACTGGTGAATATGTCCTCGTAAGCGGAAACCGTCTTTCCGATGGAAGCGTGCCTGTGACTCTTAAGAAGTTCTCTATAGAGGAAGGAAAAACAACCACTCTTGATCTTATTATAGAGATTCCGGATGACAAACTTAGTGTTATCGGCGAGTTCGATTCTGAGACAAGATACTGGAAAGCGGCAGGTTCCGATCCGGTTTCTGTTCTGTCATCAACCGGACGCGGAGTCTATGTCATCGGATTCCTGACACCTCGTCACGAGCCGTCAGTTCATGCTGTCAACGACATAATAGCCGCCAAGGAAGGACTTGAGAAATGGGGCAGACCGATCATGCTGCTTACCTCCGAAGAAGGGCTCGACTGGCTCAAGGACTATTCATCAAGAATGCCTTCAAATGTCCAGTTCGGGATCGCCCCAAAATCCATGCTTGAAGGAACGATGCCCAGAGTAATGATCGCCGACACCTTCAACAGGGTATTCTTCAAGACCGAAGGGTATACAATTGGCCTCGGAGACCAGTTGCTTGGGGCGGTGGCCAAACTCTAATAGGGCGGTTATTCCATTATAAAAAGAATAAATTACTTGATCAAAAGGGGGAATTTTTTAAGTTCCCCTTTTTTTGTTTCGTTTTTTTTCCTTACTTTGCGCTTATTATATATAAAACGATTTATTATTAGCTAATAAACCACTTCTATTTTATTATCCAATCTTATGATCAAATCATCTTTAAAGACTGGTCTTTTGCTCGCGGTAGCGGCAATCGTATCAGGAGGATGGCTATCCACGGCCCTCGCCGCCGGAAACGATTCTTCCGTCCAGGTCCAGCAAAACCAGACCTGTTCGGGAGTTGTCGTGGATGAGGAAGGACTTCCCGTAATTGGAGCCGCTGTCCTTATCAAGGGAACCCTGAAGGGAACCTCGACCGATGTTAACGGGCGTTTCACCCTTCCCCAGGCCAAACCGGGGGATGTCCTCGAGGTATCTTCAGTCGGATACCTTCCTACTGAAATCGTATGGAACGGATCACCTTTGAACATTATCCTCAACGAAGACAAACTTTCCATAGAAGAGTCTGTAGTTGTAGGTTATGGTGTACAGAAAAAGGTAAATGTGACCGGTGCGGTCAGTATGGTGGATTCCGACGTGTTCGAGTCCCGTCCTGTACAGACCGTGTCCCAAGCCCTCCAGGGTCAGATTCCGGGCCTTAACTTCAACGTAACCACCGGTGGTGGTGAGCTCAACCAGAACATGACCTTCAACGTCCGTGGTACCGGTACCATCGGTGACGGCTCAAGGGCCGCGCCTCTCGTGCTCATCGACGGTATTGAGGGTGACATGAACACCATCAACCCGAACGACATCGAAAATATCTCTGTCCTGAAGGACGCGGCATCTTCCTCCATCTACGGAGCAAGGGCCGCCTTCGGTGTCATCTTGATCACCACCAAGAGCGGAAAGGCCGGCAAGACTCACGTGTCCTATACTGGTAACTTGCTCTTCAACAGCGCCCTCCATCTCCCCGAGATGATGAGGTCCGACAAGTTCGTGCGCTACTGGAACAGAGCCAGAATCAATGACGGTACTTCCGCCCAATTCACACCGGAGGTCGTCCAAAGGGTTGACGATTTTCTCGCCGGAAAGATCACCACTACGACGGAAGCGCAGTCCAACGGACGCTGGGGTACATATGCGGTGGGTAACGCCAACACTGACTGGTTCAAGGTTTTCTACGGTGACAACGTCCCCTCTCACAACCACAACGTTAGCGTGAGTGGCGGTAACGACAGGATCAACTACCGTGTCAGCGGCTCGTTCATGAACCAGAACGGTCTCCTGCAGATGGGAAAGGACCAGATGAACCGCTATACTGTGGATTCTAAGATAAGCGCCAAGCTCACCGACTGGGCCCGTCTGGACTACACCAACAAGTATGTGCGGGAGGACTATAACCGTCCGAGCTACCTGACATACCAGGGGCGTCTGTTTATGCACAACATCGCCCGTCGCTGGCCGAATATCCCGGTCTATGACCCCAACGGCCATCTCATGCCGAGCATGGAAACCCTTGCCCTGAAAGAAGGTGGTGAGCAATTCACACAGAAGAACTACTACACCAACCAGTTGGCCCTTGTTTTCGAGCCCATCAAGAACTGGCGCATCAACCTTGAGGGTAATATGAGGACCTACACAAGCCGCGACCATCAGGTGATTATTCCTATCCAAGCCTACGATGCCAATAACCAGCCGTACTATATCGAATGGGATGCTGGTGTCGGTTCGATTTCGGCAGGAATGAGCCGTATTTATGAATACCGCTACACTCAGGACTATTTCACGACCAACCTCTATTCAGACTACAGCTGGACCCTCGGAGGAGCACATAACTTCCATATCCTGGGCGGTTTCAACGCCGAGCTGACCAAGTACGACGAAATGAGTGGCCGCGGAGATACCCTCGTGGACTTCTCTGTTCCTTTCCTTAGCCAGACCACAGCCAACCCTGTCATCGCCGGTGGACGTGAGCATAATTCCGTGGCCGGTTTCTTCGGAAGGTTTAACTACAACTACATGGACAAGTACATGCTTGAGTTGAACGGCCGTTATGACGGATCCTCCCGATTCATCGCGGACAGGAGATGGGCTTTCTTCCCCTCTATCTCTGTAGGTTGGAACATCGCGAAGGAAGGTTTCTTCGGATCGCTTGCCAATAACATAAGCACCCTCAAGCTCCGCGCTTCCTACGGTAGGCTCGGTAACACCAACACCAACAGCTGGTACCCGTTCTACCAGACCATGCCTGTCTCCACGGCTGGCGGTGTGTGGCTTCTCAATGGCGCTAAACCGAATGTGGCTTCCTTACCCGGAATCCTTTCCACCATTATGACTTGGGAGACCATCGAGACCTGGGATGCCGGTATCGACATCACCGCATTGAATGGAAGGTTCAACCTCACGTTCGACTACTTCCTGCGCAACACTCTGAACATGGTCGGTCCCGCGCCTGAGCTTCCTGCCGCCCTCGGAGCAAGTGTTCCTAAGGTCAACAACGCGGATATGAAGTCGAACGGTTGGGAACTCGAGGTCTCATGGCGTGACCAGATCGGCAAGGACTTCTCCTATGGTATCCGCGCCGTCGTCTCTGACGCGATGCAGGAAATCACCCGCTATCCTAACAAGACCAACTCCCTTTCTACCTACTATGTGGGCCGCAAGATCGGTGAGATCTGGGGTTACCAGGCCGACAATCTCGCCCAAACTCAGGCCGAGATGGATTCCTGGCTCCAGAGCAACCGTCCTTCCTGGGGATCTGGCTGGAGCGCCGGTGATTTGATGTACAAGGATATCACAGGAGACGGCAAGGTCAACCAGGGATCCAACACCCTTGATGATCACGGCGATCTCTCCATCATCGGTAACAACACCCCGAGATACAACTTCGGTATCACTCTTGACGCCGCTTGGAAGGGCATTGACCTCAGAGCCTACTTCCAGGGAGTCGGCAAACGTGACTACTGGTGCGCCGGACCTTATATGTTCGGTACCAGTGGCGGCATGTGGCAGTCCGCCGCATTCGTGGAGCACTGGGACTTCTGGCGCCCCGAGGGAGATGAGCTTGGTGCCAACACTGGCGCTTACTACCCGAGACCCACGTTCAACGGTAACTCGAAAAACCAGGAGCGTTCCACAAGATACCTTCAGAACGCCGCCTACATCCGTTTGAAGAACATCCAGCTTGGATACACCCTTCCAAGAAAATGGACTGATTCAATCGGATTGTCCTCGGTACGTTTCTACACATCCGCTGAGAATCTCTTCACACTCACCAAGATGACGAAGATCTTCGATCCTGAGACAATCGGTGGAGACTGGGGAGACGGAAAGGTCTATCCTCTCATGAAGACCTACTCTTTCGGTGTCAATATCAACTTCTAAAACGCGAAAGACATGAAAAAGATATTTATACTTATAGTATCCGCCGCGACCCTTCTTCTCTCAGCCGGTTGTAATGACTTCCTGGACAGGCAGCCTATCACCAATATCACGCCCGAGAAGTATTTCAAGACAGCCGACGAGCTGGCGGCTTACACCGTGAATTATTACGAGACATTCTTCACAACATACCGAAACAACTGGAATGTCGGACCTATCTGGGAGGATGCAAGCACTGACAACCTTGTCAGAGGAGGTTCTGACAACAGCACTACCCTGCGGTATTTCTCCTCCAGTAACGGTCGTTTTCTCGTGCCTGCCGGCCAGAACACCTCCACCGCATTTTCCAGGATTAGGATCTGCAACTATTTCTTCGAGCAGGTTCTTCCGAAAATGGAAGCTGGAACACTCTCAGGCAGCGATGTAAACCAGTATGTCGGTGAGATGTACGTGATGCGCGCGCAGGCCTATTTCTATGCCCTCCGTACTTTCGGAGACTTCCCGATCATCGAGAATGTCCTTCCGGATGACAATGATGTTTTGGTCGAGGCCAGCAAACGCGCTCCTCGTAATGAGGTCGCCCGCTTCATCTTGTCAGACCTCGACAAGGCCATCAGTCTTCTTGGCAACGGAGCCAAGAACAGGATAACCAAGGACCTCGCTCTCTTGATCAAGTCCCGCGTCGCCCTTTTCGAGGCTACTTTCGAAAAGTATCATAAGGGTTCCGGACGTGTTCCCGGCGATCCCAACTGGCCCGGAGCCTCCAAGAACTCAGGCAAGTCCTTCAATATCGACGGCGAGGTCAGCTTCTTCCTTGATCAGTGCCTCTCCGCCGCCGAGCAGGTCGCCGATGCCCATAAGCTGACATCCAACTCCCACGTGATGAACCCCGACACCGGCAAACAGCAAATCTATGGTTGGAACCCTTATTTCGAGATGTTCTACCAGCCTGATGCCAGTGGTATAGACGAGGTTCTCCTTTACAGGGAGTACAGTGTTGACCTTGGCGTGACCACCGCCATGCCTTCATATATCCGTGAGGGAGGAGCCTGTGGTCCTACCCGCAGCCATGTCGATGGCTTCCTTATGGCTAACGGTCTGCCGATCTACGCCGCTGATTCCGGCTACAAGGGAGATGAGACTTTGGATCTCCAGCAGGAAGGTCGTGATGAGAGGTTGCAGCTCTTCGTGTTCAACAACGGAGACCTTGAGTGGTATTCAAACGGAGAAGCAAGCCTGTTCATCGCTCCGGAATTCCTTGAGCAGCCTGAGCATAGGGACGTGACTGGCTTCCGTATCCGCAAGCACTACAGCTACGATCCGGCTTTCTCGACTTCTGGACTTATCGCGACCAACGACCAGATTCTCTACCGCGCGGCCGAGGCTTACCTCAACTACATCGAGGCGTACTACGAGAAGAATGGCAACATTGGTGGAAAGGCTGACACCTACTGGAAGGCTATCAGGACCCGCGCCGGTGTCGATCCCGACTACAACAAGACAATAGCCGCGACCGACCTCTCCAAGGAGGATGACTGGGGCAAACGCAGTGGTGAGACTCTTGTTGACGCCACCCTGTTCAATATCCGCCGTGAGCGTCGTTGCGAGTTCATTGGTGAAGGCTTCCGCTGGGATGACCTGATCCGTTGGCGTTCGTTCGACCACCTCATGACCGAGAAGTGGATCCCCGAAGGTTGCAACCTCTGGGGAGGACCACTGAAGGACAACGAGAAGTACCTGAAGAAGGATGCCGCAGGTAACGTGACCACTGAATCAGCGTTCATTGAGTGCGCCAGCGGCAAGTCAGACGCCAACATTTCCTCAAGGACCGACAGCAAGTATGTCCGCCCGCTCAGAGTCATCATGGATAACAACGAGCTCTACGACGGATACACATGGCACAAGGCTTACTATCTGCAGCCTTACGGTCTCCAGGATCTGACCCTTACTTCAGAAGATGGTTCCGTCGAGAAATCTGTGGCTTACCAGAATCCTTTCTGGCCGACCCAGGCCTCTGAGGGTGCTCTCGAGTAGTAAATCAACCATATGAATATGAGAAGATTATTCTGGGGTTTACTTGTCGCGGCTTCGCTTGTGGCATGCACGAAAGAGCCTGGCTGGAAACTTGTCTGGACCGAAGATTTCAATGGGCCCGCCATCGACGAGACCATTTGGGAAAGGGTACCTAACGGCAAGGGAGACTGGAACAATATGATGTCACTCCGGGAAGACCTGGCGTTCATTGAGGACGGACAGCTGGTCCTTCTCGGGAAAATCAACGACGGCTCCTCGAATGACACCACCGCCTTCGTCACCGGAGGAATAAAGAGTGTGGGAAAGAAGTCTTTCAAGATGGCGAAATTCGAGATCAGGGCCAAGTTCAACGACGTCCAAGGCTTCTGGCCCGCCCTCTGGCTTATGCCTGATGGAGGCGCCGCGGAAGGTGACTACGCGGAAATCGACATCATGGAGCACCTTAACCACGATGACTTCGTGTATCAGACCGTCCATTCCCGTTATTCCCTGGATGTGAGCCGCACTGATCCTAAAAACTACGGAACAGGTCCTATCACCAATAACGACTGGAATATCTATGCCGCCGAAGTGTATCCGGATAGCATCTGCACCTACACTAACGGGTTCAAGACCATGACCTATCCCCGTGTGGAAGGCAAGGAGAAGCAGTTCCCTTGGCCTAACTATCCTTTCTATTTCATCCTCTCCAACCAGCTTGAAGGCAACTGGGTCGGAAAGGCTGACAAGCCCGAGGAGTTTCCTTCCGAGCTACGTGTTGACTGGATAAAGGTTTACCAGTGGGAATAATGGAATTCAGATCTTGAATTCAACTGATGACCCGTCGCTTAGAATAACCCTCTTAGCGACGGGTTTTTCTCTGCCTGTGATGGTCAAGGCCTGAAGGTCAAGACTACCTTCAAGCACCTCCAACTTCACGGAAGTAGTTGAGATCTCGCATATTCCGAAAGCGCTTCCGTTACTCCAGAAATACCTCCCTGGATTGGAAGTGAAATTCATCGTCTTGTCCACCCCTGAATAATGGAAGTCGCTGAGAGCCAGCACCGCGGCCCAGCTGGCCATTGACCTCGCATAATGCTTTCCGCATTCCGGTTCGTCGAACGGGTTACGTTTGGCTCCATCAAAACGGTCACGTATAGCTTTGATGCACTTCAATCCGTCTTCGACTTGACCTTCATATATCATTCCGACAGCGGCACAATATTCGAAACCGGTCATCGCCTCAGGGAAATAAGGGAACGGAACCTCAAGCCTTCCCTTTGGCCAGGACGCCATCAGCAAGGCGGCTTCATGCCCCATCACGTAGGAACGCATATTATTGAAATTTCCGCTCACGTCAGGGATGAAATTGTATTTCATCACACTCTCGAGGGTCTTCCGGATGTGATTCTTGTCGCCAAGATAACCCAGGCCGCAGATGTGAGCCATATACTGCCCGACAAGTTGGTCCACTAAACAACCCTTACCGAGCTGGAAAGGAGGAACCTTGTCAGAACCTTCCGGCAGGAACTCAAATGTCTCGGGATCAGTGATCTTATGCTCGTAATATTCCCCGTTGAACAGGTTGGAGTCCATCCAGGCGCTGCCTTTCTCGAAAAGCGAGCGGCACTTTTTGGCGAACTCCTTGTCTTTCATCGCCAGAGCCATCTCCTCAGCTGCCCGAAGAGCTCCCATATACCAGAAACCCATCTGCGGATTAGGCCCGAAGTAGTTGACATCCATCGTGTTATGTTGCGAGCCTTCCATCACTCCATCTTGGTTGCCATCCCAGCCTTTTTCCTTCCAAGCGAAACTCAAGGCGCTCTTGCATGCCGGCCAATATTCCTTCAGGAAAGACATATCTCCGGAAAGCTGCCACTCGCGGTATAGCTTCATGACGCAGCCCATCTGCCCGTCCGCGGCTATCTGGTTCAGATCTGGCTGAGATCCTAAGGGAAGGTTCACACGGAAATCCATGGCTCCGTCCGGATTCATCGCATAACGGAACTCAACATCCCGCATCGTCCTGGCCAAGTCTCCGAACAGGAAAGCCGTGGCCACCTCGTAGTTCCAGACGTGGGTGCAGGAGCCGGCACAAGAGCCATAATGGTCCATCACGCCTTCCCATCCGAGCATATGCCCGTCCTCAACACGGAACACGGTCTGGGAGCGTAGAACGGCCAGGTTATAAAGTGCGGCCTCCTTAACCACATCGGGATAAGAGGATGACAGGAAGGCGTTGACAAACAATAAGGTACGCTTCTCCAAATCTCCGATCTGAGGTATAAACTCGAGTGCGGATTGCCAAGAGTCAGGGTACTTGGTGCTGTAGTAGTTGCCCACGACCTCACTCGACCAAGCCTTACGGTTGGGGAAGTTCCAGGTAATGAAGAAATTGAAGTTTTTTGTCTCGCCAGGCTTCAAGACCGCCTTGACCGACAGGGCCCCCATAGGGTCCTGGTCATTGCCGACTGAATGACGTATGCTCGCCTCGGGATTTGAGATCAGGCCGTCATCGCTGAAGTCGTCCCAGAAGTTAAGCATTGCGTTCGACCAATTGTTGTCCACAGTGAAGGTGCGGAACGTGACCTTGCCGGGACTGTCGGTCGAAAGGCAGAAATTGCCCCAGGCCTTGTCTTCCGGGTCTACCCCTTCGGTGCTGTAATATATTCCTTTGACATGACCTGCCTCCCTGTACTCATTCTTATTATGATCTGCCCCGACAGGAATCCTGTCGCCCTTCCAATCGAGCCTGTAGTCCTGGCCATCTTTGCCAATGAAGTTGCGAATCGCCCCGCAGACAGCCACCTCTAAAGCCTCACCAGAGGTGTTGGTGACTTCGTATGACAGAATGGCGATCGGAAGTCCGCTTGACTCGGAATCTCCTGGGATTAACGGATTAAAGCCCTTGATCTTAACCTTTACCGGCATCGCGGGATCGCTCAACTTAGCCTGGCCGAAAGGATAAGCGGCGTCAAAAGAGGCATCTCCGAACCGCGGAAGGCCGTGATGATTGACCGGACGGCCCTCATAATGAAGATATTCATTAGGGTAAAGCGGGCCGGCAAGAAGCCTCGTGGCCGATTCCCCATTCCCCTTTTTCGTGAATATGGCAAACAAGGGCGCGTCGTTGCCGATAGTGACAGTGCTGTTGCCTTTGCCCGGCACATTCATTATCTCCCAGTCCCGGATCTCTCCCCGGCCTCCAAGCGACACCGTCCCGGTCCCGATTCCACCGAGAGGAAGGGCGACGCGGTAAAGATGTTCCGAATCATAACTGGTCAAAACAGGCCACTCGGCCGGGCTCCACTCCTGGGCGGAGAGACACATAGGAACCAAAACAGCGGTCAAAAGCAAAGCTCTCTTCATAATCATGCGGTTTTCGAATCGTGGAATAAATATAACAAAAAAATGCCGCCCGTAAAAGGCGGCATTAATTGAAAAAGCCTGAGAGGATTAGTCCTCATCCTGCTCCTGGGCGGCGTACTCAGCGAGAAGCTTGGTCTGCACATCAGCAGGAACCTGCTGGTACTCAGCGAACTTCATCGTGAAGGTAGCGGCGCCACCGGTGAGGGAGCTAAGAGTCGTGGAATACCTGTAAAGCTCGGCGAGCGGAACACGGGCATGGAGGATTGTGAATCCCTTATCCATATCCTGGTTCATGATCATTCCGCGACGACCGTTGAGGTCGGACATACAAGGACCGACAAACTCATTCGGAGTGAGGATGTCCACATTGTAGATAGGCTCAAGGATCTTCGGACCAGCGTTACGGAAGGCCTCCTTGAAAGCGTTACGACCAGCGATGATGAAGGCGATTTCCTTGGAATCCACCGGGTGCATCTTACCGTCGTAGACATAGACCCTGATATCACGGGCATAGGAACCGGTGAGAGGGCCCTCGGACATCTTGTCGTTGATACCCTTGAGGATAGCGGGCATGAAACCGAGATCGATGGCGCCACCGACGACGCAGTTGATGAACTCGAGTTTGCCGCCCCACTCAAGATCGTAGGTCTCCTGGGACTTGATGTTAAGGATAGTCTCCTTGCCGCCGATCATGAACTTGTTGCCGGCAGGCTCTCCCTCGACGTAAGGGCAGACGAGGAGATGAACCTCACCGAACTGGCCTGCTCCACCAGACTGCTTCTTGTGGCGGTACTGGGCGGTAGCGACCTTGGTGATGGTCTCACGGTAAGGAACCTTCGGAGCCAGGAACTCGATGTTCTGCTTGAACTCGTTGGTCATCTTCCACTTGACGAGGTTGATGGCCTGCTCGCCCTGGCCGCTGAGGATGGTCTGACGAAGCTCCTTGGAATATTCGACATTGATAGTGGGATCCTGTGCGGCGATCTTGTTCAGAGCCTCACCGACCTTAGCCTCGTCGTTCTTGTCGACGGCCTTGACAGCGCAGCGATACCTGGCGTCAGGGAATACCATGTGCTCGAAAGCGTCCTGTCCGGGAGCGGCGAGAGTAACATCTGTCTTGCCTCCCTTGAGTTTCATGACGCAACCGATATCACCGGCGGAGATGGAAGAAACCTTCTCCTTCTTGTCACCAGCGACAGCGTAGATAGCGGAAAGACGCTCACCATTGCCAGTCTCAGGGTTGACGAGATCAGCACCCTCCTTGAGGACACCGCTCATCACCTTGAAGTAAGACACGTCGCCAAGATGCTGCTCGACAGCGGTCTTGTAGATGAACAGGCTGACAGGACCAGTGGGATCGCACTTGACCTCAGCGCCGCCGATGGTCTTGTTGACCTCTCCGACGGGTGAAGGAGCGACGTTGACGACAAACTCCATGAGCCTCTTGACTCCGAGATCCTTCCTGGCGGAGAGGCAGAAGACGGGCATAACCTCCCTGGCGGCCATACCGGCGCTCAGACCGGCCCTGATCTCGTCAATGGAGAGCTCCATCGTCTCGAAATACTTCTCCATGAGGGCGTCATCACCCTCGGCGGCCTTCTCGACGAGTTCCATACGCATCTCCTCAGCCTCATCAGCATACTGGGCGGGGATGTCAGACTCCTCGAACTTGCCATTGTCGTCAGTGAAGTGGTAATACTTCATTGTGATGACATCCACGATGCCATCGAATCCAAGACCGGGATTGACCGGGAACTGGGCGAAGACGACCTTCTTACCGAAAGCTTCCTTAAGGGTGTCACGGGTGTGATCCCAGTTGGCTTTCTCGGTGTCCAGCTGATTGACAGCCACGATCATGGGCTTGTTGTACTGGTCAGCGTAGCGGGCAAAGATCTCAGTACCCACCTCGACACCCTGCTGGGCGTTGACGGTAAGGATAGCTGACTCGCAGACTTTGAACGCCGAAATGGCGCCACCGCAGAAGTCATCGGAACCAGGAGCGTCGATGATGTTGAACTTAGTGTTCATGAACTCAGCGTAAAGCGGAGTGGCATAAACCGACTTCTGGTTTGTCTGCTCGAATTCGGTGTTATCGGAAACAGTGTTCTTTCCTTCCACCGTACCCCTGCGGTCGACCACTTTGCCCTCGAAGAGCATGGCCTCGGACAACGTGGTCTTACCAGACTTGGAGCTTCCGATCAGGACGACGTTGCGGATGTCTTTTGTTGAATATTCCTTCATTTCTATAAGTGATTAATTATGATCTGTCTTTGACAATTGGGCATAGACGGGCAAATTTAAGGAAAAAAACCCCATTAGCCAAACTTCGATCGATAAAAGTCTACAAGGCTATCTCCATCTACCCCGATTTCGCTCAAAATCAGCCTGTCAAGGGCCTTTTTGTCCGCACCGATGGCCGCGCAAATCTCTTCGAAACACAGGTCGAGGTATACCTTGTCCTCGTCCATCGCCCGCTCAAAAGCGGCATAGTCTTCCATTATATTCCGCATCGTCATTCTTTTGTTTTATCGTCTGGACAAAAGTGGAGAAAAGTAATCAGAAATTGGTGCGAATGGAGGGGGTTTGAGAAGAATTATTTCTGTTTTTTATCAAATAGATATGTATTTTAATAACTTTTGGTTGGTGATATAAACTTTTAGTTTATCAATAAAACAAGTCTCGTTGGATATCTTCGCGCTATCGAGATAATCTGAATATGGACGACGGCCAAATACTGGATAACGCCACATTGAAGGACAACTTGCTGAAAGCGAGATTGGCCAGTGGTCTGACGCAGGCGAAGGTCGCTAAATTACTCGATATATCCTTACCCGCCTACCAGAAAATCGAACACGGAAAGACTCGTATCTTAAACGAGAATTACCTGAAATGCGCCGAGTTGTTCGGAGTGTCCGCGGCTGAGCTAGTGAACGGTTATGAGCCGGTGAGGAACGCCACCAACATTTTCGCCGATTTGAAACAGTCTTATGGAGACAAAATGATCGAGTTGGAGAAACATTATATAAACGAGATCCAGATCAGAGAAATGGAGATAAGGCGTCTGCGGGAATCCATCCAAGACAAGGACAGGATCATCTCCACTCAGGAGCTGCTGATCGAAAGGCTTACCAGCGACAAGGATTAACGTCGGGAATTGTCTATCTTTGTGGCTAGATCATTCCAGATAATGCCACAGGAACATCATCTTCTACCATATCTCGAGGCCGGAAGGCTTGAAGCTGGCTGCGATGAAGCCGGAAGGGGGCCGTTGGCCGGTCCCGTTTACGCCGCGGCGGTAATATTGCCTCCTGATTTCTACCATCCTCTCCTTAATGACTCCAAGCAAATGAGCGAGAAGGACAGGGATATGCTGCGTCCGATCATAGAGAAAGAAGCCTTGGCTTGGGCCGTGGAAGCAGTAGAAGCTGAGGAGATTGACGAGTTGAATATTCTCTGGGCTTCAGTGACCGGAATGCAGCGGGCAGTACTGAGATTGGATCCGAAGCCTGATTTCCTCCTTATAGACGGCAACAAATTCCGACCTTTTGAAGGTTACGGTTTCTCATCCTACAAAACAGTCATCCACGGTGACGCCACTTACGCCTCTATCGCCGCCGCGTCCGTGCTGGCTAAAACCTGGAGGGACGAGAGGATGCGCGCGCTTGCCCTGGAATATCCCCAATACGGCTGGGACCGCAATTTCGGATATCCGACCCCGGAGCATATTCAAGCGCTGAAAGAATACGGACCGACTCCATACCACCGGCGCAGTTTTCATCCGAAAGCGTTAGAACCTTCGTTATTTTGATTATTTTTGTATCACTGCTGAATAAAACAGGTAACACATATAAACGAAACATAATGAAAAGAATCCTTTGCTCAATCGCCGCGGCTATGTTGATAGCCACAAGCGCGATGGCTGATGAGGGAATGTGGCTCCTCCCCCTCATCCAGAAACTCAACGCCGGAGCCATGAAGGATCTCGGCTGCAGGCTTACCCCTGAGCAGATCTATAGTGTCAACCACTCTTCCCTGAAGGATGCAATAGTCATCTTCGGAGGCGGCTGCACCGGAGAGATGATCTCCGACCAGGGTCTCCTTGTGACCAATCACCATTGCGGATATTCCACCATCCAGGCCCTCTCCTCTGATGAGCACAACTATCTCGAGGATGGTTATTGGGCCATGAGCCGTGAGCAGGAACTCCCCGCTCCGGGGCTTTCGGTGACCTATCTTGTCAGCATGACAGACGTTACTGACGCCGTGGCTAAAGCCGAGGATCAGAACGCCACCATGCAGGCTCTTCAGAAGGCCGCCCAGGAAAACAATCCCAATTGCAGGGTGTCGGTGACCTCATTCTATAACGAGAATGTCTGGTACCTGATTGTTTACAAGACTTACACAGATGTCCGTTTCGTCGGTGCCCCTCCGGCATCTATCGGTAAATTCGGAGGTGAGACTGACAACTGGATGTGGCCCCGCCACACCGGTGACTTCTCAATGTTCAGGGTATATGCCGGAGCTGACAACGAGCCGGCCGCCTACTCCCCTTCCAACAAGCCTTATGTTCCCGCCCAGTCCCTTAAGGTTTCCCTCAAGGGCGTCCAGCAGGGCGATTATGCCATGATCATGGGCTATCCTGGCAGTACCCAGAGGTTCCAGACTGAGGCCCAACTCAAGGCTATGCTTGACCGCCAGGCTGTTTCTATCGACGCCAGGACCCTACGCCAGGACATCATGTGGAAATGGATGGAGACCGATCCTTCAATCCGCCTGAAATATGCCAACAAGTACGCTGGCTCAGCAAATGGTTGGAAGAAGTGGCAGGGTGAGAGACTCGCCTTCAAGAACCTTGGAATCATCGAGAAAGAGCAGCAGAAAGAGGCTGACTTCATGAAGTGGGTCGGCAAGAACAAGAAGCGTCAGGCCAAGTATGGTGACGCTCTAGAAAAGATCAAGAACGGAGTCGAGGCCAACACCACAGCCCTTGATATGCAATTGATTGGTGAGACTGTCGCCAACATCGAGCTGATGGGATTCTCCAGCGGTATCCAGAACACCCTGGCGAGAGGCCTGAGGGATGGGATGGATTCCACTGCCGCCCTTGAGGCCGCGATAGTCGCGCAAGCCAAGAGATATCAAGACTATTACGAGCCCCTTGACCGCGAGGAGGCTGCCGCCTTGCTGAAGTATTACCGTGAGAAGTCCAAGCCCGAGTATTATCTCGATGGGCTGGGTGACTTCAAGAACCTCGATATCGACAGCTATGTTAACAACCTCTACGACAACAGCATCTTCACTTCTCCCGAAAAACTTAGGGCCGCTGTCGCGGAGAAGGGCTTCAAAGCCGTCCAGGACGACCCGGTGAACCAGCTGATGAATTCCTTGCTCATGACCTATGTCAAGATGGGCATGGGAGGCGGAATGGGCGGACGCAGGCCCGCCGGTGGAAATGCCGGTGCTGATGACATCAGGGAAGGCTCCAAGGCTTTCACTGCCGGTTTGCTCGAGTGGCAAAAAGGCAAGGCAACCTATCCCGACGCCAACTTCACCATGAGACTCACCTATGGTAGCGTGTTGCCTTATTCCCCGAAAGACGCGTTGATGTACAACTACTTCACCACCTTGAAGGGTGTTATGGAGAAAGAGGATCCGGACAACTATGAGTTCAAGGTTCCCGCCAAGCTCAAGGATCTCTACAACGCCAAGGACTATGGCCAGTATGCCATGGCTGACGGTAATTTGCCAGTTTGCTTCCTCACCAACAATGACATCACCGGCGGTAACTCCGGCAGCCCCGTTCTAAACGCTGACGGTGAGCTTATCGGTCTTGCCTTCGATGGCAACTGGGAGAGTATGTCCAGCGACGTTATGTTCGAGCCCGACCTGCAGAGGTGCATCTGTGTCGACATCCGCTATGTCCTCTTCTTGATGGACAAGTTCGGTGGCGCCGGATACCTTCTGAAAGAAATGAATCTTGTGAAGTAAATGACTGATACTGAAATCAAAAGCTGGCTCCTAGAGGTGGTCCATCCCGCCAAAGGGAGCCAGAATATCATAGAGTTGGGGATGGTTGACTCCGTCTCCGTGGAAGGAAACAAGGTTAGTGTGACGCTTGCTTTCCCGAAAAGGCGTGACCCGCTGACTGAATATCTTGTCGGAGCCACCAGAGCGACTATTATTCGTAACGCCCCCGCGGGGACCGAGGTGGAGGTCAAGACAATCGTCAAGGAAGAGGCTCCAAAAAAGAAGCCTGGATTGGATTTGGGTTTAGAGGAACTGAACAATGTCCGTCACATCATAGGGATCGCTTCCGGAAAGGGCGGCGTGGGCAAATCCACAGTCGCGGTCAACCTGGCCGTGGCGCTGGCCAGACTCGGTTACCGGGTCGGACTCGCTGACGCTGACGTGTATGGACCATCGGTTCCACTGATGACAGGCACGGAGAACGAGGTCCCAGCCGCGGAGGAAAATGGAGAAGGTAAAGAAATCATTCTTCCTATCGAGAAATACGGGGTCAAATGGATGTCCATCGGCTATTTCGCCGAACCCGGACAGGCTTTGATATGGAGAGGTCCCATGGCCTGCAACGCCTTGAAACAGATGATTCTGCAGGTCCGGTGGGGTGTCCTGGACTTCCTGCTCATTGACATGCCTCCGGGAACCGGCGACATCCACATCTCACTTGTGAATGACATCCCGATGGAAGGAGCTGTGATTGTCACAACGCCACAACCAGTAGCTCTCTCAGATGTGGAGAAGGGTGTCAACATGTTCCGAAATGAACATGTGAACCGTCACATTTTCGGTCTTGTTGAGAATATGGCTTGGTTCACTCCAGAGGAACTACCTGAAAACAAATACTTTATATTCGGCAAAGACGGTGGCCGCAAGATGGCGGAAAAGTACGGGATTCCGCTTCTCGGCCAGATTCCCATAGTCCAAAGCATCCGTGAGGGAGGAGACTCCGGAGAACCCTCGGCCCTCTCAACCCGCCCGGACGCGCTCGCTTTCCTTGACCTTGCCCGCACTATCGCCCAAGCCGCGGGATAATCTCACATGTGGTTTAAAAGTTGTTGACCATGAATATCCGCAGGCACATATTATTGACCACTATGGCTCTCGTCACCTTCACTTTTTGTGATAAGGTTAATACTGATGATGATACCGTCCCGGCTGATGAGTTGATTCCGAGAAAAGATATCACCTTGACTAGAGCGGAGGCGGAATATGTACAGGCCAACAACACCTTCGCCCTTGAGCTTTTCAAGAACGCTTCCGCGATAGAAAAAGGCAAGAGCATGCTCCTGTCTCCGCTCAGCGTGACATTCGCTTTCGGAATGGTCAACAACGGCGCGGTCGGGACGACAAAGGAAGAGATCAACAAGACTCTTGGCTTCGGGCAGGATACCGGATCGATGAACGAGTTCTGCTCGAAAATGCTGAAAGAATCAGCCAAAGTGGATCCCTCAACGAAAATAGAGATAGCGAATGCGGCGGTGGTCAATAGTGGAGGGGGCGCCAAGTTGAAAGACAGTTTCGCGAAAGCCGTGGAGTCATATTACGACGCACTTGTATACTACAAGGACTTCTCCAAGGAAGACGTGAAAGGATTCATCAACAAGTGGTGTGGCGAGAAGACCCACGGGATGATTCCCGAACTCCTCAAAGAGCCGGTCAAGCCTAATGAATTCGCACATTTCCTCAACGCCACTTACTTTAAGGGCATTTGGTCCAGCCAATTCAAAAAGAGTGACAGCAAAAAAGAAATGTTCACTCTTGAGAACGGTTCGAAGATTTCCGTGAATATGATGTGGCAGAAGGCTACTTTCAACTACGGCAAGATTCCTGGCACAGGCAGCGTCCTCTGCCTTCCGTACGGCAACCAGGCTTTCAGGATGCTGGTCATCCTTCCGGAAAACGGAAAAACTATTGGGGATGTCAAATCTTCATTAGATATAACCACCTGGAATTCTGTTGTTTCCGGAATGTCCAAAGTTGAGGCGGATGTAAAACTCCCTTCGTTTGAGAGTGAGTTCAGCATCGATAACATGGCTGAGATACTTGACAAGATGGGAATACATCAAGCATTCCTGCCTATCGCCGATTTCTCGGATATGACCACACTCCCTGTCTACGTCGACAAAGTCATCCACAAGGCGAAGATCAAAGTCGATGAGCAAGGATCCGAAGCGGCTGCTGTCACAGATGTCACAATGAAGAACTCAATCGAATTGCCTCCGTCCGGAGTCATTGAGTTCCACGCTGACAGGCCTTTCCTCTATGCCATCACAGAGGTCAGCACCGGTGCTATCTTTTTTATCGGCCAGTACACTGGCCAGTAATACATCGATTATTTAGACTTCTTGAAAGTGAAGCCGGTCTTCATTCCGTCGTAAGAATCCGCAAGGGAAGCGACGGATGAGAATGTCGACTGGTTAGAAGTCGAGCCAATGACCTTGATAAGGTTCAGCAGCATGCTGGAATCATAGGTCATCGCCATCTGGTTGTTCACGATGGAGAGATAAGCCGCAGGAAGCGGAATGAATCCCGCTTTCAAGGACAGTTTCTTTGTCTCGTCGTCGAACTCATAAGTGCCATCAATCGTCTGACCACCAAGGGTAATGGTGCACGTATTATCCTCCCGCAAGTCAAGAGCGATGCCACCCGTCTTAAGGCCTATCATCTCGAAATACGGAGTGATGTTATCGGCTACATTCTGGCTCGCCACAACACCGCCAGCCTTGTCAAGCAGATTCTGGCTCTCAAACTGGATGGCGGGCTCCTCATATACCCATGAACCCACCAATGCCTTCTTAGTGGTCGTGTCATAGAACTGGCCCAACACCGAGCCGATAATCTTCACGATTGTGGTGACTGTGGACTTCTTCCCGCCTCCGAACAATCTGCCGATTTTGCCGGCGGCCCTAAAAAGGCTGCACCCTGAAACAGTCAGGGCGCAGCACAATATGGCCACGGCCGCGAAACCACGCCTTTTCATGACTAAGCCTCGCTTTCGCCTTTCTTCTCCTGGATCTTTTGCTTGGCTGTGTCGATCTTGTCGGCGGCCTTTTCTTTCAGATCTCCGGCTTTTTCTTTGGCCTCAGCATAAAGTTCCTTGCTCTTGTCAGCCACCTTTCCGGCGACTTCTTTGCTCTTTACGGCAACCTTACCGGCGACCTCTACAGTTTTCTCCTTGGCTTCGGCATAAACTTCCTTTGCCTTCTCGGCAGCCTGTCCGGCAGCATACTGGATTTTCTCGCTGAGCGTTACTTTTCCATCGCCATTAAGATCCCTGGGATCAATGGTCTCTTGAGGTTTGTTCTCTTCCATAATGTTATCTATTAAGTAGTTAAACGATTATTCAGTTTCTTCTTTCCGGCCCAGGAACATCCCGGCGACAGCCGCGGCTAGCAGCAGGAACAGCGTGATGGATGAAGCCCTGGAAACATTGGCGCTGACAGTGTATATCTTTGGATCGAATCGCATCACGATGTCATGTTCACCCGCCGGGAGAATAGCTCCGCGGAGAATCCAGTCTGCGCGATACAAGGGCAAATCATTACCGTCAATACTGGCATGCCAACCTTTAGGGTAGTAGACCTCGCTGAACACTACCGGACGATCTGAAGCTGCGGAATAGTGATAATGGAGTTCGTCAGGACTATAATAAGTCATCTGGATGGTGTCCAGATCCTTCGCTTCGTCCAGATCCTTCGCTTCGCTCAGGATGACAGGGAAGGACGATACGGCATCCTTGAAATCGGCGCCGATGATAGCGGTGGTGCGGAGGTTTGTGGTAGCGATAAGGCCTATCTCATCGTCCGGAGTCGCGGCATCGACGAAACTATCCACGAACCAAGCGTTTCCGAAAGCGTAATGATTGGTCACTGGAGGAGCGTCCGGGCTTACAATGAGATACTTCATATTCAAGGCGGAAAGCATCTGCTTTTCCGGAAGCGCGGCTTCCATATCAGCAATCGTCTTGGCACCTGACAGCGAGGTGTAAAGGCTTTGGATTTCCTTGATCAGATACCTGTCTATCAAGTCTTGGTACCTCTGCAGTTTCGCGGGACTGTACCCTCCAATGCTCTTGTGCCAATAAGGATTGAAAGAGTCATTGAATATGTCCGAGGTTATGTCCAAGACCCTGTACGAAGGAGACTTATCCTCCAGGATGATCTTATCTACTGTCCTCTGGTTGAATTGGTTCTGAAGCTGGCGAGGAGTCACGAAGTCATCATCGTTCAGATACCGCTTGCCCACCACGAACATATTCACGAATACCAGAAGGCATATTCCAACCATCGCCTCAAAACGCCTGGCTTTGCCGATATGAGGATCGGAAGCATAGGATTTGGGGGCCTTTGAGGGAACGCTGTATGCCCAAAGTATAAGACCGAAAGTCATTAGTATCATGACCATCGACCAAAGCGAGTCTATGACGAACAAATGCCTGCGATCAGCCCTAAGGGCATCCGCCACAACATCTTGCATATTAGCGTCAGAAGATCCTGTGAACGAACCGGCTATTCCCGGAATCAACACACAAAGGAGGCAGAATCCGGCGGTCAGCGCGAGAGCTGGCCAGCAAGCCTTCATGAATTCCTTCTTTGAATATTCATTCTTGAATATCCTGTCGAGAACCAAGAAGCCAAGCATGGGTAAGGTGAACTGCAACACTATCAAGGCCATTGAAACCGTCCTGAACTTGTTGTACATCGGCGCATAGTTGTAGAACAGTTTCGTGAACCACATGAAATGGTTTCCGAGGGCGAGGAACACCGCAAGGATAGTAGCGGCAAGCATCCACCATTTCTCATTTCCCTTGTAAAGGAACAAGCCTAGCAGGAAAAGGAAGACCGAAATGGCACCCATATACATTGGTCCCGCCGTAAACGGTTGGGGTCCCCAATACAAAGGCAATGACTTGGCCATGTCTTTCGGGTTACCCTGGCCCGCACGCTTGAAGAGTTTGACAACCTCAGATTTATTAGGATTGACAGATCCGGCGGAGGAACCTCCGTTGAAGTTGGGTATCATTAAGTTAGGCAATTCTTCCCAACCGTAAGACCACGCTGTGGCGTAATCGATCTGAAGACCATCATTATTTACCGTGCCTCCTTCAGGATGGGAAAGCTCGGAACCGCCCCTCATCGTGTATTGGGTATATTCATAAAGAGGAGCCAGCTTGATGGTGTTGGTGCCGATACCCGCCAGCCCCAGGACGAGCAGCAAGCCCGATGCGGCAAAGAATCGCACAGCTTTGGTTTTCAGCTCCTTACCAACAATCAGACTAATGAAAAGCGCTATCACATAGATCGCTATCATCAAAGCGAGATAGTAGGTTATCTGCTGGTGGTTTGCCTTTATCTGAAGGCCAAGGGACAGACCGAACAAGGCCGCTCCCAGCAATGTTACGGGCAGCCAATCCTTCCATTTTCCTTCTTTGCCCAAGGCGCTTTTATAGGTGAATATGACAGCCGCCAGGACATAAGGCAGTAGGGCCAGAGCGCGCATTTTGGTGTTGTGTCCGACCTGGATAATCTGGAAATTATACGAGCAGAATGTGATGGCTATCGCGCCACCGATCGCCAGGATTTTATCTATTCCGAGCGCGAGCATCAAAAGGAACGCGCCAATCAAGGAAATAATCAGCCAGCCAGCCGGTTGCGGGCCCTTGAACATCATGTCGAAAATCGGCTGTGTCCAATCGCCCTCGTGGGACACCATGAAAGAAGTGTTGGGCATGCCGCTGAACATGGAGCCTGACCATCTTGGAGAGATCCCTTGATTGATATCATGCCACGTGTGGCTTTCTTGGACCATTCCTCTGAAGCCTGTGATATCGCTCTGGTTGACCTGCTTTCCTGTCAATACCTGCGGCACAAATGAATATGCCAGGACGACAAACAGCAGGAGGATACCTACGTAAGTGAGAATATTTTTCTGTGTCTTGTTCATCAGCTTTTAGTTATTTCTTCAAGAAGGGAGACGAGACGTTTAGTCAGCCTGCGCCGGCTGTACATGGATATATCGGTGGCATTGTCCAGCAGCTCATGGTTTTTGAACTCCTCCCAACTGAAATCAACCCATCGGCGTATCTTCTGCTCCTCATTCCAATCATACACTATTCCGGAGCCAGTGTTCCTGACAACCTGAGCCATAGCACCGTCAGTTTGACCTATTCCAAGAATCGGCCTACGGGAAGCAAGATACTCAAACAACTTTCCCGGAAGGACCGCCTCGTACTCGGGCTCTTTTCTCAAAGGAAGGATCAGAACGGAAGCATTCCTTTGCTCCCTGACCGCGACCTCGTGGCTCTGGTAGCCGAGATTCACAAGATTAGGTCCGAGCCCGGCGGTCTCTATCGAATTCACAATCTCTTGGTCTGTCTTACCTACAAGCCTGATTCTTAGTAGTTTCTGGAATTCTTTATCTTCCTGGCATTTAGCTGCCAGCACCTTCCAGAGAATCTCAGGATCTCCATCCGAAGCGAAAAGTCCGGTATGCGTGATGTTGAAATATTCATCAGCCTCGAAAGGATCATTGAAATCCTCTTCATCAAAACCGTTGGTTATAAGTTCCACCGGAGTGGAGGTAATGGCCTCGAAATCCTTCTTGACCATCGGGGATACCGCGATTACCCTCGTCGCTCCATCCACTACTTTCTTCTCCAAAGCCTGATGCTTGGCCTCAGATCTATGGGTGAGTTCCAAATGCTTGAAATAAAAAATCTTAGTCCAAGGATCGCGGAAGTCGGCCAACCATGGAAGCCCTGTGGCTTTCGATAATTCCAGACCTATAAGGTGCATGCTCTGCGGCGGTCCGGTTGAGACAATGGCGTCGACCGGATGCTTCTTCAAGTAACTCTTAAGGAACTTGACAGAAGGCCTCACCCACATGATTCTCGGATCCGGAATAAAGAAATTACCCCTTATGTATAATGATAGTTTCTGCTTCCAAGACTTTTTACCCCCATTGACCGGATTGACCTCGTTACCATCAGAACCGGCTGAGGTCAAAGCCTTCAGGTCAGTCGAACTGCCTTTACCCATAAGTTTGCGATAGATGCCGTAAGGCTCGAAAATATGGGTCTTGACAACCTCCGCTTCCGGCGGGATCTCCGCAGCGAGAGTCTTGTCTATGGTCGTTAGCTCGGGATTCTCAGGAGTGTAGATGACAGGTTGCCAACCTTCTTTTGGAAGGTATTTGGCGAACTTGACCCACCTCTGCACACCGGAACCACCGGATGGCGGCCAGTAATATGTGATTATCAAGACTCGTTTCATCGGAATACCGTATCTTTCTCAAACTCTCAAATTTAAGAAAAAAAGCGTTATTTCGATGCTTAACTAGGCATATTCCTCCGTGGCGTACTTAAAGAACGCCTCTATCTCCGCCTTGGAATTGAGACGAACGATGTAGGCCATGTCTCCAAGATCGTCAGAAAGGGCATATGGAACCCGCTCACACATGCATACAGCCTGGCCATAACGGTTAAGCAGGTCTTGATGGCTATGCTTGTAGGTATGGGAATACCTCCGGCCGACATAACCCACGTAGGCGCTCTCCCCGACAGGTTTACGAGCCTCGTCGAAAGCGACCATGTCAGCCCAAATCTGGAAGACATCTGTCTGATGGGCGTAGTCCATCATGTCCGGAGTATAGCCCCCGGGCGGGCGCATATTCACTTCCAGTCCCACATAATCACCTTTTTTGCCCAAGCCTTCCCGATCTCTGTCAAGCTGGAAGAACTCAAGATGGACGAACCTGCTCTTTATCCCGAAAGCCTTCACCGTGCGGCGGCCTATCGCGGCAAGTTTTGCCGGAACTGTCTTGTTTGTCCAATAGCAGCAGTCCAGATTGTTGTGAACAATCTCCATGACGGGCGTGGGGAACACGGAGTTGTTCTCGAATATCGGCTCGCCTTTTGAGTTGTATATCGCGTCATAACTCACCAGAAGACCTGTGATAAACTCCTCAAACACGTAGAGAGAGCAACTGCCCTGACGCTTCTCAAACCAGGCTTCCAGCTCTTTAACATCGTGAATTTTAGTTGTGCCGCCCGCACCCATCCCATTATCCGGCTTGGCTATTATCGGGTAACCAGTCTTCCTGGCGAAAGCCTTTACTTTCGCAAGCCCTTCAGAACCTTTGATTTGCCTTGCCGTGGGTATCCCTCCAAGAGCATAGTACTTTTTCATCTCGCTCTTGTTCTTTATGGCGGCTATATGGTCTGTCTGGATGCCTGTCGTGACATTGAAGTCCGTGCGTAAGCGCGCGTCCTGCTCCAGCCAATACTCATTGTTGGACTCTATCCAGTCGATCTTGCCCCATTTGTGAGCAAACCACGCGACAGCACGGTACATCTGGTCATAATCCTCAAGATTGTCCACTTTATAGTAATCGTCCAGATTCTGACGCAGTTCGAGAGGCAGGTTCTCGTAGTTGGTGTCCGCTATGCCCAACACGTTAACACCGTTGGCTTTAGCCCCGGCGCAGAAGTGCCAGTAGGTTTGCGGAAAATGTGGGGAAATGAAAATCAGATTCATAAAGCTATAGGTTTTATTCTCTTCACAGACGCGGCGCATAGATCCGCGGCTGATTTCGAAAGCCTCCCCATAAAGGGTTGGTTTTCCGTTAACAATTTTCACATAACCTCCATCCTTGAAAGTGTAGAAGCGATGATTCCAACTGTCCGGGAAGGCTATATCCTCAAATAACCTGAGATTATCCACAGAGGCGTAACGAACCTGCTCAAGATGAGGAACGAGCTGGATATCAGTTAGTTCCAAACCCCTCAGCCATCGTTTGTACCCAGGATTCACAGCCTCGCCGGGAAGCTCAGGGTGAGAATATACGGTCCCGGCGCAGTTCATACTGCCGGCGCTGCAACCCATCAGAACACCTTGAAAGCCCTGAAGCAGAGATTTCAAATTGATCTCATACAGGAACTTATTCTGTGTTGGGACGTGACCGCCGCATAAGACGATCCAATGCGCTCTTTCAACCAGACTAGGAGTTTTCGACGCGTTCCTGCGGTCCAGCATCGTGATGCTTTCCGTCTCGATACCCGATTTGTGGATACAATCGCTCATTCCCTTCAGCACGGATTCGGTGAAGCCACGATCATCCGGAGCGGCGCTCACAAGCAAAACTCTCGGCGGATGTCCGCCTGTGACTTTCGCCAATGAAGCCTTGACATCGGCGAGAAAACCGTTGTCTTCAGTAAAGCTTGGTTCCCCATAACGGGTTGGGCTGCCGGTAAGATAGATTATCATACTCCAAGCTCGTCTTTCATGGAGCGGAGCAAGTCAAAAGCCTGTAGTGGAGTCATGTTGTTAAGATCCGCCGAGGCGAGTTTGTCCCTCAACGAGGACAGGGTCGGATCGTCCAGCTGGAAGAACGACAATTGGAGCGACCCGTCACTTTCCAGGGTTCCGGCCTTTGTCTGGACAGGCTTTTTGATCTGTCCTTTCTTGGCGCTCACAAGATGCTCTGAATCATTCATTTCCAGAGCCTTCAGCGTGTTCTCGGCGCTTTGTACAACCTCTTTGGGCATACCAGCCATCCTCGCGACATGGATTCCGAAACTATGTGCGGTACCACCTTCTTTCAGCTTGCGAAGGAATATGACCTGGGTGCCGACTTCCTTGACCGCTATATGGAAATTCTTGACTCTCGGATATATCTCTTCCAAGTCATTGAGTTCATGATAATGCGTCGCGAACAGGGTCTTGGCCCCTTTTCCATATTCGTGTATATATTCCACTATGGCCCGCGCTATCGACATTCCGTCATAAGTTGATGTGCCGCGGCCGATCTCGTCCAGAAGTACGAGGGAACGGGCTGAAAGGTTGTGTAGGATCATAGAGGTCTCCAGCATCTCAACCATGAAAGTGGATTCACCACGGGAGATGTTGTCAGAGGCTCCGACACGAGTGAATATCTTGTCGAAATACCCTATTCTCGCGCTTTCGGCAGGAACAAAGGATCCAATCTGGGCAAGCAGGACGATCAATGCGGTCTGGCGCAGCAAAGCTGATTTTCCGGCCATATTCGGACCGGTCAAAATGATGATCTGCTGCTTTTTATCGTCGAGGTGGACATCATTGGGGACATATTCCTCGCCCGGAGGCATCAGTGTCTCGATGACCGGGTGACGACCGCCCTTGATGTCAAGGGTAAGGTCTTTCGTAATCTCCGGACAGCAGTACTTGTTCCGTACCGCCAGCTCCGCGAAACCGGCGAGAACATCCAGCCTGGCGATTATCCGGCAATTGGCCTGTATGGCGGCTATATTCTTCTGAATGAGGGCTACAAGGTCTGAATATATCTTCGTCTCCAAGGCGTATATCCGATCCTCGGCGCTCAGGATTTTCTCCTCGTATTCCTTCAGTTCGGCGGTGATATAGCGCTCCGCATTGACAAGAGTCTGCTTTCTTATCCACTCAGGAGGAACCAGGTCCTTGAACGTGTTGCGGACTTCGATATAGTATCCGAACACATTGTTGTAACTTATTTTAAGAGAACTGATTCCGGTTCGTTCCGCCTCACTCTGCTGGAGCCTTAGCAAATAGTCTTTACCCCCAGAGGATATATCCCTCAATTCATCAAGTTCCGTATCCACGCCCTTACCAATCACCGGTCCTTTGCCAACAGCGGCGGCCGGTTCCGGATCCATCACCCGGACGATCTCGTCCCTCAACGCGGAACAGTCCCGCATACCAGAGGCGAGGCTCGCTAGGGCTTTCACTCCGCTCCCTTCGCATATCTCCTTGACCGGAACCATCCTTTCCAGACCCCGGCTCAATTGCATCACCTCCCTGGGAACGATCCTTCCCATCGCGGCCCTGGATATGATTCTCTCAAGATCGCCTATCCCTCCGATAAGATCCCTTATCTTGTCTCTTTCCTCGTCATTTCCGACGAAACGCTGGACACAGTCGTAACGGCTCTCTAATTCGGGAATATCCATTACCGGCATCGCCAACCAATTCCTCAGGAGCCTGGCGCCCATCGGAGAGGAGCATTTGTCGATGACCGAAACGAGGCTGACTCCCTCTCCTCCACCTGAAGAATTGAATATCTCCAAGTTACGCATCGTAAACTTGTCCATCCATACGAACTTGTCACCATCGATGCGTGAAATCGAGCATATATTCCCAAGGCCGGTGTGCTGGGTCTGCTCAAGATAGACCATCAAGGCACCGGCGGAGCATATTCCCAGAGGGTATTTCTCGACTCCGAATCCCTTCAGGGACTCGACTTTCAGCTGCTTTTTAAGCCTCTCGACCGCGGCGTCATATACGAAAGCCCACTCTTCCACCGAGGAAATATAGAGGCTTTCCCCATATCTTTGCTTGACACCTTTCTCATATCCTCTCTGGACCACTATTTCCTTCGGATTAAGCGACGCCAAAAGTGTCCCTATGTAATCAAGAGACCCCTGGGCGACCTGGAATGATCCTGTGGAAACATCCAGAAAAGCCGCTCCGCACTCATCTTTGTCGAAAGTGAGTCCGGCGAGGAAGTTATTCTCTTTCTGGTCAAGGAGTTGGTCGTTGAAAGCGATTCCAGGTGTGACAAGTTCCGTCACACCTCTCTTAACAAGTTTCTTGGCGAATTTAGGGTCTTCCAACTGGTCGCAGACAGCGACTTTATAACCCGCCCGGACAAGTTTGGGAAGATAGTTATCCAAGGCGTGATGCGGGAAGCCGGCCATCTCGACATATCCTTTATCTCCGTTGGATTTGCGGGTTTGGATGATTCCGAGCACCTTGCTGACGAGCACAGCATCGTCTGAGTAAGACTCATAAAAATCCCCCACCCTGTAAAGCAACACAGCCTCGGGATGCTGGGCTTTCACAGAGAAAAACTGTTTGATCAGCGGGGTATCTTCGGGAGCCTTGCCTTTCGCCATCTTAAAAGATTTTATTACTACAAATTTACAAATTTTATCAGAATTGTTTATTTTTACATGTTAGAGTCACTCTGACCACAAAAATTGAGTTATTATGGGTAAAACATTGAAATCACTTTTCTTCGCCGCATTGGTGGCGGTGTGCTTGCCTGTGACGGGATTCGCCGCCAAGACATCTTGGACTCTCTCCTCTCCTGACGGAAAGATCAAAGCCGAGATTAAAGCTAACGGAAAGGTCTCATATTCAATTACTTTCAAAGGAAAGACCATTCTCAAGCCATCAGAGATCGCGATGAATCTTGACAACGGAACCGTTTATGGGGAAGGCAAGGTCAAGAACGTTCAGACCGGCAAGGTTGTCGAGAGTATCCCTGCTGTCGCTTACAAGAAAGCTGTCGTGGATAATGTCTACAACTCGTTGACCCTTAATTTTAAAGACTACTCCATCGAGTTCCGCGCATTCGACAACGCCGTGGCCTACAGGTTCATTTCCACCGCTAAGAGAGGCAAGTTCAAAGTCAAATCAGAGCAGGTCGAACTCAATTTCCCACAGGACTGGATGGCATGGGTGCCTTATGTCCGTGACGGGGGATCTATTGAGGATCAGTTCACTAACTCTTTTGAGAACTATTACCAGCACATCAACCTCTCATCTTGGAATCCCAAGCGCCTCGCCTTCCTCCCGCTCGTGGTTGACGCTTTCGACGGGGTAAAAGTGATGATCACGGAGTCTGACCTTCGGGACTATCCGGGACTTTATCTTGACGGCCAGGGCGGTAAGTCCCTGAAGGGTGTCAACGCCCCAGTTCCTGACAAGATCGAGATTGGAGGCCATAACAATCTTCAGGGAGTTGTCAAATCCCGCAAGAATTATATCGCCTCGGCCGAGGCTGGCCGCAGCTTCCCTTGGAGAATAGTGGGCGTGTTCGATGATGAGAAGAATCTCGTGAACTCCGATCTGACCTGGCTTCTCGGTGAGCCCGCTGACCAGAACGTTGACTGGGACTGGATCAAGCCCGGAAAGGTCGCCTGGGATTGGTGGAATGATTGGAATATCTATGGAGTGGACTTCGTGTCAGGAATCAACAACGAGACTTACAAGTACTATATCGACTTCGCCTCCAAGCATGGCATCGAGTATGTGATTCTCGACGAGGGTTGGGCGGTCAACAAGAAGACAGACCTGTTCCAGGTTGTTCCTGAAATAAATCTCAATGAGCTTACGGCTTACGCCAAGTCAAAGAATGTTGGGCTCATCCTTTGGGCCGGCTACAAGGCTGTCGACAAGGACATTGAGGGCGTGTTCAAGCACTATTCCAAGATGGGTATCAAGGGATTCAAGGTCGATTTTATGGATCGTGACGACCAGCTTGTCATGCAGTTCTACGAGAAGGTAGCCGCCACGGCCGCCAAGTACCACATGATTGTGGACTTCCACGGGGCCTTCAAACCTTCCGGCCTGGAAAGGACTTATCCGAATATCATCAATTATGAGGGTGTGGCCGGTCTCGAGCAGATGAAGTGGGGTGCCAATGAATATGATCAAGTGACCTACGACGTGACCATCCCGTTCGTAAGGATGGCCGCCGGAAGGATGGACTACACCCAGGGTGCCATGATCAATTGCACCAAGGGCCGCGCTTATCCAAATAACTCCACTCCGATGAGCCAGGGTACCCGCTGCCGCCAGCTAGCCGAATATGCCATATTCGAGGCTCCGTTGACGATGCTTTGCGACTCGCCCTCGAACTATATGGCCGAGCCTGAGTGCACTGACTTCATCGCCGCATTCCCCACCACATGGGATGAGACCGTTCCGGTATGCGGAAAGATCGGAGAATATGTGGCCATCGCTCGTAGGAAAGGAAACGACTGGTACGTCGGAGCTCTTACCGGATGGGACGCTCGTGACCTTGTTCTCGACCTCGGATTCATCGGGAGCGGGAAAATGACCGTGTTCCAGGACGGTGTCAATGCCCATAGGGCTGCCCGGGACTACAAGAAAGTGAATACAAGCCTGCCTGTCGACGGCAAAGTACATATTCACATGGCTCCTGGCGGAGGCTGGGTCGCCAAGATCTCGAAGTAGCACCAGAACACGTTGGTTATGAGAAAGTTATTATTGTTTACCGTCTCCGCGGCGGCGCTGGTTCTCTCCGGCGCCACGGCGGTGGCGAAGACAGAAGATCTCAGCGTCATGTCCTTTAATATCCATGGTCAGGAGAAGGACGAGGCTGGAGACTTCAGCTGGGAAGCCCGCAAGAAGGGCTGCCTGAAAGCGATAAAGAAGTACGATCCCGACGTCCTGTTCCTACAGGAGGCCTTCTCCTACCATAAGGCTGACTTGATGAAAGAACTGAAGAAGCACATGCTGGTGGACCGGAGCTCAAAACCCGGGCAGGTGGATCAGGATATACCCTTCAACGAGAACCCTATCATGTTCAGGGCAGACAAGTTCGAGCTGCTGGACTACGGTTCTTTCTGGCTCAATGAGAAACAAGAAGCTGGCACACCCGGATGGGACGCCACCTCAGTCCGTAACACCAACTGGGTGAAACTGCGTTACAAGAAATCCGGAGTGATATTCTTCTGCTTCAACACCCGGTTCTCAGGAGGAGAGGCCGCCGGTAAAGGCAGCGCCGTCCTTATGGTTGACAAGATTAAGGAAATAGCTGGTGATGACGCGGTTGTATTTGTCGGAGGTGACTTTCAGATGTCATCGTCTGACAGGATCCTCACCCCGCTTGCCTCTTATGCGAAGGACGCCAACTTCGCTTTAAAAAAGCCGGACACCAAGGCCACCTATAATGGCTATGGCAACCAGGGAAGCGCGGTGCGCTGGCCGGATCATATCCTTTTCCGCAACGCGAAGGTTGAGGAATATGAGGTAGCTGATGGCAAGTATGGCCCGAAATACATCTCGGACCATTACCCCATTTACGCTGAGTTCGAGATTCCTATCCCGAAGGTTTAATTATCTGATAATCGGAAGAGTCTTCTGGCGGAGCCATGTGGCGATTTCCGACGGAAGACGAGGCGAGAGGGTCCGGAAAACCCGCTCGTTATAATCATTTAGCCACTTGATATCCTCTTCGTCAAGTAGTTCCTTGACTAAAATAGAGGTGTCGAAATGACAAAGGGTCAAAGGCTCGAAACGAAGCCAGCGTCCGAAGTCATTCTCACCGGCGTCAACACAGAGAAGAACATTCTCATGCCGAATACCATGACGGCCTTCCCTGTATATTCCCGGTTCATCGGTAGTGACCATTCCAGGCAGAATAGCCTGACGGTTAAAGTTCTGACGGATTTCCTGAGGGCCTTCGTGGACGTTGAGGTAGAAACCCACTCCGTGGCCAGTCCCATGACCGAAATTCCTCTTGGAGTTCCATAGAGGGGCCCTTGCCATGACATCGATCTGGCAGCCGGCGGTGCCCTTCGGGAACACAATCCTGGAAAGAGCGATATGCCCCTTCAACACAAGAGTATAATCTTCCTTTTCAAGTTGGGAACAGGGTCCGAGAGGAACTGTCCTGGTTATATCTGTAGTGCCGAAAAGGTACTGGCCCCCAGAGTCACAGAGATATAAGCCGTTGGCATACAGTTCGGCGGAACCATTCTCCGGAGTGACGTAGTGCGGTAGAGCCGCATTGGGGCCATAGGCTGAAATGGTCTCGAAACTTTCTCCACGGAAACCCTCGATCCGGGAGCGGAACTCGTGAAGCTTGACCGAGCACTCATATTCATTAAGAGGCTCTCCGGCCTCGATCATCGTCTCAAGCCAATAGAGGAAACGCTCCATCGCCAGTCCGTCTTCCAGATGGGCCTCACGCAAGCCCGCTATCTCAACTTCGTTTTTGACCGACTTCCGGAGCGCTACCGGAGATTTCCCTGTCACCACGTTGTCCTGCAAGGAGTTCTCTTTGAGGATTCCGTAAAGATCATAATTCAGAGAAGATGGATCAATGAATATCTTTTTGATGTAATCATCGTCGATCATTCCGGCCAGAGCCATTCCGATATCGGAATAATCCTGGATATTCACCCCACTCGCGGTCAACTCATAGAAGCTGTCTTCCGTCTCGTTGTCGTTCTCAGGAATTGGTCCTTTCCGGACGAACCATTGAATGGTGTCGGATGCGACCAGAAGATATGACATCACGACCGGATTGTAAGCCACATCCCGGCCGCGGACGTTTAGCATCCATGCGATCTCGTCCAATGCCGTCAGGAGTATAGCATCGCAGCCATTGTCTTTCAACCACTTCCGGATCCAGACAATCTTTTGTTTGCGGGACCATCCTACAGTATCGGCTCCGAGAGTGATAATAGGGCTTTGGGGATAGCCAGGCCTGTCTGTCCAAAAAAAGGAAAGCATGTCCGGAACATTCGCTATCGCGGTCCTGTCTTTCCCGACAGTGTCCCTTATTTCTATCACTTCCGTAGCGCTGATACCCAGCCCGTCAACAGCGATAACCACTTCATCGTAGCCGGCGAATCGCGTCTTGAGCCATTCAGGAATAAGGACCTGATCCTGGACCCGGGTCTTGTGAAGCTCGATTCCTGTGCCTTGAAGTTGTCTCTCCGCCTGGATGAAATAGCGAGTGTCCGTCCAGAGTCCGGCATGATCCTCCGTGATGACAAGCTCACCTTCTCCGGTGTAGCCGGAGACCCACTCGATTTGGTGCCAACGTGGCGCCGAATATTCGCTGACATGAGGATCTGTCCCGGTCAACACGACCGCGTCCCAGCCTCTGGAACGCATCATGTCCCGGATCGCCTCGACTCGTGATCTCATTTGAGAAGCTTACGTCTGATGGTACGAACTGTGGACAGAAGCAGGTGATCCACAGGAATATACGAAGAGACCGACTTCAATCCCGAGAGCAACAGGTTGCCAGGGGAATATGACTGCTTCATGTCAGTGAAAGAGTGGCGTACAGCCTTGCCTTTATTTCCGATGTTTTTCTTGACCTGCTTCTGAGCTGTCTCCAGCTGGTCCATGGTCTTGATATCTTTGTATTTCATGGCCTTGGACTATTTGTCCTCCTCAAAGAAGAGATTCACGAAAAGCGGCACGAAAGTGTTCCTGAAGAGCTTTTTCCTGAGAAGGAACAGCACTCCGAGCACTATGATGAAAAAGCCTGCGATTATGGCGGCGCCTCCGGCGTAACTGCCGATCAGTTCACCTATCCACATGACCCCACCGAAAGCTATGGCAATAAGGATCACGGACACGACGAACAGCACAAGCAGGATGTAAAGGAGCTTGCTCAATGTCACGGACAGGCCTTTGACCGCCCCTAATTTCAACTCGGCGATCCGAAGGTCTATATATTCGGAAGCATTCTCACCGAGTTCCTCAACGGGTTTTGTGAAATCGCTCATGACTTAAGCGTCTTCCTCATTCCAATGATCCTCTGTCTCATCAGGATCCTTTGAAAGGGCTTTCTCAAGCCTATCCAATTGCGCGAGGATTTTCAGACGAGCTTCCTCTTTAAGATCAGTTGCCTGGTCGACCAGGGTGGCTTTCAGGTCTTTGAGGTCCCTGCGGGCAAGCCTTGCCCTCGCGCGGAGCCTTGTAGTGGCGCTTTCGGCACCTTCCTTGATATCTTCAAAAGACTCCTTGGCTTTGTCTAGACCTTCGTCAGCGGCATCCATAAACTCATCCCAACCTTCGGCAGCGGCGACTTTCACCTTGCGGCGTGTCTCCTCACCTTTCTCCGGAGCGAACAACAATCCCAGGGTCAGCCCGGCGGCAGCCCCGGCAATCAAAGCGAAAAATGAATCACCTTTCATAACTATGAATGTTTAATGTTTTGGCATTTACAAATATAACAAATACCAAATAACAAGCCAAAGCCGATGTTGATAACTTTTTATCAGACCAAGCTTTGAACGATATGTCATTTTGGGTATATTTGTAAGACACAAAATGCCTTCAAATGTCCTTTGTACATCTTCACGTCCACACCCAATATTCCATCCTCGACGGATTCTCGTCGATAGCGACCTTGTTTGACCGGGCCGAAGCCATGGGCATGCCCGCCCTGGCCATTACTGACCATGGTAACATGTATGGCGTCAAGGAGTTCTTCAAGTTCGCCGACAAGCATAGGGACAAGGAGACAAAGGAATACAAAGTCAAGCCGATCATCGGTTGCGAGGTCTATGTGACAAGGCATTACGATCCGAAGCTCAAAGACACCGAGCATCGTTCCTACTACCATCTGATTCTTCTGGCCAAAAATATCCAAGGATACAAGAACCTCTCGAATATAGTCTCACTCGGGCATATCGAAGGACTCTATTACGGGAAACCCAGAGTAAGCCATGAGATTATCGAGAAATACCATGACAACTTGATCTGCTGCTCGGCTTGCCTTGCCGGAGAGATTCCCAAAGACATAGTGTCGGGCAACATGGATGCCGCCAGGAAAGCCATCGAGTGGCACAAGAAGGTCTTCGGAGAGGACTACTATCTCGAAGTCATGCTTCATAAGACAGAGGTGCCGGGGTTGTCACTGGAAGTATTTGAGCAGCAGCAGATAAGCAACGCCGGAATATTCAAGTTGGCTGAAGAGATGGGGGTCAAGGTCGTGGCCACGAATGATGTGCATTTCGTGGACAAGGAGGATGGTCCGGCCCATGACCACCTGATCTGCCTCAACACCGGCAAGAAGATATTCGAGGAGCCTCGTCTACATTACACACAACAGGAATATCTCAAGAGCGAGGAGGAGATGGCGGCCCTGTTCCCCGACCATCCGGAAGTGTTGGCCAATACCCTTGAGATAGCTGATAAAGTCGAGGTCTACAGCATTGACAGGGATAATGTGCTCCCGAAATACAATATAGATCCGGGATTCCTTTCTGATATTGACTCATATCTCGAGAAATATAAGGAAGTGATCGACGCCGGAAGGAATGACAAGAAGGGTAAGTACAGAGGTGACGAGTTCTGCCGTTCCGTAGCCTATCTATGCCATCTGACTTATCTTGGCGCCAAGAGACGGTATGGCGAGACACTCACCGAAGAGCAGCAGGAAAGACTTGATTTCGAGTTGAAGACCATTTGCCGCATGGGCTTTCCGGACTATTTCTTGATTGTCCAGGACTATATCGCCGCATGCCGTAAAGGAGGTAGCCTGGTCGGCCCTGGCAGAGGCTCGGCTGCCGGCTCTGCCGTCGCTTATTGCTTGGGTATCACCAATTTGGATCCCATAAAGTACCAACTCCTGTTTGAGCGATTCCTCAACCCGGACCGTATTTCGATGCCGGATATCGATGTGGATTTTGAGGACCTGTTGCTCGCCCATAAATATGTTGATGACACCTATGGCAAGGACCATGTCTCTCGAGTCATCACTTTCGGCACTATGCTGGCTAAGGGAGCCATTAAGGATGTCGCCAGAGTCCGTGACCTGCCACTGGACGAGTCCAACCATCTTTCCGGTCTGGTTCCAGACCGTCTGAGCGAGAAGGTGGAGAAGGAATATCCATTCAATCCTAAACTGGACGAGTTGAAGCCTGGATTCAAGTCTTTCGAAAGGGATGGAAAGATGTTCCAAAAGGGTATGGAGGACACTGATGTCAAGATTACCCTCAAAAACTGCTACCGTCTTGTTCCTGAGTTTAAAGACCTTCTGGCAAATGGCTCTGACCAAGTCAAGGATGTGCTGAAATTCGCCATGAAACTTGAGGGATGCATCAGGCAGGTCGGTATGCACGCCTGCGCCACGATTATCGGCCGTGGAAGGCTTACTGATTATATTCCTATCTGCCTGTCCCAAGATAAAGAAACAGGAGAATGGGTCTGGACAAGCCAGTATGACGGCCATTACATCGAGGATGTGGGTATGCTCAAGATGGACTTCCTTGGGCTGAATACCTTGACAATTATTCATAAGTGCCTTGACAATATAAAGCTTCGATTTGGGGAAGATATTGACATAGAGGCGATTGACATTAACGACAAGCCCACTTACGAGCTATATAGCCGGGGCGACACCGATAGCGTGTTCCAGTTTGAATCTCCGGGAATGAAACAGTGGCTCCAGAGGCTTCATCCGGAGCGTTTCGAGGACTTGATCGCTATGAACGCCCTCTACAGGCCGGGACCCATGGACTACATCCCCAACTTCGTTAACAGGAAACTGGGTACGGAAAAGATCGAATACGACCTGCCCGAGATGGAAGAATTCCTCAAGGACACTTACGGGGTCACGGTCTACCAGGAGCAGGTGATGCTTTTGTCCCAGAAGCTCGCCGGATTCACAAAAGGTGAGGCGGACAAGCTCCGAAAGGCGATGGGAAAGAAGCAGATCGCCATCCTTAACGAGCTCAAGGACAAGTTCATGACAGGGGGAATGGCCAACGGCCACCCGGAAAAGACACTGGACAAGATATGGAAAGACTGGGAGAAGTTCGCTCAATATGCCTTCAACAAATCCCACGCTACCTGCTATGCCTGGGTGTCTTACCAGACCGGATGGCTCAAGTGTCATTATCCGGCCGAGTTCTTTGCCGCCAACCTTTCCTGCAATCTTGGAAACACTGGTGAGATCAGGAACATCCTTGCCGACTGCAAGGCCCACAAGATAAGGGTGAGAAACCCTGATGTCAATGAGTCATATTCCCATTTCACGGTCAATAAGGAAGGCAATATCCGCTTCGGCCTTAAAGGAATAAAAGGTTTCGGCACCAATGTCGCAGATGCGATTATAACAGGCAGGGAGACCGGCGGTCCCTACAAGGACATTTTCGATTTCGTTGAGCGAATGGACGGTGTCCTGAACCGTAAGGCGCTCGAGTGCCTGGTGTATTCCGGGGCGTTCGACTCTTTCAAAATCAAACGGCGCCAATTCTTCTCCCCTTGCAAAAACGGTAACTTCTTCATCGACGAACTGGCCCGCTACGCGGTCTTGTACAGCCAGGACACCGTAGACTCGGGCGCCTCTTTGTTTGGCGGCATGGATGAGATGAAACCGGTCCGTCCGGAGATTCCCGCCAACATTGAGAAAGACGACGAATTGGAGATCCTCCAAAAGGAGAAGGAATATGTGGGGATGTACATTTCTTCTCATCCGCTTGAGAAATATGCCTTCGAAATGGAGACCTTCACCAATCAGGATCTGGCGACATTGGACAACCTCATTGCCGAATGCGAGAAAGATAAGAAGAAGATGAAGGTGGCTGTGGCTGGTCTTGTGACAGAGACAGCGAACTTGACCACCAGGACCGGTAAACCATATTCCAGAACCAAACTGGAGGACTATAGCGGCTCTTATGAACTGTCTCTGTTCGGCAAGGACTATGAGACCTTCATGAGATATCTCCAACCTCATGCCAGCCTATACATCGAAGGGGAGATTGACGAGAAGTATTTTGTCAAGCCGGAGGAGAGAGCCCAAGGCAAAACATCGCCTTATGCGCTAAGAATCAAGGGTATATCCCTGTTGGGTAATATCAATGAAAGCAAACTTTCCGCCTTTTCGATCAGCCTGACAACCCCGATGCTGACAGAGAAATTCCGTAACGAGCTTGTGAGCCTGGTCAAGGCCAACAAAGGAAAGACCCCTCTGAAGATGTACCTTTACGATCCGGTCACCAAGTACAACATCGAGTTCCACTCCACCAAGTTCCAGGTAGCTGTGACGTCAGAGTTTGTCTCTTCCCTTAAGCTTATGGGCATCAAGTGCGCTCCTGTGCTGAAATAGAAAAAATGCTCGAGATCGCCGGGAAGGACATTGATTTCCTGGCGGACCGGGCTGACGCCGGGCCGACAACCCGGGCCATGATCGAGAAAGTCCGGGAATATAATGCCTCCCACGGGACAGCTATCAAGTACTGCGACACTGAGTGGCTTGCCTACAATACAGAGACGAAGCGTGACGCCTACAATATGTCTTCCGGCGGAGATGCCACCAAATCATTCATGTTCAGCAAATGGATATATGCCCTCAACCTTCTGAAGAACTTCATGGGGTTCCAAAGGATGGGCGACGAGATGCTGTTCGTCAATGTCAACAACCTGGCCAACACCCATAGCCAATGCGTGATGGACACTCCGAAAGAAGGAGCTTACCTTACGGCCGCTGGTAAAGCTATGGAATTCCTTTCCCATTCTCCCGCCGCCAGGGTTCTGAAAATCAAAGATTATGATCCTTCAATGAAAGAGGATTTCCAGGTCCAGACCGCCTGGGACAAGGACCGCCGGCGGGTTGTCCTCTACGTCTGCAACAGAACTGAAGGCAAAAGGTCCGCGGCCTTTGACCTCAACGCTCTCGGCAGATCGTTCAAGTCTTGCGCCCAGACCAGGCTACATGCGGATAGCCCTTTAGCGATGAACATCTTGAATAACCCGGATGCGATAAAGGTAATCACCACCAGCGGTAAAGCCAGCTTAAAGAAAGGCGTTTATAAGGTTGAGGTTCCCGCCTGGTCTTTTACCGAGCTGATCCTGGAATAATTATTCCCGCTCCATACTGATAATCCGCCGGATGTCGTTTGAAAGAGAATCGGAGAATTCAATAGCACCCTTTAGATTGAGGTGGTTAACATCTATGAAATTAGTTGAGTCTGAGCACAGTACCATATTCGAATAATCAATGTACGGTGTTTGGGTCAACTTGGCGATAGAGTCCATGCATGACCGCGTGGCCTCCCATTGCCCATCCTCATAAACAATGGTTTTATACTCTGGCGGATAAACCATCACGACTTCAATGCCATCCTCTTTTAGCGAGAAAAGAAAAGACACAAAACGATCCATCAAGTCTTCATCTTGAGCTAAGAATTCTTTAAACGCGGAATTGAGAGGATCTTTTCTGTCCGGCTCATAAGTGTAGAAACCTTTCTCTGTACACCTTCCATCATAAGCGAGCTCCCAAGGCAAAAAGGAATGATATCTTACAAATGGAAAAGCATTTTTAAAGAAAAAATCCGATCCGAAACTATCACGGAAGCTTTCGCGGAAAGCCTTATCCCAAAACCACGGCAGGAACTGCACCCTGTCAAACTCTTTCTCTGATGAGAATATCAGAGGATCAACAAACTGCACTACCAGACGAGGCTTACGGTTATGGAGCCGGTACATTTTGTATCTTAGATCCTCGGCCTGGAAATGATGGCCCAAAACCCCAAGGTTCCATGAGCTGGTTTCAAGCACGCTATCAACCACCGGAGGGTAAAACGCGGTATTTGCCCTGGAACTGCCCAATGCTATGATATCAGCATCTACCTTACCTTCCATCACTTCGTCCCAAATCTCATTATTGGGATGATGAACTTTACGCATCCATCCGGATAGAGCATAGTCCGCCACAACAAGAACAGCCAACGCCACTAGCACATAAATCAAAAGCTTGAATACGAACCCTTTCATTATCTCTAATCTTTAGAATTGGAAATACACGAACGGACTTGTTCCATCATCGAAGAACAGGATTACCGTAATCATCAGCAAGAGATAGATAGCCCAACGCAACGGACGAGACTTTACCCCGTCCATAACCAGACCGTGCTCCTTCTCCCTGTTTATCCACTCAACCCCGAACATGACTAAGGAGCCAATGAAGATAGCCGTCATTTGGCTGGGCGTCATTACCCGATGCCCCGCGAACTGCCCATTCCAGTTAAAGAATCCAAGAAATACTCGCCATGCGTCGCTGATGCTGTTGGAACGGAAGAAAACCGAACCAATACAATTAAGAATATTCAACCACAGGATAAGACCAAGCTCTTTGAGACTGGGCAATAGTTTCCCATGGGCAACCGTGTCCTTATAACTATGTCCTTTTCCATAGAGAATGCTTATTCCCGCAAGAGTGCCGAAATAAATTCCCCACGCTATGTATGTCCAACTGGCTCCATGCCATAACCCGCACAGAATGAACACAATATAATTATTGCGAATAGCCTTGGCTTTAGAACACCGGCTGCCTCCCAAAGGGAAGTAAACATAATCCCTAAGCCAGGTCGTCAAAGAGATGTGCCACCTCGTCCAAAACTCTTTGATATTCCGGCTGAAATAAGGCGTCCGGAAGTTTGTCATCAACTTGATTCCAAACAACTTTGAAGTTCCGATCGCTATATCCGAATAACCGGAAAAGTCCCCGTAAATCTGGAACGTGAAAAGTACTACTCCCAATATAAGAGAACCCCCTGGAAGAGTAGCATAATTACTGAACACTTGATCCACATATCGGGCGCATTGATCAGCGACTACAACTTTTTTAAATAATCCCCAAAGAATCAGCCGTAATCCATCCGTTGCCTGAGTCGGATCAAATACTCTTTTTCGGGCGAACTGCGGAAGCAAGTTAGAGGCTCTCTCGATAGGGCCAGCAACCAGTTGGGGAAAGAAACTGACATAAGCGAAAAACTGCACTATATCATGCGTCGGCTCAATCTTTCCACGGTGGACATCAATGGTATAGCTCAAGGCCTGGAATGTGTAGAAACTGATTCCCACCGGGAGAATCAAGTGCATCAGCAGTTTGTCCGAATGGCCTCCTAGAAACAGGTTGGCGAACGAAGCGGCAAAAAAGTTATAGTACTTGAAAAGTCCAAGAATCCCGAGATTGAGAATGATATTGGCCGCATTGACCAATTTAGCCTTCCCTTTGTCATCACGGTACTTGTCAATCAGTATTCCGCTCCAGAAACTGCAGAAAGAGGTCAACGCTATCAGCAGAAGGAATCTCCAGTCCCACCATCCGTAGAACACATAGGAGGCTACCAGGACAAAAAGATTCTGCCACTTCAAGTTTCTCCCGAAAACGAACCAGTACAGGCAGAAAACAATCGGAAGAAATAACGCGAATGTCAATGAGTTGAAATACATGACTGGCGTTTATCAATGAATTTAACCGCTTTACGGGACTTGGCCGGGAAGTTGATCGCATGGATCTCGGAAACAGGAAGAATCTCGATATTCGGAGCCACCCTGATGCGTGACCGGAAACGATCTTTCAAATCCTTGATCACATCAAAAGTGGGAATATACTTGAGTCCTATCTTGATCTCCACATCGTCTGTGCCAGCATCGTTATACTGAACTATAACCACATAATTCTCAACATATTCCGTATTATCAAGAACATCATTGATGGCCGGCGGATAGAGAGTGGTTCCCTTGAGTTTTATCATATTGTTCTTACGCCCAACGAGCGGAGTCAGCCGGAAACTGTTGCGTCCACAACGGCATGGCTCGACAATCTTGGCAGCCATATCCCCGGTTCTGAACCTGAGCAACGGCATCCCTTCCACACCCAATGTGGTGACAACGATCTCGCCGACCTCACCATCCGGGAGAGGCTTGTCATCATCACCGATAATCTCAACGATTACCAATTCGGGATGAACATGTCCACCGCAACCGTACGGACACTCCGAGAATGTGGCACCCATCTCCGTGGAACTATAAGTGGCAAAAAGGTCAACATCCCATTTTTCCTTGATTCTCCGGCCAAGGAGATTCAGCGACAGATCTTGATTCCTTAGCCCCTCTCCTATTCCTATAATTCTCCGGATAGACGAGTTCTTATAGTCAATCCCATGATCCTCAGCATATTGGATAAGGCGGAGAATAAACGACGGGACACACATTATCGTGTTGGGTTTGAGCCTTGCGATCGTGTCCCATTGCAATTCGGGAATTCCGTTCCCAACCCTGATTATACTTGCTCCAAGTTCACGAATACCAAGGAAATAGGCCAAACCGGCTATAAACCGTTTGTCCATCGTTGTCATTAACTGTACAATGTCTCCGGGCTTAACTCCAGCACACGAGAAACTCTTTTTCTCGTTGAAAGCATGCCTTTGAAGGTCTTTTTCCGTACTTACGAAAGTGACCGGCTCGCCCAGCGTACCGGATGTTGTGACATAGTCAACCACTTTCTCCCTGGGACAGCATAAAAAATCCCAATTGTAGAGTTGAAGATCCTTTTTTTCGGTAAACGGAATCTCCCTCAGGTCCTCGATTGTCCGGATCTTCGAGACATCTATATGATTATTCTTGAAAAGGCGTTGATAATAAGGCGAGTTTTCCTTTAGGTAATCCAATGCGACAACCAGCCGTTCCTCCTGAAATCGTTTAATCGCTTCTGCTGATTGATATTCTATATCCATAAAAAACCGTTAATTACAATAAACTATATCCCAAGGTGCACATTAATGAAATCAATCGCGAGAGCGACAATTTCTTTCCTGTGTTTTGACAGGAAATGATTCTCTTTTTCAAATAAGTGAATCTCGCTGTTGGAATAAACCTGATGGTACTTTTCGCTGTACGAGTAAGGTACTATTTTATCTTTCTTGCCATGCACTAAGAGGACAGGTCCCTTATAGAGAGATGAGCGCTCGTAAATCGGAAGTGTCTGATTTACTTTGATATACTCCCGTCCGACCCGATGGAAAAACACGTTCAGGGTCTCTGGTGGATTAGCGGGATCATAATGACGCCACATCAGCTGACCTTTCAACGCGTCGTCTGTCATAACGGCCGCCGGAGCAAGCTGGACCAGAGCCTTAATCTCATCTTTCAATTCTCCGGCTATCATTCCGGCCACGACCCCGCCTTGAGAATGGCCAAGCAAAGCAATTCCTTCAACCCAGTCCAGTGAATGAATATAACCGATAACGTCACGGGCATCTTCTAATTCAGTCAAAACGGTCATATCTTGAAAACGTCCCTGCGATTTTCCGTGCCCGTCAAAATCGAACCTTAAAGAAGCTATACCCCTATTGTTCAATTCTTTAGCGATTGATTTCAAAGGTTCCAGCTTCTTGTTGGCCATAAATCCATGCATCAATACCACAATCGGCCCTCTATAATCAATCGAAGGTCTTTGAATGATGGCGGACAAATCCCCTTTCTCTCCATGAATAATTTTTTCTTCTATCATTAATATTTAGATTTAAGAACAACTATTTCATTCTTTCGATTCCCGCTTTAGTCATCCACCCGCAGTACTTGGAAAAGTCAAATGGCGGGGCGCCATAGAGGTAGTGATTCTTGTATTTCTGGCCGCCGGTCTCATATTCGATGAGCAGAACTCCTTGACCCTCAGGGATTGGCAGACCAGCCACCAGGGACCGGTCGTTTGCTCCGACATTGAACTTACCCTTATAGACAACCTTGCCGTTCTCAACATCGGTCACCTTTACCTTGCCTTCAGCCGGCACCATAGAGTCGTTTACTGCCTTCAAGGGAAGTACCCCGTCCTCCGGATCATTGATCAGCACGCAGACTGTCCTCTGGGCGTTCCATAAATAGCTATATGCCAACTTCTTGGAGTTGTAGTAATCCACGATGGCATCCGAGACGATCGGCCAGCCGTCACGCACGTTCCACCAGATCATGCCGGTACGGTCGAACTTCGCGCCCCTGAACTTCTCCACGAAATACTTCATCGCCTCCGCCTGGGTGCTTTGCGAAGCCGCCACAAAGTCGTCAAGCGTCTTGGGACGGAATCCGAACAATAAGTTTATCTGCTTGGTCATCAAGTCGTTCCTTCCCACGAACTCATCAAAGAATGGTATCGGTCGGACTGATTTGGTCAACCACTCCTTGTTCCACTCGCCGTCCTTTGTCCAAGGGTACTGACAGTCCTTGGTGAACATCTTCTCGATGGATTCCCTGTTAGGAGCGCCATGATAGCCGATCTCGCTCACGAATATCGCCTTGGCTTCCTTGTAGAACGGATCCTTATAGTAGCCGCGGGGACCCCAGAGGTGATCCTGAGGAAGATCTGAGCGCTGGCAACCGTTTTTGAATGCCTCTTCGCTGAAATACGGGGAGCTCGGGAGATACGGTCTCGTGGGATCGAACTCGTACAATACCTCCGGAATCATCTTCCGGCTGATCACATCTTTGTTCGGATCAATATGGAATGTCGGCAAAGTCCAAAGCAAGGAATTGTCATTCTCATTGTTGCCAGACCATATTGCCAAAGAAGGATGGCTCCGGAACTTCAGGACCACCTGTTTGATCTCGTCGCGAAGTTTCGAGACGAAGGTGGCGTCTTGTGGATATATTATCCCCGCCATCGAGAAATCCTGCCAGACCATGATTCCCTCTCGGTCACAACGGTCGTAGAAAGGAGTGTCCTCATAGACATTACCACCCCAGCAGCGGATCATATTGCAGTTAAGATCCACAACCATGTCCAAGGTGCTGTCAACCCATTTGGCGTCACGGCTATGGAAACCGTCAAGAGGCACCCAGTTAGTTCCTCGGACATAAATCCTCTCCCCATTGACATAGAAGCAAAACTCGCCATTACCGTTCTCATCAATCATCTCACTCCGATCCAGCCTCACCGTCCTGAAGCCGACTTTTCGGGTATCAGACGCCAAAACTGTCCCGTCCTCATCGATCAAGGTCAAAGTGCCGTCGTACAAGGCGGGCTCTCCATAACCCTTAGGCCACCACAAGTCGGCTTTATCCAGTGTGAACTCCGTCCTCCAAGCGTACGTGGGAAGTATACGCTCATCCTCATAAGCCACTTTTCCGTTCCTTTCCAGCTTGACGTTAAGTTTCACCTTATCAATCTTTGACGCCGGATATTTGATCTGGATGTCAACGAAGGCCGAGACTTCTCCCGTAGTAGGATTCGTGTCCACCGTGACCCATTGCACATCACTGATACTGACCGGGTTCTGAATAATCAAAGAGACATCTCTCCACAGACCGGCGCTGACCAACCTGGGCATTATGTCCCAACCGTAGCAGTGACGAGGCTTTCGGATCCAGACAGATTCGGTGTAGTGGCGGAAACTATATGTCCCGACAAGAAAGTTCTGAGCTTCAAGAACAGCTGAACGAATGATGACTTGAAGCAAATTCTCCCCTGTCTTCACTTTTCCGGTGACATCGAATTTATGAGCTATCATGGCATCCTCGGTGGATCCGACCTTTTCTCCGTTTAGCCATATGTCAGCCAAACAGTCAATTCCTTCAAAATCAAGAATAAATTTCTGATCCTTAGCTATTTCCGGAGCGGTGAACGACTTGCTGTACATCCACTGGCAGAATTCGTATTTCCGCAGATCATAGATATTGTTCCCTATCTCCGGATTCTTGATCATCCCGGCGGCCAGAAGATCCAGTTCCACGTTGCCTGGGACAGTGGCGGAAAGTTTGGTGGTCTTCAAAGAAGCCATCTCGGCCGGATCCGTCACTGCCTGACTCTCCTGTTCCCAAAACTCAAGGTTCCAGGTGCCGTTCAACGATATCTTGTCCTGTGCCATAGTCGCGAAATCGGACGCCAAAAAAAGCGTGGCAACCACGAGGATAATCGATCTTTTCATTATTCTTAGGTTTTGATTTCTTTATTCAATTCTTCAAGTATAGTCTTTGCCAATGCGGGAGAGACCATGGTAGACAAATCCTCAACGGTGGTGGCGGCAATGCGCGCGACTGAGCCGTATCGCATAAGCAAACGGCTCTCGGTCTGCTCGCCGACACCCTTTATTTCCCGCAAGGCGCTTTTCAGCTGACCTTTGCTACGCAAGGATCGATGGAATGTGATACCAAAACGGTGCGCCTCGTCCCTGATCTGCATCAACACTTTGAGAGCGTGTGAGTTCCTGTCGAGGAAAAGAGGATAAGGATCATTAATCCTGATGACAAGCTCCATCCTTTTGGCGAGACCGACAACCATCAATTTGTCCAAAAGATCAAGCTCAGCAAGGGCTTGTCTCGCGAACTCCAATTGCCCCTCTCCACCATCAATCACGACCAGCTGTGGCAGATCATCCGGCGCCTCCGCCAACATCCTGGAATATCTCCGGTTGACCACCTCCTTCATTGACGCGAAGTCGTTGGCGCCGATGACAGTTTTGATCTTGAATTTCCGGTAGTCCTTCTTGGAAGGCACCCCGTCTCTGAAAACAACACACGAAGCCACCGGATTAGTTCCCTGAATATTGGAGTTGTCGAAACACTCTATATGCCTGGGCAACTCTTTCATTCCCAACGATTTCTGAAGATCCTCCATAACGAGTCGCTTATATTCGTCAGGATCGGTCCTCTCCTTTTGTTTCAAGGCGTTGAAATGGTATTCCCGGGCGTTTTTGGCACTGAGTTCCAGCAGCGATAGTTTGTCTCCTTTAGCTGGTATTTTGAACTCGACACCTTCAATCTCGACATCCGGGAGGAAAGGAACTATAACCTCTTTGGCCAAGGCACCAAACTTGGACTCGATCTCAGCGATAAAAGCGCTGAGAACCGAAGCCTGCTCCTCCTCAATATTCATCTTGAAGCCAAGATTCAGGGATTGGACGACTGAGCCTCCCCTGACACGAAGGAAGTTTCCGAAAGCCTCGCTTCCGTCGAAAACCAGGGAGAACACATCACAGGAAGCATCTGACGCGGAGGATATTATTGACTTTGAATAATGCTTTTTCAGCGCATCTACCCTATTCTTGAACACTTGCGCGTCTTCGAAGCGCAGCTCAGACGCGGCGTCTTTCATAGCCGATTCATATTCCTTGATGATATCGTTGACACCGCCCTTCAATAGACGCGTGATTTCTGATATCCATGAGGAATACTCCTCACGGCTGACCGCTCCCACGCAGCAACCTTTGCAGCGTCCGATGTGCATCTCAAGGCACGGACGGAACTTACCACGGAGGACGGCGGCTCCCGTTATGTTAAGTTTGCAGGAACGAAGAGGATAGTTCTTCCTGAAAAACTCCAAAAGATAGTTGGCGTGAGTCACAGAGCTATAAGGACCGAAATAGGTCCCGGACTTGCGATCCACCCGCCTGGTAAGGAATACTCTCGGGAACTCCTCATTTGTAACCACTATCCAAGGATAGGTCTTGGAGTCCTTCAAAAGGATATTGTAGTGGGGTTTGTATTGCTTTATCAAGTTGTTCTCCAGCAACAACGCGTCAGCCTCAGAATCAACCACAGAGAACTGAGCGTCAGCGATCTTGGAGACCAGGATCCTTGTCTTAACATTGAGCCTCTCGGGAGGCACAAAATACTGCGCCACACGTTTATGGAGGTCCTTAGCCTTACCCACATAAATCACCTTCCCCGAGGAATCGTAATAGCGATAAACCCCCGGGGAATGTGGAAACAGGGAGATTTTCTCCCTAATGGTGAGATTAGTGTCTGACAAACTACTTTACGGGTTTCACATGCTTCGCTACCTCCGCTTCGATGTCGTCACCGCGGAGATCCCTCTTGACGATAGTTCCGTCGGGGCCGAAGAGGATGATGTGAGGAATACCATCTATACCGTAGATATTAGTCGGAATCCTTTGGGCGTCAATTATTTGGTTCCAAACGATTCCTTGCTCCTTGGCTGATTGGATGGTGTCTTCCTTTTTGTCCCATACCGCCACACTGAGTATGTCAAACTCAGGACCAGCAAACTTTTGGTAGACATTTTTGATGTTCGGCAACTCGGCCTTGCACGGACCGCACCAAGAAGCCCAGAAATCGACAAGAATATACTTGCCCTTTCCTACATAATCTGACAAACTCTGGTCTTTGATTTTGAAGTCTGTGAACTTCTGGCCCTCCGCGGTCTTCTTCCTCGCGGCGACAGACCTGGAGAGTGACGCGATCGACTGAACTTTGGCCAACGATGTGTCGAGGGTCATCAAAACTGAATCCATCTGATCGTTATTCAGAAGATAACGCAGATTGTCAATCGCAGTAACAGCGGTCACGTTATTCTTGTTCGCATCCACAGTGCTAAGACAAAGCGTTTTGACTTCATTCTGGAAAGCGTCATAAAGCTGGTCCTCGGTAGCATCATCCTTCGCGGCCTCAATTTGGGGCTGATACTTCGCCTGAATATCTTGCATGGCCTTCTGGAACTCGTCAAACTTGGCCTGAACAGATAACTTCGGGTATTTGGAGACAACTTTAAGGCTATAGTCGTCGTTGAAAGAAATGGTCAGAGGGGTTCCATCAGAGATGAAGGAACCGGTAACTTTCCCTGCCTTCAACTGGGCCATGCCTTCCAGATACTTGGGAATCTCAGCCTTGAACTGCCCATTCTCTACCGATATCCTCTTGTTGAAGGATAAAGGCTTGATTGTGATATTAATCCATTCAGGATAGTCGTCTCCAAGATTACCGGTGATGACTGTGGTGTCTGAGACTTTGGGGCCGCAACTCGCAAGGAAAAGCGAGGCGGCAGCCACAAGAATAATAGATCTTGTCTTCATTTTAAATACTTTAGTTTTTTACTTCTTGTCACCAAGATCCAGGATTCTGACATTGCGAATCTTAAGTCCCTCGCCATGACCGCAGAATGAAATGTATCCCTTCTTGTTGAACATTCCGGGATGGTTCCTGTGGTCAACAGTGTAAGGGTTGGTGTCGCTGCCGTCGGGAGCCACATTATGGCCCTTGCAGGCTGTGCGGATGTTACCATCCACAATAACCTCACCGTTGACAGTGACTTTAATCCGGTCGCCCTCAACCCTGATTTCTTCGGTGCTCCACTCGCCCAAAGGTTTGTGGACAATTCTCTTGGCCGGAATTACTCCATAAACCGAGCCATGAACTTGATATTCGCGCAAATTCGCATACATTGGCGCGTCATGATCGAGAATTTGCACCTCACACATGGCGTCATAGGCGGCGTCGACACCCATCGGAGTCCTGACACCCACTCCGTTGTTTACTCCCTCGCGGAGGAAGCAGAACTCGAAACGATAGACGAAATTACGATATTCTTTCTTGGTATAGAGATTGCCTGTGCTACCGTAGTTGGCTGACACATAAATGGTTCCATTAACAGGAATATAACCTTCAAGGTCTCCCTGCCACTTGTCGAGGTTAGTTCCGTCGAACAGCATTTCGAAACCCTGCTTCTTCTCTTCGGCGGTCAGTTGTGACGGAGTGAAGGGCTCAGCGGCGTCAAGAATCTGATCAATCTCACTGACAGCATAACCGTCATCGGCATTGCCGGTGCCCTTGAATACGTTGGCGGCCTTAGTGAGAAAATTCTTGAAATCGTTGTAGTTGATCTCCTCCTTTGTCTTGGAAGCGATATTCTTGACCGCGTTAGCCGCGGCGTAGGCGGCGTCTTTATCGTCAAGGTACTTACCCGCAAGGAGGAATGACTTCATCGTAGGAACGTTAGCCAACGCTCCGAGAGCGGCGGTCTTGAGATCCTTCGTGTTCGCCAAAGCAAGAGCCTCGCCAAGACTGGCGCGTTTCTTATCAAGGTTGGTCTCATATTCGCTGACCAAGGAGATGAAACGAGGAAGGACGCCCGCGATGTTTGAAGGATTCGCCTGAGCGGCTTTCAAGAGAATCGGGGCAGCCTTAAAGTTGTTAACGTTGGTAAGGCATGCGAGCGCCGCGGAACTTCCATTGTTATAGGCATTCTCCAGATCAGCCACAGCCTCATCTGTGCCCGTCGAGGCAAGGACAGGATAGAAATTGACCACATTCTTGGCAGCCTTGATAAGACCACTCACCTTGGAATATTGCTCAGCGGGAGCAAGGGTGTGGATAGCGGCCTTCAGGGCGTCCTGATAGTTGCTGATAGCGGTGGCACCCTTGGCTGCGTCAAGAAGTCCGCCAACTTTAGCGATGTCCCCAGTCCCAGTGAAATTGGACAGGGCGTCTTCAGCCATTTGGGCAAGTCCTTTATCCTGTGATCCGATCATTGAATAAACAATCGGAGCCACATTCTTCATCTTCCTGGCGGAAGCGAGACTCAACAAGTTCGTTATAGCGGTCTTGTCGGTTCCGGCGGCGAGTTTATCGGTCAAAGCGGCGGCGACTTCATCCTTGATGTCTCCCTTGAATGATTTAAGGGCTGTAAGAGCCTCCTGGCCGAATTCACCTCCAAGTTGTCCGATAAGGGTTGAAGCGGCGGCGGCACCTCCGATTTTTCCAGCGGCGGCGATGGCGGCCTTGGCAATCTCACCACCATTCCCAACCGCGGCGTTGACGATGTTAGCGGCAGAAGATATCTTATTGTTTCCCAACCAGTTGAGCACATCAACCTTGGCATCGGGGGCCAACTTCTTGAACTTGCTTGTCAGAAGCGGAACCAACGAAGCGGCACCAAAAAGCTTGGTAGCGTTACCGAGCACTGAGTTCCTGAATATCTTATCGTCACTCTTAAGGGCGGAAGCCACTGTCTTCAAAGCCTTTTCGGGCTGGGCTTTCATAAGGGTCAACGCGGCGAGGCATTTCTCATGAGTCTTTCCGGATTTAAGGAGCGCCTGAGCCTCCTTTACAGGCATCTCGGGCTCCGCGGCGGGAGCGACATAGTTGCCAAGCATTCTCTGGAGAGTTGTGAGAAGCTCTTTATTGTAGGGGTCGGAACAAGCCGCGGCGGCATCCTGCAATCCTTTAAGGACATCGGCCTTCTTGGCGGAATGGGCAGGGTCGTTCACAAAAGAGACAACACCCTGGAGGGCATATTCATAAATAGCGTTCTTGACTCCCTCACCGGCAGGCTTCATCAACTTGGCCACCTCAACGATTGACTGGGGCGCGGCGGAGGCGAGATCGCCCATTTGGGTGGCGAAATCAGAGCTGTTCTGAGCGGGCATAGCCGCCAATACATCGGCTACAATAGTCTGGACTGTCCTTTGCCTCGCATCCTGGGCATAAACCGCAACCGAAAGGGCGAGGAATAAAAGTATCGAATATATCTTTTTCATATCCTTCTCAAGATTTAAATTGACCAAGGTCCGCGCATAGGCTGATTGATAAGCAGGTTGGCGGCGTCATCATTGATGAACAACTGCTTCTCCGGATCGAAATGAAGCGTACGGCCGAGCCTGAGGGCGCAGGATCCGAGATTGACAACCGTGCAGCTGTGATGGCCGTTCTCCTCGTTGAGAGCGAACTTCTGGCGATTCTTGACGCAGTCCAGGAAATCAACCTGGCGAGGTTCCGGATCAGGAAGCTCGTTAATCACGTCCATAACGTTCGGTATGGTGCACTCGAAACCTTTGTAAACCTTACCCTTAGGTCCTTCGATGTAAGGAACCTTGCCGGAGCTCTCGAAACCTTCACCCTCGAGGATGATCTTGCATCCGTCGGCATAGGTGTAGGTGATGCTTCTCCAGATACCGACAGCGTCGGGATGCTGCTGAGGCGCGTCGACTTCAACTTTGACAGGAAGGTCATTATCCTTGCCAAGGAAGTACTGTACAGGGTCGATATAGTGCTGTCCCATGTCACCCAATCCACCGGACTCATAGTCCCAATAGCCACGGAAGCTCTGGTGAACCCTGTGGGGATGGTAAGGCTTGACCGGAGCAGGTCCAAGCCAGAGATCATAATCAAGTTCCTTCGGAACCGGCTGAGGCTCAAGATTTTCCCTTCCAGTCCAATAGAACTTCCAGGCAAATCCGGTAGCGCCGGAGATCCTTACAGTAAGGGGCCATCCGAGAAGTCCGCTATCGACGAGTTTCTTCAGAGGCTCAACTGTGGTGCCGAGGCCATAGAATGTGTCCTTGAAACGGAACCATGTGTCCAGACGGAAGATGCTGCCATATTTGTTTACAGCCTCGACAACTTTCTTACCCTCACCGATAGTCCTAGTCATCGGTTTCTCGCAGAAAATGTCTTTTCCGGTCTTGGCAGCCTCGACAGCCATAAGACCATGCCAATGGGAAGGTGTGGCGATATGGACGATGTCCACATTGGGATCATGGACAAGATCCCTCCAGTCGTGATAGGACTGGAGTTTGGTCCCGAACCTTTCTTCTCCCTTCTGGAGAGCGTTGTCCAGGTGCTTCTGGTCAACGTCGCAGACAGCCACGAGACGGCAGCGCTCGTCACTGACAAAATGGAGGTTACTCATTCCGATTCCTCCAACTCCGATGATACCCCTGGTCATCTGGTCGCTCGGAGCGACGAACTTGCTGGACGAGTCTCCCATCTTGCCGAATACCTCACGGGGAAGTATCGTCAAGGCGCCTAACCCTAAGCCAGCCTTCTTGATGAAATCTCTTCTGGATTGTGCCATAATCAATTATGTGTATTAAAACAAGTCAAAACCTGTCGCCCCTTTTCGGGACAACAGGCTAAATTAATAAAAAACACGGAATATGACAACTGATTGTCAGAGTTTCACATCCACGAATATCGGAAGATGATCAGAAGCGACGGTGACCTCTCCGCCAGCGAACTCAACGGGCACCTCAGAACCAATTACTTTTATCTTCGGACCGTTCTTGAGAACCAGGATGAAATCTATGCATTCATGAGGGTTTTCAGCCGAGTAAGTATTCTTCCTGCAAGAGATCACTTCCCATTTCTTTTCCAGTTCTTTGAGGACGGCGCTGGTGGGTGTGGAATTCATATCTCCCGCCAGGAATACTGGTTTTTTCGATCCAGAATATCTGCTGGCGAGGACTTCATTGATCGTCTCCGCCTGTATCACCATTGACGGCTCATCACGATAATCCAGATGAGTCGACGCAAGGACATATTCCGCAGTTTCAACAACCATACAAGCCCTTGGTTCTGAGCCATTTCCTTGAGGAAGAGGAATATTGAAAGAATCAAGAATATCCTCCGGCACGGCGACTCCGACGCCATAGGCTCCCTCGCGATAAGGCATCGCCCTTCCAAATTGATATTCCCATTTCCCCATCGCGTCAGCCAAATCAGCCAACTGGTTATTTGGATGTCTGGTGTTACAGCTATCCAACTCGTTGAGTGATAGCGCATCAGCCCCGATCTCCTTCATCATGGCGGCCACCATAGGGATGCTATTCTCTATTTCCTTTGAGAAAACCCCGACATTGTACTGAACGATACGGGTAATACCTTTGGCTTTAGGATAAGCAGGATTTGACGATGGTCTCGCCTGCTGCCCAACACAACCGCACAAAAAAGCGGCTATCAATATAAAACAAACTATTCTGGATTTTGTCATAGCAACGTAAATATAGAAAAAAAGGCTGGAACCTTGAGGTATCCAGCCTTCTTTCTTTTTGAAGGATTGACCTTACTCGGCGCTGCGGGAATCGCGACGGCCTCCACGGCCTCCACGACGCTCGCCACGGTCTCCGCGACGATCACCCCTGCGGTCTCCGCGATCGTTGCGGGGACGGGCGCCACCCTGGGCATTAGCCGCTGAAGGGGCGTTGGGGGTAAGATCCTGCTTGCCATAGCGCTCACCGTTGCAGATCCACACCTTGATTCCGAGGCAACCGACCTTGGTGCTGGCAACTGCCAGAGCATAGTCGATGTCGGCGCGGAAAGTGTGCAGAGGGGTACGTCCCTCTTTGAACATCTCACTGCGAGCCATCTCAGCGCCACCGACGCGGCCGCTGATCTGAACCTTGATGCCTTCGGCACCTACCCTCATCGCGGAAGCGATGGCCATCTTGATGGCCCTGCGGTAGGAAACACGACCCTCGATCTGACGGGCGATGCTGTCGGCCACGATGTGGGCGTCAACCTCAGGCCTCTTAACCTCGAAGATGTTGATCTGGACATCCTTCTTGGTGACCTTCTTGAGCTCTTCCTTGAGCTTGTCAACCTCCTGTCCGCCCTTACCGATGATGAAACCAGGCCTGGCGGCATGGATAGTCACGGTGATGAGCTTCAAGGTCCTCTCTATGACGATCTTGGAGATGCTGGCCTTCGCGAGACGGTTGGTCAGATACTTGCGGATCTCATAGTCCTCGGCGATCTTCTCGGCGTAGTTGCCGCCACACCAGTTGGAGTCCCATCCACGGGTGATACCGATTCTGTTGGAAATAGGGTTAGTTTTCTGTCCCATAATTAATTCTCCTCTACTGTAGCGGGTTTGACATCGAGAATGATGGTGACATGGTTCGAACGCTTGCGGATCCTTCCGGCGCGGCCCTGAGGGCAAGGACGGATTCTCTTGAGTGTGCGACCCTCGTCGACCATGATGGTCTTGACATAAACATTGCCGTTATCCAGCTCACTGCTCTTGTCAGGGTTCTTGGCTTCCCAGTTAGCGATAGCGCTGCGGAGAGCCTTCTCGAGCGGGATTGACGGATGCTTCTTCGAGAAATGAAGAAGGTCAAGAGCGTGATTCACCTCCACACCTCTCACAGTGTCAGCCACAAGGCGCATCTTGCGAGGGGATGTAGGCACGTCGTTAAGCTTTGTTATAGCGGTCTGCTTTTTGGCTTCCTTGAGTTTCTCAGCCATTAGTCTTTTACGAGCTCCCATAACTTAAATCTCCTTTAATGATTACTTATTGTTGCCCGAATGGCCTTTGAAAGTTCTAGTAGGCGCAAACTCGCCAAGCTTGTGTCCGACCATGTTCTCAGTAATGTAAACAGGAATGAACTTGTTCCCATTATGAACTGCCACTGTATGGCCGACGAAGTCAGGGGAGATCATTCCTGGATGTACGGTCCTTTTCTTAATGAACGACTCATAATCTTGATTTCTGTTTAATTACTTCTTCTTTCTTCTTTCGATGATGAACTTGTTGGAGGTAGCCTTCGGATTACGAGTCTTGTAACCCTTAGCCGGCAAGCCCTTGCGTGAGCGAGGGTGTCCTCCAGAGGCGCGGCCCTCTCCACCACCCATAGGGTGATCGTGAGGATTCATGACGACACCACGGTTGTGAGGCCTGCGGCCCAACCAGCGACGGCGTCCAGCCTTGCCATGAGATTCAAGATTATGGTCTCCGTTACCGACCGTACCGACGACGGCGCGGCAGGAGGTCAGGACCATCCTGGTCTCGCCCGAAGGGAGACGGAGAATAGCGTAGTTGCCTTCACGGGCCGCCAGCTGGGCGAAAGTGCCAGCGGAACGGGCCATAGCGGCACCCTGTCCGGGACGAAGCTCAATGTTGTGAACGAGCGTACCGACAGGGATTTCAGCGAGAGGGAGGCAGTTGCCGAGGTCAGGAGAGACTCCTGAGCCAGACTCGACGACCTGTCCGACCTTCAGTCCGGCAGGAGCGATGATGTACTTCTTCACACCATCCTCATACTCGACGAGGGCGATACGGGCGCTACGGTTCGGATCATACTCGATGGTCAGAACAGTGGCCTTGACATTGTCCTTGTCGCGGAGGAAATCGATGATACGATACATCCTCTTGTGTCCGCCGCCGCGATAACGCACGGTCATCTGGCCGGTGTTATTCCTTCCGCCGGTGCTCTTTAGGGGCTCCAACAACGGTTTGTAGGGCCTTTTGGCGGTAATCTCGTCAAAAGCGCTGATAGCCTTATTCCTTTGTCCAGGAGTAGTGGGCTTGAATTTTCTAATTGCCATTGCCTTGTCCCTCCTTAAATGTTAGCGTAGAAATCGATCTTGTCATCACCTTCAAGAGTGACATAAGCCTTCTTGAAGTGGTTGGTACGGCCGATGAGCATACCCGTCTTGCTGTAACGGGACTTGCGCTTGCCGTGATAGTTCATCGTGTTGACATCCTTCACGGTAACATTGTACATCTGCTCGACGGCGGTCTTGATCTGAAGCTTGTTAGCTTCCTTGTCAACGATGAAGCCGTAACGGTTGAACTTCTCAGTCTCAGCCGTCATCTTCTCGGTTACTATAGGCTTGATTAAAATTCCCATTTCTGTTCTCTTTTAACGGTTGGCCCTTTCCGAGAGGACATCCTGGACTCCGTCAACCAGCACCATGGAATTTGCGTTCATGATGTTGTAGGTGTTGAGATCGTTAACAGTGATGACCTTCACCTCGGGGAGGTTACGGGAGGAAAGGAAAATGTTGGTGGAATTCTCAGGAAGAACAAAGAGAACCTTGCGGCTACCGGCCTTGAGGGCCTCGATAATACGCATGAACTCCTTTGTCTTGGGAGCTTCCATCGTGAAGGGCTCCACGAAAACGATAGCGTTCTCCTGAGCCTTGTATGTGAGAGCGGAATAGCGGGCGAGAGCCTTGACCTTCTTGTTGACCTTGGGGTCATAAACACGCGGTTTGGGACCGAAAACACGGCCGCCACCGACGAAGATATTGGCTTTCAAGCTACCGTGGCGAGCGCCACCGCCACCTTTCTGGCGGCCGAGCTTCTTAGTGGAATGGGCGACCTCGCTGCGATCCTTGGTCTTGGAAGTACCCTGACGCTGGTGGGCGAGGTACTGGACGACATCAAGATAAATAGCGTGATCGTTGGGTTCGATGCCGAAGACTTTCTCGTCAAGGACAACCTTCTTTCCGGAATCAGTTCCGTCTATTTTCAAAACTGGCAATTCCATAACTAAAACTCCAATGCTACGTATGAACCCTTGGCTCCGGGAACGGAACCCTTAATGACGAGAAGATTGTTCTCAGGGATGATCTTGACAACCTCGAGGTTGAAGACCTTGACTCTCTCATCGCCCATGTGTCCGCCCATCCTCATTCCGGGGAAGACGCGGGAAGGCCATGAGGAAGCTCCCAGTGAACCAGGCTTGCGAAGGCGGTTGTGCTGACCGTGGGTGGCTCCGCCGACACCGGCGAAGTGATAACGGTGAACAACACCCTGGAAGCCCTTTCCTTTGGAAGTACCGACAACATCCACAAACTTGACATCGCTCATGATGTCACCGACTGTGATGGTGTCTCCGAGCTTGAGCTCACCCTCGAAGTCCGCCGGAAACTCGACGAGCTTACGCTTGGGGGTGGTCCCTGCCTTTTTGAAGTGCCCTTTAAGGGGCTCGCTGGCGTGTATCTCTTTGATTTCGTCATAGGCAAGCTGCACGGCCTCATAGCCATCTTTCTCAAGAGTGCGCAGTTGCGTGACAACACACGGACCAGCCTCGATGACGGTGCATGGAATATTCTTTCCATCAGCACCGAAAACGGAAGTCATTCCGATTTTCTTTCCAATTAATCCAGGCATTGGTTTGGTTAATTAATTGTATATAAGTACTTTACGTTATCCCGCACAAATTTGCGGGCTGCAAATGTACGAAAATAATTTTAATTAACAAAGTTTTCCACAGGCCTAGAGCCTTATAATCAAAGAGAAATAGCTATCTTCGCGGAACTGGAATGAACGTGATGATAAACCATATATCGGCCATTTTCGGCTTCCTCAGTTTGTCGGCGGCTGACTGCCTGGACATACTGATGGTGGCCGCTTTGATTTACCTCGTGTTCCGCTGGATCAGGGGCTCCGCGGCGATGAGTATATTCATTGCCGTGATCTTGCTTTTCGTGTTAAGGGTGGTTGTCGCCGCCTTGAACATGAAGCTCATGAACGCTTTGCTCGGCACCTTTATAGATGTAGGTGTGCTGGCGCTAATAGTGATATTCCAGCCGGAAGTCAGGCATTTTCTTATCAGGTTAGGATCGAGATACGGGGCTGCCGGCAAAGGGAAAGATCTTATGAACAAATTGTTCGGTGTCAAAGACCAGAAGATTGGAGGAGAGACAGCCAACGAGATCGCGGAGGCTTGCCGGAATATGTCCGAGTCTAAGACAGGAGCTTTGATCGTGATGCCGCGCAAGGACTCCCTCAATCATATTATCGAGACCGGTGACACCATGGACGCCAAGGTGTCCAGGAGATTGATAATGAATATATTCTTCAAGAATTCCCCGCTTCACGATGGCGCCATGATAATTGAGGGAGACAGGATCACGGCAGCGAGATGCACACTTCCCATCACTCAAAGGACAGACATACCGCCATCACTTGGTATGCGTCACAAGGCTGCTATCGGCATCTCAGAAGAGACCGACGCTGATGTGGTCGTCGTGTCCGAGGAAACAGGAGGCGTGTCTTTCGTACGCGGGGGAAAATTGACGTCTATAGGCAATATAAACGAGCTTAAACTCATTCTTGGCTCCAAGGAGGAGGCGAAATAGAGATGGAGGAGAACGGAATAGACAGGAGGCTGGAAAGCAAACTCGGATTCGATAAAGTCAGGGCTATGGTTTCTGACCGTTGCTCTACTGAATATGCTGTCGGCAAGGTGGCGGAAGAGTTGTTCAGCACAGATCCAGCCGTGATATTCCACAAGCTCGCTCTCACTGATGAGATGAGGCTTATCATGATGTTTGAGGAGAATTTCCCGACAAACGGCTACATCGATTGCCTGTACTTCCTAAAGCCTCTCGGAGAAGAAGGTTGGAACATCGACCAGGGTTCCCTCGGCAAGTTGCGCACAATGCTGGAGACGGTCAGGAAACTGACCAATTTCTTTATATCTATAAAGGATGGAATTTATCCGAATCTCAAAAAGATGAGCGCCAAGGTGATGAGTTTCCCCGAGGTGCAGCGGCGGATAGACCTGATCCTCGACAAGTATGGAGACATCAAAGACACCGCTTCCGATGCCCTGCTCCAGATACGGAAGTCGCTGAAATCCAAGGAGGGAGCCATTTCCAAGAAGGCAAATGCCATACTTGCCCAGGCTAAAGTTGATGGCCTTGTGGACGAGGATGCCGGTCTGTCAGTCAGGGATGGAAAGCTTTTGATTCCTGTCAACAGCTACAGCAAGAAGAAGATTCCGGGGTTCGTATACGACACCTCGGCCACCGGCAAAACCGCCTTTGTTGAACCAGCGGAAATCATTGAGCTTGAAAACGAAATATTCACCCTGAAGGCCGATGAAGCCCAAGAGATACAAAGGATTCTCGCGGTATTCAGCGATTTCGTCAGGCCATATATTCCCGAGTTGATTCAGGCCGCGGAATATGTCGGTGAGATGGATTTCCTGGTGGCGAAAGCGCAGGTCGCCCTCGATTTCAAAGCCGGCATGCCGATAATATCCGAGGAGGGCGAGATGAATCTCAGGAAAGCCAGGCATCCGCTTTTGGAGAAGGCTTTGACAAGGGAAAAGAGAGAGATTGTCCCTGTCACCGTCAAGCTTAATCCAACCAAGCATATCTTGCTTATTTCCGGGCCGAACGCCGGAGGAAAATCCGTTTGCCTTAAGACCACCGGACTCCTTCAATACATGTTCCAATGGGGTATGCTTGTGCCGACCTCAGAGTCGTCGGAGTTACCTGTCTTTAACCGGATAATGGTCAGCATCGGCGACGACCAGAGTATCGAGAATGACCTCAGCACCTACAGTTCTTTCCTGGAAGACATGAAGTCCATGCTTAAGGAGGCCGACTCAAAGACCCTTGTCCTGATTGATGAGTTCGGTTCCGGAACAGAGCCGACTGCCGGGGGTGCCATAGCGGAAGCAATTCTGGGAGAGTTAGATAAGAGAGGTGTTTATGGCGTGATCACCACCCATTACACGAATTTGAAGCTATATGCCTCCGGGCCTGACACAGGAGTGATTAACGGCGCCATGCAGTTCGACGCCTCGAAAATCCAACCTCTGTTTAAATTGGATATAGGCATGCCTGGCGGTTCGTTCGCTTTCGAGCTGGCCAGGAAGATGGGCCTTCCGGAGAACATAGTGAAAGATGCCGAGAGCCGGGCCGGAGAGGAGTTTGTCGGAATGGAAAGGAACCTTCGGAAAATCGTAAGAAACCGCAGGGCTCTGGACGAGAAACTCCAGAAAATCAAGAACACCGACAAGACTCTGGACAGCATCACCGAGCGCTACCAGAAGGAATTGGAGGGCATAAAACAGACCAAGAAAGAGATTCTTGAGAAGGCAAAAAAAGAGGCCGAGGAGATTGTCCTTGGGGCCAATAAGACTGTAGAGAACACAATCCGTACAATAAAGGAGTCACAAGCTGACAAAGAAAAGACCTCAGATGCCAGAAAAGATCTCCAGGAGTTCTTAAGTGCCCTACAGACAAAGAAGGAAAACGAAAGAAAAGACCACGACGACTATATAGACAAAAAACTCAAGCAACTCTCCGAGAGGAAACGCAAGGCTGAGGCGAGGAAGGGCAGTGTGAAAAAGGAGATGGAGCCCGAAGACCATGACAAGTTCCGGCCAGGTCCTTTGAAAGTCGGAGAGAAGGTCAAGGTAAAGGACAACGGGATGGTAGGCGAGATCACCAGGGTGTCCAACAAAGCCGTGACGGTCGCTATCGGCAACATTACCAGCAAAATGCCGATAGACCGGGTCGAGAGGATATCATCAAATGAATACAAGGCGGCGAGGAAAGAGTCCGCGAGACCGTCCTCTGTGGTTGATAATTCGGGGTTAAGAGAGCGTAGATTGAGGTTCTCACCAGAGCTTGATGTCCGTGGAGAACGGGTGTCGGACGCCCTTGACATAGTCATCCATTACATTGACGACGCTATCATGCTAGGAGTCGGATCCGTCAGGATTATCCATGGAAAAGGAACCGGAGCACTCCGGGATGAGTTGCAGAAATATCTCCGGACAATCCCTGGGGTGAAAGCTGTCCGGGATGAGCATATCCAGTTCGGAGGCACCGGGGTCACGATAGTGGAATTTGACTAGCGTCTTCCTGTTTGACTAATGTCTTCCTGAGCGAAGCGAAGGATCTTAATAAACTGAATTATGAAAGACAGAAAAAAAGAGGGCAAACCGACAGCCAGGATGCTGTTGGGAAGAAGAGGAGAGGATGTGGCGTGTGAGTTTCTCGAGGAACTCGGCCACCAGATAGTGAGGAGGAACTACCGGTCCGGACACTTGGAGATAGACATCATCTCTACCGAAGGAAACGGCGTACATTTTGTAGAGGTAAAAAGCCGTGTGGCTCCCGTGGCCGCGGCACCGGAAGAAAACGTCACTCCGCTCAAACAGAAGAAGATAGCCAATGCGGCGTTGAGATATCTCAACAATTCTAAGGATCCGGGGATTACCGGAGGGATGGATGTGAGTTTTGACATTGTGGCTGTCACGTTTGACGGAGGGAACACCAATGTGGACTGGTTCCCAAACGCTTTCATACCTATTTATTTATGAATATGACAGATAACAGATATTGCGTGATCATGGCCGGAGGAACGGCCAATCACTTCTGGCCGATTAGCCGGGAATCCCGGCCGAAACAATTCCTGGATATTGCAGGAAACGGAAAATCCTTTTTAAGGCTCACATACGAGAGATTCTCCAAAATAGTCCCGAAAGAAAATATTTTGGTAGTGACTCTCGACAGGTTCGGCAATCTGGTTAGAAAGCAGCTCCCGGAAGTACCTGAAAGCAACATTCTTTTGGAGCCGTACAGCCGCCACACAGCGCCGTGTATCGCATATTCAACCCTCTCCATCCTGAAAAGAAATCCGGACGCCATCGTTGTGGTGACTCCAGCTGACCATATCATCTCAGACGAAACCTCCTTCCGGCGATCCATGGACGATATGATCGGATATGCCACAAAAAACAACGCCCTTATCACGATGGGTATTTCCCCGACGGGCCCCGAGACCGGTTATGGATATATCCAGGTCACCGGAGGAAAAGCCGGGGCTACACTGGGGAAACCGGTGAAAGTCAAGACCTTCACTGAAAAACCAGACAAAGAGCTGGCGAAGGTGTTCTATGACAGCGGGGAATTTTTCTGGAACTCCGGAATATTCGCATGGAAGGCCTCTGTTATCATGGATGAGATGGCGAAATATCTGCCTGATGTCTTGTCTGTGTTCAATGGGTTCGACCAATATGCCGGTACTCCGGCGGAAAGGGCTTTCTTGGAGAAGGCTTATGCGGAGTGTCCAAAGATATCCATTGACTATGGTGTCATGGAGAAAACCGACATCGCCTGGCTATATTCAGGCCAGTTCGGCTGGTCAGATGTCGACAGCTGGGAGTCCCTGTTCAGCGCTGTGACCGCAAAAGATTCTGACGGAAACGCCACCAACTCCCAGACAAAGTTATTCAACGAAGACAGGGACAACCTGGTCGTAACTGAAAACAAGAAAAAAATCTACGCCATAAAAGGCTTGAAGGACTTCATGGTCATCGACACCGAAGACGCACTGCTTATCTGCCCGAAGGATGACAAGCAGTTCAAGGAGTTCATCACCGGTCTTGGGATGCCTGAATACGAAGACTTCCGCTAGAGACTAGTCAAGCCTCTAGCAATTCATCGCACCACAGCAGTGAATGACCTGTCCGCTTACATAGCTGGAAAGGTCGCTGGCGAGGAAGAGAGCCACATTGGCCACATCCTCGGGAGTACCACCCCTGCGCAGAGGAATCTGCTTTGTCCAAGCGTCACGCACCTCTTGTGAAAGAGCGTTGGTCATATCAGAGATAATGAATCCGGGGGCGATGCAGTTGGCCCTGATGCCGCGGGGACCCATCTCCTTCGCGATCGACTTGGCCAGACCGATCATTCCGGCCTTGGAGGCGGAATAGTTGCACTGGCCGGCGTTACCGGACACTCCAACAACTGATGACATATTGATGATGCTTCCACCTCTCTGACGAGCCATGATCGGGGTAAGAGCATGGATGAAATTGAACGCCGACTTAAGGTTGACGCCGATGACGGCATCCCACTGCTGCTCAGTCATTCTCATCATCAGGCCATCCTTGGTGATTCCCGCGTTGTTGACAAGAATATCGATCCTTCCGAAATCGGCGAGGATCTGCTCCACGACAACATGAGTCTCCTCGAAATTAGCCGCATTGGAAGCGTATCCTTTGACCTTATGGCCGAAAGCCTCCAATTCCTTGATTGTCTGTTCAGCCGCCTCGTTGATCACGAGGTCGGTAAATGCCACATCGGCTCCTTCGGAGGCGAATTTAAGGGCGATCGCCTTTCCGATTCCTCTCGCCGCGCCCGTGACGAGGGCGACTTTTCCTTCCAATAATCCCATATTCTTAAAATTATAGATTCTTCACTTCGTTAGATTCTTCACTTCGTTCAGAATGACATCATTAATTCTTTTATAAAGATGTCATCAGTTTGCAAAAATAAAGTTATTTGTCAACTCGGGCAAGAATAATTGGCTATATTTGCATCTCTAAATCGAAACAAACGTGGTTAATAGCGAGATACGAGACCCCGGCCTCTGGGAGAGCGGGGAACTGAAAATCAACTGGGTAAGGCATCACACACCTCTTCTCGAAGGGCTTGACAAGGAGTTCAAAGACAGTAAGCCGTTCAAAGGCTTAAGAGTTGCTTTGTCTGTTCATCTGGAGGCCAAGACAGCGCGTCTTTGCGAGGTTCTCGCCGATGGTGGCGCCGAGATGTTCATCACCGGAAGCAATCCTTTGTCCACCCAAGATGATGTCGCGGCTGCCCTTGTTCATGAGGGGCTGAACGTTTTCGCCGTCCATGGAGCTACTCCTGAGGAATATGAGAACGGCATCCGCAAAGTCATTGAGGCAGGCCCCAACATCATTATCGACGATGGTGGAGACCTCGTGTCGATGATCCATGAGAACTATCCGGATCTTATTCAGAATGTCATAGGAGGATGTGAAGAGACCACGACAGGTATACTAAGGCTTGAGGCCATGAATCGTGCCGGAAAACTCATGTTCCCGATGATGTTGGTGAACGACGCCGCTTGCAAGCATTTCTTTGACAACCGCTACGGCACGGGACAATCGGTCTGGGACGGAATCAATCGAACCACCAACCTGATAGTTGCCGGAAAAGATGTGGTTGTGGCAGGATACGGTTGGTGCGGCAAAGGTGTCGCGATGAGAGCCAAAGGCTTGGGTGCCAGGGTGATAGTGACCGAAATCGATCCAATCAAAGCGATGGAAGCCGTAATGGATGGGTTCAGGGTCATGAGCATGGCTGAAGCGGCTCCGATCGGAGACATTTTCGTTACCGTGACTGGTTGCGAAGATGTGATAACTGAGGAGCATTTCCTCAAAATGAAGGACGGAGCCATCTGCTGCAATGCCGGCCATTTCGATTGTGAGGTTTCGGTAAAACAGCTTAAAAAGATAGCGGAGAGCGAGAATCCGGCCAGGCAGAATATCCAGGAATACCAGCTCCCGGGCGGGAAACGGATATACATCCTCGCGGAAGGTCGGCTTGTCAACCTGGCCGCGGGAGACGGACATCCGGCTGAAATCATGGACATGTCTTTCGCTATTCAAGCCTTAAGTGCCAAATACCTGGTAGACAACAGGTTCTCTCTCTCAAGAGAGCCCGGAAGCATGCTTCATAACGTCCCCGCGGAAATCGACCGGGAAGTCGCATTGAGAAAACTTGCCGACTGGGGAATAACCATCGACTCGCTAACAGAAAAACAACGGATTTATTTATACGGAGAATAACCTTACATGAGACTTTTTCCTATCTACACCTGGACTAAAGGTATCAGAAATTTCGACCACCGCAGACGCAGATTCTCAAACCAGCCTTGGGCACAAGGAGTCATACTCCTCGCATGCGTAGTCGTGGCAATGCTGTTGGCTAACCTTCCATTCACGAAGGAGTTTTATCATAACATTCTGGAAACGAAAGTCTCGCTCTTCTTCAAGATTCCAGGAGGCAAGGATGTGTGGTTCCCGAAGGGAATGACTATCGAGAGTTTCATCAACGACATCCTGATGACCGTCTTCTTCTTCACCGTCGGACTTGAGATTCGGCGCGAGATGAAAAACGGAGAACTCTCCAGTGTGAAGAAAGCTTTGATGCCGGTCATCGCGGCATTTGGTGGAGTGGTAGCCCCGGCAGTGATATTCGCGATTGTCAATCATGGGACCGCGGCATCGTCCGGTTGGGGAATTCCTACCGCTACGGATATCGCTTTCGCTGTTGGTATCCTATCCATTCTTGGAGACAAGGTGCCTGTTTCACTTAAAGTATTCCTGACCGCATTGGCGATCGCGGACGACCTGATCGCCATCTTGGTGGTCGCTCTGTTTTATGGTGGAACTATCAATTTCGGCCTGCTTAGCATAGCGATAGCGCTCATTGTGTTGATATTCATAATGAACCGGCTCGGCGAGAAACGCGAATGGTACTATTTCATTCCCGCCATGGCCATTTGGGCGTTGTTCTATTATTCAGGAATCCATTCCACGATGTCGGGTGTTGTGATGGCTTTTCTGGTACCTATGACAGCCCGATATAACGAGGCCTACTATCGCCGCAAGAGAATCCAATACATCAAGCGTCTGAATGAATATAAGGGAATCGTTTCCGCATCCGCGGAGTTCCCTAATGGCCCCCAAAGACATTGCCTGAGGCGTATGTCGGTTATATCTAGAGGTTCCATCCCTATGAGCTATCGCCTTGAGCATGCGCTGGGACCCTGGGTCAACTTCCTGATTATGCCCTTGTTCGCCCTGGCTAACGCCGGCGTGGAAATCCCAGACCTGTCTTATTTCAATGTGTTCCATGTCGACCCCGCGCTTGGGGGTGTTGGAATGGGAATATTCTTAGGTCTTCTTATCGGGAAGCCGCTTGGAATATCTTTGGCGAGCTTTATCGCCGTAAAATTGAAAGCTGGAGAGATGCCCGCCAAGGCTTCATGGAAGATGCTGATAGCGGTTGCCTGCCTCGGCGGTATCGGCTTCACAATGTCAATCTTCGTGGACACTTTGTCATTTGGAGATCAAACTCCGGAAGTCATGTCGAAACTAAGAGACATGGGAAAGGTCGCTGTACTGATGGGATCCCTATGTGCGGGAATACTTGGAAGCCTTCTGATCTCTGTCATCCACAAGCTTGAGAAGAAGGCATAAAAAAAATGAGCGTCGACGCTTCTCGCGTGGACCCTCACTCTAACCACATAATTAATAACACTAAAACTAATAACCAATCGGGTTGTCCGGGGAGAGAACCTCCTTGCTCAACCCGATACAAAGGTACGGCTTTTTTTTAATTGCGCAAATTTTTTATTATAAATTTTTTAAAATTTCACTATTAAATGGTTTAAATAGCTGAAATTGCGCTCTTTAAACAATAAGGAATAATTTTAAATCCGCTAAAACACCCCGCCCAGACCCGCTTCAAACCCCCATAAAAACAATTTAAATCCACATTTAAACTGTTTTAGTTACAATTTATCAATCCCCTACGCAGGCCAAAGTCGCGACTGAGATTTTGATTGGAAATGACTTTTCTTCCCTTAAGGCGAGTAAACAAGAATGGAGTGTAGCCCCGGTTGTGAAGACATCATCAACCAGCAGAATATGTGAAAGGCCGTTAATGTCAGAGCCCTTTCTCACTCCGAAAGCTCCGCGGACATTCGCTGTTTTACCTTCTATTGAGAGCTTGGTTTGTGTTCTGGTCCTTCGACGGCGCTTAAGGATGTCTGTCCGCAAAGGAACACCTAATGCGGACGCTATTACCTTCCCGATCACCTCTGCCTGATTATAACCTCTTGACCACCTTCTGGTCCAATGCAAAGGCACAGGAACCACCGCGTCAATATCGCTATAAAATCCCGAGGCGATCATCTCATCCGCCAGCATTCCGGCGAAGTAACGGCCTGCGGCAATATTCCCGTGGTATTTGAGGCTTTTGGTGATATTCCGGTATCCAGTAGACGCGCGGTAATAGAAAAGAGCCGTCGCAAGGGAATATGGAACTGGCACATCGGTCCTACTCATAGACGAATCAAGATCTCTTTGCACCAGATCGTTGAACCTCTCAGACATACGGTTCCTTGGCATAAACGAATAAAAGGTCCTCGGAAGGTCACCAAGGCATTTTAGGCAGACATGCTTTTCATGTAAAGAGAGAACCTCTCCGCAAACAATACATTTTCTGGGTAATAGGACGTCGAGAAAGGCCGTGAGCCCATCCTGGAAAGACAACCGGTTAATCATAGTCAAAGTCATTTTATGCAATTATACAAAAAAGCGCCTAAATTCGCGAATAGATATGAGGTGGAGATATTCATTTTGCTTGGTTGTTTTGGCGATCCTTTCTATCGCTGGATTGGGCGCCCAGGGAGTCACATACCCGGAACCAGTCCGTAAACTCTTCGAGAAAGCGGATGCGGAAATAACTGAATATTACCACTCTGGGAAGATTCTTCGCTACGCCCTTCGACGGGCTCAGGACACCGCTCAGAATGACACGTTAGCATTTCAGCAATCGCTTGGCCGGCCAACAATCGCCATTCCGGACTGCGAAGAGGCGGAGTATCTGAGGAATCTTGTCTCAAACAGCGGAGGCATTCCGGTGGATATGCCTCGAAAAGACTGTTCAACTATCGATCTCAGAGCCGCTTCCGTAATTTGGGATGGAGCGGCTATGCCTGACGGATGGGTCGCCGCCTCCAATCAGTATTCGATCCTTGTTTACAAGACCATAACTGATTGGAACATTCCATATCTTGGAACTTCCGCTTTGACCCAAACCATAGACAAAGGGCTGAGGCGTCTTCCGTGCGACATTTCCTCCTTTGACGCTTTGATTAAGAAGGCCAGGACTTTCCGCAAGGCAGTCAGGTTGATGGATGATATATTCTCTATTGACACACACTGCGACCTCCCGGACATGTACCAGCAGGGATGGTCGGTAGGAAAGAGATCCATAAGCCAAGCTGGAATTCCGAAAATGGATGAAGGCCATCTGGATGCGCAGGTTTTGATTAGTTTTCTCTGGCAGGGATCCACAGATGACGCCTCATCAAAAAGGGCCGCAGAGCGAAACCTCGTTAAGATCGGGCAGATAAAAAAGGATGTGGAAAGGTATCCGGATCTTTGTGGAATCGTCAAGACTCCGGCCGAAGCGGAAAGCCTGCGAGCGGCAGGGAAAAAGGCCTTTATGATAGCCCTGGAGAACGGGTACGGGATAGGTAAAGATCTCGGGAATATAAAGAAAATGAAAGACTTGGGGGTGGTATATATCACTTTATGCCATTTCCGGGACAATTCCATTTGCAACACATCGTCCAGACACGGCAGTGACCCTTCCAAGGGACTTACAGAATTCGGAATAAAGGTGGTGGAGGAAATGAATAGGCAAGGAATCCTTGTCGACCTGTCCCATCCATCCTCCGGAACCTTTTGGGATTGTGTCAAATACAGCAAGGCTCCGATAATATGCTCACATTCTGGAGCCAAGGCCATCTATGGTCATGACCGCGGGCTGGACGATAAACAACTCAAAGCTCTTGCTGAAAACGGAGGAATAATCCAGGTCTACACCGTCCCTGAATATCTAGGACGTCCTAAGGATTCCATCACGATTGACGACGTTATGAGGCATTTCGACCACTGCGTCAACGTGGCCGGTGCGGAACATGTAGGTATCGGTAGTGATTTCGACGGCGGAGGTGGAGTCTGGGGATGTAATGGGGACAATGATCTGATCAATCTGACCGTAAAGATGCTTGAGCGCGGCTACACCTCAAGCCAGATCAAAGGGTTCTGGGGAGGTAATTTCATGAGAGTCCTCAGGGAGGCCCAAGCTATCGCAAATCAAGACTGAGCTGGGGATCGGCTTCTCTCCTTAAGCGATCAAATTCCTCCACTTCCGAAAGATCCGGGTTCACCAGCACATCCAGATTCCGGATTAGCACCCTGTCGCTATTGTAAATATCTCTCATACAATTAGATATTCCAACAACAGCAGGTATTCCAAGCCCCCTGGCAAGAAGGCCGACATGTCCTGTCAAGTCCTCCTCTTCAGTGACCATGGCGACAACATTCTTGAAATTTATCATCACCGAATCTGACAAGGAAACTGTCCTGGCGATAAGGACGCTGCCAGGAGGAATGTCCTCAAAAGGATTCCTCTGTCCGCGGTCAAAAACCACGAACGCGCGCCCTTTGGCGAATCCGGCAACTCCGTTTCCCCTGAAAGTCATCTTGGTCTAAAGTATCTCCCAAGCCCCACCCGGTGCGAAAACCGGCTCGACAAGCTCATTGTAGAACATTCCCCTCTTGGCCAGGTCGAGAACATTCATACGATGGCGCATAAGCTGCACGATCGGGAACATATCTTTAAGTTGCTGGCGGGTAACGCCAATCATCGAAGGATCGTAAGGTGCCCCCGCGACCTTGAACAGATCCCGCATCTTCGCGAAGGAATAAACCTGTCCCTGAAGCTTTTTCTTGAATTCAGGCCATGTGTCCCGGACCCTGGTCAACTGCTCACGGACTGTCGCGGCATCATTATATTTCTTGGTGATACATTCAAATCCAAGCTTAGGGGCCGGGAAATCCTTGAATATCCGTAACGCTCTCTCCTGCTCTTCTTCGAGACTCGGCCATGCCTTGACGCAGGCCTCAACATCCAATTTGGTAAGATCCATCTTGAATAGCTCATCGAAAACCGCACACATCGTAAGAGTGCCGATCGCCACCTGGAATCCATGAGACTGCAACTTGCCATTGAACCTGTGATGGGTCATGTCAAGGATGTGACTGAACAAATGGTCGCAGCAAGACGCGGGACGGCTGGACTGGGCTGCCTGCATAGCTATTCCGCTGAGAGTCAATCCTTCAAACAGATCAGAAACCGCATCGGGATCACCAGCCGCGACACCTTCCGGATTGGCCAGCAAATCATCCAGATAGTCCTGCAGCACATGCCATGCGTCAGGCTTTATCGGAGCCGTGCCCATCAGATCAGCCACCATCCATTCCGCTCCGGCAGGAACCTTCGCGGCAAGATCGGCGTAACCGGCGGCCGTCATTTCTTTCGGAGCGGCGGCTATCACGTCAATGTCAGCGATAATCGCGACAGGCGCCGGACAGGAGAATGTCTGCTTTGAATTCTGATAAGAAATAGAGGCCCCAAAGGATGAATATCCATCAACAGAGGCTGCAGTCGGAAGGGTCAGATATTGCTGGTCATGATGATGGGAGCAAAGCTTGCAAAGGTCATTGATGACCCCGGAACCAACTGACACAGCGATATATCCGCCATCCAATTCCTTGTCCACCATCTCGATGTATTCCCACTCAGCATGGAACTCTTTCTCCATGATGATGAACTTTTCCGTCGGAATGCCGGCTTCCACAAAAAGGCCATATACCTTCTCACCGAGAGCCGGCCAAGTGTTGATGTCAGCGATTATCTTGGCTGTTTTTCCGGGGAACAGTCTCTTGAACACATCGGGAGCCATGGAACTGACTCCTCTTCCCATCTCGAAAACCTTGGTGTCTGTCGCCACTTTCAGGGCATTGGCGATCCTTTGTTTTGAATCCATCTCTTGATAGTTATACGACCATAAAGGTACAAAATAATTTAGTACCTTTGCAGGCGTAAAACAGGAAACCAAAAAACGAAAAAATAAAATGACACAGGACGAACTCTTCAAGGTGCTTGTCGCACACTGCAAGGAATACGGATTCATCTTCCCTTCCAGCGAGATTTACGATGGACTGGCGGCCGTCTATGACTATGGCCAGATGGGTGTTGAGCTAAAGAATAACATCAAACGTTACTGGTGGGAGGCTATGACCCGCCTCAACGAGAATGTCGTGGGTATAGATTCTTGCGTGTTCATGCACCCGAAGACTTGGGTCGCTTCCGGACATGTGGCCGCTTTCAACGATCCTCTCATCGACAACAAAGACTCCAAAAAACGCTATCGCGCCGATAACCTGATCGAGGACTATCTCGGCAAAATCGAGGAGAAGATAGAAAAGGAAGTCGCCAAGGGACGCAAGCGTTTCGGAGACGCCTTCAACGAGGAGCAGTTCAGGGCTACCAACCCTAACGTTTTGAGGGAGAAGGCCAAATATGACGAGGTGCACAATCGCTACAAAGCCGCCGAGGACGCCAATGACTTGAAGGCTTACAGGGATATCATTATCGACTGTGGTATTGTCTGCCCGATCTCCGGCACAGCGAACTGGACCGAGGTCCGTCAGTTCAACCTGATGTTCAGCACCCAGGGTTCCACTACCGGCAATGCCGACGACGTGCTTTACCTGCGTCCTGAGACAGCTCAGGGTATATTCGTGGAGTACCTCAACGTCCAGAAGACCGGACGTATGAAGATTCCTTTCGGAATAGCCCAGATCGGAAAGGCCTTCCGTAACGAGATTGTAGCCCGCCAATTCATATTCAGGATGAAAGAGTTCGAGCAGATGGAGATGGAGTTCTTCTGCAGGCCCGGAACCGAGATGGAGTGGTTCGCCAAGTGGAAGGAGAACCGCATGAAGTGGCATGTCAACCTCGGCATGGGCGCGGAGAACTACCGCTTCCACGACCACGAGAAACTGGCCCACTACGCCAACGCCGCCACCGACATCGAGTTCAACTTCCCGTTCGGCTTCAAGGAGCTGGAAGGAATCCACTCAAGGACTGACTTCGACCTCGGGAACCATCAGAAAATCAGCGGAAAGAAGATCCAGTACTTCGATCCGGAGACCGGTGAGAGCTATGTGCCCTACTGCGTGGAGACCTCTATCGGAGTCGACCGTATGTTCCTCGCCGTCCTCAGCCACTCCTACAAGGTGGAGCAGCTTGAAGGTGGAGAGACCAGGGTCGTCCTCAGCATTCCCGCCCCTCTCGCTCCTGTCAAGGTCGCGATCCTTCCTCTCGTCAAGAAAGACGGCCTTCCCGAGAAGGCTCAGGAAGTTGTTGACGAGCTGAAATATGACTTCGCCTATCAGTACGATGAGAAGGATTCCATCGGAAAGCGCTATCGTCGCCAGGACGCTATCGGCACTCCGTTCTGCGTCACCATCGACAACGACACGATGAACGACAACACCGTCACAGTCCGTGACCGCGACACCATGGAGCAGACCAGGGTCCCCATCAGTGAGCTTCGGGCCATGATCGACAAGAAAGTCAATATGGCGAACCTCCTCAGAAAACTCTAATTTTATGAATATCAAATATTTCCTGGCCGCTCTTGCAGCGGCCGTCTTTATTTCCTGCTCAGAAAAGAATAAGACTGAGACTATTTTCAACGGCGAGGATCTCTCCGGGTGGAAAGTTGTCGTTAAAGCGAACGAGGGAGAAGAGGTTGAAGGGGAAACCTTCAGCGCCAATGATGGTCTCCTTCATATCACCGGAAAGCCTTTCGGCTACATCCGCACAGAGAAGAAGTATTCAGATTATCTCCTCAGTCTTGAATGGCGCTGGGCAGGAGAGGAAGGCGTCGACGGAGGTGTGTTCAATTATCTCCAAGATGGTGACAAAGTCTGGCCTCTGGGCGTCCAGCTCCAGATGACACCAAAAGACATGGGCCTCCTGATGGGCGGCATCAAGATCGAGGGCGTCGACGGTCCTTTCTACAGGAAAAACAGGCTTGTGGAAGAAAGCCCTGAAAAACCTGTAGGAGAATGGAACAAAATGGAGTTCCTCTGCAAGGGCGGCGAGATCAAGGTCTGGCTGAACGGCATCTTGGTCAATGACGCCGTATGCGACGCCACCGAAGGCTACATCGCCATACAGTCCGAAGGCGGTGCCATGGACTTCAGGAATATAGTCCTGTCATTCTGAGACTTTTACTGTCATTCTGAGCGAAGCGAAGAATCTATTCGAACCTAACTTTGCAAACAGAAAGATAGTAGGTCGCGTTGAGCGATTCTTTGCCTTGGTAAAACAGATACACCTGGCCGTCATCGTCCTGGAATACACCCGGGTGACCGCTTTCGAACGCGTTCCAAGCGCCTTCAGGGCCGTGGGTAAAGAATAATCCGTCGGGAGCTATTCTCTTATAATGATAACCATCGGTCGAGGTGGCGAGGCCTATCTGTTGACCCTCGTGGTTATATGCCCCGGCATAGAACATATACCATACACCCTTATGCTTCACTACGGTCGGCGCCTCGGTGCAGCTCATCTCCCAGGGATATTCCGGGGTCATGAGCGGCCCGTCAACCGACAACAAGGTCCATTTGTCTGGACCATAATCACTTCCGTAAGGAGCCTCGGCCATTCCCATGATCTGGTAAGTGGCCGATGTGTCCCTGGTGGCGAACAGAAGGATCAATTTGTCCTTAACCCTGTAGACCTCGGCGTCGATAGAACGCTTGATTGACCATTTCGTCTCAGGAACGATGATCGGCCTGTCACAAGTGTTGGTGAAAGTGATCCCGTCCTCGCTCATCGCGTGCCAGATGTTGGCTATCCCGTCAGTCTCTTCCCAAGCCATCTGGTAGAACATGTGGATTTTGCCGTCAAGCTTCCTTACACATGGAGCCACCGCTCCCCGGAGCGGATTGCCCTTGGAATCCCTTAAATCCAAGTCACCGACTCTTGTCCAATTCACAAGATCAGTACTGCTGGCTATGGCCGCGTGCCAGTCATTGAACTTAGGAGGTTTGCTATTGTCCTGAGGAGTCGGATCAAACGGCATCAAGGAATAGTACATGAAGTACAGATCTCCGTGGTGGATGACCGTGGGATCCTTGGCGAAAGGATAATCCTTGACCTTGGATGTGTCTCCATACCGCATTGGAAGCTGCTCCAGAACCACTTTCATAGGTTTCGGAGTACATGCCGCAAGGCAAACCGCCAGAAGCAAAAGCGCTTGTGAATATGCTCTCATAATCGATTTTAGTTTTCCTTATAATCAAAATATTCAAAGTTGGCTATACCGTCAACCGCATACAATCCGAGCACCACTCCTGTGAAGCCTCCACACACCTCGGAACTCAACAGGGAAGTCTCGAACTCGCCTATCTCTTTGCCGTTAACTTCGAAACGATACCTGTTTCCATCTTCGGAAACTATCCTCAGGACGACATCTTTTCCCCTTGGAACTGAGACGGTACCGAGTATGGTTTGCACGGACTTTAGTTTAAGACGCAAGATTGCCTTACTACCCTCGACCGCAAGCGCGGCAAAGCCTTCTGGATTCTGATAAGCGACTATTCCAGCTTCTCCCGACGAAGTCTCAAGACGGACCTTTGTCTCGGCGATAATCCCGGGACTCTCCTGCCGCACTCCGACAAACGTCGGATGGTCATTATCTTCAAGGGGCGTTGTTCCCGTAAGGTTAAGACGACCCTTATGCATCTTATAACGAATCATTTCCGGGTTCTGAATATATATCCAATTCGGACCTAGAGGAGAGTCGAACTCATCTCTCCAGGCCTTTTTGACCGGAGCCTTGGCTGTCCAGCTGGCAGGGGTTTTCATTACGGCCTCGATCGGAGCGCCGTCATTGATCACCGGCCAACCAGCCGACCAAGTCACAGGAGCGAGGAAGGTTTCCCGGCCAAGATGATGGAAATCCCCTCCGAACCTTCTGAATCCAAGAAATACCACCCACCAGGAACCGTCCGGAGCCTGTACGAAATCTCCGTGTCCGGTGCCCTGAATCTGGTTATTCTCAGCCACGGTCCGGAATTGTGTGAGAATAGGATTCACCGGATTGGACTCGTACGGTCCCCAGATGTCTCGGCTACGAGCCACCGTCAGGCTATGTCCCATCTCGGTGCCACCCTCTGAGATAAGAAGGTAATACCAGCCGTCTTTTTTATAAATATGAGGTCCTTCGGGATATCGCCCTCCTGTTCCTTTCCATAGCAACTTGCTTTCTGTCAACTGTTTCCCTGTCACCGGATCAATCTCACACAGCTGGATACCAGCCGGATTGGAGACCATATAGCACTTCCCGTCCTCAAAAAGGAAGGACGGGTCGATACCTCCCTGTTTCAAATACACCGGCTCTGACCAAGGACCGGACGGATCCTTGGCTGTCACAAAGAAGTTTCCTCCCTTTGTGACATTGGTGGTAATCATGTAATACAATCCCTCATGATAACGGATTGTGGTGGCGAATATTCCACCATAAGAATTCGCCCTCTCAAGCGGAATCTGGCTCTCCCGGTCAAGGACATTGCCTATTAATTCCCAATTAACCAAATCCTTAGAATGATAAATCGGCACCCCGGGAAAATACTGGAAAGAGGAATTGACGATGTAATAATCATCCCCGACCCTGCAAATGGAGGGGTCCGGGTGATATCCCTGGATAATCGGATTGTGAATCACAAGGCTACCGTCTTGAGCGAAGGAAGCCGTGAAGGCGAAGATGGAAACAAGAATTGTGACTATGAAATGTTTCATATTATCAGTTATTTAGTTCCGGTTCAGAAGGAATTTCTCCATAGTATATTCCAGTGCGCCTGGGATCTGCGACGCCCATGTCCCAACCGACTTGGCGTAAATGATTGTAAACGTGATAAGCGAGTCCGTAAGGAGCCGTAAAGTCCGGATTCCATGCCACGTTTGCCAAGGCGAAAGCGGCGCTCACAAGATCACCGCCATAATAGTGGTGCCACAAGGTTCCAAGAATGCCGAATAGACCTTTTTCGTGGGCATATCGACCCTGTGATACTGTGCCTCCCCAATTCAGCCAAGGGCATGTCAACACATCAAATCCTAATCCTTTGAAATAATCAAGGGTGGGATATGCCTCTTTGGCCCCATCATAGAACCAGTCGCAGATCACTATATCTTTCGGGAACCCCTTTAGGGCTTCCGTTGTCTGGGCCGTTCCGTTGGCATAGAACCCTTTCCATCTGGCATCTCCCGCCTCAAGAAGCATGTCATGCCACATCATCGTTCTCGCGCCAAGGGAGGAGATTGTCTCATTTATGGCCCTGATATGCTCCAGGAACAGCTCTGAATATGGCCGCGACAGACAGTCCGGGCAACTGGGCTCAATCGCCTCATCGCAACCGATGTGGAAATAAGGCGGATTCCCGAAGGCTTCCATCTGTTCCTTGATAAGATCCTGGATCAACTTCCTGGCCTCTGGATTGGAAAGACACCAGTTCCAGCCGCCAAGCGGCTCAAATAGAGGCTGGTACTCCGGATTCAAATCAAGGACGGCATGCTTTCCTCCAGCTGAACGAGCCATCGTAGCGTGGCCAAACACATTTATTTGTGGAATCAGGGTTATTCCGAGATCGTCGGCAATACGCTTGATTCTTTGGATCTCCTCTTTTGTCATGGTTCCGTCCGGCCAGCCGAACCACGGCGCTATCTCACTACGGAAAGTGCCCCAAGGCTCTATTACGGCATAGTTCAATTTGTAATATGCCGCCAACCGGACTAACCGCTCGACTTCCCAAGGCTCGGTCTCGTGGAACCAGCAAATGTGTATTCCCCTGAAATCCAACGCCGGTTTATCCTGTACGTTTCCTTCCGGAACTATCCACCCAGCCACGGAAACTGTTCCACGAGCCGGAATGGCAATCTGGCGAAGTGAGTAGAGGGCATAACGGACTCCCTGAATGGTGGCTGCTGTCACTTTTGTCTCATTCTCACCTATTTCCAGTTCATAGGCTTCGCCTTGGATTGTGGTATTCCTAACCTTGTTTTTAATGACAACTGGAGCAAATTCCCCATACCACTCTTTAAGATGGGTTTCCGCCCATCCGGCAGCCTCCTTGTCAGGACACGCCACCACCACTTTTGATAAGGGGTAATAAACCGTACTGGATAATTCGGCTTTAACCGGCTCCGGGCAGATGACCGGAGAAGATATGCCCGACATCGCCGTAGCGGCCAAAACAAATAATACCAGAACTACCTTTCTCATTTATTTGACATTATAGTTTCACTATCTCACCTGGTTCGGTGTCTTTCTCAATGAGCTCGCCTGTGGCGGGGGAGACTATACGCAATCTGCCGCCTTTCTCGGAATAAACCGATAGAGATGTCACTTCGCCACCTTTCATCTCAGCGGAAACAAGGAAGGCTCCGACGGCTCTCAAATTATTGAAACAGACGTCTTTCCAGTCTTCAGGAACCGCAGGGAAAACCCGGATTACTCCAGTATGACTTTGAAGCAGCATCTCTTGAAGCCCGGCCGCATAAGCGAAATTACCCTCCAGAGTGAATGGACGGTAAGTGAACAATGATTTTCCGCTCTTTGTCTGGTCTCCGTTGGCGTGGAAAGAGTTACGCAGCACGAAGCATTCCGCGAAAGTCCTGAGAGCCTCAACGGCTTCGACGCCATGTCCTGCCCTGGCCTCCATATTGGCCAGCCAGGAATAGGAATATCCGCACCACCAATCCGGTCCGTTGGCATGAAGCCTCGACAGCGTGGCGTCAATGATCTTCCTCTGCTCAGGCCCCTGGCTAATGTCCAGCAAACCGAGTGGATGTATCGCCATCGCATGTGAGAAGTGCCTATGGGACAGATTGTAAGACACTCCAGGAGCGATCGCCAATCCGCCATCATCGTCGATGGCAAATTCAGGAAGCTGACCACAATCCGCTTTCCAGCGGGCAGCTTCTTCAGATAACCCGAGGGAGTCGGCCATCTCCGCGGCCGCCACGAACGCGAACTTTGTCAGCGCCAAATCATAGTTCGTTATCACGGGGAAAAACGCGTCTATTCTGTTGTCGTTTATCTCCGGACTTGAGCTATACTCGAATGTCCTCGTTCCGTCCGGCTTAACCTCCGTCTCCTGTTCCAGGAATATGGCGACATCTCTCAAGAAAGGATATGCCCTGTCTTTGAGAAAATCCTTGTCCGCAGAGTATTTCCAATGAAGATAGAAATGCTGTCCAAGCCATGCTGAAGTGGTGGGGGAGAAACCATACTGGACCCATCCGGCCATCGCGTCACCTTCCAGTGTGCAATAACCTGGCGCCGCGAGACCTTCCTTTCCGAAGAACTTCTTTGTGAACTCCTTATATTTCCCGACCTGGCTCCAAAGCGTGTTCAAGTACCCCAGCCCTTCATCCAGATGGTTGCCGATATAAGCGGGCCAGTAGCTCAGCTGGGTGTTCAGATCATTATGATAATCTCCTTTCCACGGCGGCAGGAAACCATCGTCCGCAGTCCACACCGATTGTAGCGATATAGGGTAGGAGTCCTTCCTGGTGGCGGAGGCGAACTTGTACATCTCCCGGTCGTACTGCCGCTGGATTGTGGCATCGGGAACCGTAACGGACGAACCTTTCCAGTATGAAGCCCAATACTCCATGTGCCGCTTGTAGGCCTTGGACGGACCAACGGAAATAGCCTTGGCGACCTCTGCCACAGCGTCTTTTCCGGAAAGCGAGGAAGTGACGCTCCAGGCCGCTATGACACTATTTCCGTGACGTTTCCAATCGACAGCGACGTCATAGAAATAGTCCTTCCAGCCGCGTTGATGATAGGTGATGAGGTTCCCTTTACGTTTCACCTCTCCTTGAGGGTAGCCAAGAAGGGCGAGAGATGAGCTCCCGAGTCCGGCCTCATCGTCCCCCTTGATCTGATATTCAGGCGGAACGAGTTGGATGTCAAATGATTCCGGAATATTCTCAAAAAACATCCAACCTACTTCTCCGTCGGCTTGGACAAAGGTCTTCATTGACGCTCCGCTCTCCCACTTGACCTCGCAAAGAGCGTTATTAAGGAACAGCCTGTTCTCTATGACTTTACCCAAAGAAGAGATATCCACCTCAAGAGCCGCTCCAGGAATCTTCGATGGGGCCGCGAGATAAGACTTCTTCTCAAACAGGTCTACTACCGGGTCATAATCTCCTTTGCGAACATGGTCCTTTACCCATTCAAAGGAATAGTCCTCGCCCTGGAAAGCCTCTATAGGACGAAGATCCCACAAATCAATTCTGTCGAGGGATAGACGCAGTTTATCCCCTTTCTGCCATACGAGCTCACCAACGGTGGCGTTTCCGAGCGGCATCGCCTCGTCCCAGACCGTGGCGAGATCCCCGAACACAAGGTCGCTATCAGATGGTTCAACCTCTATCCTGGAAGTGCAGGAAAAAGCGATGAAGACCCCGGCTATGATAGCGGCTTTTCTAATTCCCATGACTTGTCGTTCTATTGGAAACTATTGATTATAAGGAAAATTTAAGCGCAACCGGCTCCTGCTTCAAGCCTTTGGGGAGCTTAAGTGTGACTTGATCGTCCTTGACTGTGGCTTTCACCTTTTTGCCGTTGTTCAAGACAGTTACTTTCCCGCCCTTGGGAAGGTTGCCGGACCAGGATAGGGTCGAAGGAAGCTGCTCGTCATCTTTCAGGGCATAGATGGCATAAAGCGTCTGCCCGTCTTTGGAGGCGTTGAACCAGATGTCGCCATCGTTGTAATCCTTGGTGATGCGGGTTGAATATATCGCCTCTCCGCAGCGTCCAAGCCATTCTCCGATCTCCTCAAGAATAGGAATGGCCCTGTCCTCGATCAAACCCTGGGGAGTAGGACCTACGCCTAACACAAGGCTTCCACCCTTCGCGGTGATCTCGGCAAGCATCCCGATAACTTTGCGGGAGCTCTTGAAGGTAACATTCGGAGCCCAACCCCAGCTATGTGTCAAGGTTATGCAGGACTCCCAAGGATGGTTGATCTGATGATCCGGAACGCTCTGCTCGGGAGTCTGGTAATTCTCGTTGGGTCCTTGGATTGTACGGTCGACGCACAACATTCCCGGACTATATGCCCTCGATTTCGGAAGTACCTCATTCAGACCCACTTCGTCTCCTGTCATCCATCCTCCGTCAAGCCAAAGAATGTCGATTTTCCCGTATTTTCCAGTCGTCAGCTCCGTAAGCTGGTTCTTGGTAAAGTCGACATAGCTCTTCCACCAATCCGGATGTGTCTCTTTATTGTAATTCGGCCGACGGTTGGGGGTGGCGTAATACGGATTCCAGAACCCGTGGTGATGCCAGTCAGGCTTTGAGAAATACGCTCCAATCATGAAATCCTTAGCCCTGAACGCGTCAAAGACATATTTTGCCACATCCTTTTTGGGATTATTGGCGAACGGCCCGTTCGCGATGCTGAAATCGGTATAATCCGAATCGAACATACAGAAGCCGTCATGATGCTTTGTCGTGAATATCATGTATTTCATACCGGCCTTACTGAACACGTCAGCCCACTGGTCGGGATTGAAATCCACAGGGTTGAACTCCTTGGAAAGATCCCAATACCACTTTTTATAATCCTCATAGACAGAACCTTCCGGGCGACGGATCCACTCCTCGTTGCAAATGGCCCAAGATTCCACCATGCCCTGGGTGGCATATATTCCCCAGTGCATCAAAACTCCGAACTTCAAGTCTTGCCACTGGTCCAGTTTCTGAAGAACCTGTGGATCTGTCGGCCACTCGTAACCGTCAGCCTGGTCGACCACATCACCACGCTGTTGCGCGAAAGCCATGGAAAAAACCATAAGGGCGCTCAAAACAAAACATATCTTTCTCATATCGCTCTGAATATTAATTATTTCATTTTTCCATAATCATTCTCACCGGACCTATCAACCCGGCTCTAGGGGTCCCTTTGTATGGCGAAGGAATAGTCTGGTAATGATTGGACAGGGAACTATACACAAGGACTTCAACCTTGTTCTGGCCCTTTTTAACGAAGTCGGTGACATCCAATTTATAAGGAGGACTCAGCAGAACATCCACATGTTTTCCGCCAACGCTTACCTCGCAAGTGGCGTCCACATCGCCAAGATCCAACTCCACATGCTTTCCTTTTGCCTTTACATTGATCTCCTTACTGTACTTCACTCCTCCGGAATAGAATCTCATCGCTCCAGCGTTTGTCCAATCTCCGGGAGCGAGACGACCACCCTCGCAATCAAGCTTTACAGGTTCCTTGAAGAATGCCGCTCCTGGGCTGTGTATATCTGGTAACGCCTTGACAGTAACTGTCGTAACTCCAGAATTCACCGGAAGATTGTCGGCGACATATTTCCCGGTTCCGGTTTCTTTGAAATCGACCTTCTGACCTCCGACGCTAATCTCAAGAATTTTTCCCGAAGTCTCAAAGGACATACTTCTGGTGCCTGGAGCGGTCTCGAAGCTCATAGTCCATTCGCTTGTTTCAGGGCACACGAAAGGAACATAATCCGTCCCATACCAACTGGAGGCGACGATATAGTCATGCATTCCATGGGGAACAGGACCGGAGAACCCTTCAGGATAAAGCATAACCATGCTCCTCTCCCTATCGTCAACCGTCGACCCCCTCATTCCTTCAAGGCTATATCCAACCTTCTTAGTGTTAGCGTATGCGATTGTCAGACAATGGGTTCCCTTATTAAGAACAACCTTTTGACCGGGAACCGGTTTCCCGTCAATCAATACTTTGTATGGTTCCTTACCCTCCTTGACAATGCGATAGGACCCGTCTTTAGGAACATCCAAAAATGCCCGGAATATCTGATGGCAGCCTTGGTCTAGAATCAGGAAACGGTCATCCACATGCTCCTTCAGACCATGATAACCCTGGCTTCCTGGGCTATCGAACACTCCGTATTGCCATGAGAAAGGATAGGCTTCCCAATCTCCCGCCTCGGGCAGGTTTCCCAGAACATCGTCTATATTCCGATCAGAAGGAATATTCAAGGTAAGCATATAAGGGGCATATCCGTAAACGGAGGAGATAGCCTTCGAGGGGTCTCCGGAAGGATGGCAACGGAATTCCCTCGCCTCAACGCCGATGAATCCGTCGCTCTTCGGTAGACGGAAATCTCCCCACCTGTTGTCCATCGTGGGAATAATCTCCACATCCCACTCTCCCTCAACGGGAACCACCTCTAACTCAACAGTTTTCTCCTTTTTGGATTTCTGCTTAACGGGCTTTCCTGGAGAAAAAACCAGAAGTTCTGAGCCGCCTCCTGTTCCAGCGTATTCCACTGTCGTCAGGCCGTCTTCCTGGCTTAAGACAGGTACAGGACGGATGGTTCCGTGGACAGCGTCCCATAACTCTGCCTTTCCGGTAGTCCTGAATGTCATATGGTCACCATCAGGGACATCCATCACCATATAGACATCATTCTGACCAACTCTGCGATGCAGAACCTTGCCCTTTCCGGAAGATGTGGAGAAATCCGGAACTATCTTATCCTTAATCAATTGAGCCAGATTTCCCCGAGTGACATCATCTGCTGGCTCTTCTACAGGGACAAGCTTCAAGACAAGGCCGCCGGCTAACACAAATTCCTCGACCTTGGCCTCAGTCTCCTTATGCATAGCCCTTGCGTCGGCCAGAATCAGCACTTTGTAAGATTCCCCGGCAATGGACATAGAGCCACTCTCAACAGATGCGCTCTGAAGTGACTGATAATCAATGAAATCATAATCAAGACCAGCGTCACTCAAATTAAGAGCGGTTTTGAAAGCCAGATCAGGTCTAGCATCAGGATAAGCCTGCATTGTCTCGGTGGGATAGAGGATGGCGATGTCGCAAACATGCTCCCCTTGACTCAAGACGTAGCACATTCTCTCGGCATATTTCAGCCACACTTTCATGTGCGGCCAATAAGGCATCCTGAAATGGAAACTCGGTGGAGCCCACTCCCACCAACCACCATGGGTGGTGTAATATAACCCATGGAGGCACAGCAAGTTACCTCCAGCGATCAGATGATGGTCCAGTTGCCTGGTGAGCAGACCTCCATTTGCGTCCCAACCCATGCTATGGAAAGCCTCAAGCCAGGTTCTTGGGCGGCCGTAAAGGTGAGCGATACTGCTGGAGACCTTTGTCTGACGGAAACTGCTGCCCCTTGCCGGAGCGTCGTTTCCGGGAGCCGTGAACCAGCTTATCGCTCTGAAATAGTCCAGATATTGTGTTGGATTCAGGCCCCTTCCCTCATTATCGCAACCATAAATCAAGCCCCGCTCCGCATTCCAGTCATAAATCGGCTTGAAATATCTTTCCTCAGCAAGTTTGGTCAAAACCTCGGCATAATCGAGGCGAATCCTGGCCGCCTCATTATCGATCTCATCATCGCTGGTGGCCAAGAGGGCATCCAAATTAGGCAGGATATCATATCCCTTCTCTTTTTGGAATATCTCTCGCATCCCATCGCACCAGGAACGCATATTCAAATCGTAGATCAGCTCGTCTTGGAAGAAATAGTTCATCCCCTCCCGACCTTGGACGTCCATCGCATCCTCGAAGGGCTGGAAATACTTCTCAACCATTAATTTACCATAATCAGGATGAAGTTCCGGAGATGGAGTGGTGTAGTAGACGTCAACGCTGTCTTTATATTCTTTGGTCTTCAAGACGTTATCCGGAAGAGCCTCGCCAGCGGGAATCCGCTTCTTTTGAATACGCCCCTGATGGTTTTTGACTCCAGGATCGGCAAGCGCCTCATCCACCTTGAAACCGTTTCCGGGAGAGGCCATCACATAATCGTCCAAGCCCAGGCCGATTCCATATTCAGCGCATTTCTTCGAATATTCCGCCCACAGCTTCATCCATTCTGGGGAAAACACATAAGGATCTCCGCTGCTGACTCTTCCGTATCCTCCGTATCCATTGGCATTCATCAAGGTATCTACCCGTGGGTGAGTGTGGTTGTAGCTAACACAAAGACCGTCAGTCGCGGAATCCGCAAGCAGCTCGAGCTGCCAGGCGAGCCTGTCCGGGTCAAGATTGTCCCCGCTCCACCAATAAAACGGCACATTTCCATATCCTTTGGGAGGATTGACAAAACCCTCCTTTAAGTTTATCTCTCCGTCTTTTGATGGCCAACCTTTATGATACTGGGTTGTTTTCGGCTGCGACGCTAATGTCACAGCGACAAATAGAAAGCAAATAGTAACGAGTTTTCTGCTCATTTGGTGGATTTCTTGAAATATTCAGGAAATGATCTTTTTAATGTGGATTTGGCTATCTCCCGCAAGGGAATCATAACGAAAGGTCTTTCGGCGATTCCTTTATGAGGTATTGTAAGTTCTGGAATGTCAATTATTTCCTTGCCAAAGAACAAGATGTCGATATCTATCACTCGGGAGTGGTAAATTCTATTCCCATCGGCATCATATTCCGGAAGATCCGTACGCCCCATCTCCCTCTCTATGGCTTTCACCTGATATAGAGTCCAGAGAGGGCTTTCGGCGGGAATGCGGTACAAGACGGCGGCATTCAGAAACGCGTTTCCGGAGAAACCAAACGGCTCAGTCTCAATTATTTTGGAAAGAGCGGAATAATGTGTCCCGAACGCCTCGTCCATCCGGCGAAGCGCCTCGGAGATGTGCTTTTCCCTGTCGCCAAGGTTACTCCCCAAAGAGAAATAAACATTCACTAATGGCATTTCAAAACCACTATAGAATCATCCTTGAAGAGGTTCTTGGGAATGTTGATAACTGTCTCACCCTCAACTACTGACATCTCTATCGGCTGCCCGGTCTCCAAGACCTCGCATTTCCCCGACAAAACGGCCGGCACCGTCACGGAAGCCACCGGTGACGTCAGGAATATATAGAGGTTCTTACCGTCCGCGGTTTCCTTCTGGGTCGTGTAAATACCTTCCGGCATCTTATAGCTCGTGGGAGAAGCCCCGAATACCGCCTCCCCGTTCACATCCAGCCACGCACCCATTTCCCTCAGCCTACGGATAGCCGGAGCGGGAAGTGTCCCGTCCGCCTTTGGACCGACGTTAAGCAGATAATTGCCTCCCATTGAGGTGTTGTTCACCAGATAACGGAGCATCCTGTTGGCAGGCTTCCAGTTATAATCCTTGCCATGATATGCCCAGGAATTCTGCATGGTGGCCGGAGTCTGCCATGGCTTGGAGAGCATCTCCTTGGGATAAGAATTGTCGTGCATCTCAAGGAAATCGATATTCTCACCCGGATTAGTATAGCAAATACGGCCGTTGATAAGGCATTTGTCACTGAGGCTCCTTACCAATCGGATGAGCTCATCCCTACGTTCGGGTGTAATGTGATTCTCCCAGTCCCAGGTGTCGAACCAGAGCAGGTCAGGGTCGAATTTCTCAATCAGTTCCTTAACCTGCGGAAGTGATTTTCTTTGCCAATATTTCTCGAAATCCTCATCAGGCCGCCAGGGATACCAGTAAGGCATCGCTCCGTCGGGATCTTCCCAATCTTGCCAGTGAGAATAATAGAAGCCATATTTCAAGCCATATTTCTTGCAAGCGGCCACAAGAGGGGCGAGCAGGTCTTTCTTGTAAGGTGTCGCAGCGATGTCAAAATCAGATACATCGGAATCCCACAAAGCGAAGCCGTCATGATGTTTTGCGGTGATTACCAAGTACTTCATGCCGGCGTTCTTGGCTTCTCTGACCCAACTGTCCGGGTCATATCTCACCGGGTTGAACTCATGAATAAGGCCGTTGTAGTAGTCATCAGGAACCTCAAGACGTGGCTTGATCCATTCGGCGTACCATGTGTTTCCCTGCGGGAAAGTGGTGTCAGGCATCGTGTGGCCGTTGTAGGTCCCTTCAAGGATTGAATACAATCCCCAATGGATAAACATCCCGAACTTGGCGTCTTTGAACCATTCAACTTTTTCGGGAGAGAGGCTCATGGAGACCTCCTTGTTTTCCTGTTTCTTTTCTGAGCATCCCACCAAAACAACCGCCAGCAGGACGCAAATTGAGTACATTTTTCTCATAACGAACATCGCCTTACTGCGAATATAATCATTATTTTCGAAAGAATTGTTTTGCTATCTTCGCGCCATGGAAACCAAAAAACTTCTTTTCATTCTTTGTGTTTTGGCGATTGTGTCGTGCGGAGGGAAAAAGAATATGCCTTTAACACGACTCAATGACATCGCCTCGTATCTTGACGACCGTCCGGACAGCGCGCTTGCTGAACTTAAATCTATTGACACTCTGACGCTTAAATCCAAAGCCAGCAAAGCCAAATACAGTGTTCTTCTCGCCGCAGCCCTCGACAAGAACGACTTCATCACGACTGACACAAGGATCGTGGAACCAGCCGTCGACTATTACGACAGGCACGGAAGCCCAGAAGACCGTCTGAAGGCCTACATGTACTTGGGCACCGCTCAATTCAATAACGAAGACTACAGCAACGCTATAGTGTCTTTTTACAAAGCAGTTGAAAACGTACCAGAAGTTGATAATCAGAAGCTTGTCGGGATCCTATACACGAGGATCGGAAGGACTTACGGATACACGAATGATTTCTTACAAGCAGCAGAATTTTTTGATAAATCCATCGCTTGTTTTAAAGAAAGCGGAAACAAAGACTTTGAAGGTTGGTCTAAAACTCAGACCGCCAAACAAATGTCAAATCTAAAAAAATGGGAAACAGCAGATAGCCTTTATCAGGATCTATTATCGGACACCTCAATCTCTATTACGTTAAGAGCAACTGCTGAACTCTCTTATGCCAACTATCTCCTCACAAAACCAGTCTCTGACGATACAAAAGCTTTGGAATACTATACTCGCGGAATCAATGATGGGGGGATAATCGATAATATTGATTATTTATATGGATATGCCTATGCCTTAAAAGTAGGAGGGAAAGAGGAAGAGGCCGAGAAAGTCTTGCACCAAATTAAACAAGAAGGAAAATACGACTATTCTTCAGACGTTTACTGGCGATATAGACTGGCGCTCCACGAAAAAGACTATGCGACGGCTCACAGGGCTTTATGGGCAGCTACTCAATCGGTCGATTCCGCTATGACGGCGACGCTCGCTACATCAGCAGCTAATGCCCAGCGAGTCTTTTTTGAGCAAAAAGACATTGCCTCAAGACTTAAGATCAACAACCAGCGAAAGTTGATAACAATTGTTGTTCTCGCCTTCTTGATCAGCATTCTGACAGGCGTATTACTTAATACCATAAAGAAGAAAGCAAAGCTTGAGGAGAAAGACAAGATGAACCTCCTGGTGGACTCTCTAAACCGGCAGATTCAAGAGATGAAAAACGAGAAGAAAACCGCCAAATTTACCCTCATGGCTGATGTTTACGAAGAGGTTTATCGCTACTCAAACGACGAGAATTCCTCTAAAGAACAGTTATTTGAAAGCCTCGAGACAAGATTTGGAGACCTGCGCTCAGATAATAAGGCACAATCCGGATTCGAAAAATTGCTAGACCGGGATCTGGACGGGATAATGGGCCATTTTCGGCAAGACTATCCCAACCTTTCCGAGGATGAGTTCAAACTCGCAAGCTACTATTTCGCAGGATTTGACAACACTACCGTGATGATGATCCTGGGGCTGCCCAACCTCGAGACCACCCGTAAAAGGAAAAGTCGACTGAAAAAGAAGATTCTTGACTCCGCAGTCCTGAACAAAGAGAAATACCTCTCAACTTTCGAGAAACACTCTTAAATTATCAATCTACCTCTCGTCACGGTCACGCCATAGCCGTGATATAACCGTAAAAACGGCCCCAGAAACACCCTCAGGGCCGTTTTTGTCATTATTTTCGGTCACGCTATTTCACCCCAATTCTGCTTTTATTCTGTACGATCTAGCGAACTTTGCAGCGAAAAAAAATGACAGTATTAACAGTATTATATAATTGTTTATGAAAAGATTCTTTTATTTCCTCTCCATTATTGGAGCACATCTTTTAGTCTTGATTTCGTGTGAGAAGACACCTGTCCCGGAATATAGGGACGAATTGCTCAGCCAAGTCAGTGGAAAATATCAACTGGTTGAATTTCTTTGGGAAGGAGACCCTATCGATATCAATAATGATGGCGAAAAGACTTGCGACTTGTTAAAAGAGTTCCGCCAATGGGGCGGCTTTGAGGATAACTGGTATTTATACTCCTCCACAAAAAACGCTCTTGATTATCAAGGACGTGTTTACGCCCGATTACCAATTGTTCAAGAGACGAGGCCAGGAAAGCTTTGGTCGTCAGGATGTAGTATATTCACTACTTATATTATTGATAATCAAGGAGTTCATTTTAAGAATAAAGATATTCAAATTGCAAAGCCGGAGTATGAATTTGAGAAAGTCTGCCCGTTCGAAATGGATAGCTTACACATTGAGTTTCTAAATAGCTCCTCTGAAGAATCTTCACATTATTTAGTTTCTGGAACGGCTAAAATCTACGACAATAGCACCGCAAGCATAAAAGAAGGGATAATCCATCTTGATTACATTTTCTTATATAAAAGTGATATTTGATAATCCTTGTTTTTTGTTGGGGTTTTTCCATTATTAACAAAGGTTCCGGGATTATCTCGGAACCTTTTCGTTTTCAGATCCTTCGCTGCGCTCAGGATGACAGGTTGGCCCTTCGGCCCGGTTGGTGAGCGGAGCCGAACCACCGCTCGGGACCGAGCATCTACTGGTGCTGAATCGGGGCGGGCTTGTCGGAGTAGATGATCATGGAGCGGACCTCAACGGGATGGGCCTTGTCAGGATTCTTGACCTTGAAGGAGACCTTGTGATTCCCGAGAGGAAGATCATACTTGAAATAGAGGTCGAGCCTACGGCTGTTGTTGTCGGCGGGGAGTTTCACCGTCTGGTCCAGAGCGCCGTCGAGATATACCTCAACCTCAGCGACATAGCCAGTCGGAGCGTCTCTCTTGTCCATCGGCATAAGATAAGTGAACACGACTCCCTTGCCGTTGAACTCCTGCTCGCCACAATCAGCTATCTGCTTTCTGATCTCGACTCTCTTGATCGGCCAGTGACCCTCAAACCCTTGCTCCAGGCGAACCGCCTCAGGGGTCTGCACCTTAATCGTGACATCACTATCTCCGACCTTTCCGTCATATCTCTCAATAACCTTAAGAGCTTGGTTGAAGGACATCTGATAAGTCTTGTTCATAGAGATGTCCGTGTAGGCCAGATTCCTGTCCTCAACCTCCGACATGCCTTTCTTCCAATAATCCGGAATCCCTTCATAACCAAGGATAACTCCCAGGATACCTCCAGAGGAAGCCGGGTTGCAGTCAGAATCCTTTCCGCAACGAGTCGAGACATCGATTGTCTTATAGAAATCACCTTCCCCGTAAAGGAGACCCATGATGATGTAGGCGCTATTGATCAAGGCGTCGATGTTAGTGGTGCCGAAAGCACCCTCGGAGCAGCCGATATCAAAGCCCCATTTGCGCTCGACTCTGGCCCAGGTCAACTCCCAGTTGTCCGGATACTGCTTATGCCACTCTATCACATCCGCCATGCACTGGTAGTACTTGCTCTCTTTAGGAATAGTCTTAAGAGCCTCGGAAACAATGAATTCCACGTCATCAGAGACAAAGGCGAGGGAATACATGGCGGCGACATACACACCTCCATACCAGCCATCTCCATAGTTCATCATGTGCCCAATCTCATCGGTGAAATGAACGGCGGCGTTAGGCATTCCGGGAGCCATGATTCCGGCGTAGTCAGCCTCGATCTGGAAGTCGATATCATCGGCATGAGGGTTGTTTTTCCAGTAGCCGGATTCAGGTGGCATAATACCGTTTTGGATGTTATTCCTGGCGGCTTGATTGGCGTGCCACAGAGGATACTCTGCGGTAGAGAAGGCTTTGGCGAAACTCTCTATCGGAGCGTCAAGACCCTCTTTCTCAAAAACTTCCACGAAAGTAAGGTCCATATAGATGTCATCATACAGCCCAGGAATCTTGTCATAGTACCATTGTATCCTGTGCTCAGGCCATTCAATGGGAATATTGTCGTTGATCAAAGTACTGTAAACGAACTCTGTAGGACCTCCATAGGTACAACCTATCATCTGTCCGGCCCAGCCGCCTTTGATTTTGTCCATGAGTTTCTCTTTTGACAAGGTCACCTCTGCCGGAAGGGTAGTTTTTTCGGCTTTTTCCCCACAAGCGCATGCCAACAAGGCGATTACAGCTACGGAAATGATTGATACTCTGAGCGTTTTCATATTCTTAATAATTATTTGTCAGATACTTCCTCTCGATATGGCATCGCCACCTGCGCTCCGGCCCTCTGTACAGCGAGCGCTGCCGCTTTTGTAGCGAATGCCGCGGCATCCATAAGGTCTTTCCCCTCTGAGAGGGCCACGCAAAGAGCCCCGCAATAGCAATCTCCTGCTCCTGTGGTATCAACCGCTTTGACTTTGTGTGCGGGGACGAAGGCGGTCCCATCTTCCTGACAGACCAGCGATCCCTTGCTTCCCATCGTCACTATCAGCCTTCCCACGCCCTTGGACATCATCGCTTTAGCGGCCTCAGCGGCGGTTTCCTCTCCGTTCACGGGCATTCCCGAATATTTAGCCAACTCGTGCTGGTTCGGAATGAATAGGGAAATGTGGCGGAATATCTCATCCGGTAAATCAATCGCGGGAGCAGGGTTCAAGACCACGGTCTTTCCTGCCTCGTGCGCTAGTTTGGCCGCCTCAAGTACCGCCGGAACGGGAATCTCCAGCTGCATCAGCAAAATGTCGCACTCATCAATCGCATCCTTGCAGGAACGGATATCCTCCTCCGTATAATCATTATTGGCCCCAGAGGCTACCACAATGCAATTCTCGGCGCTTTCATCAACAGTAATGAGAGCCACGCCTGAAGGCCTGGATGAGATCATCACCCCCGCCGGGTCGAGTCCTTCCTCACGAAAATGGCGGATCGTGTTTTCTCCGAAAATGTCATCGCCCACCTTGCAGATGAATTTCACGTCGCCACCAAGCCTTTTCGCGGCCACGGCTTGATTGGCACCCTTGCCTCCTGGGCCCATGACGAAATCATTTCCGAGGACGGTCTCTCCGGGAGCAGGCATCTTTCCGCAAAAGGCGGTCATGTCGGTATTGGTGCTGCCTATCACCAGAATCTTTCCATTCATATTGATTATTAGTTTTAATTGTCTTATTCTGAACTATTTCCTATTTGCGGGAGGAGTGGTGATAATCTCAATGAAATGCTTCCTGATCGCATCTGCCTGGGCATTATCAATGGTGAGATATCGCCTTGTGCCATCATTGGATGGTGTGAATATGGTACCTCCCTCGTCAGTCACTTTGATGAGTCCCGGCTCAGAGACATTAAACCATTTGTCCCCTTCCACCGCATAAAGTACGGCGGTCGGATCCCAAGTCTCTCTGTCATAAGGCATTTGCTTATACGCTTTGTAAGCCTCGATCATAGGATGGGGACCTGCCCAAGCGAAATCGTTCTCAATACTAGTCGCGGGATACTTTACCGCACATCCGACATCAAACGGGGATGTGACTATCGGAGTAGGCCACGCTGAAAACACCTTCTGGGCGGCAGGGATGTCTCGGACAATATTATATTCGTGATACTCAGGATCAGAGACTTGCCCAGCCATTGTGACGAGCAACTTGACCTTTTTCTCCACAAGCGCCTTACCGTCCAATTTGGAATATTTATCCGGACCTGTCTCAAGAAGCCTGGCAAGGTTTGTAGAGAACCCCACGGATGCGATAGTGACAGACTTGTCTTTCGCTTTTGAAAGGATTTTCCTGTAGAGTTCAACGGCTTCCGGTAGGGTGTCATATTCTTTTAAAGTCCTGGCAAACAATGGTTTCCCGTTGTCATCTTTAAGATTGACCACCGCCTTGGCGTAGTTTACACCATCGTTTTCACAGAAAGCTCCCTTTCGTATGATTCCTATGGGGATATCAGGATGGCCATACCAAGTGTTGAGAATGTCCACGAACTCTCCTGGAGCCGGTCCTTCCTTGTTGACGCACACACAAAGCAGGTTGATTTGGCCCGCTTCGTGGTACTTGTAAAGTAAGTCCATCGCCAGGGCGTCGTCCACATCGTTCCCGATGTCAGTCTCCATAATGAAATTGATTCCCGAGGGTTTTGAACATCCCGCAAGGAGGATTATCGCTATCAGTAAAAGTGTCTTTTTCATCGTGTTAAAATATGTGGTTATCAATTGTTTCCGTTATTTACTGATATCATCCAACCCGAGTTCCAGCCGAGCCTCATCTGAAAGCATCGACTGATCCCATGGCGGCTCGAAGGTCAATTCAACCTCACAGGCAGTTATGCCTGGAACATCCGAGACATTCGCCTTGACTTCAGCCAGGACCTCGTCAGCCATGGGGCAGGTCGGGGCGGTGAATGTCATCTTGATGAATGCCTCGTGTTTTTTGTTGATAATCAATTCGTAAATGAGGCCGAGATCGTAAATGTTGACCGGGATCTCCGGGTCATAAACTTGCTTCAGGGCCATCACGACATTATCATATAGAGGCGCCAATTCCTTGGCATCCTCCGCAGTCAGAACGTCATCTTTTGAGATGCTTTCAGTAGCCAAATCCTTGATTTTTTCAATCATTGAAACCAGACCGTTTGCCCTGGTCGGGGAAAGGTTCTCTTTGAGGCCAATCTCACCGATGAAACCGAAATCATCTCCCGCGATCTCTTCCGGAGTCCTGCCTGAATAGACACTGATCAAAAGCGAGATAATTCCCTTTGTGATTATGGCGTCGCTGTCAGCCTTGAAGAAAACCTTGCCGTCTTCAAGCTTAGAGTCAAGCCAAACTCTTGATTGGCAGCCCTTTATCAACTTGTCATCGGTCTTGTTTTCTTCGGGATATGGTTCAAGGTTCTTTCCGAGTTCGATGAGGTACTCATATTTGTCGAGCCACTCATCGTACATCGAGAAGTCTTCTATAACTGCCTTCTTGGCTTCTTCAAGAGTATTCATTCTTCCTGTTTTAAACCAACATCTTCACTGCCTTTTCAAGGGCTTTAACAAAGTATTCCACTTCCTCGATAGTGTTGTAAGGGGCCAACGAGACACGTAGCATTCCGGTGACTCCAAAGCGATCCATTAGCGGCTCGGCACACATCTGGCCCGACCTGACTGCTATTCCCATCTTGTCAAGGATCAGCGCCAAATCTTCATGGTGGGCACCTTCCACAACAAAAGAATATATCGGAGCTTTGCTCTCTGTTCCACGTGGAACGCCAAATGTTTTGATTCCCATTGTCACCCTAAGCGAAGCGAAGGATTTCTCCAGATACTCCTCCACATGCTTTATTTCTCCTTGTAACTCGCTATCTTTTAACAACTTCAAAAAATCAATCGCAGCCTTTAGCGTCGGAACGGCGTTAATATTTTGTGTTCCTGCCTCAAATTTTCCAGGCAGCGGTGCGTACGTCGTGCCGGAAAAACTCACGTTTTGGATCATCTCTCCGCCACCCTGATAAGGAACCATACGCTCGAGCCATTTCTCTTTTCCGTAAAGGATACCGGTACCGGTTGCCGCATATATCTTATGTCCCGAAAAAGCATAGAAATCGCAGTCAAGATCTTGCACATCGACATTTTCGTGGACAATCCCTTGTGCCCCGTCCACCAAAACAGGGCAACCCTTTGAGTGACAAATATTTACAATCTCTTTAACAGGATTAATTATTCCAAGGACATTGGAAATATGAGTCACGGCGACAAGCTTTGTCCGGTCGGTGATCAGGTTCTCAAGCTCGTTAACTTTAAGATGGCCCTCATCGTCCACGCCAAGGACTTTAAGTGTCGCTCCCTTTCTCTGGCAGAGCATCTGCCAAGGAACTATATTCGAATGGTGCTCCTCTTCTGTAACGATTATCTCATCTCCTTCGCCGACGAAAACCTCGCCGAAAGAAAATGCGACCAAATTAATGGAACCCGTTGTGCCTGAAGTGAATATAATTTCTTTCCTGGAGCCGGCGTTAATATATTCACGTACCACCTCGCGGGTGCTTTCATATTCCTCGGTGGCGTCAGCCGCAAGTTTGTGGACAGCACGATGGATATTAGCGTTAGTCCCCAATGCGAGGCTTTCCATTTGCCTAACGACACTTTCCGGACGCTGAGCTGTAGCGGCGTTGTCAAAATACACCAGAGGCTTCCCGTACACCGTCTGGGACAGCGCTGGAAACATCTTTCTTATGTCCTGGATCCTCATCTGACTTCAATCCTGTATATCATACAAATTTAATAAATCATTTGTATATTTGAGAAGAAATTATTGATCATGATCGACTACATCAAAGGGACAATAACAGAACTATCTCCCGCGGAACTTGTACTTGAGAACAACGGTATCGGCTATAGTATTTTGATTTCTCTGCAGACCTACCAGGCGCTACAAGAGAAGAAAGAAGCTAAAATTTATATTTTCCATTATCTCCGGGAGGACGTGGAAGATTATTATGGCTTCGCCACGAAAGACGAGCGGGAATTGTTTGAGTTGCTCATCAGTGTCTCAGGAATCGGTGTATCTTCCGCCAGAATGATGCTTTCTTCGCTATCGGCAGAAGAGATACGTCAGGCTATCCTGTCTGAAGATGTGGCCAGGATCAAGAGTGTCAAGGGCATAGGAGTAAAGAGCGCGCAGAGGCTTATAATAGAACTCAAAGACAAGGTCGTCAAGGGAGAAGGTGCTGATTCCTCAGAACTGTTTGGTGGCGCCGCTCGCAGCGAGATTGTAGAGGAAGCGTCCAGGGCTCTCGTTATGCTCGGCTTCGCCAAGCCGGCTGTCAACAAAGCGATCCAGGCTATTCTCAAAGCCAACCCCAATGCGAAAGTCGAGCAGATTATCAAGTCTGCCCTTCAGATGATGTAGTAGATCCTTCGGCATAAATGCCTCAGGATGACATGTCGTACCTGTCATTCTGAGCGAAGCGAAGAATCTATCGCAACGAAGCAACTAATTGTCATTCTGAGCGAAGCGAAGAATCTGAGCAGCGAAGAATCTAGCGGCCGAAGTAGACAAGGAGAATGGATATGTCAGAAGGGGAGACTCCGGATATACGGGAGGCTTGTGCGATCGTGCGAGGTTGGTAACGGTTGAATTTCTGACGACATTCTATAGATAATCCAGGAATACCATCAAAGTTAAATCCCTCGGGAATCTTAAGATTTTCAAGTCTTGAGATTTTCTCCGCAACAGCTTTTTCTCGCTCAATATAGCCTTTATACTTAATTTCAATCTCTACGGCCTCAACAACTTCTTTCGGATAAATTGTTCCACGTGGAACAATTTTTAACAATTCAGAAAGGTTTGTCTCCGGTCTCGCAGCCAATTCCGCGACCTTTTTGGAATCGGTTAAGGGGGTAGAGCCACATGATTCCAAATAGGGATTCACATCAGCGGCTCGAACTTTAGTCGTGTAACACCAATCTCTCAAAACATCCACCTGGGAGCGCTTGGAGGCCATATTTGTGTAACGCTTTTCCGAAGCCAGACCAAGATTGAAAGATTTTTCCGTAAGACGAAAATCTGCGTTGTCCTGCCTTAGAAGTATTCTATATTCCGCTCTGGAGGTGAACATTCGATAAGGTTCATCCACTCCTTTGGTAATTAAATCATCTATCAAAACACCGATATACGATTCGTCTCTCCGCAGAATAAAAGGCTCTTTTTCTTGTATTTTTAACGCTGCGTTGATGCCAGCCATCAGGCCCTGGGCAGCCGCTTCCTCATAACCAGTCGTACCATTTACCTGGCCGGCGAAATACAAACCATCAAACTCTTTCAGCTCCAGCGTCGCTTTCAGCTGAGTCGGATCGAAGTAATCATATTCAACAGCATAGGCAGGTTTGAATATCTTCACTTCCTCAAGTCCTTCTATCGCATGCAGGGCATCAAGCTGGGTTTGCAAAGGTAAAGAAGACGAGAATCCTTGGAGATAATATTCATTTGTGTCTCTCCCTTCAGGCTCCAGGAAAAGCTGATGGGAATCATTATCAGGAAAAACTCGCAGCTTGTCTTCGATGCTTGGACAATAGCGTGGTCCCCGGCCCGTGATCAGCCCATTGAGAAGAGGGGAGTCTTTGAAACCGTCCCGAAGAATTTCGTGAACCTTCTCATTAGTGTGAAGAATATAGCAAGGCATCTGTGGAGATCCGCCTTGAATCGAAGAAGGCACATCAAGATAAGAGAACCTTTCCGGTTCGGGATCTCCAAGTTGCGGCAGAAGGCGCGAGGTGTCAACTGAAGAAATGTCGATACGAGGGGGAGTGCCGGTCTTCATCCTGCCGGTCTTTATCCCGAGACTTACCAACTGTTCGGTCAGGCCATGAGACGCAAGCTCTCCGATCCTGCCTCCTTCGAAAGTTGTCCGGCCGATGAAAAGTTTCCCCCCGAGGAAGGTGCCGGCGGTCAAAATAACCGCTTGAGACTTAAAAATTGCCCCGGTAGTCGTGTGGACCCCGGCAATTTTCGAATTCTCAAAGAGGAAAAAGTCTGCAAAATCGGCGTAAATATCTAATTTACAATGAGTTTCGAGAATTTTGCGCCAGCGTAGGGAAAAGGCCTGTTTATCGCACTGCGCCCTCGGACTCCACATTGCGGGACCTTTCGAGCGGTTTAGCATCCGGAACTGGAGCGTGGTGGCGTCCGTCACCAAACCCATCATCCCGCCAAGCGCGTCGATCTCTCGGACGATCTGACCTTTGGCGATTCCGCCGACAGCCGGGTTGCAAGACATCCTGGCGAAACTCCGGAGATCAGCATTAAGAAGCAAAACCGAGCAACCGAGGTTGGCGGCGGCAACCGCGGCCTCACAACCGGCATGTCCGCCACCGACAACAATTATGTCGTAAGAATCCCTCACCCGACTAAACTATATTTCTTAATTTAAGGTAATAGTCTTCCTTTTCATGGATCTGCTTCTCCTCCTCGGGTGTGTGATCATCATAACCGATAAGATGAAGAAGACCATGAACCATCACCCTATGCAGCTCCTCGTCAAACTCCGCTCCGTAAGCGAGGGCGTTCTCCCGGACGCTGTCAATACTGATGAATAGATCGCCTGATAGTTTCTTTCCCTCGCAATAATCGAAGGTGATAATGTCGGTGAAGTAGTCATGCTGGAGATAACGCATGTTCACGTCGAGGATATAATTGTCAGAACAGAAGATAATATTAATGTCTCCGATGGTGCGGATCTCACTCCCGGCAACCATCTTTAACCACCTGTTATTCGCCAGTTTATCCTTTAAAACAAACTTGATGTCCTCTGAGAAATACCTTATCATAGCACGATGTTTGCAAAAATCGATACAAATCTACAACTATTAATCCAAAAAATTTGAAATGAAAATTATTATTTCTAACTTTGAAAGCCTATTGTAGACAATAAACTCACTGAATATGGAAGTTAAGAAAACCGAAAAAGCCAATCTTGAGAACAGGAGACTGCTCTTTACAGAGATCGGACTCGTGGCCGCACTTCTTGTTGTCTGGGGAGCTTTCTCCTACGGAACAAGAGAGAAAACCGTCGCTGTCTTCGGACCTGAAGAACAAATCGTGGAAGTCGAGGAGATGGTTCCTATTACACAGGAGACCCCTCCCCCGCCGCCCGAGGCACCTCAGATCCCTGTTCTGTCAGACCAGATCGACATCGTCGAGGATGACATCAAGGTGGAAGACAACTTCATGAGCCTTGAGGATGATGCCAACCTAGGTGTCGAGATCATGGACTATGTGGAGGAAGTCAAGGAGGAAGTCGTTGAGGAAGAGGCTATTCCGTTCCAGCTCGTGGAAGAGAAGCCTTCTTTCAATGGCGGAGACGCCAACGAGTTCTCCAAATGGGTCAACTCCAAGCTCGTTTATCCTGAGATCGCGAAGGAGAACGGTGTCCAGGGCCGTGTGACTCTTCAGTTCACGGTTGAGAAGGACGGTTCAGTGACCAATGTCAAGGTCCTCAGAGGTGTTGACTCGTCGCTTGACAAGGAGGCTGTCCGTGTTGTCCAGAGCTCCCCGAAGTGGAAGCCCGGCAAGCAGCGTGACCGCGCCGTCAAGGTGACCTACACCTTCCCTGTGATCTTCCAGCTCCGCTAAAAGCGGAAAATGCGACAGAAAGGCCGTCCCCAACCGGATGGCCTTTTTTGGTAAAGGATAATAGATTCTTCGCTTCGCTCAGAATGACAAAAAACACAGAGTGACAAAAAACACAGAATGACAAAAAACACAGAGTGACAGAAAATACAGAATGACAAAAGAAGAGAGAATAGAGAAGGCTGTTTTTGTCGGAATAATCCGGCAGAATGAGGATGAGCGCAAGGTGATGGAATACCTTGATGAGCTCGAGTTCCTGGCCGAGACGGCGGGAGCTACGGGTGACAAAAAGTTCGTCCAGAGGCTGGATAAACCCGAGAAATCCACCTATATAAGATCCGGAAAGCTGCAGGAAATAGCTGATTATTGTGAAGATAACAAGATCGATTACGTTATCTTCGATGACGAGTTGACCGGAATGCAGCAGCGAAACATCGAGAAGGTGATAAAGGTGGGATATGTTATCGACAGGACAAGCTTGATTCTTGAGATATTCGCCCAGAGGGCAAAGACTTCGTATGCGAAGATGCAAGTGGAGCTTGCCAGATACAACTACATGCTGCCAAGGTTGGCGGGCATGTGGACCCACCTGGAGCGGCAGAGGGGAGGAATGGGAACCCGAGGCGGAATGGGTGAGACCCAGATAGAGATCGACCGTCGTATAGTCAAAGAGAGAATATCGAAACTAAAGGAGCAGCTGAAAAAGGTTGACAGGCAGATGGCCACCCAGAGAAGCAACAGGGGATCGATGGTCCGCCTGTCGCTTGTGGGGTACACCAATGTCGGCAAAAGCACAATAATGAATCTGTTGGCCAAGTCTGACGTGTTCGCAGAGAATAAATTGTTCGCCACCCTGGACACCACGGTAAGGAAAGTAGTCATTGAGAATGTGCCTTTTTTGCTAAGCGACACCGTCGGCTTCATCAGGAAACTGCCAACTCAGCTTGTGGAGGCGTTCAAAAGCACGCTGGACGAGGTCAGGGAAGCTGACATATTGCTCCACGTGGTTGATATCTCTCACCCAGGCTTTGAGGAGCAGATGGAAGTTGTCGAGAGGACACTACGTGACATCGGTGCGGCCAACAAACCCGTCTATGTGATATTCAATAAGATAGATGCTTATGAATATGAAGAATATGACGAGTTTTCGCTGACTCCGAAGGGAAAGGAAAACCGGACTTTGGAAGATTTGAAAAACACGTGGATAGCGGAGGAGAAGGCTCCGTGCATATTCATGTCCGCCATTAACAAGATAAATGTGGACAAACTTCGCTCTGACCTTTATAAGATGGTAGCCGAGATCCACGCCGGCCGTTATCCCTTCAATAACTTCCTCTGGTAGGGAATTATGAGAACGCTTAGGTATTTCTTGCTATTCATTATACTTCTTTTTGGAGTATTGTCTTGCCGCGATGTAAGGCTCTCCGACATCGAGTCCTATATCGATGACCGCCCGGACAGCGCCCTGGCCGCTATCAGGGCTATCGACACGACCGCCCTTCGGGGCCGCGCGGTCAAGGCCAAATATTCCCTGCTTCACGCCATAGCTCTGGACAAGAACTACATAGACACCGCTGACACCAGGATTGTCCAGCCAGCCGTTGACTGGTACTCCCGCCACGGCAGCCCGGAGGAGAAGTTGAAGGCGTGGATGTATCTGGGAACGGAGCAGTTTAATGGCAGTTTATTCAACAATGCTATTGTTTCTTATTCCCTTGCGGTGGAGAGCGCTCCTTTGATTGGCGACCAAAACCTCCTTGGCATCCTTTATTCCAAGATGGCGGACACGTTCACGAAGACCTTCGATTATGCTCAAGCCTCTGATTATATTGACAAATCCTTGGATTGTTTCCGCCGCTGTGGTAGGGTGGATCAAGAAAAACTTGAACTATTGAGGAAGGCTGGTAACTTGTGCCAAATCCGGAAATGGGAAGAGGCGGACTCATGTTTCAATACTCTATTAAGAGATCGGTCAATCAACGGTTACATCAGAGAAAGGGCAATGATTGAATACGCATTGTTCTTGTTGAGTTTACGTATTCCTGACGAGTCCAAGGCCATGGAGTATTTTTCTAAGGCCTTGGAAGATGGAGCGAAATTCGAGAATGTTTCGGAACAGTATGCTTACGCTTACCTGCTATGCGCCAGGGGTGATAATGACGAGGCCGACTCTATATGGGGGCGAGGGGCGCCAGCAGGCGGTATGGATTTGTACTCCTATTATTATTGGAGACATAGAGAGAATCTGAGACAGGGTGACTATTATAACGCTTACCACAATCTTTGGTACGCCATGAGTGCCAGGGACTCCATTATTAAAAAACGATTTGAGGTTTCTGCGTCGGATTCTCAGAGGTATTTCCTTGAGAGAAGTGTCGATAATCAGACCGTTATGATTCATAATCAAAGACAGCAGGTTATTATTATCACTTTACTGTGCCTCGCGTTGTTATTCCTTTCAATAATAATGTATCTTTTGTATCAGAGAGTGACACACAGAAGGCAAGAAGAACAAGAAAGGTTTAACATAGTTATCGAGAATTTGAGAAATCAGGTTGCCAAGAATGAAAGATCGAACAAAAGAAAAGCCATGTTCGAGTTTCTCGCCAATGTGTATGAGGAGACGTATCGTAATGTTGGCGACGAGGATACGTCTGACAATCTTGTCAGGGTACTGAAAAAAAAGATAGGGAACCTGAGAACAGATCCAAAGGCTCAAGAGGATTTTGAAAGAATGGTAGATAAAGAAATGGACGGAATAATGACAAAGTTTCGAAATGACTGTCCAAGTCTGAATGATTCTGAATACCGCATGGCAAGCTACTATTTCGCTGGTTTTGACAATACGACGGTTATGATAATAATGGGTATTTCTTCACTTGAGAATACTAGATCCAGAAAGAGGTTTTTGAGAAAGAAGATCTCGGAGAAATATGGCTTATTGGGGGATCATTATGCATCTATTATTGGTGGGCGCACGTAATTGTTTCATTGCTAGCTGGTTAGATGTAACTTACCAATTATCAATAAATTTCAATTACCAGTTATAGCTATATCACGCTAAAAACGTCACTATTTTTCAAAAACGCCTTTGCAGACAGCTGTGGGGCGTTTTTTGTTTGGTTTTTATATCACGCTATTTATCATGGTTGTTGCATCGTCATAAAGAACTATAACCGAACTTTGCAAATGACGTTATACAACTTCAATTATGCGAATCAAGTTAATAGTATCCATCATTATCATGTCTGTTTTTTTTACTCTGTGTGCCAACTCATGCTATGGCGATCGCGGAGATCGAAGATACAGTGGTAGTGATAGTAATTGATCCACTTCCGGGTTTGAATCCGGGACATGGGCCGAAATCTCCGCCAGTTGTCCCCATCTCAGCCGACTATGACTCCATGTTATCCTCGGTTTTTCTCTCTTTTACCTCCAATCTCGGCGAGATCGAGGTTGAGGTTTTGAACACTACGACAGGGGGGTATTTCTCCGACTTCGTTGATACTCAGTTCCTTTACGCTACCATCCCGATCATCATGGGGCCAGGACACTACGTCCTTCTGTTTACGCTGCCGTCAGGACGACAATATAAAGGTGAATTTGACGTATAACTCTTTTATATAATTATTAAACCCAATTACTTATGTGTTATAATAAGAATAGATTAAGCATCGCATTGCTCATATGCTTAATAGTTGTTCCCGCTTGTAACAAGGAATCCGTTTTTTCCTATGAGGAGCAACAGACCCTTGTCTCGGATAATAACCTTCCATTAAAAAAGTTGGCACAATCAAAGAACTCCTTGACGGCGGAAGATGCGGCAACCGTTATTTTGCTTTCCCGTCAAATTCCGGGTACCAGATCGTCTTCCGCATTGATAAGAAATGTAGTTCCTATCTCAGGCGATGATGGAGAGCCGCTTTTGTACGCCGTTAATCTAGATAAAGGTTTCACTTTAGTCTCTGCATTCAAAACATCGCCACCTATTCTCGCCGAAGTACCTAATGGCATTTATGCGCCATACGAGGAGGATGCCTCTTTAGATTTCATTGTAAAACAGATAGCTCTGAATGTCAAAAAGCATAAGAGTGACACATTATCTAATGAAATGAAGAGCTTATGGTTCCAATATGAGGAATCAACAGTACCGGATATGATCAATACTAGATCGTATAGCACGATTTGGGATGCGATAGGAGCTTATGTTCAAATGTGGACTCAAAATGGCCTTGATTATTACTACCTGTATACTCAACCTCCGGGACTTTCAAATTCAGAGTATGCGCAATTATGCTACGATGCCAGTTGTTATGAACGGGATGGGTATAATTATATGGATTATTCTTTTATTACAAGAGAAGTAGTAAATACTACTCTTCAAAAAGGGCCATATCTTTCTACCACATGGGGTCGGAGCTACCCTTATTATCCATCCTCTCCCGGATCATATAAAGTTGAGACCGTATCTGTCGGACAATTGATGCGTTACTATGAGAATCCTAATACTTATTCATGGTACCTGATGCCGAACCACCAAATAAATACGGACTCTCCAAATGCTCAATTGACTTGGCTTCTTTCTTCTGTAGAATCCGCTCTTGTGTCTTTGCAGTCGTTAGGGCAGACTAAACCCAACAGCATAAAGAATTATCTGAACTCCTATTATTATTGCTCGATTAACAGTCACAATATAGCAAACGTCATTTCCAGTTTGAATAATCATAACCCTTTGATAATGACAGGAGAAGATTCGAGCGGGACAACCTTTTCCTGGTGCTGTGACGGATATCAGAAACAGGATTATCATACAGAATTCTATGTTTGGTATTTGGCAGATTCCGCCTATCCTGACTTTGATTATGAGAGAGGAGATGGTGTGTACAACTCTCAAACTACGATTTATTATTGCCACTTAAATTGGGGGAACAACGGTAGCAACGACGGATGGTTCGAACTATCGCATATTGATTATTCAAATAATATGAAAAATATTATTATTACTGGAAATAAGTAGTATCTTTGGATATGCGTTTACCAATAACCATATTCTTTGTTTCCGTTTCGATTCTCTTTGCTTCTTTGGTTTCCGCCCAGGAACGACAAGACACATTGAGCGCGTCAACCGTGACGGCAGACGTTATCAGATCGATTTCGTTCTCCCAGACCGGACATGAGCGGATGGAAGCGTTGAAGTTCGACCTGGCTCCTGTCTTGGGATCTCCGGACATAATCCGTACCCTTCAGGGTTTGCCGGGAGTAGCTATGGGAAACGAAATGTCATCAGGATTGTATGTCAGAGGCGGAGACGGCTCTGACAATCTTTTTCTATTTGACGGCGCGCCTGTCTGGCAGACGGCCCACATGGGCGGGATGTTCTCTGTGGTAAATAGCGACATACTTGATCACGTTGATGTGTATAAAAGCGGTTTCCCTTCCCGGTTCGGAGGGAAGATCTCTTCGGTGGAAGACATTTCCGTCAAGGCCGGAGACTTTGATCAGAAGCATGTAAAGTATTCTTTCGCCTTGACAGATGGCCGTATCACCCTTGAGGGTCCATTCCGGAATAAGAAGACTTCTTATCTTGTCTCATTGCGTCAAAACTGGATGTCACTGCTGACAAGGCCGGCACTCAAGGCGGCCGGTAACCTGTTCCAGGATAGGATGACCAACTATTTGTCCGACGGGTGGTACGGTTTTACGGAAATTGACGGAAAGATCAGCACAAGGCTATCAGGCACAAGCTCGTTAGAGTTCTCCTTGTTGGCGGATGTGGACTTCCTCAAGTACGGGGACCATTATGGCGGTGATGGAACATCCTGGTCAGACCATGGATTGAAGCTTTCTTCAAATTGGGGAAACATGGTTGCCGTGGCAGCTTGGAAAACAAATCCGTCGGATAAATTTTATTCAAATCTCAGGGCATATTATTCGAGAGGTTATGCCAACATTTCGACCAGATCCGATTATTCTGTCGACGACCAATATCGCGAAGGTAATTCCATCTCCGAGGAAGGGAATAACAGTGGAGTCGAGAATCCGGGGTTAAGATGGGACTCTGTTTTTATTCTGGGGAAGGGCGCTCGAATAAGGTTTGGCGTTGAAGGTAATGGCTATATTTCCTCACCGCATAGGGTATATTCTTATGAGGAAAAACAAAGGATGAAGCATCCTGAGGATCCCTCGAAAGAAGAAAAGGAAATGTCTGTTACGGCGCAAACAGATTTGGATCGGACAATGCATTACGCTTCGGGATCTGTGGCGGGATATGCATCCTTAGAGTGGACTCCCGTACGGTGGTTCAGTTCTGACGCGGGCTTCAGGTATGATGCTTATTTTGCGAATGGAACAACTTATAGCTATCCGGAGCCGCGTTTGGGGGTTAGCCTGAGGCCGGTCAATTCTGTGGCGATAAAAGCTTCTTATGCAAGGATGTTTCAACCCTTGCATATGCTCTCGTCATCCTCGTTTGATTTCCCAGGTAATTGCTGGATGCCGAGCACCAACCTCGTACAACCTGCGGTCGGCGATCAGATCGCCGTCGGGGCAGACTATTCCGGGAACAATGGCTGGAAAATCGGGATTGAGGCTTATTTGAAAAATATTGACCACCTTCATGAATATGGTGGTCCAGTCCTGATATATCCTCCTTTGGATGAATGGGAAAACCTATTCGTTGACGGAAAAGGACGGGCTCGCGGAATAGAGGCCAGTGTGTCAAAAGAAGGGGGAAGAGTGTCCTTCGCGGCATCGTATTCATATTCCATCAGTGAACGCTTGTTTGAGGATTTTTATGACGGGTGGTTCCCGGACCGTTTTGATAACCGTCACAGCATCCACCTTTCCTTCCGCTATCGCGTTCTGAACGGCGAGCTTTTCGCCGATTGGTTCTATCACGGTGGGAATAGGATGACCGTACCCGAGTACTATTATCCGACAGATTCTCCGGAAGAGTACGCGATTAATGGTTTTTACACACAGTTTGATCTGGCCGGCGTTCCGTACCCGAATAACTGGCAACTGCCATCCTACCATCGTCTTGACTTAGGCTATTCCCAATACGGAAAAACCAAACGTGGCAAGAACCGGGTCATCTCTGTCGGGTTGTACAATGCCTACAACAGGAAGAACGTCAATTTCGCGCGGGTCGATAAAGGCATCGCTACCCAGTCTCCGTCTATCATTTATGTCTCTGCATTCCCGATAATGCCTACTCTCAGATGGTCGTATTCATTCTAATCCTTACCTGAAATGAAGAAGTTCATAATCATATCGTTGTCTTTGTTTGGCTTCTATGCCTGCCAGGTGACCGAGGAAATGAATACAGGAAACGACCTGGATTCCATGCGCTTGGAGTGTATGCTGACTTCGGATGACTCCGATCCGGTACACTATCTATATCTTGACAGATTCTACGCGATCAAGGAAGGACAGTATTACCGTCAGAGTCCGGATTTCATCCATCCGGTTTTCAGCGTGGAATCTAATGGAAAGAGTGTTCAAGTTGTCGAAGACGCTTCCCTTGAGGGTAGATATATTCTTCAAGGTGAGTTTAATCACGGGGATGAGATATCTATCCGTTTGTCCGGGAACGGTGTCTCCGACGCATCCGCCCTTACAAGCATTCCCGAGGCTCCAACAAACGATTGCGTTCAAAACCTCTCAATCAAAGAGTTTGTCAAGAATAATGTCGGAGGCGCAGGGTTGATAGAGTATCACATCTCGTTTATGTTGAAAGGAAGTGACTCTTATTATGGTTTGGCACTTGTGACCGGGGAAGGCTCCAATATTCAAGAGACAGCGCTTGTTCCCGACGGTGTTATCGAGATTTTGCCTGGGGAGAAGCCAGAGTTCTCGACATCCTTTCCTATCTCTGCCCCAATCTTGCGCTTGACTGACGGCAAGATTGTCAAGAGAAACGCTTCAAGAGCGATTTATGTTTTGTCAGGAGCCGTGTCTGAAGATAATTCTCCTGTTTCCGTCTCTTCGGTAATCTCCGTATATGGCGCAATGTCAGCAAAACCACGCATCCGGGTTTATCGTTTGACAAAAGAAGCCCACCGGGCATGTATGAGCGTGTTTAGCGGCAGTAGAAATGATTTGGAGGGGTTCGGACTCACCTCGGCCGCGTCTGCGTGGACTAACGTCAAAGGAGGACAAGGATACTTCTGCGGTTATTCCTTCAAAGATTTCCAGTAAACCTGTTTCTGAATATAGAAGTCAGTGTTTTTATACTGATAGGGTTTTGTTTTTTATTTATATTTGTAACAAGTCCAAGTTACAATGAATAAAAAAATTAAGACCTATCTCGTTTGTGTCGCACTCTTGCTGGTGGCGGCTTTCGGTTTCGTGCCCGAGCAAACTTTTGAAGGGAAGACCGTCAACGCCCCGGATTATGTCGGATATCTGGGAATGAGCCAGGAGGCTAACACGTGGAACAGGGCACACCCAAAAGACCAGACAGCATGGACCGGCTCGATGTTCAGCGGTATGCCGACCATCATGATAACCGGAAATGTTAAGAATGATCTTACTCGCCCAATATTCAGGCTGTTAAGCTTTAAAAAAGCGACACCAGCAAGTACTATATTCCTATCTCTGCTCGGTGCTTTTCTCTTGATGCTTGTGCTGGGACTTGATCCGATCTTGGCTGTTGGTGGAGCCATAGCAATCACTTTCTGCGCATATAATCCACAAATCATCCAAGTAGGACACAACACAAAGATGAGGGCGCTGGCCTTTGCTCCATGGGTCCTTGCGGCGGTTATATTCACGTACAAGAAAGCCTTAACCGATACTGGAGGAAAATGGAAAGACTGGCTTCCCCTAACTCTTCTCGGGGCCGTGATGACCGGTTTCGCGTTCGCTTTCCAAGTGAAGGCAAACCACGTTCAGATAACATGGTATCTCGGGCTGATAATCGCTGTCTATGTCATCGGACTAATTGTCTGGATTTGCGTATCAAAACAGCGTTTGAAAGCTCTGTGGGGCCGTTTTCTGACGGCATCCGCCTTACTTTTGGTTTTAGGCACGGCGGGCTTGGCCACAAACGCCTGCGAACTTCTGCCAACTTGGGAATACACATCACAGACCACAAGGGGCGGGTCGGAATTGTCTGGCCAAAACAATAAAGGATTATCACTTGAATACTCCACCGCCTGGTCTTACGGATGGAATGAGATTCCAAACTTAATCATCCCGAATTTCAACGGAGGCCCTTCAATAGGACCATTACCAATGACTTCCAAGACCGCGGAATGTTTAAGGAAATCGAATAAAAATGTAAGGAAAGAAATTAAATCACAGCCTTTGTATTGGGGTCCGCAGCCCAACACTGCCGGACCTATGTATATTGGGGTTATAAGCGTTTTCCTGTTCATTCTCGGGCTGATGGTTTGCGACGGGAAGGACAAGTGGTGGATGCTCGCCGCCGCACTCTTGGCAATAGGGTTGGCGTTAGGGAACAACCTGATAGGGTTGACACGGTTCTTCCATGACCATGTGCCGTTTTACAACAAATTCAGAGCGGTGTCCATGTCGTTGGTTATCCTTCAACTGGTGGTTCCGGCACTCGGATTTCTCGGTTTGAAAAAAGTGTTGGACGGCTCTGTCAACAAAGACGATTTCTTTAAAAAGGGTTTGATCGCCCTAGGAATTGTTGGCGGTATCTGCTTGATTTTCTTTATATTCCCTGGCTTAGCTGGAGATTTCCACAGCTCTGTTGACGCTAATTATTCAGAAAACTACGCGGAAGCGCTGGCGGCAGATAGGAAAACCCTTCTCCGGAAGGATGCGCTGGTATCTCTTTTATTCGTGTCTGGCGCTTTCCTGGTTTTGCTCTGGTCTTTTAACAAAAACAGGAATGAGAAGACAAGAAACATTGCCGCTGTGGCCATGTGCTTGCTTGTTCTCGTTAATCTCTTCGGAGTTGGAAGAAGGTACCTCAACGCCAGTCATTTCCAGACCAAAAGGGCCTTCGCGAAAACGTTGAGCCCAAGAGAGGTGGACAAGCGAATGAAAGAGGATGATGCTCTTTCGTACAGGGTGGCGGACCTGACTGTGGACCTGTTTTCCGACTCTAAAGCCAGCTATTTCCATAAGAGTATTGGTGGGTATAACGCGGCGAAATTAAGAAGATATGACGACCTCATCAACAACTACCTGATAAAGGAAGTCTCAAGCGTGTCGGCTGTAATCAAAGAATCAAAAACCTTCAATGATTACCTTAACAACCTGCTGCCTATTCCGGTACTCAGTATGCTGAATACCAAGTATTTCATCTTTGACGACAACAGAATGCCCCTGCAGAATCCTTATGCGATGGGCAACGCTTGGTTTGTGGATTCTGCGTTATATACCAATACGGTCGAAGAGGAGATAAAGGCCCTCGGGAAAACAGACCTGAATAGGACCGCTGTTCTTGGACCGGACTTCAAAAACGTGAAAATACCACCGGCAAAAAGCGCCTCGGACACTCTCATTATGAGTTCATACGCTCCTAACGAGGTGAAATACATCTACAATGCTTCCAGTCCGAGGGCTATAATATTCAGTGAGATTTACTACCCGATCGGATGGACAGCCAGGCTAGAGAACAATACTCCTCTTAAAATATTTAGAGCAGACTGGACTTTGAGGGGTATAATCGTGCCAGCGGGAGACCATGAGATCACTATGAGGATGGATCCTCCTTCGTATAAGAAAGGAGCCGCTATCTCTCAAGTCTCTTCTGTTTCGCTGTATATATTGCTTTTGTTGGCAGGAGCCGGACTGTTATTCAGAAGGAAAGATGAGACTTCTGGTTGATATCTCAGCGCTTCCGGATAATGCCAAGTGGGACACGGGGTTGGCGAAGTATTCCCTCTCTTGTCTCAGCGGGTTCGCTCAACTTGGCCTTAAGAATATAACTGTTCTTTGCACAGAGAATAGGAAAAGGGCTCTCGAAACTCTCTTCCCTTTGTTTAATATATTGTCTTTTAAGCGTTTCCATTTATTGGTTGATTCTTTCAGGTGGAGGAGATCTATCCGGAAATCTAATTGTGACGTTATATTCTTCCCGATTCTTGGAAAGAAGTTTGACTTTATAAAAACAAGCAAACCATTTGTCCAGACAATCCATGATTTGCAATTATACAAGGTGACTAAACCTTATTCCTCTTTTATCACCAAAGCCTTCCTTCTGCCATCGAGAATCAGACGAGCGAAAAAAATAATCGCTATTTCTGAATATACGAAAGGAGACATCCTTTCTTTTTTCAAAGCGCTTCCGGAAGACAGAGTGGTGGTCATCCATAATGGGGTTCTCGTTCCAAAAACGGGAAACACGCCCACTACTGAAAGGCCTTACATATTGACCGTCAACTCGTTAATGAAGTATAAGAATCTCTCTACTTTGCTTCGGGCATTCGTCCTGATAAAGGACAGGATTCCACATGATTTAGTCTTGGTAGGAAAAGAGACAGAATATTGGAAAACAGAATTGTCAAGCTATATTAATGCCAGCGGATTGGAAGGCCGGGTCAAAAGACTGGACAATCTCAACGAAGAATCTCTTTGGGGATTATATAAGGCCTCTGATGTCTTTGTCACCACCTCTTTGATGGAGGGCTTCGGATACACGCCTGTTGAAGCCGCTATTGCCGGGACAAAGGTTGTCTCGACCAAAGAGACCGCTCTGCCGGAGTCCACAATGGGCTTGGTTTATTATTATGAGCCGGCCACAAACCCCGTGTCTTTGTCGGAAAAGATTTTGGAAGTACTTGATTTAGAGGATGTTGATAAAAGAGAATCTATCTCAAGAGAGTTGATTAAAGAATATGATCCCGTCACGAAGGCCAGGGAAATACATTCATTATTGGAAAGCCTTGTATGAATATCCTGTTCCTGACAGAGAAAGAGGCCGTTCCAAAAATGGGAGGCTCTTTCAGAATCACATACACCTTGGCAAAGGGTTTTGAGGAAAGAGGGCATAACTGTTTTCAATTATGCGGCAAAGACCTGTTTTCATATTCAACGATTGAAAAAAGCATTTTAGAAAACCATATTGACATCATTATCAGCAACTTGGTTGATAAAGAATATAAGTTCGCCACTCTTCCTATGGTTTTCGAGATATCAAGGAAAACCGGCAGTAAGGTTTTTGCCTGCCTGCATGCTATGCCAGGCGAGGAACTAATCGGAAACACCGGCAGAAACAGCCTGTATCGTATATTCCGCGGCGAAAAAACAATTGAGAACCTGAAGTTTCTGATTCTGGGGATCCTCCCGAGAAAACCATTGACGCTTCTATTTTCAAACCGGTTGAAAAAGCGTTACCACATCCTTTACGACAACTCTGATAAAATGGTTGTCCTTTCTGACCGGTTCTATGATGATATAGCCTCTCTGGGAAAAATAACTATTGACAATAAGTTTGTGGTTATACATAATGCTTTATCTTTCAATTGTTTCCTGTCAGAAGAAAAATCCCTCTGAAGAATAAAGAGGTGCTTATTTTGTCGAGAATGGACGAAAGAAGCAAAAGACTTTCAAGAGCTCTAAGGATATGGAAGAAGGTTAACGAAGAAGGGAATCATAATGATTGGCGCCTGACAATCATCGGTGACGGACGGGATCTTGATTATTATAAAAAAATCGCTAAAAGGCTTAAGCTTAAAAACTTATCGTTTGAGGGCAGAAAGGATAATGAGATTAGCTATTACGAAAGATCAGCGATTTTCATGATGACCTCCGCTTATGAAGGCTGGGGTATAACCTTGACTGAGGCTCAACAAATGGGAGTTGTCCCTATCGCTTTCGATTCTTATTCCTCCCTTCGCGATATTATCGAAGACGGAAAAAACGGTGTTACCGTCAAGAACAATGACTTTGAGGAATATGCGGAGAAACTCCTCTGGTTAATGGATCACGAAGAGGCCAGATACAAAATGGCAAGAGAAGCTATCTTATCAAGCCGCCGTTTTTCTTTGGATGTTATATTGGATCGCTGGGAGAATTCTTTTGCGCACGCTCAGGGAATCTCTTGAGGAAAAAATACTTAGCGCGAAGGAATACATATTTGAAAAAAGGCTTTCCTTCTTTCAGGGCTTTAATGATATTGAATTCTCCGATTTCTTCTTGTAAAGGACAGAGCACATTTCTGGTGTGAAGTGTCTGTGCCAGAAGTGTTTCCGCTTTTTTAAGATCAGTTTCTTCCTCAAGGAATCCATTAGGGAAAAAGCCCGGAACAACCTCTTCAAGAAGCCGGGAGGCCAAATAGACCGTCTCAACAGATTCGGTAGTCAATGCGTTTGAACGAATAGTATTCCAATTGAGGCCGCCTTCCCTTTCTTTAAGGAACTTAAGATCGAAACAAATATTGGCGACGCTCCTCTCGCTGGTTTTGTAAGTCACATTCTTCCAGAAGTTTACCAGGGATATAAACACCATATCTTCCGGACATGGAACCTTAACTGACAAAGAAGAGAACGGTAGGGTTATCGCTCTTTTTGCTAAAATATCGTTGAATAACTTCTCCTTTCCGGTACCCATCGGTATGAAACGATGGATGTCCAATACATTCTGTCCGGTTTTCGGATCGCGAAGGCCCGCGCTGTGGTGTGTTTCTCCTATAATATACCCCAATCCACGAACAGCATCCAGCGCTTCTCGGAAATCATCTCCCGGAATCAAAATATCGACGTCTGACATCCACCTCGTCCATTCAGGACGATAGGATTTCATCGCCCCGCCTTTAATCACAATAAACGAAACCCCTCTCTCGTTAAGCGCGGAATTAATCTTTGAGAAATGTGAAAGAAGTTTCAGATGTCTGTCACGACATCTTATTCCAACCTTGGCGAGAAGTGGTTTAACTTCTTCTGGGAAAGATATTTCCGGGTGGATAGTAGCGAAGTTATAAGCAATCGTAAGGCTCGCGGTAGAATAATTCTCGAAATCGCTTTCAACCAAGGCTGAGTCAAGCTGCTCCTGCGACACGAACGGCAATTGCGCGAGACGAAGAATATTCAAATCCGTCTCGCTAAATAAATCCCGCGCCAGCCTTGCCAAAGTAGACTCCACCTGTTCTTTGCCCATCATAAATGTATTCTATAATTCAAGCCCACAAATGTAACTAATATAATTTGTTAAGTATCTTCGTTTTACTATTTTTGTTAAAGCATGAGTGATATTGCCATTCAATTTGACCATGTTGGGAAGCTTTACAGGTTAGGACTTGTAGGGACTGGCACATTGCGCCATGACCTGAACCGCTGGTGGCAAACAAGAATACTCGGGCGTGAGGATCCATATCTCAAAGTCGGCGAGATCAACGATCGGACCCAAAAAGGGTCTTCTGATTATGTGTGGGCCTTGAAAGACATCTCTTTCGATGTGATTGAAGGCGACGTCGTGGGTATAATCGGAAAGAATGGCGCCGGAAAATCCACTTTGCTGAAACTTCTCTCGAGGGTCACTTCTCCAACGACCGGTGTTATCAGGGCAAACGGAAGGATCGCATCTCTACTGGAAGTCGGCACCGGCTTCCATAAAGAGATGACCGGAAGGGAGAATATCTACATGAACGGCTCTATAATGGGCATGACCAGGGCCGAGATCAACAGGAAGATAAATGACATCGTGGAATTCGCCGGGGTGGAGAGATATTTGGATACTCCCGTAAAGCGATATTCAAGCGGAATGACTGTTCGTCTCGGCTTTGCAGTGGCTGCGTTTCTGGAGCCGGAAATACTTGTGGTAGACGAGGTTCTGGCTGTCGGTGATGCCGAGTTCCAGAAAAAGGCCATCGGCAAAATGCAAGACGTCGCAAGCGGGGAGGGGCGTACGGTTCTCTTCGTGAGCCACAACATGGGCGCCATCAAAAGCCTGTGTAAAAGAGGTTTGGTGCTTGATAATGGCGAAGCTGTTTTCGACGGAACGGCAGACCAGGCTGTGGATTATTATATTAAAGACTCCAGTTTGGATTCGGCACAGAAAATTATCGATGCCATTTGTTATCGCAAAGAATATATATCCGTTTCTAAAATAACCATTAACGGATCTGAATCAAACCAAATATCGATCAACAATAGTCAGGAATATTTGGACGTCGTGATCGAAGGGGAGACACAGAATCCTATAAGATGCGAGATTAAATTCATCATAAAGAAAATCGATGGCACCCCGATGGCTTCACTGATGGAGGGACGCTATACGGACAAACTTTACACTTTTAAGCCGGGGCCTTTTGAGATTGTCAAACACATTCGTCTCCCGAAATATCTCGCTAATGGTAATTATTTGATAGACTTGGATTTATATCAACCGTCCACGTTTGACTTCTTCCGTGCCAGGAATTGCGCAAATCTTCATATAGAAGGGTTTTTTGATCCGTTCACTCGTTCCTTGATATTAAATAAAGAGGGTTTTGTCGGTTTGGAATCAGAATGAAAGGGGGCGATATTCTCATAAATAATATACGTGAACAGGCAAGCCGTTCGCTGCGGAATGTGGATAGGAAGTTTCTGGAATTGACCTTGGACAATTCTTGCTCACAAGCCGAACTTGACAATATTCTTAGGGAATGGGATATCGATAATACGCCAATAAGAACTAATCTTCTTATCGCGCTTCTGATGAAAAGCCGCCAAGATCTTGTGTTTCCGGCTGCGGTCACTCCAAGGCTGAATGGTGTGCTTTCTTATTGCCGATTCAAAGAGATTCAGACAAGAGCCTCAATATCAACTATTTCCAACTCTTTGAAAGAGAAAAATATTCCCTTTCTCCTGGCGGGAGATATGGCTATGAGGGGCTATTTTCCTGATTATCAACGATGGATCGGAGGCTTGGATATCCTTGTGCCCGCTTCAGAATATAACCTCGCCTTGGAAACCCTTTCCTCGATGGTGAAAGACAAACAAGTTAATCTACACAAGGCTTGGGACAATAGCGTTATGCGAAAGGCAAACGGACAACTTCCTTGCCCTGAGGATCTTGTGTTCTTGGCCTTGGTTGATGTCTATGAGACAATTATCCGGAAAGGATCACTGAAGAACAACCTGAATCTTATCTCAGACATAAAGAATCTGGCTGAGTTAAACGGAGGTCTTGACCATGGGATTATCTGGGAGAACGCCCGTTCGGCCGGGGTCGAATTCCAAGTTTTATTCGCGGAGGCCGTGGTGGGATCTGTCCTGCATGGTGTGCTTCCTGATAACTTGCCCGAATCTTCATTATCAGAAAAACAACTTGAGAAAAAGTATGTTGATTTTCTTTTTAAGAGAGATGTCATCTATGGGGCAGGAGAGACTGTTTCAGCAGTGCGGAAAACCATTATTTCCGCATTAACCGCAGGATCAAATGTCGGAATTATCCCTTCGGCACTGAAAAAATATATTTGGACGCTCCAAATACTTCAACATCAATAATAATAAGTATATTTACAGAACATTTTTATTTGCTTAGTACAAACTATATCAAGAATGAAATACAAACTTAACGAGCCAAAGATGCTTGCCGACATCACCGAAGGAACGGCGATCGTAATTAATTCCGTAACAGGTATTTACTACGGTATGAACTACTTTGGTACAGCTATATATGAGAATCTTTTGGCTGGATGCGCGATAGACGATATTAATACTGCTGTAGCCGCCCTTCCGGGTGCTCCGGCAGATGTGGAAGAAAAAATACGCGCCTTCGTTGACAAATTAATCGCTTTTGAGATCATTGTGCCCGATGAATCCTCCGCTACAAAACCTGCGGCCATTGACCCCGTGATAGCCGAGGCGGACTCTTTCACTCCGGCATGTAAGGATTATAAAGATATTCAGGAACTTCTCTTCGCTGACCCGATACACGAAGTCGATGCCGACGAGGGATGGAGGCCGGAAAAATGAAGGTCTCTGTAGTAGTCCCGGTTTACAATACTGAAAGATATCTGCAACGATGTCTGGACTCTATTCTTTCCCAGACTTTTAAAGATTTTGAGGTCTTGTGTATAGACGACGGTTCGTCAGATAAGTCTTGGGAAATCATTGAATCTTATGCCGTTAAAGACGAACGGTTCCGCCCTGTACAACTTAAAGAGAATCACGGGGTTCCGTATGCCCGCAACTTGGCCCTTGATATCGCCGGAGGAGAGTACGTTTATTTCATGGACTCCGATGATTGGATAGATTCCGGCTTGATCGAAGCAATGTATAACGCGGCGATCAGGACCGGCAACGATGTCGTGATAAATCGGAATTGGTACAAAGAATATGATGATCCGTCGGAAAGGAAACCCTCAGGAGACTTCGGATTCATAAAGCCAGAACCGGGTTATTATTCTCCATCATTGGTCCAATCTCGCTTTTTTCCAGTTGTCTGGACCCGCTTGTACAGACTTAAATACTTAAATGACAATAATATACGCTCTCCCTTGCTTAAAGGCGGAGTTGAAGATAATTTTTTCACTTCTCTCGCTGAGATTCTCCAAGAGAAGAGTTATATCTTTTCCGGCCCGTATTATCATTATTATCAAAGGGCCGGGTCACTCGTCACACAACCGGGCGCCGGATTCCGTCATTTCGAAAATTATCGTTTGTTTTACGATGAGTTAAGGGCCAGAAATATTCCAAGAGGAAGGGCAAGGTTGTATTCTGTCCCTCGGAAGTTGGTGATGGAGAATGAGTCGCAGTATAATTTCATACGTTCTTTTTTCGCTGACATCGTTGACGAAGTGAAGGAGTTTCCTAAATATTACAGCTTTGTTGACATGTTCTTGTTAAAAGAGATGCTTTCTTGTCCTGATTATTCCGAATGGCTTTCAAAGTATAATCCTTCCGCTTATCTGAGTTATTTCAGCTACATCAAGAAAAACGGGGATTATCCGTCAACTGTTTCCATACCATGAATATTCTTGTTAGTTGCAATGATAATTACCTGATGCCGTTAGAGGTGATGCTGAAATCGTTCTTCGATTCCAACCCCTCGCCTATTCCTCATCAGATATATATGCTTCGCTCCGCGCTTTCAAAAGAAGCGGATGACGAGTTAAGATCCGTTGTGACCTCTCTTGGAGGAGAATACTTCAGCATCCTGGTTGATTCTTCTGTCTTTGAAGGTGCCGACACAAAAGCATATATCTCTAAAGAGACATATTTCCGGCTAATGGCCGCCGATTATATTCCAAAAGAGATCAGACGGATTCTTTGGCTGGATGCGGATATTATTGTCAGGAAATCCTTAAAAGAATTATATGAGATAGAATTGGAAGGAAAATGGGCCGCGGCATGTTCCTATGGGCCTTCCATGATTTCCCTTATCCGTCGGAACGCCGAATCTTTAGGACTATCTCAACCCGGAAATTATTTCAATGCCGGGGTCATGTTGTATGACCTTGACGCCATCAGGAATGCTGATATCAATTCCGCCCGAGATACTTTTCTTTCTGAAAACAAGGATCGGAAACTGTTGTTCCCCGGGCAAGACCTTGTGAATGCCGTATTTGACTGTCATGTCAAGATTGTCGACTACCGTCTATGGAATTCAATGACCCATTGCATAGCCAGAAAAGAAGATCTGGTGTATGCGAAAGAAAACGCCGCCATTGTTCATTTTCCGGGTCGGGCGAAGCCTTGGTTGTTTAATGACATACATTTCGCCGACGAATGGGATGAGGTGTATAAAGGGTTATACCATAAGGACTTCCAGAAGGAAAGATTATCATATTTCAGTCTAAAAGCTTTATTTGGCTATAATAATGAAGGAAATAATCTTGATTCAAGGAAAAATATTAAAGTCTCTGTGATAATCCCCGCTTTCAACGCCACATTGACTTTACCCAGGTGTCTTGACAGTATTATCCCGCAACTGGATGACTCGATGGAACTTATTGTTGTGGATGACGGTTCGTCGGATGGTACTTTCGATCTACTGACCGAACGTTACAAAGACGTCAAGCAGCTGATACCTGTGCGGGTGGCTCAAAATAGAGGGGCCGCGAAAGCACGCAATGACGGTTTGAGACTGTCCAGAGGGCGTATGATAGCTTTTTGCGACGCGGATGATGAGTGGCTTCCTGGGAAACTTGCGGACCAAGTGGCGGTTCTTGATGAGAATCCGGAAACGGACATTGTGTTCATTCTAGACCGGAATGTGACTGATGACACCAACACCGGTTCTCAGAGAATACTGGATATGTCATTAAAAGACAACACTTTCCATTTAAGATCTTGTCTTGCGAGGAAGTCTCTGTTTGACAAGATTGGTGTTTTGGATGAGTCCTTGCCAATGCGTGACGACACCGAATGGATCGTAAGGGCCATCTCTTCAGGAGCGAAGTATCAGATTGTGGAAAAAGAGCTTGACATCAGACATATCAAAGGATCCGGTTTGTCTGTAAATACTCTTCTAAACGAGACCGAAAGGGGCAAGAAAAGACTGGAGGCCTTTTTGCTGGGTATCAGACGGAAACACTTCATTAACAAGCCTTTATATGATTTAAGCATACTTATTCCGTGCATGAATGCCGAAAAGTATATAGAAGAGGCTATTCTAAGTTGCAAGTCCGAATTCAGCACAGAGATTATTGTTGTTGACGACGGATCGTCTGACGAAAGTGTAAAGGTGGCTGTGGATACCTTGAATAACAATGGTTTAGTCGGAACTGTCGTTTCAAGAAGTCATTTAGGACAATCTACTTCCAGAAATGAGTCTCTCGCCTTGGCGAGAGGCAGATGGATAATTTACCTCGATGCTGATGATCGTTTTGTTCCCTGGGCTCTGGACAAAGCGTTTAGACTGGCTGAATTATCGGATGAATCTATCAGTCTATTGAGTTTCCTCGCCAAGGATTTTATCTCAGAAGAACTTACTCCCGAACAGAGCGCTTCGTTAATTATAAATCCGGAACCCTACAGAAGGATGCTGGCCGGATGTATGCTCTGTCGTAAATCATTGTTCGACAAAGTCGGAGGCTTCGATGAGTCCCTGTCCAGTTCTGAAACGGCACAATGGGTTATCGCCGTCCGAGAGTCAGGTGCTGGTATATTCGAATCAGACCTAGTGACTCTGGACAGGCGATACCACATGAACAATTTCGGCCGGATAAACCGTAATGTTCAGATGAGAAGTTACTTTTCTATCATCCGTTCAAGGATGAAAAAAGATAACTTCATTTAGCTCTTTAGTCCCTGAATTTAGCTTTAAGGAACTCTCGGTTGAGCCTGGCTATATGCTCGATCGAGATGCCCTTCGGGCACTCCATCTCGCAAGCGCGGGTGTTGGTGCAACCTCCAAATCCGAGTTCCTCCATCTTGGCGACCATATTCTTGGCCCTTGTGGCAGCCTCAGGACGACCCTGCGGCAGCAAAGCAAGAGAGGATACCCTCGCGGCGACGAACAACATCGCTGAACCATTCTTACAAGTAGCCACGCAAGCTCCACAACCAACACAAGCTGCGGCGTCCATGCTCTTCTCCGCATTGTCATGAGGGATCAGTATAGTATTACCATCCTGAGCGGCTCCTGTGCGGACAGAGATGAAACCTCCGGCCTGGAGAATCTTGTCGAACGCGCTACGGTCAACAACCAAATCCTTTATGATAGGGAAAGCCGGGCTCCTGAAAGGCTCCACGGTAATAGTCGCCCCGTCTTTGAAATGACGCATAAACAACTGGCAGGTAGTCACATGATCGTCCGGACCATGGGCGCGACCGTCAATAAACAATGAGCAGGCTCCGCATATTCCCTCACGGCAATCGTGGTCGAAAGAGACCGGGCCGCTGCTCTGGCAACCCCTCTCAACAGCCACAGGATCATTACCTTCCCGGATAAGCTGCTCGTTCAAGATGTCGAGCATCTCGAGGAACGAAGCGTCCTCCTCGATTCCAGAGATGTGGTAGGTCTCAAAATGACCCTTTTCACGGGCGTTCTTCTGACGCCATATCTTAAGATTGAAATCCATATCCGGTTATTCTTTGTAGTTTCTGGTTTTGACTTCGATAAACTCGTATTTGAGAGGCTCTTTGTGGAGTTCGGGCTCTTTGTCCTCTCCCTTGTACTCCCAAGCGGCGACGTACATGTAATTGGCGTCATCCCTCTTGGCCTCGCCTTCCTCGGTCTGGCTCTCGACACGGAAATGACCACCGCAGGACTCGTTCCTGTTAAGGGCGTCACGAGCCATCAACTCACCAATCTCAAAGAAGTCCTCAAGCCTGAGGGCTTTCTCGAGTTCCTGGTTGAACTGGTTCTGCTCTCCGGGAACGCACACATCCTCATAGAATTCCTTCTTGAGTTCCTTAATCTCCTCGATAGCCTTCTTCAGTCCTTCCTCGCTGCGGGCCATTCCGACATATTCCCACATAATGTTACCAAGTTTCTTGTGGAGGGAATCAACTGTCTTCTTACCCTTTATCGCGAAGAGTTTGTCAATTCTGGCCTGGACAGCCTTCTCGGCCTCATCGAAAGCGGGATCGTTGATGTCTGTCTTAGGCTCGGCGAACTTGTTGGACAGATAGTCAGCGATTGTGACAGGAAGTACGAAGTAACCGTCAGCAAGACCCTGCATAAGGGCGGAAGCTCCAAGACGGTTTCCACCGTGGTCGGAGAAGTTAGCCTCACCGATAGCGTACAGACCAGGAATAGTGGTTTGAAGATCATAGTCAACCCAAATACCGCCCATAGTGTAATGGATGGCGGGATAAATCATCATCGGCTCTTCCCAAGGGCTGACATTGTTGATCTTGAAATACATATCGAACAGGTTGCCGTAGCGCTCCTGAACCCTCTGATGACCAAGCCTCTTGATGGCGTCTGAGAAATCAAGGAACACGGCAAGGCCGGTCTCATTCACACCGAAACCAGCATCACACCTCTCTTTGGCGGCGCGGGAAGCTACATCACGAGGAACAAGGTTTCCGAAAGCAGGATAACGACGCTCGAGATAGTAATCACGATCTTCCTCAGGAATCTGGGAAGGCTTGATTTCCTTCTTGCGGAGTTTCATCACATCTTCCATCTTCTTGGGAACCCAGATACGTCCGTCGTTACGGAGCGACTCGGACATAAGAGTAAGTTTGCACTGCTGCTCTCCATGAACAGGAATACAGGTCGGGTGGATCTGGGCGAAGCAAGGATTGGCGAAATAAGCGCCCTTCTTGTAGCACTGCCATGCGGCGGATCCGTTACTGTTCATAGCGTTTGTTGAGAGGAAATAGGTGTTTCCATATCCTCCAGTCGCTATAACAACAGCATGAGCTCCGAATCTCTCAAGCTTACCTGTCACGAGATTACGTGCGATTATACCCTTTGCCTGGCCATTTATTATGACAAGGTCAAGCATCTCATGACGAGGATAACTTGTCACGGTGCCGGCGGCGACCTGACGGTTCAAAGCGGCGTAAGCGCCGAGAAGGAGCTGCTGTCCGGTTTGTCCACGGGCATAGAAAGTACGGCTGACCTGGACACCTCCGAATGAACGGTTAGCAAGATATCCGCCATATTCACGGGCGAAAGGAACTCCCTGTGCCACGCACTGGTCAATAATGGCCGCGCTAACCTCAGCGAGACGATAAACATTCGCCTCACGGCTGCGGTAATCGCCTCCCTTGATGGTGTCATAGAAGAGACGGTAAACAGCATCATTGTCGTTCTGGTAATTCTTGGCGGCGTTGATACCTCCCTGAGCGGCGATTGAGTGGGCCCTTCTGGGAGAATCGCTGATACAGAAAACCTTGACATTGTAACCAAGTTCACCTAGGGAAGCGGCTGCGGAAGCTCCTCCCAAACCGGTACCTACCACAATGATCTCAAGTTTTCTTCTGTTGTTGGGATTGACGAGACGAAGTTCCGACTTACGTTTGGTCCATTTCTCAGCCAAAGGTCCGTCGGGAATCTTTGAGATTAATTTATCGGCCATATTTCAGTAGTTAATGATATGCGTGTTAAGAAACAGTCTGCAATTTTAATGATTTTTATCGTATAAAACAATTCAAGACACCACTTTCGGAAGTTTACGGATATACATCATCTTATATTTCCTATAAACCTTTCTGGCGAAGCGGTCATATTTAGAAGCGCCCATGGTTCTCGAGAAACTATTATCGATTGTTTTCTCCACCTCTTCACACTCGTTTATACATCCGTTCTCATAACCATATATTCCCTTGATTACCAGCGACTGACTGCAAATCTGAGCCTCTTCTCCACCTCTTTTTTCTTTCATGTAGGTAGGAATATGGTCACTTTCAAATACTTTCAAAGGAATATAAACACTGGTGACCGGACATCCGAGAATAGTCCATGCCACAGTCAATGATGGATCCTCACCGGGAAGCACACCTTCAAAAACAATCGCAGAAGCTGAAATGTCTCTCATAATAGGTTTTCCGGATCTGGAGATGGCGTTGAACAACTCTTTATGGCTTATGGTTGAAACATCCAATCCTGCCATAATACCCACGGCTTTCTCAAACCTGTCAACGCCCTTCCTATCCTCGACACGACCACTCCTGGTGAAGTTAGTCACAACCATATAACCACCCGGCTCATCTACCACATCATATTTCTTGAAAGAATGGTTATTTACCTCATAATAAGCGGCTTCCCCTTTTGAATCTATTATTCCGAAATTAGCCTCTACACCCCAAGGTTTAGGAAGAGACTCCAGAAGGCGCTCAAAATCAGCCAAATCGGAACATTGTCCGAGAGCTTTGAACATCAATATTCCTTCCTTATCCATTTGGGAAGCGGGAACATCATCATCCTTCAGGTCATAAGTTGCCGTATTCATTATACAGAAACCCGCGGAGTTATGCCCTGACCATACCTCTCCTCCTTTTGAAGAGGAATTCACAAGTCCTATGAAATTATAGACAGGCCCTTGAAACCACTGCATCCGGTTATTTAGCTCTCCTGTGTCTCTATGCTTCAGCATAATCGGACGGCCATCCGCCCTGGCATTACCGGAGATTATAACAGAAGTGCAGCAAAAAGCATTTGCTGACAACAGCAAAAAAGCGGCAATAAAGAATATTCTAAAACAACGTGCCATTTTCAGTCTTGTTAGCCTCTAGTTCAGCATCCATACCAAGATGGCGATAAGCCATCTCAGTGGCTATCCTACCTCTTTGGGTGCGTACGATAAATCCTTCTTTAATCAGGAACGGCTCATATACCTCCTCATAAGTACCTTGATCCTCACTGATCGCCGTGGCTATCGTATTGGCTCCAACGGGTCCTCCCTTGAAAGTCGATATAATTGTCCTCAATATCTTGTTATCGATAGAATCGAGTCCTCTCGTGTCTATCTTAAGTTTGTTCAATGCATATCTGGCTATATCAAGGTCAATATGGCCGTCTCCCATAACCTGAGCGAAATCCCTTACCCTTCTCAAAAGAGCATTGGCTATACGAGGAGTTCCACGACTCCTGAGAGCTATCTCCCTCGATGCGGCGTCATCTATGGTAACATTCAATATCCTTGAACTTCTCTTCACGATCCAGACCAAATCTGAAGTATCGTAATACTCTAATGGACAAGTGATTCCGAATCTGGCTCTCAATGGCGCGGTCAGCAAGCCGCTCCGAGTTGTGGCTCCTACAAGAGTGAATGGATTAAGGGATATCCTGACAGATCTGGCTCCAGGTCCTTTATCTATCATAATATCAATCACATAATCCTCCATAGCGGAATACAAATACTCTTCCACTTCAGGGGATAACCTATGAATCTCGTCTATGAATAGAACATCTCCTGTCTCTAAAGACGTAAGCAGACCAGCCAGATCTCCAGGTTTGTCAAGCACCGGCCCGGAGGTGACTTTCATATTCACCCCCATCTCGTTAGCTATAATGTGAGCCAATGTGGTCTTACCTAATCCGGGAGGACCATGGAAAAGGACATGATCGAGCGCCTCACCCCTCATCTTGGCGGCCTTTATGTATACGTTGAGGTTGGAGACGATCTCTTTTTGTCCAGTGAAATCTTCAAGTTCTTGCGGGCGGATTATTCCGTCCAAATCCTTATCTTTGTCAACGTTTGTATCGCGAGGATCGAAGTCTGTCATCAGAGAGTCAATTTTCAGATACAAATATATTGATATTTTTTGTAAGATTTGATGGTTTTGTATTAGTTGTTGAAATGTTGATAACTACCTTAATGTTTTAATAATCAATTATTTTGTAGTATTATTTATCAAAAAAGGATTATTGGAATCATTTTTAAGGAATGTGTAAAACCCCGTGGGATTCTGAAACCAACATTAATGATCCGGAATTCAACAATGGTATCAACATGTTTTCAACACGAATTTGACCATTGGTGTTGATAAGTACAAAAACAGTCGCCGGATTAACTTCCGGACTGGCGGAAAGAAGAGAAGTTTATTGTAAGGGACTCTTCCTTTCCGCCCGGTGGTTCATTGTCAGCCAGGTAGCTAAGTCAGGTACTCATGTGGTTATACTTCCTGATAAGGAAAGCGCTGAGTATTGCGCCTCTGACCTTTATGGACAGGTTGACGGGGACATAGTTTTCTTTCTCCCTGATAGCGGAAGGGTTGTTGAAAAGAGTAATTTCAAATCTTCTGTCGGTGTCCAGCGGACTTCCGCTATAGGAAAATTGATAGAGAATAAGGATAATAAGTCCAGACTATTCATAGTCACATATCCTGACGCTCTGAAAGAAAAAATACCTGAAGTCAAAGATATAGAAGGATCCATCCTGAAAATATCCACAAGTACAGAGATATCTCATGATAAGATAAAGGAAATACTTGTCTCACAAGGATTTGAGAAAGTTGACTTTGTCTCCGCTCCGGGTCAGTTCTCAATAAGGGGATCTATAATAGATGTTTTCTCTTTTTCTTTCAACTATCCTTTCAGGATTTCTTTTTTCGGAGATGAGGTTGAAAAAATCCATGTGTTCGATTGCAATACCCAACTCTCAAAAGAAGAAAGGGAAGAAATAGAGATATTCCCGGACCTTGCTGGAGAAGATACTAGTGATGGACTCATAAATGTGTCAGATATTTTTCCTGCCGGGACGGTAATATGGGCCGATTCTTCTGACATGTATCGAAAAGAAGGTTTTTTCAAGAATTTAGACCCCTTTAAAAAGGTATTCTTGGATGTTCCTCTTGAGGTTGATAATGATGAAGTCATAAAATTTGACATATCTCCCCAACCTGTTTTCAATAAGAATTTCGAGTTGCTCTCCGCTGATATAGCGAAGAATATGGAGCGGGGATATAAGGTTTATATATTCAGTGACAAGAAGTCCCAGATTGACCGTCTTGAGTCAATTCTTAGAGAAAACAAGGGACTTCTTCCGGAATTTGTACAAGGAAAGAATATTCATGCCGGTTTCATAGACAACGAGGATAAGATATGCTGTTACTCTGATCACGAGATATTCGACCGTTTCCACAGGGTGAGCGTACGCCGTACTGTTGAAAAGAGCGAGCAATTGACACTCAACGATTTGACCTCTTTCAACATAGGTGACTATGTGGTTCATATCGATCATGGAGTCGGAGTGTTTGGAGGTCTTGTCCGGATGAGGGATGATAAAGGAAGGATGCATGAGGTAGTGAAGATCATGTATAAGGATGGAGACGTTGTGTTTGTTTCTGTCCATTCCCTTAACAAAATATCCCGGTTCAGGTCTAAGGATGGGGAACCACCTAAGATAAACAAGCTTGGATCCAAATCATGGCAGACCCTGAAGACTAGCGCAAAGTCAAGGATTAAGGATATAGCGAAGGATCTTATCCAGCTGTATGCCAAAAGAAAAGCCTCGAAAGGATTCGCTTTTTCCCATGACAGTTATCTTCAGGAGGAACTTGAATCCTCATTCATGTACGAGGATACCCCGGATCAAGAGACAGCCACAATCGCTGTTAAAAGAGATATGGAGGACACGAGCCCGATGGACAGGCTCATCTGTGGTGATGTTGGTTTCGGAAAAACGGAAATAGCTATCAGGGCCGCTTTCAAAGCTGTCACTGACGGAAAACAAGTCGCGGTTCTTGTGCCGACAACTATTCTTGCCCTGCAACACTACACCACTTTCTCCTCCCGTCTTAAAGATTTCCCTTGCTCAGTTGACTATGTGAGCCGTCTGAGAACCACCAAAGAAGTCAATGATATCAGGAAACGGCTTGCTGAAGGTAGCCTCGATATAGTGATAGGTACCCATAAGATGCTAGGGAAAGGATTCGAATTCAAGGATTTAGGTCTTTTGGTGATAGATGAGGAACAGAAGTTTGGTGTGTCCGCTAAAGAGAAGTTGCGTCAGCTTAAATCATCTGTTGACACCTTGACCCTCACAGCTACCCCTATTCCTAGAACCCTTCAGTTCTCCCTTCTCGGAGCCAGGGACTTGTCTATAATAAATACCCCTCCTCCGAATAGGATCCCCACCCAGACAGAAATCATCCTGTTCAACGAGGAAGAGATAAAAAGCATCATAAACTACGAGTTGGCGAGGGGTGGGCAAATATTCTTCCTTCATAACAAAGTTGAGGAATTACCCTCCATTTATGAGATTATCCACCGGTTGGTTCCTGACATGAAGATATGTGTCGCGCATGGTCAGATGGAACCTAAAGAGCTGGAAAACAGAATGTTGGACTTCATAAGGGGCGACTATGACATGCTTCTTTGCACGACCATCATAGAGAATGGCCTGGACATTCCGAACGCCAACACGATAATAATAAACCAGGCTCAGAATATAGGCTTGAGTGACCTGCATCAGCTTCGAGGCAGGGTTGGAAGATCAAACAGAAAGGCATTCTGTTATTTGATAGTTCCACCTCTTGTTTCCATCACTGAGGATGCCCGCAGGAGATTGAAGGCTATAGAGGAGTTCTCGGATCTCGGGAGCGGTTTCAACATAGCTATGCAGGATCTTGATATACGTGGAGCGGGGAACCTTTTGGGAGCCGAGCAAAGCGGCTTTATAATGGATATGGGCTATGAGGCTTACCAGAAGATTCTTGCGGAAGCGATGGAAGAACTTGGTGTTGAGACAGGTATATCTTCAAAGAGAGGCGGAGAGTCATTCTCGACAGACTGTTCTATCGAAACCGACCAGATAGCCATGATTCCTGATTCTTACATAGACATAACAGCCGAAAAGATAAGGATTTACAAACAGCTGGACAGTCTTTCAAACGATAAGGATATTGACCGTACCAAGGAAAGTCTCAAAGATAGGTTTGGTGATATTCCGATCGAGACAGAGAACCTGTTCGATGTGGTTAAAATAAGGAACCTTGGTGGAAAACTCGGGTTTGAGAAGATAATCATCAAGAATGGAATGATGATACTGTTCTTCATATCGAATCCGATGTCCCAATATTACAAGACAAAGGTATTCGCCGATGTTCTGGCTAAAGTCGGAGCGAATGAGCGCCTCTTCAGCCTGAAGCAGACTGAAGGGAAACTCAAGATAGTCACCAGAGGAATCGATTCCTTGCCAGTGGCGCTTTCGACATTGAGAAGATTACAATAAAAGAAGAAAAGTTATGGCTAATCTGCTGGTTGAGATAGGTAACACCGCTTTAAAGGCCGTTTGGGCGGACGGGATGACTCTCGGGAAAACATTCCGTTACCAAGGGGAGAAGATGTTCCATTTCATTGATTCCCTGATTGAGAAGGAGAAGCCGGCGGTAATGGTCGTATCTTCCACTATTGATATAACCCTTGAAGTTGAGGAAAGCCTTGCCAAGAAATGCGGCAAGCTGGTTATTCTTGACAGAAATCACACAGCCACAGCGACTTCCAATAATATTCCAGAGTATTTATCACCAGACAGGGTAGCTTCCGTGATAGCCGCCCGCTTTCTGTTTCACGGAACCGGCAGTGTCGTGTTCGATTTCGGCACAACCCTGACCGTAGACGCCATAGGGGCTGACGGGACTTATGAGGGAGGAAATGTGTCCCTTGGATGCAGGACAAGATTCAAGGCTTTGAACCGATATTCAAGAACACTTCCCCTTGTTGATACCCCTTTAGAGACCAAGCCGATGGGCGATTCGTTGGCTTCCTCCATAGAATCCGGCGTGATAGGCGGCATAATGTTTGAAATACAGGGGTACTTGTCTCATTTTCCGCAAAAAACACCGGTTTTTACGGGTGGGGACGCTTTATATTTTGCAAAAAGAATGAAAAACTCCATCTTTGTAATCTGCAATCTTGTGTTGATGGGGTTGGCCATAATAGCTGACAACTATGCTGAGAAGAACGGTTAGAAACATATTCTTGGGACTTGTGTCGATCCTCTGCTCCCTGCCCATGATGGCGCAGGATGAGGCTTACGGTGCCTACTCTCCGTATTCCATGTACGGAATAGGAGACCTGACCCGTTTCGGCACCGCTTACAACAGGAGTATGGGAGGAGTGGGAATAGCCACAAGGGACAAGAGGAATATTAACATACTCAACCCAGCCGCCGTCACAGAGAGGGATCTCCAATCATTCATGCTTGACTTCAGTCTCGCCCAAGGTAACAGATATTACGCCCAGGGTGACATCAAGAGTGTAAACAACACTTTTAACGTCAATAGCATAATCATTTCCACTCCAGTATGGAAGTCTCTAGCCATGTATGCCGGAATAACTCCTTATAGCAACATCGGCTACAAGATCTCCGCATTCGTGTCAGATCCCGGCATCGTGTCCCAGACAGGAGCTATTTTAAATACCGTTCAGGGTTACGGTGGCTTGACCAAGGCTTTCCTTGGCGGCGGATTCTCTCCTTTCAAGGGATTCTCCCTTGGCGGAGAAGTCCAGTATATTTTCGGGAACCTACACAAAGACAACTCATTGTCGATTTCATCGTCTTCTTACAGAAGCATCAAGAGCGGCTATACACTCACTCTTGGCGCCATGACCGGAAAAGTCGGCGCGCAGTATGCGTTCCCGATTTCAAATAAGGCCTCAGTGGTTCTCGGCGCGACTTACGAGTTTGCGACAGACCTGAAGGGAACAGTTGACAAGTTTGAGGTCCAGACCATATCTTCCTTGAATGATTCCACTCCATCGCCAAGGTCAAATTCGGAAAAACTCGTGAAGGGGCAGGTCCGTCTCGCGAGCGAGATGGGTTTCGGCTTGGCTCTCAAAGGTGGGGACAAGTGGACCGCCGAGGTCAATTATCTCCGTTCAGACTGGACTTCTTCCGGAATGGACAAAGTCGCTGGTTTCGCCAACGTAGGTAATGTCGCGTTCTATGCCTCAAAGGCTCAGTCCATCCGCGCCGGAATGTCTTATGTTCCCAACAGAAATGATATTAGATATTATCGTAAAAAGATAACTTACAGGGCTGGAACTTATTGGGATCAAGCGTATTGCAACATCGATGGAAAGAGCGTGGACGCATTTGGTCTGACTTTTGGAGTTACGCTTCCAGTATTCCAGCTCAGCAATGGCTTGACGTTCGGTGTGGATATGGGCCAGAGGGGTGTCCTGAGCGGAAGTATGGTAAGGGAAAGATACATCAATTTCAACATAGGGTTGAACGTTCATGACATCTGGTTCATTAAACAGAGATACGAATAGAAACAACGAATATAAAACAGAAAGACCATGAAAAAGATCACTCTTGTACTTCTGGCATTGGCTATGTCGCTCGGAATGAACCTTTCCGCGCAGGACAAGTACGGACCTAACAAAGACGAATGCATCAAGTATCTGTCTTACTATCAGGAGTATTACAAGGCCAAGAATTATGATGACGCCCTTCCTAACTGGAGGACGGCCATGAAACTTTGCCCTCCCACCGCGAGCCAGAACATGCTTCTCAACGGCATGACTCTCCTCAGCCGTGAGATCAACAAGACTAAGGACGCCGGTGCCCGCAAGGCTCTTGTCGACTCTCTCCTTATGTTGAACGACCTCAGGGCTGAATATTATCCCAACTATGCTGTCGCCGCTATGAACACCAAGGGCCAGTACATGACCCAGTTCTTTAAAGATCCCAAAACCCTTTATGAGGGTCTTGGCCAGATCGTCGCGGCCAACAAGGAGCAGACAAAGCCCAGCCTTCTCCTTCTCCAGCTGAACTCAGCCATTGATATGTTCAAGGCTGGAAACCTCGGCGCGGAGGAGGTTATCAACACCTACCAGAACGCCATCTCGCTGATCGGCAAGGCCGAGCAGACAGAGGAGGTTACCAAGACCAAGTCTGACATCGAGGGCCTGTTCATCACCAGCCAAGTGGCCAGCTGCGACAACCTTATCGCCCTGTTCACTCCTCGTTACGAGGCTGATCCGGACAACATTGAGCTTGTCACCAACATCGTCAAGATGATGGGTAACACCGAGGGTTGCCAGAACAACGACCTCTTCCTGAAGGCTGTCACCAAGATGCACGCCAACGAGCCTTCTGCCGCTTCCGCTTATTACCTTTATAAGCTCCATGCAGCCAAGGACGAGAATACCACAGCAGTGAAGTATCTCGAAGAGGCTCTCGCGTTTGGAGATCTTGATGCCCAGACCAAGGCCAACTATCAGCTTGAGCTTGCGGCGTTCTGCACCAAGAACGGAATGAACGGCAAGGCTTTCGAGGCCGCCAGGAAGGCTGCTGATCTTGATCCCGCAAATCAGGGTAAGGCATATTACCTTATCGGAACCATCTGGGGTTCAGTTCGTTGCGGTGGCAATGAGGTTCAGAGAAGGGCCAACTACTGGGTAGCTGTTGACTATCTGCAGAAGGCTAAAGCCGCCGACGAGTCCCTGACCGCCGACTGCAACAAGCTTATCGGTCAGTACAGCGTCTATTATCCGCAGAAAGCTGAGGCTTTCATGTATGACGTCGTGGACGGCCAGTCCTACACAGTCAGCTGCGGCGGAATGACCGCCACCACAGTGGTCAGAACCCAGAAGTAAAAGCCAAGGTTGGGACGTTTGTCACATACCATCACGATGATTGCAACCGCGTCAGCGGTTGCTTTCGTCGTTTATTCATGCAGCAACAAGCTCTCAGAGGCGGCAAGCCTTGATTTGACAGAAACCCCCGTACAGACAGTGGACAGCCTGTTCATGGTTCAGACCCGTAATGGAGGATTGAAGATGAGGGTGGAAGCGGATGTGATGGAGCGATATGAGAACGACACATGTGCTTTCGAGTTGTTTCCGAAGGGACTTCATGTGTTCGCGTATTCAGACGACGATTTGCTTGAGACGGTGCTGCATTCGAACAACGCCAAACATTTCAAATCCAAGAAAGGCAACACCGAGTATTGGTCTGCTTTCGGCAACGTGACCGTTCAAAACATAGTCCGCCAGCAGACACTTGAGACTGATACACTTTATTGGGACCAGGCGAACCAAGAAATATACACGGACTGCTATGTGCGCATGTTCACGCCTGATGATTTCATGCAAGGATACGGTATGCGATCCGACGAGATGGCGAGGAACTCTGTGCTGTACAGACCGTTCAACAGTTATGTGTATGTGCTCTCAGACTCGACAAAGGTAGTGGTCGACTCGGTCAACTTTATAGGCCCTTTCCTTAAAAAAAGATGATTAATTGAATAAAAATCACTATCTTCGCGCCCCAATACCTATTTGTTTGAAATTATAGAATAAAACAATACACAATGGCGATTCTTCAAAAAACTCGCGAAAAGGCCGGACTGGCGGTGTCTATCATCATCGCCTTGGCCCTCTTGTCTTTCATCATCGATCCCGGCACTCTTGAGTCCGCGATCCAGATGATGTCTTCAAAGAACAATGTTGGTGAGATTAACGGAAAGTCTGTTTCCTATACTGATTTCCAGCAGGACATAGACACCTTCACAACTATCAATGAGATAGTTACCGGGTCTACCTCTCAGGATGATCAGCAGCAGGAGCAGATTCGTAATGCCGCATGGCAGAACCTTCTCGACAAGTACCTCTTTACGAAGAAGGCCGGAGAGGCCGGAATCAAAGTCGGAGAGGATGAGATGAAGGCCCTTCTTGCCGGAGACATGATTTCCCCTGTCATTGCCCAGAACCCCGCGTTTTTGGATGAGACCGGCACATTCTCCAAGACGGCTCTTCAGAATTTCATCAATAATGTCTCACAGGACAATACCGGCAGGCTCGCCGCTTACTGGAACTATATCCAGAACACCGTCGGCACTCAGCAGTATTATGCCAAGTATGGCTCGCTCTTCAACCAGAGCAGCACCCAGAGCCCTCTTATGCTCAAGAAGGCCATCGAGGAGAACAACGTTACGACAAATGTTGATTTCGTGATGGTTCCTTTCGGTTTCGTCACCGACACAACCATCAAAGTTCCCGCCGCTGACATCAAGAAGTATTATGAGGATCACAAGGACATGTTCAAGCAGAACGCGTCCAGGGACATCGAATATGTAGTATTCGAGGTTAAGCCTTCAGATGCTGACATTCAGGCCGCCAGGGAGTCGATGGACAACCTCTATGAGGAGTTCTCCACCACCGAGTCCATGAAGACGTTCCTCGCCAAGAATTCCGAGAAGCCTCTTGAGGAATATTGGTACAAGAACGGCGAGTTGAGTTTCGTCAACAGCGATATCGACACATTCGTGTCCGAAAACGCTACTGGAACTTCCCCGATTTTCGAGGATAACAACAATGTCTTCTACGCCGCCAGGATCATGGCTACCGCCCAGATTCCTGACTCTGTGCTCGTAAGGCATATCCTTCTTCGTGGAACCAACCAGGCCGAGTTGGCTGACAGCCTCCTTGGTGTTCTTAACAAGGGTGGCAACTTCACCAACCTTGTTGCCCTCCATTCCGATGACACCCAGTCCACCTTCGAGGGTGAGCTTGGTAGCCTTGGTTGGATGACCCAGAACTACATGGTGCCTGGATTCCAGTCTGTATTCACCGCTCCTGTCAATAAGCCGTTTATCCTTAAGACCCAGTATGGCACTCATGTCATCGAGGTTACCAAGAGGACTGCCCCCGTGGCAAAGAAGCAGGTCGCAATTCTCCAGAAGAGCTCCCTCGCCAGCAACGAGACGTTCAATGAGTATTATGCCAAGGCCAGCAAGTTCGCGAACCTCGCCGCAGGCAGTTACCAGAACTATCTCGCCGCCGTCGATTCTTGCGGAACTTATTCACATCCGATGAACGGTGTGCTTGAGAGCACATCCAACTATGGCGCCATCGACCATGCCAAGGAAGTCACAAGGTGGGTCTTTGACAATAAGGTTGGAAAGGTTTCCCCGATCATCACCGTCAACAACAATTACTTCTTCGTGACCACCGTCAAGGGTATTCACAAAGAGGGTCTCGCTACTCTTTCAGAGGTCAGCAGCATTATCAACCAGCAGCTTTACAGTGAGCTCGCTAGCAAGAAGGCCGCTGAGGATGTGGCCGCCAAGATTCAGGGAATGACTGATCTCCAGGCTATTGCCGAGGCTCTGAACACCACCGTTAACTCTGGTGTTGATGTGAGGTTCGCCTCCATGAACGGCCAGGGGCTTGATCCCAAGTTTATCGGTGCCGCCTCTGTGGCACCCGAGGGTAAGATCTGCGGTCCTGTCGCCGGAACTATCGGAACCTATGTGTTCAAGGTGAATTCCCGCGAGACCGAGTCCTTCTATACCGAGGAAGACGCGAAGAACTATGCTACCCAGATGAGCTCCTACGCATCTCAGATGATTCTTCCGGTCATGATGCAGCAAGCCAACGTCAAGGATTACAGGGCACGTTTCTTCTAGGATTTAAAGACAGGAATAATAAAACCGGCAGGTGTTATGACCCGCCGGTTTTTTGTGTTTTAGCTGAATATTACTCTCCTCCGAAGATCTTGATGAGAGCCTCTAGCTTCTCGCGAAGTTTCGCAGTGTCAATGCTCTGGGTGAGCCCCTCCACAGATTTGCGAAGCCTGGCGGTATCGATACTCTCAATAATACCCTCGACACCGTTCTTGATACCGTCGACAGACTCCTTGATAGCGGCGGTGTCAATCTGGTCTATGATGTCATTGATGGTTTCAGGAATACTCTCAAGTATGTCACCAAGGCTATCAGAGGCCCCGGCAACCTCCTTTTCGAGCACCATCGCCCCATAGCGTCCCATAGATTTCATGACCCTAACCTTCTCCGAAGTTGAGAAATTGTCCATGTTTTCTTCCCATTCCTTCACAAGAGCATTATAATCCTCTTTGGACTTAGCCCATTGTTCATCGGTGTAGTTCTTGTATTCAGCCTCGGTCTTCTCCACGAACTCGTCCATGCGGTCCGGAAGACTTTTGGTGGTGGCGCAGCCTATGGCCAGGATGGCGGAGGCCGCAAGTGCTGTCAAAATAGATACTTTCATTTTCAATAAGTTTAGACGTTAAATAGGAAATGCATTATGTCTCCGTCTTGTACGACGTATTCTTTTCCTTCTGTGGCTAGTTTTCCGGCCGCTCTGGCCGCGCTCTCGCTGCCTAAGGTCACATAGTCATCATACTTGATAACTTCTGCCCGTATAAAGCCTTTCTCAAAGTCCGTGTGTATAACCCCAGCGGCCTTCGGGGCTTTGTCTCCTTTGTGGATGGTCCATGCCCGGCATTCGTCCGCGCCGGCCGTGAAAAAGGTCTGCAGGCCAAGCAAATGGTATGCTCCCTGAATCAATCTGACCACACCAGACTCCTTCAACCCCATCTCTTCCAGGAACATCTGACGATCCTCGTAGCTGTCCATCTCCGCGATCTCGGATTCCGTCTTGGCTGATATGACGAGAATCTCAGCGTTCTCATCTTTGACAGCCTCCCGTACGGCGTCCACATATTTGTTGCCTGTCGCCGCTGACGCGTCATCCACATTACAGACATACATCACCGGTTTGTTCGTCAGCAGATACAAATCTTTGGCCAAAGCGACTTCTTCCTCGTTGGTCAAATCTACTGTCCTGCAAGACTTTCCCTGCTCAAGGGCCTCTTTGTAACGAAGCAGCAGATCAACAAGTTTCTTGGCGTTCTTGTCCCCGCCCGTTGTCGCCTGTTTCTGGGACTTGGCGAGCCTTGACTCAACAGTCTCAAGATCCTTTATTTGAAGCTCAAGGTCAACAACTTCCTTATCCCTGACCGGATCCACACTGCCGTCAACGTGGACGACATTGCCATCATCAAAGCAACGTAACACATGCAGGATCGCGTCAGTTTCCCGAATATTGGCCAGAAATTGGTTGCCAAGTCCTTCGCCTTTGCTGGCGCCTTTGACAAGGCCCGCTATATCAACAATATCCACAGTGGCGGGAACCACGCTTTTAGGCTTGCACATGTCCGCGAGCACCTCCAGCCTCTTGTCCGGCACATTCGTTGAGCCAAGATTCGGCTCAATTGTGCAGAACGGGAAGTTGGCGCTTTGGGCCTTTCCTGAGCTAACGCAGTTGAACAAAGTTGATTTTCCGACATTCGGAAGTCCGACTATTCCACACTTCAAAGACATATCCCTTTGATTTATAGGTTCTGTTGTTTTTTATTGTAGACAAAGATACGAATCATAAGAAAATGTTTTTCTGTTTCTGTTCTTTTTTTCCGTTTCCTTTGGCCATATTCGCTGTCGAACACTTCTGTTCATAATTTGAGTTTAGATTTAGGATTAACACCATGTTTTTGAGTCTTCTCATCGCGGGCGCTCTCTGGCGGGAGCCACAGGCGCCAGTAGGGGAAGACTCTTTATTGTTTATGTTTTGGAATGTGGAGAACTTTTTTGATTGGAAGCGTGACACGGTCCTTTCCAGCCCGTCTGAAGAAGAGTTCACATCATTTGGAAAGAGACATTGGACAAAGGCCAAGTTCAATAGAAAATGCCATGCGATCGCGAAGACAATACTCTGGGTGGCAGACGAGAAAGGAATGCTCCCAGACGTCATTGGTTTCGCCGAGGTTGAGAACCGGTTTGTCTTGAAAAAGCTCTTGTCCGAGACCGTTTTGCGTCGGTTGGACTATTCCATCATACATTATGAATCTCAGGATCCTCGAGGTATAGATGTAGCCATCCTATACCGCGGAACCCGACTGAAGCAGTTGGGTTCCAAACCGTTGAGGGTATATTCGAGAGACGGCCCTCCTTTATTGACAAGGGATATATTGTATGCCGGATTCGAGACGGCAAGCGGGGACAGTATAGCTGTCCTCGCCAACCATCACCCTTCAAAATATGGAGACGACTCGTCCTGGCGCCGGGAGGCGGCGATGGCCAGGCTTTCCGAAATCACGGATTCGTTAGCCAAGGCCGGTTTCGGAAACATTGTTGCCATGGGAGACTTCAATGACACACCCGAGTCGACGAAAGAGTATTCAGGCAAGATGAAAAACCTTGCCGCCCCATTAGCTGCTAAAGGCATCGGAACTATCAAATATTCAGGAAGATGGGAGATGATAGATATGTTCTTCGTCTCTCCGGAAATAGCCCAAAAGTCCTCCTTCCTAGAAATGAAGGTTGAGAGAGTCCCCTTCCTGACGGTCCGGGACAACACCCATTCGGGAGAAAAACCCCTTCGCACTTACACCGGGCCAAGATATACGGGAGGGGTGAGCGATCATTGTCCGATAACGCTCGTTATTAGATAATTATTTATTATTTTTGTAAGGATGGACAGACGATAACGCTCTAATTACATAATTATGGAAATGAAAACCAAAATCAGGGAAAAATTCAAGACCCTCTATGAGACGGAAGGGGAAGTGTTCGCCTCCGCCGGAAGAATCAACCTCATCGGAGAGCATACCGACTACAACGGAGGTTATGTGTTCCCCGGTGCTATTGATTGCGGCATAATGGCCGAGATCAAGCCTAACGGCACAAAGAAGGTCAAGGCCTTCTCGTTGGACTATGATGAGTATGTTGAGTTTGGCCTTGAAGAAGAGGACAAGCCGGAGCAGCAATGGGCCCGTTACATCTTCGGAGTCTGCCGCGAGACTATCAAACGCGGCGGAAAAGTTGAGGGCTTCGATTGCGCCTTCGCCGGTGATGTCCCCCTTGGCGCCGGCCTCTCGTCATCTGCCGCCCTCGAGAGCACTTTCGCGTTCGCTATCAACGAGCTTTTCGGTAACAATATTGACAAGTTCGAGTTGGCGAAGATCGGACAGAGCACAGAGCACAACTACTGCGGGGTCAAGTGTGGTATAATGGACCAGTTCGCCTCCATTTTCGGAAAGAAGGGCTGCTTGATCCGTTTGAACTGCAAGACTTTGGAGTACAAGTATTTCCCGTTCGATCCCCAGGGCTACAAGCTTGTTCTGATCGATTCTTGCGTAAAGCACGAGCTGGCCTCATCCGCTTATAACAAGCGCCGCGAGTCCTGCGAGAACGCCGCCGCCGCGATCAAGAAGAATCATCCCGAGGTGGACTTCTTGTCTGACGCTAAACGCGTATGGCTTGAGGAGGTCAGGGAAGAGATTCCCGAGGAAGACTTCCTGAGGGCTGAATACGTGATTGGCGAGGTCCAGAGGGTTCTCGATGTCTGCGACGCCCTTGAGAGGGGTGACTATGAGACCGTGGGCGAGATGATGTATCAGACTCACTTTGGCATGAGCAAGCTCTACGAAGTCAGCTGCCCCGAGTTGGATTTCCTCAACAAACTGGCTCGCAAGTGCGACGTGACCGGCTCCAGGGTAATGGGTGGCGGCTTTGGTGGCTGCACCATCAACCTGGTCAAGGATGAGCTTTACGACGGCTTCATCGCCGCGGTCAAAGAGAAATTCCCCGCTGAATTCGGCCACGATGTCAAGATTTACGACGTCGTGATCAGCGACGGAGCGAGGAAAGTCGAATAAGGATTTTACCTGAAAAACCTGGCGATCCACCCTTGATCAATGCGGGGGAATCCTCCAGATGGTTTCAAAGCAGGGTTGCGTCGGATTATTCCGGCGCAATCTTCATATACGTTGAACCCGATCTGAACCACCTGCATGTGACCGTCGGCCGGGTAAGTGAAAGACAGCTCGTTATCTGGTCCATCTATGCGGAAAAACTTGAACGGAGCCTCCAATGCGGCTTTGTTACCACCCTTCTCCGCGAGTTCCATCTTGGTGACATATTTGCACATCTCGATAGCGGTATCGTCAAGCCCGGCGTCATGAATATTGACTTTCTCAATCAAGGTGCCGACATCATCCACTCTCCTGAAAGTATAGCCTTCAAGAGCCTCGGACGCCTTAATCAAGCTATCTTCAATAATCTTGACCTTGTCTTCGCCAACGATTCCCGGAGGGAGGAGCCAGACCATCAGCTTCTCTTCCGGATCATGGTAAATAGTCTGCCCGGAGGCGAGGTTGGTTTTGCCGCAATGTGGACATTCCCAAAGGAATATGGAGCCGTCTTTGACTCCGGTTTTCAACTCGGGCTCCTCGGCGGTGTTGATCCCGCTATAATAGGCGACCTCGTGCTTTTCCCCGCAAGAAGAACAGGTGGCTAATAATTTAGTTATCATTTATTTCCGTTTATCAATCCATACCCAAAGACGGTACATCAGCCATCCCCAGCAGAGAAAAAGAACCACGTGTACCCAGTAAGGTACCTTCGTGTGATAGCCCTCGTCTTTTATTATATTCTCAAATCCCGGGATGTCGGCATAATAATATGCGCCGGCTCCGAAATCGTATTCCGGCACCAGTCCAAGGTGACGGCCCATTATCCAACCGGCACAAATCAAAATGGTCACCACCACGAGGATCGTGACCACTTTGAATATCTTCTCTTTCGTTGTCGCCACTACTTGAAGAGGTCGAGGACGGGAACGTCAAAGACCACTCCTGAGAGCAGGAACCAGACAGCGAACAAGGTGAGGGCGATGTTGAACACCTGGCCGACAATGTAGAGCCAGAGAACCTTTCCGCCATGCATTTGCTTGGCCAGTTCCTTGAAATTGGTGTCGAGTCCGATGCTTGTGAAAGCCAGAACGAAAGCCCAGTTCTTGTACTGGTCGAGAACGCCATTGATTTCCTTGACGGCGGCACCTCCGAAGATCGGCTGGATAAGGAAAGAAGCGATCAGCGAAGCGGCGAAGAAACCGATGATGAATTTCGGGAAGCGTGTCCAGATCTCACCGGCTCCGACCTTCTTCTCAGAAGTCTTGTCAACCCTCGTGGCGAAGAAAATAGCGACGGCGAAGGCGATGAATCCGATCAGGATATTCTGGATCATCTTGACAAGGGAAGCCACCTGCTCAGCCTCGGGGCCGAGGGCGCTACCAGCGAGAACCACGGCTCCGGTGGAGTCGACAGTTCCTCCGATCAAGGCGCCACCCATCAGTTGGTTCATTCCGACAGCCTTTATGATCATAGGCTCGAAAACCATCATCAAAATCGTGAATATGATAGAAATCGAGATGGCGATCGAGAGGTCATCCTTCTTGGCTCCCGAAGCGGCTCCTGTGGCGATGGCGGCAGATGTACCGCAAACAGAAGTAGCTGAGGCTAAAGTTATTACCAGAGGCTTATTGTCAATCTTCAGGATCTTTGTCCCGAGCCACCACATGAATATGATGACGATAGGAGTGACAATCCATGCGATTCCGAGTCCATAGAGGCCGAACTTGGCGATATTGGAGAAGAGCACGGAGAAACCCATGATGACGAGACCGGTCTTGATGTAGAACTCGGTTTTGATCGCAGGTTTGAGCCAATCGGGAACCCCAACGGTGTTGGATATCAACAGACCTATGAGAAGAGCCCAGAAAGCCCATTCAAGATAGCGGTTGAGGGTGAACTCGGCGCTGATGAAACGCACGACCAAAGCTATCACAAACAGGCAGAGGAAAGCCGGGATGTACTTCTTGACACTCTCACCCTGTAGTTTGACTCCAAGAGTGAAAAGAGCGCAGAGCACAACAACCGTGACAATCAGTTTGCGCCAGAAAACCCAAGCTCCAAGTTGCTGAGCGAGAGGAACCGCCTTTGTCGCGGCGGATTCGCCCACGGCCCAGGTGGAAAACTTGACAGCCGAGAAATCAAAGGCTTTGGTAAGGACCGCGATGCAGGCGATAAGGATCACGATGAAGCCTATCCATACGGCTTGCCAGTCCTCTTTTCCCCAGAAGGCGGAGACATTCTTGCTTTTTTCCATATAATTGATGAATTAGTAAAATGTTCTACTAATTCACAAATATAAGAAAAAATCATAACGAAACACTGAATATCGCTCCGAAGTAATCTTTCATGAGTCCCTCGGTTTTGAATTTCCCGATTTCTTTCCAGAAGTTTCTGGCGTAACGGACCCCAATCTGGGTGTCGTAAGGGAGCCAGAAAAAGTTGCCGAGATTGAGCGCAAGATCGGCGCCGACGCTTATCAAATTCTCTGACTGGACCTTCGCGTTGTTTATGAGGTACTTGTCCGAGACATCGAACTTCGCGTATGAATAGTCAGCGAAAGGCGTGAGTGTGAAATTCTTAAGATAGGCTATAGGGCAGATTCCAGACCAATCCAGGTTGAGGAACTTTATAGCGTAGTCAAAAGTGAGCTTGTATCTCATCGGCGAGCAGGAATTCAGGACAGACCTTATGTTGCTGTCTGAGAAACCCCTCGGGACGAAATTGACAGGACTGTCCGGGAAGCTCACTTCCCCGCCACCAACCTTCGCTCCGAACGTCGCGGAAAGCCGGATTCCCTGGTCCTGCAGAATGCCTGGAAGATAACCGTAAGTGTAGATATAGGTTGTATTTCCGTAATAAAGGGAATGGCCGGGCCGTGTCCTGAGTCCGACTTCCGCGCCGATTCCAAGCGAAGGATATGCTTGCGCGGGGGCTTTTGTCCTCATCACGTAACCCCTCAGGGAGAAGTCCAAGGTGGAGACATAAGAAACATTGTCTTGGTAAAGAGTCGAGACTTCTTTGACTGTTTTTTGCCCGTCGGTCTCTTCTTCAACCCGGAAACTGATCTTGTCGTTTATCCGGTCGTTGGTGAATCGGTACTTGACCTGCGGAACAAGCCCTCTCGAGATGCCTCCAGAGCTGAAATTGAAAGGGATATACAGCTTCAAAGAACTATCAAGATATGGTCTTGAGGCTATCCTTTTTCCGCCGGTGAATATGGCAACCGCATTATCTTCCGCCCGAACTTGCTGGACTCTTTGGTAATATTTCGCCGCCCTGTCACCGAAATCAGCGGACAACTCAATAACCGGGAACAAGCCGTTATAGGTGTATTTGATATGGCCGGAATGTCTCCAGATTCCTTCCAGATCAGGATCCGGATGTACGTTGTAGCCCACGAAACCGGCGCCATCTCCGACCAGGTTTTGGAAAATAGCCGTCGCGCCAAGAGAAGTGGTCTTGTAATATTCGTCCAGGCTGGTGCTTTCCACATTGTCATAGTTGAAATACACCGGAGCCCAAGAGTGGATTACAGGGGAAAGTTTCCTGTGGCGCCTCGGCTCAGAGAACGAAGGTTCGGGTTGTTCAAAGACAGCGTCCCACTCATCTCCGGCGAGGGCTTTCTCCTGTGCGGACAGCGTCTCGGCTACATGATACTTATGAATATCTTCGAATGCTACCGTCTTCAGAGTCAAGTCCTTAACCGGAGTGGCGTAAATCATCCACCCCTGCTTGTAAGACTCGGGTTTGTCCGAAGGAGCCAGTGAGGAATAGAACAAGGTGTCGGCGGCGTTGTTGAAAACAGGAGAGGAAATCCCATAGCGGGAGGATGTTACTTGGCTCAGTTTGCCGGAACCGATCTCAAGCAAGTACAGCTCGCGCGCCCCAGTCCGGTCGCAGATAAAAGTCAGTGCCGGCCCATCGGCAAGTCCGGCTCCTTGGAAAGGCCGTAGAGTTGAAAGCTCAATTGGTTGAGGACCAACTATTTCTCTTATTGGATCAAGGGCATATATCCCCATACCATAATCCGAAAGACCGGCCGCATAGAGCTTGTCATTTATCCATGCGACTTCCGTAAACTGCAAAGAATCAGGGGCTTCTATAATCCTCTCAATAGCTCCGTCAAAAGAACTCAGGACCACGATCCTGGATCCTCCTTTACGCGGATATTCTGTCACGGCCACTTTCTGCCCGTCGGGTGATGGGGCCGGATTGAAATACCGTCCGGAAGTTGTAAGGTCATGGATCTTTGCGGGGTTGGATGTGTCCACAAAACGGATTCTGGAAGATCCTCCGAGAGACCATCTAAAATGGGGAACATTCTCTGACCACCATACCTTGTCTCCCGCCCTGTCATAAGCCAAGGGGCTGGTATAGGAAGCGAAAGACCGTACTCTTGTCTCCTCTCCTGAAGCCGAGGATCTCACCAAGCTGTTCGCGACGGTAAGCCCGCCTTTCTTTGACCATAGGACGCCATCCTTGTCAATCACGGTTCCTGAATATGCCGTATGCCTCCAAGGAGCGGTGGAGACTTGAGAGGCGACCATGAATGGTCCTCTGGCGTCCGCCTCCGCATTCCAGATGTCATGGTTCGCCGCGAGAATAGTGTTGAAAGACTTGGTGAGGTTCATCCCGCTGGTGGCCTTCGCCGTCTTGTTCAGGACGAACAGCCCCATCTTTCTTACTCTTGAGAAATATTCCTGGGTGAAAAGCGGATCGTCAAAGAAGACTCTCATTCCCGAGACAAGCAAGTAGCCGGCCCGGTAATGATCAGGTGTGTAGTATCTGTCGGATCCCAGTGACCATCTCCAGTAATCCCGGTAGTCCCCGCGATCCAGAGCCAGGACCATATATTCCAGGAACGAGGCCTGGCGCCCCCTACCAGACTGTGTCATAGCTGTTTCCGTCGTGACCGCATCTCCCTCCAGCAGGGTCGGTCCGGGGTAAAGACCAGCTACCGCGCCGGCAATCAGCTCTCCGACAAGATAGTTGAAGACCTTGAATCCACCGCCAGCTCCAGCCTGCATCTGGGAAGCGTGCCGCCCCTCGTGAATCGCGAGAAGATTTTCCCATGGAATAGGTGTAGGGGAATATGGATCCAGGACAGTGTATATGTCCATTCTTTTGGGCGCCCATGCGACGGAGGCGTTGGCGACCGGGTTGAAGCTATGCAATACGACAGGTAAACGGCCGGAATGATATTCTCCTATTCTCATCCCGGAAGACCATCCTACCGCTGTCCTGGCCTTTTCAAGCCAAGATCCGTAGACTACGGCGAGGGAGTCCTCGCCTTCCGGATAAATAAGCCTGAAGTTAGGAGAGTCCATCCTCATCCACTTCACGTTTCCAGGATCCTCTCCTGTAAGAGAGAACTGTGCCTTCAGCGTGCCGCATGAGAGGGCGAGCAGGAAGATAAGCGCCAATCGTTTCATTTGTGGGACGAAGATAAAGAAATCTGATAAGTTTTAAGTAAATTTGTGAGAATAACTGTTTTCTTTATGCGGGTTTTTCGAGGGTTTTCCATAATTCTGGCAGCGGTTATCCTTCTCGCCTCTTGCGGCGGAAAGGTTAAGACCCCGACGCTCCGGAGCTTCCCGCCACCACCTCAGGTGCCTTCTGTCGTGACTGATCCGCAGGAAATCGCGGGATACGTCGCGACCCATTTCTGGGACGCCTTTCTCTCGGGAACATATCCTTGCGACTCTTCTTTGGTCAATGGCGTTCCCGCGGACGATGTCGAATCTGCAGTAGGCCGGTTTGTTACGATACTGGAAACCGTGTGCGAACGCCCTGTCGCTATCAAGGCAATGGACGCTTTCTTCCAGAAAGTCAATGATTTCCAGGCTAAGAATCCATCTTCAAACGTGTACGATTATTTTTTGAGGATGGTCGGGAAATATCTTTACGACCCTAATTCCCCGGTGCGTGACGAGGATTTGTACCTGCCTTATATCAAGGGTCTGGTCAATTCGGATCTGACCCCCGAAGATATGAAACCCGCATATTCAAGGGATGTGCAGATGTGTTCCTTGAACCAAGTTGGGACCAAGGCCGCGGACATAAAGTTCACAGGTCTTGACGGCAGGGTCCTGACCCTTTACGGGATAAAGTCTGACAATGTCCTGCTGCTTTTCTCCAATCCCGGTTGCCCCAATTGCGAGGAGGTGATATCTACCCTTACTGGAAACGAGCGTTTTAATGAGGCGATCAGTACTGGCAAGCTCACGGTGGTCAACCTGTACATCGATCTCGAGGTTGACAAGTGGAAAGCCTTGGCTTCGGAATATCCCAAGGCGTGGACAAATGGTTACGATCAGGACTATACCATCCGGAAAGACTTGACTTACAACGTCCGGGCTATCCCTTCGTTATATCTTTTGGACAAAGACAAGAAGGTGGTTATGAAAGACGCTCCGATTGAGAAGGTCCTCCCTTATCTTGAGAATATTTAAACACTAATGATATGAAGATCACAAAGGAAATTTGGGGCAATGGCCCTGACGGAAAAGAGATTATTCTTTACACCATCCAGAACGGGAGCGGCGCCTTCGTCAGGCTCTCGAGTGTCGGAGCCGGAATCGTCTCCATAGCTGTCCCGGACAAGGACGGAAAACTTGCTGATGTGGTCTTGGGATATCCTGACGCGGCCAGCTATTTCGCTGACGGCCCCTGTGCCGGAAAATGTCCTGGAAGGTACGCCAACAGGATCGCCAAAGGGAAATTCACCCTTGACGGTGTCGAATATACCCTGCCTATTAACAATGGTCCCAACCACCTTCACGGAGGTCCTCAAGGATTTCAGAACCAAGTGTGGGACAGCAGGATAGCTGAGGATGCCGTAGAGTTCATGTATTTCGCGGAGGATGGCGAGGCCGGATATCCGGGCAACGTGAAGGTTGTCGCACGTTACGAGTGGGGAGATGACAACGCTCTCAAGCTCTATCTGACCGCCAGGTCGGACAAGGCCACCGTCATCAATCTTACCAATCATGCTTATTTCAACCTCAACGGAGAAGGCAATGGGGATATTCTCGGCCACGAGTTGAAACTCAATGCTTCCGTATACCTTCCGACCGACGAGACCCTGATCCCGCTTGGTGAGCCGGATCCTGTCGCCGGAACCCCTATGGATTTCCAGGAATTCAAGAAGATTGGAGCCGAAATCAAGGATGATTTCCCCGCTTTGAAGTATGGTAAGGGATATGACAACTGCTGGATGATAAATGGTTACGAGCCTGGCCAGCTGCAGTCCGCCGCCAAGCTGTATTCCCCCCAGAGCGGCCGTCTGCTGGAGGTGCTGACTACCCAGCCCGCTGTCCAGGTCTACACTGGTAACTGGCTTGCGGGTTGCCCCATGGGTAAATGCGGCCGTTCCTATTTTGACTACGAAGGAGTAGCCATTGAGTGCCAGCACTGCCCTGATTCTCCGAACAAACCCGAGTACCCGACCACGGTCCTGCGTCCTGAGGATACTTTTGAAGAGGCTATCATCTGGCAATTCTCTGTGGTATGAGACAGTATCTGGACTTGTTGAGAAGGATTATGGACGAAGGTGTGGTCAAGCATGACCGCACCGGGGTCGGCACGAAGTCTGTTTTCGGCCATCAGATGAGATTTGACCTGTCGGAGGGTTTCCCTCTGCTGACCACTAAAAAAGTTCATCTAAAGTCTATTATCTATGAGCTCCTCTGGTTTATCTCAGGAGACACTAACATCAAATACCTGAAGGATCATGGTGTCTCTATATGGGATGAATGGGCGGATGAGAACGGTGATCTTGGGCCCGTTTACGGACACCAATGGCGTTCCTGGCCAGCTCCGGACGGCCGCTCTATAGACCAGTTGACGCAGGTTGTGGAGACTATCAAGAACAATCCCGATTCCCGTAGGATACTTGTCTCCGCATGGAATCCCGGAGAGGTCGACAAGATGGCTCTTCCGCCTTGCCATTGCCTGTTCCAGTTTTATGTCGCTGACGGGAAACTGTCTTGCCAACTCTACCAGCGCAGCGCGGATACCTTCCTCGGCGTCCCGTTCAATATCGCTTCCTATGCCCTCCTGACCATGATGATCGCCCAAGTTTGCGGTCTGAAGCCAGGTGAGTTCATCCACACCACCGGAGACACCCATATCTATCTAAACCATTTCGACCAGGTCAATGAGCAACTCTCAAGGCAGCCTCGACCTCTTCCGAAAATGGTCCTTAATCCGGATGTGAAGAGCATTTATGATTTTGTCTACGAGGATTTTACACTTGAAGGTTACGACCCCTGGCCTGCCATCAAGGCCCCCGTGGCGGTCTAAATGTCATCCTGAACGCCAACTGTCATTCTGAGCGAAGCGAAGAATCTAGTGAAAACGAACAAAAAGAAAAGAATATGGAAAAATGTATAATAGTCGCGATAGCGGATAATCGAGCCATCGGAAAAGCTAACGCCCTGCTTTGGCATATCGCGGAAGACATGAAATATTTCCGCCAGACAACGACAGGATGCCCCGTGATTATGGGTTGGATGACATTCCAATCCATTGGAGGTAAGCCGCTTCCGAAGCGAGACAATGTCGTCATATCCATTTTCCCTTGGCCCGACAAGCCGGAGGGAGTCAAAGAGGTGGGCAGTCTCGAGGAGGCTTACAGCGTGGTCGATGGAGATAAGGTCTTTGTCATGGGAGGTGGTGAGACTTATCGTCAGGCTCTTCCGACCGCTGACAAGCTTTATATCACCCATGTCCATACCACAATCGAGGACGCCGACACCTTCTTCCCCGTGATAGACCCCGCTATCTGGGAAGTCGAGTCCACAACCCCCGTCGCTGTCGATCCCGAGACCGGCTACGGCTACGAGTTCACGATTTACAAAAGGAAATAAGATGCTTCGGAGGTTGAGAACCTCCTCAGCATGACATCTTTGTCATTCTGAGCGAAGCGAAGAATCTGCGAAGCGAAGAATCTAATAACGAATAAGACAAATGGCGACAACAAGAGACCATTTCGGCAGCAGAGCGGCTGTGATTATGGCGATGGCCGGCTCGGCGATTGGGCTGGGCAATATCTGGCGTTTCCCCTATATGGTCGGGGAATACGGTGGAGCGGCTTTTATCCTGGTCTATATCCTCTGCTCCTTCATCCTGTCTTTCCCGATATTCCTGTCTGAGGCTGTTATAGGGCGAGGTACTCACGCCAATGCGATCGGGGCCATGAAGCAGCTGGCTCCTCGTAGCGGTTGGATGGCCCTTGGCTATTTGGGAGTCATAACCCCGATGGTCATCGTCTCCTATTACAGCATCGTCGGAGGATGGTCAATTGAATATTTCTTCAAGTCTTTCACATTGAATTTCGGCGAGTTCCGTCCCACGGGATGGGTTCCGCTCATCTTCAACACGATTTTCCTCGCCTGTTCCGCAGGCATCGTCGCGTTCGGAGTCAAGGACGGTATAGAGAAGTTCAATAAGATATCCATTCCCCTCCTTTTCGTCCTCATTGTGCTGATAATGATTTATTCAGTGAATATGCCGGGGGCTGAAAAGGGAGTAGAATACTTGGTCAAGCCTGATTTCTCAAAACTTACCGGAAGGACCTTCGCATTCGCTCTCGGACAAAGCTTCTATTCGATGTCCCTCGGTATGGGAATCGTGGTGACATATTCCTCGTATGTCCATAAGGATGAGAACCTTGTGGCTTCTGGTGTAGGAACCGTTTTGGCGGCTTTGTTGTTCTCTATCCTGGCCGGATTCGCTATTATGCCGGCCGTGTTCTCCGCTGGAATCGCCCCGAGCAGCGGCCCTGGCCTTGTCTACGAGACCCTGCCGCATGTCTTCTCAGGGATGGGCGCCTCGTATCCGATAATCGGCACAATTGTCGCCGTGCTATTCTTTTTCTCTGTGGTTGTCGCGGCCATGACTTCCAGCATTTCCCTCATCGAGGTGGGCGTGGCTTTCCTTGTTGAGGAGAAAGGAATCAAAAGGCGCACGGCATGCTTGCTGGTGTTCCTTTTGGCGTGGGTTCTCGGCATCGCCAGCGTGTTCTCCATGAACGCGTTCGGCAAAGTGGACGCGTTCTCTTCCAATTTCCTGCTGACTGCCGGTGTGCTTCTGGTTGTCCTCTTCGTCGGCTGGAAAATGAAAAAGGAGGCCGTCCGGGAGGAGATTACCAACCGTGGAACCGTCAACAATAAGATATTCGACGTATTCTACTTCCTCGTCCGGTACGTAGCCCCGATTGTGGTCGTCATCATATTCATCTCAAATTTCGTGTTATGACACAAAGGGAGCATTTCGGAAGCCGCGCCGCGGTTATAATGGCCATGGCCGGATCAGCCATAGGCCTTGGCAACATCTGGAGGTTCCCCTTCATTGTCGGGGAATATGGTGGAGCCGCGTTCATCCTGGTATATATTATCTGCTGTTTCCTGTTGTCGTTGCCGATCATGCTTTCCGAGACGATTATCGGCCGCAGGACGCATCAGGGAACATTCGGGGCGATGAACGCCCTTGCTCCAGGAACCGCCTGGAAATGGCTGGGACTGTTGACGGTGCTCTCCCCGTTGATTATCCTATCTTACTACAGTGTTGTGGGAGGCTGGTCTTTCGCGTTTTTATGCAAGGCTCTCGCCCTCCAGTTCCAACCAGATAACGCCGAATCTGTCACCGCCATGTTCGGAACCTTCTCATCCTCAACATGGTGGCCACTCGTGTGCATGATGGTCTTCCTCTTTTTGACCGCTTTGATAGTGTACTTCGGGGTCAATAAAGGGATTGAGAGATTCAGCAAGGTCTCTATTCCGGTACTGTTCGTCCTGATAGTGATCATAGCGATTTATTCCATGACTTTGCCAGGAGCCGGGGAAGGAGTCAGGTATCTGGTCAAGCCGGACTTCTCCAAACTTACCCCAGACGCTTATGCCGCGGCTCTCGGACAAAGCTTTTTCTCTTTGTCCCTCGGTGTGGGCACTATGCTGACCTATGCGTCCTATGTGAGAAAGGATGAGAATATTCTTCTGTCAGGAACGGGAACAGCCTTCTTCGATTTGTTATTCGCCATCCTCGCAGGTTTCGCTGTGATGCCGGCCGTATTCGCCGCCGGGATCACTCCGAGTTCCGGTCCCGGACTGGTTTTCGAGACCCTTCCTTTCATCTTCGCGAAGATGGGCGCCGGCGCCCAGGTTATCAGTGCCGTAGTCTCCATCCTGTTCTTCCTAACCATCTTGGTAGCGGCCCTGTCTTCTTCTATCTCAATGATGGAAGTAGGTGTGGCTTACTTAGTTGAGGAGAAGAAACAGTCCCGGCATAACGCCACGATCATCCTCTTCCTCATCACTTTGGTCGTAGGAATCCTTTGCTCGCTATCCTTCGGCGTGCTTTCAGACGTGAAGTTGCTGGGCAACACGATATTCAACTTCTGTGACCGTCTCGCCTCCAACTTCCTGATGACTATAGGCGCCCTTCTTTTCAGCGTTTTTGTCGGTTGGAAGATGGATAAGGCGGCGGTCAAAGACGAGCTTACCAACGGAGGAAAGATCAAGAGCTCCGGCAAACTGTTCCCGATTGTTTATTTTCTCATCAAATACGTGGCCCCGGTTACAATAGCGGCCATATTCATCATCGGTCTTTTGGGATAATATGAAGAGATTCAATCGTTTGCTTTTGGCTATTCTGGCCGTATGCGCTGTTCTCGGGTGCTCCAAAGGAGGCCAGACCATCTATTTGGAAGATTATATGGACACGGCATCATCGGAGGATGCGATGCCTGCCATCAGGGCGGCTCTTGACGACTGCGTACGTTTGAAAGCGGCCAAACTGGTTCTGCCTGGAGGCGTTGTCCGGGTAAAGCCGGCCAAGGCTTACGAGGAGTATCAGTACATAAGCAACAATGACCCTTCGATGAAGAGGATAGCTTTCCAGATGAAGGGCATGAAGGACTTCACTATCGAAGGCAACGGAACTGAGCTACTATTCTCTGGCCACATATCCCCTTTCAACCTTGAGGGTTGTTCGAATATATCCATAAAAGATCTGACGATTGATTTCACGAGGGCGTTTGTGTCGGAGGGCGTGGTCACTGCTGTCGGAAAAGGATTCTTCGAGCTTCAATTCCCTGATTACTATGAGACTACATTCAGGGAAGGCAACCTTGTGTTCTTGGATGCCGACAAAGACACCTATCCGTATTCAAGCCTCCTGGAGTTTGACAAAAATAAGAAAGAAGTAGCCTACCATGTCCACGACTATTGGATCTGGACAGAATCCTCCCAAGCGACGCAGGTTGGGCCGAACAGGTTCAGGTTCTACCGTTCTGACTATGGCGAAGCGACCGTCGGCAATGTGATGGCTCTTGGAGCATCAACCAGAAACAACCCGGCGTTCACCCTTCTTGATTGCGACGGGTTCAACTTGACTGATGTGAAACTCTATAATTGTTGCGGAATGGGCGTTATCGCACAGAGTTCCAAGGACATAGAGTTACTGAGGATGTACGTGGAGCCGACCCCGGGTTCTGACAGGATTATCAGCATCTCGGCGGATGCCACCCATTTTGTCAATTGCAAGGGATATATCCGGATGATCGATTGCGTGTTCAAAGGCCAGAAAGACGATGCCACGAACGTTCATGGCTGGTACATGGCGGTTGATAAGATACTCTCACCTGACAAGTTGCTCCTGCGCTGGAAGAACAGCGGACAGTACGGGGTTCGTTTCATAAAGCCAGGTATGACTCTGGAGATTGTCGATAGCCAGATAATGGAAGCAAGGACCCGAAAGGTTGTCAAAGCAGTCGAATATCTCAACGCTGAATATGCGGAAGTTACTTTCACAGAGCAACTTCCCGCTGAAGTGGAAGAAGGGGATGTCGTGGCAGAGGACGATGAGTATCCCGACGTCTTGATCAGCGGATGCTACATCGGTAACAACCGGGCAAGGGGACTGCTTATCGGCTCAAGAGGCAAGGTTGTGATCGAGAAGAACACCTTCCACTCTCCTGGCACGGCGATCCTGTTCGAGGGTGACGGACGCTACTGGTACGAGCAGTCTGGAGTCCGCGATGTCGTGATCCGGGACAATGTTTTCGACAACTGCATGTACGGTTCCGCCACATGGGGCAGCGCCGTCATCGCCGTGGGAAGCGGAATCCCGGACAGGGAGCATTCCCGTTACCACAAGAATATACTTGTGGAAAACAACATCTTCCGTGGCTTTGACAACAGGATAGTCAATCTGTACTGCGTTGACGGGTTCACTTTCAGGGGCAACAAGATCGAGTTCACAGATGCTGACTATCCCGCTAACGCCTCGCCTGAAGACCGTTTCATATTCAAGAATTGCGACAACATCAAAGTTGAGGACTAATGAGAAAGGTTCTGTTATTAATAGCGGCGCTGCTGGGAGCGGCAGCGGTCTCAAATGCCGAGGTCAGGCTGCCAGCCGTCCTCGGGGACAACATGGTCCTGCAGAGAAACTCCGAAGTCAATCTATGGGGTTGGTCAACGCCTCGTAAGAAGGTCAAAATCAAGACTTCATGGAACCATAAGAAGTATAGGGCACGTTCTGACGAGGAAGGCAAATGGCTTGTGAAGGTGGCCACAACCGATGCCGGAGGGCCTTATTCAATTACTTTCTCTGACGGCAAGAAGACCCGGCTTGAGAACATCCTTCTTGGAGAGGTTTGGATCTGCTCCGGCCAGTCCAATATGGAGATGCCCGTCCAGGGCTTCCTGGGGCAGCCTTGCCTGCATGCCGCCGAGACGATGCGTGAGGCCAGGATGTATCCTGATATTCGCCTTTTCACCGTAGCGAGGGACTCGACAGATTTTCCCAAGGACGATTGTGTCGGTGAATGGATTTGCTCTGATCCCAAGACGGTTGGGGCTTTCAGCGCCGTGGGCTACTATTTCGGACGTTGCCTCAACCAGTATCTTGGAGTCCCTATCGGCCTGATAACCACCAACTGGGGCGGCACTAACATCGAGGCTTGGATGTCTCCAGAGTCCAACAAGAAACTGGGCGTGGATGAGGAATATACCGCCAAGAATTGGGATGAGTACTATTTCCCTGGTTCCGTGCTTTACAACGGTATGGTTGTCCCGATCGAGAACTTCACCGCAAAAGGTTTCATCTGGTACCAGGGAGAGTCCAACAGGGGCAATTATAAGGAATATGCTGACATGCAGGCTGAGATGATCCGCCAGTGGCGGGAGGCTTGGGGAGATGAGAAGATGCCGTTCTACATCACCCAGATAGCCCCTTACCGTTATAGCGGTCCCGAGAAGCGCCGTTCGGCCCTTCTGGTGGAGAACCAGATAAAGGCTACGGAGATGGTCCCTTATTGCGCCATGGCCAGCACTACGGATGTCGGAACATATTCCTTGATTCACGAGCCGGACAAGCTTTCTGTCGGTGAGCGACTGGCTTGGCTGGCGTTGTCAAGGGACTACGGGATTGAAGGTGTCCCGGCTGACGCTCCGACGTATAAGTCGATGGAAATAGTTGACGGAAAAGCGGTTATCTCTTTCAATAATCTCTGTGAGCCGAATGACCAGTCCGATCCGAGGAGTTTCAACTGGCTTGACGATCAAGGACAGGTGGTCCGTTCCGTCAAGGGGTTTGAGATCGCAGGAGCTGACAAGAAGTTCCGTCCGGCGAATGCCCGTCTGCTTTGGTTGGATAATCAGGTCGAGGTATGGTCAGACGAGGTAAAGACTCCTGTGGCCGTGCGTTATTGTTTCAACAATTATTCAGAGACCAATCTGAAGACGACTCTCGGCCAGCCGGTCGTGCCTTTCCGCACTGATAATTGGGATATTCCGGAGGAAGAGATTGATTAATCTTTCGTTTTTTCACTGGTTTTCACTATCTTGTCACAAATAATCGCTAAAACATGAAATCTATTATCTACATCATTGGTCTGGTGCTTGCCGTATTGGCTGTCATCGACATTTGCAAGAAGCCTATTTCGGTTGTTGGAAAAGTTATCTGCTCCGTTATTGTTCTGCTTACGAGCTGGATCGGCCTTATTGTCTACTATCTCTGGGCAAAAGACCACATCACCGAGTGGTTTAAATAATCATCGGCCTGACCGTACAACTGGCGCGGGACTTCTTCACGAAGATCCCGCGCTCTTGTTTTGAAAAACAATCATTATATTTGCTCATCAAACTTTTTATAAATAAAGTGAAACCGGTTCGGATTATTGGTCTTTCCGCCTTCGCTGTTGTAATCATCACACTTCTCGGATCCTGCGGTTCTAGAACAGAGGAGAAGCGCCTTTCGGACATCGAGTCGTACATCGACTCCCGCCCGGACAGCGCCCTGGCCGCTATCAGGGCTATCGACACGACCGCCCTTCGGGGCCGCGCGGTCAAGGCCAAATATTCCCTGCTTCACGCCATGGCTCTGGACAAGAACTACATCGACACCGCCGACACTCGTGTCGTCCAGCCCGCCGTCGACTGGTACTCCCGCCACGGCAGTCCGGAAGAGAAATTGAAGGCGTGGATGTATCTTGGGACGGAGCAATATAATGGCAAGCAATACAATAAGGCGATAGTGTCTTTTTATAAGGCTATTGATTCTTTTGACAGGATTTCCGACAATAATATCCTTGGGGTTTTATATTCCAAGATTGCTGACACATACACAAAGACGATGGATTATGCCCAAGCGTCAAGTTTCATTGATAAATCGCTTGAGTGTTTTCGTTCTTGCGGGAGGAAAGACCAAGAATCGTTAGAACTTCTTCATAAGGCGAGTAACCTGGCACAAAGAAGGTTGTGGGACAATGCGAGCACCTGCTATAAGGACATCCTTTCCATCACCCCGCTTGATCCTGCAATCAAAGGACGTGCCTCTATGGATTACGGAGTTTTTCTTCTGATTAAACCGAACCCTGACGAGGGATTTGCATCCTCGCTCATAGAGTCCGCTCTTGATAATGGGGTTTCTTTTGGGAGCGTGTCCCAAATGTATGCTTACTGGTACCTGTTAAAATCACAAGGAAAGGATGAAGAGAGCGAGACTTATAAACGGTTAGCTGAACTCCAAAATGATAAAGATGAGTATTCTGTTCATTATTGGGAGTATCGTAGTGCCCTAAAGTCTGGTAAACAAGATGATGCTTATAGGAGTTTGTGGTCTGCCATGAACGCCATGGATTCCATTAGGATGAGTAACTATGTGCTTTCTGCGGCGAATGCGCAAAGGTCATACCTCGAGCAGGTTGAAACCGAAAAGGCATTGAGGGCGCAAGGTCAAAGGCGGAAAAACATGATTATTTCATTGCTTTGCCTTGTGCTGGGTCTTGTTTCTGCTATAATATATTTGCTATACCAAAAGGTTCTTCATAAACAGCGTGAAGAAAGAGAGAGAATGACTCTGGCTATAGAAAATCTTGAAAACCAGATTCTTTGTATTAATAAAGCTAATAAACAGCGAACAGTATTTGCTTTCTTAGGAGAAATATACGAAGAGGCTTATCTCAAAAAGTCGAGCGATTGTATTACTGCTGATAATCTCTCTAAAATCATTCAATCTAGGATAGGCGACCTTAAATCAGATCCAGAAGCACAAAGGTCGTTCGAAAAACTTGTTGACAACAAGTTAGATGGTCTAATGAGTCGTTTTAGAAAGGACTGTCCCGATTTGTCAGAGTCCGATTACCGTATGTCAAGTTACTATTTTGCTGGATTTGACAACACTACTGTCATGATTATCATGGGCATTTCATCTCTTGAAAGTACCCGCTCAAGGAAAAGATATTTGAGAAAAAAACTTTCGACGAAATACGGAACTTTAGGGGATTATTATTCTTCGATTATTGGTAGTTAAACATAACAGATTGATTCTTAATGATTTAGACCGTGAAATCATCCTTTTGTGTATTATATTGAATATCAGCTAGTTAAATAACAACAGAAGACGATTCTCACGGTTAATTCGTGGTTATTTGCTGAAATCGCCCTTTCAGACATCTGAAGGGGCGATTTTAACAAAAATTGTTCTCACGTTTTTTTCAGCCATAACAGAAGGAGGACTCCTTGCTAATCCCGACCTTTGCATATGTTTCAATCAATTTATATATGATAAAGAGTAGTTTAATCGTTGCTTTAGCAGCATTATTGGGCTTTGCTATACAAATACCAATGAAGGCCGCTATAGTAGAGTCCCCAGACACAGTTATTATTATTGAACCTTTACCTGGTTACACACCTGTTATAGGTCCAAAAGCTCCTGTTGTCGTTCCTGTCTGCGCTAACTACAACGCCACGCAATCATCGATCTTGCTATCTTTTACCTCTAATCTCGGCGAGATCGAAGTTGAGGTTTTGAACACAACGACAGGCGGATATGTCTCCGACTTCGTTGATACTCAGTTCCTTTACGCTACCATCCCAATCACAATGGGACCAGGACACTACATCCTTCTGTTTACCCTACCGTCAGGCCAGCGATATAGGGGCGAGTTCGATTTATAATGCTTTTGATATTTTCATGCAAGATTTTGAAAAAACGGGTTTATAATAATGAAAGCCATGAGAACCATATTCAAATATATTATCGGCATCACGTTAATTCTCTCGATCGCTTACGCTTGCTCGGAAGAATTGACAACTACAGACAACATATTATCTAAGAATCAGGAGTCTTTAATCAAGACCAGGGGTGATGTTTCCTTTCAAGATCATTCGGTCTCTGCTTTTATAAAAGGAAAGAAAGTAACACGGGAGTTTGTTCCCGTGTTACTTGAAAGGTCCCTTGACAGGACGGAGTTTAAGGATATTGACAAATATACGATAACTACAGTTTCAAAGGACGGACGTGAACTAATACATGTGGCCAACTTTGAGAAAGGAGGATGGGCAATTGTCTCGGGACGATTCCAAGCAGAAAATCAGATTCTGGCGTATGGAGCCGAAGGCGAGTTCGATCCGAATAACATTAAGAGTCCGGAAGTTCGTTTTTGGCTTGAGAGAGCTGAAACTATGATAGAACATGGAATGATAGAAGATGAGGAGGCTTCGGATGAAAACCACCGTTCCGGCCCTTATGACAATGAGCCGTATGTATGGTTAAGGGTCCCTTTGGGATATCAGTATCCTCCTGCTACTCTTTTAACGACAGTTAATCCCTTAACGGTAACAAAATGGGGGCAAGATTGGCCTTGGACCATTTCTTTGACCCCCAAAGATCCTACCAATAACTATTACTGTCCCTTTGGTTGTACAGCTGTCGCATATTCACAAATGCTTTATTATCTTCATTATGAGTTAGGCGTTCCTAGTGGCCTTTATCATCAGATTGATACTAGTTTTACTTGGCATTTCTTGGGTAGTTATTTCCAATCGAACCTGTCAAGGTCGAACTATCAGAGTCCATCAAGCAACTGGAGTCAGATGCAACTTGTCAAGTCAAATGGAATGACTAACGGGACAATTATAACCGGAAGATTCATAATGGATATCGCAGACCGGATTAATACGAGATTCAGAGGAAATGCATCCACTGCCGAGTTTGAAAACTCTGTTTTTGCGGGAGAAGGTATTAGCAGTACTATAAATGATGGTTATGATCAAGGTATAATCATCAATAGCTTAAATGATGATATGCCTGTCGTGATAAGGGCAAAAGACACCTCTAATAATCGTTCTAATAATGGCAACGATGCTCATGCTTGGATTATTGATGGGTATAAAAAATATCAAAACTCTTCAGATTACCAGGAATATTTAAAAATTATCCCTACTGATTCATTATCATTTTACCCAAATCTGAATTATGATATGATTTTAACCGACAGTCAGAAACAGCAGTTATATCCCGGTATTGAGGAATATGAGATTATTCACAATTACACTTATTGGTTTACTTACTATTTTAACATGAACTGGGGCTGGAACAATGATTATATTGGTTATTATTCTTCGGTTCCTCTGGCTTGGACCCCCGGAAGTCATGTGTTTAGCGAAGATATTGACATCATGTATGGGTTCGAAGTCAATTAATTAAAATACTGTGTAGAATGCAAATTAAGAAACATGGTCTATTACCAGTCCTTTCGATGCTTGTAATAGTGCTGTCATCATGTAGCAAGGATGACTCGTGGGACTATAAGAGTCTTTCGGGCACTTGGATTGTAGAGTATGCCGACCCTTGGGTGTCTGTCGACGCATCCAGTGATATACTTATATGCACCCATGATAGGGTAGAAATATTTTTTTCGGATAAATATCCCAATAGCAATAGGTTCAAAATGCGTGTTTATGGAGAAGGAGAGATGTCAACGCATGATGTTTGGTTGTATGAATGTTTTATTCGAGAAGACGGTTTTAATGTTTCTATTTTAGGTTGGTCCGATGTTAAATGCCAGACTATAGAATTATCAAAAAAGAGATTTGAATTCGTTTCACTATCGGATCAAAGGCATTTCAAATTGAGACGCCTTAAAGAATAATATAAAAAGTAGAAGACATTCATGCAAGATTTCAGAAATAGTGGATTTATAATATAGAACTAGTTGTAATAGTGTTATTTCTAAATATTTCAAGGATATGTTAAAGGCAAAAAGACTGTTGTTTGCTTGTTTGCTTTTGCTGGCAATTGTTCCTGTGTCATGCGAGAAGGAAATCAATGAAGAGGAAATCTATGAAAGCGACAATGAGGCAATTAAAACCAGGCTCGATTTGTCAGAAGTGGAGTTGCGGAATATCGCGCCTTCCAATGATTTCGCTTTCAGCTTTTTCAAGGATTTATATAAGAACGATACGGATATCCTGATAAGTCCTTTAGGATTTCAAATGACCTTGGCGATGCTTGGAAATGGTGTCGAAGACGAGAAAACCATTTCTGATGTGATTGGTTTCGATGGAGGTATCAAGGAGACTAACACATATTTTAAGCATCTGATTGCCTCGTTGTCAAGTGAAGTCTTCAGCAAGGAGCTTTCATTGGGCAATGCCCTAATGATTGATTCCCGCGCGGCAAAGTATCCGGAACCTTTTCTTGATGAGCTGAAATCCAGCTATTCTTTGGATTATATTGAAATAGAAGCCAAATCTCTTCTGGAACAGCCACAAGGGAAGCGTCCTGAAGACATTTGGTGTCAGGAGAAGACAGGTGGGTTATTAAATAAAGCCCCTTTCCCGGTTGAAGAGTATCAATCGTCGTTGCTTAACTTTTTCCTTTTCAAAGGAGAGTGGCAGGATAAATTCGACAAGGCTCTGACAAAAACCAGTAGTTTTTACACAAGTCCGGAGGAATTCGTGCACACACCCTTCATGAACAAACAGGGACAAATCAAGTTCTATGGTTGCGATGATTACAGGGCTGTCAGCCTGCCTTTTGGAGACGGCACATTCACTCTCTCGATCATTCTTCCCAAAGTTAGCTTCAATGTGTCTGGCGTTCTCGATAAACTTGATTCCGAGTCTTGGGATAAAATGCGGAATGGTCTTAAGAAAAAAGAGGTCAAACTTTCCTTGCCGGTTTTCTCGACGTCATATTCCAAGAGGTTTAATATGGACTATGTTTTCAAGAAAGGTATTCCACCTCTCAATCTCCTCGGTCAGGATGCCCTGTTTTTCATGAACGAAGATGGAGCCTCCGCCGCCGCGGTTACGCAAGCTAGTATCCCGATTTCTCCGGGTCCATCCGGCGCGCAAGGAATAGAATACTTTATTGCCGAGAGTCCTTTCATTTACACGATTTCAGAACAAGGATCCGGGTTAATCCTGTTCATCGGAACGTACAGCGGAGCGGATAAAGAAGGAACAGAGAGCTGAAAGAATTCACCCCAGCGATCAACCTCCGCTACGCCTTCTCCTTCTAGAAATACTGGATTTACTTTGGTCTTAGGAAGAAAGGCAGAGAAGAATCTACAAATCAAAAGCACGTAACCCCTGCTTCCAGCGGCCTACATCGCATATTCGTCTGCGGACCACAAGCTCAAATGAAGTGCACCCCAAAAGTTGGACATAAAAAGAACAATTATGTCCAAAGAAATCATCCATTCATTTGATGAGAAGATACAGGCAGTGAACCTGTAT
>CACZZF010000003.1 GCA_902785575.1 uncultured Bacteroidia bacterium | reverse complement strand
CGTTTTAGTACCCTATAAAACAATGTTTGTTTGTCTAAACAAGCATTTATAATATTTAATTCATTGATAATCAATATAAAACAGCATCTTTAACGAGGAAGAATATTAAACCGATTATCGATTGACAATTAATTGATTAAAGATGAAAATGGTACAACTTCGGTTGTGCCATTTTTGATTCTCAGTACCGCAGGCAAGTTCAATAATATCACCGGAGCCCTCAATTCAAGAATATCCTCTTGGACGACGCCCAAGATATACTACGGCCCCGAGAACAGCTTCTGCCTGCGGCCCGGCGGCAGCGTTTCCTTCGACGTATTGGTGGACTTCTGGGCCTCTTGGTGTGGCCCTTGCAAGGCCGAAATGCCCAATGTGAGAGATGCTTACAAGCAGTACCACGACAAGGGTTTTGAGATTATCGGTCTTTCTTTTGACAGCGAAAAGGAGCTTTGGGCAAAGGCTATTGTTGAATGGCAGATGCCCTGGATTCATCTTTCTGACCTGAAATATTGGAAGAGTGTGGCCGCTGAAGTTTACTCTGTCAACTCCATCCCTGACAACCTTCTGATCAACCCTGAGGGTATCGTCGTGGCCAGAGGACTGCGCGGTGAGGCGCTAGCGAAAAAACTTGCCGAAGTCTTTGATTAAACTTTATTTAATTCTTAAAACTAATAAATAAGATGGAAACATGTAAAGAGGCTTTCGAGGCAAGGGTGCGGCGAAAGATTGCTGGTTGGTACACCAAACAAGAATACGAAGACAAGGCTGTGGCACGTATAGCCGCTCAACGTGATGAGATTATCAACTTGTTGCAGTCGACAGGACGTGAGGGGATGGATGAGGTCCTTCGTTATCTGGATGATAGCGGGTTTTATTACAGAGCTTCTTCCCCAAATAAGCACCACAATTGGCCCGGAGGGCTCGCGGAGCATTCTTTGGGTACATGCAAGTTAGCCTTACAACGCGCTGATAGTTCTTTGCCTCAAGACAGTGTGATCATTGCCGCTATGTTGCACGACACCTGCAAGTCTGATCGTTTTTGGTTCCGGGGTAGATCAATTAGAAAGCATAACTATGATTGCCGATTGGGTGATCTGCATAGTGTTAGGTCCATTGCCATCCTTAGAAACTACGGCTTGAATATGACAGAACCCGAACGCCTGGCTATTCGTTGGCATATGAAAGGGGAACACTATCATTCCCATGATCCTCGTAAGGAGGCTGACCATACTAAGGCTGTCCGAACTCCGCTTTGGAAAATTGTCTTTTGGGCGGATAAAGATGATGCCAGGTTGCATCCGGCTGGTGGGAGAAGAGCGAAGGCGTAATGACATACGGTCTCTTTTTAGACCGTGTTTTTTTTGCGTTTATTATGAAAGAAAACAAAGAAATAACCGTATTTCTTAGTGTGCGATATAAAGATAGATTATATTCCTTGATGGAAACAGGCAAGAGTGGTAAGATCGCTCTGCTTTCTGACGGCACTGCCGTCGTGTGGCTTCAGCCGCTTAGTACTATTTTCGCTACCGGTGAGTGGGGCTACTCTTACCGTGAGTGTGATTCTATTGCCTCCGCAGAACGTTTTGTGGACTACTATGCTGGGCAGTCTGACGAGTTGCCTCTCTCTGAATTGGAGTATTCCGAGCAGGAATTCGTTTCCGATTGCCTTTGGCGCCTTCTATGGGCTATGGCCCACGACCCTGACATTGATGTGGAAAACGAGTTGGACAATTATTGGGAATGGGACGTTGACCAGGACAGTTTCGAGCGTGAGTCCTTAACTGGAGCGGAGACGCTCGAGCGGGATATCGCTACGTTCTTCAATCTCTTAGCCAAGGGCGAGGGGTTCCAAATCGGGAATAAACAATTCACTGTTTCTGCTTCTGATGGTGACAAAATTCGTCCGGTTTTTTCCCTATATGAGGCCTCCCCAGAGCCTTTCCTTGACGAGGAAACTTGCCTCACATATCAAGTTTTGCGACTGAAACTAGTGTTTCGAGCCAGTACGGCTGCCATCCTCTACGCTAAATGCCGAGCCTTCCGTGCGTCCGGTGCCTTTACTTCCAAGTGACAAACTTAAGCCCAACCATGATGCGGTTTTCCTAGATTTTGATGTAATGTTCTGTCGTTGAAGATGTATATAAAGCATATGAAAATGACAGAATACAAAATCGAAATCGTGCATGGGCACATCCTCGTAGTTGACGATCGAGGTAGCAAGGTGCTCATAGATACAGGTAGTCCTCTCAGTTTCCATTCAGAGGGCGTTATTGCCCTCGGAGGGGAGACCTTTAATGTGCCCACTTCTTTGATGGGGACAGGTAGCGACTATGTTTCCGACAATGTGGGCACTGATGTCTATGGCCTCGTAGGGATGGATATCCTCGGGAAGGGCATTCTCATTGACGTGCCTCATGGACGCATTGTCCTCGGCTATCCGACAGTCGGATTGGTGCGAGTCCCTTCGCAAAGCCTATTCGGATATATGACTGACGAGATGGAAATCCGAGGCCACAAGACGAAAGTCATTATCGACACAGGTGCTCCGACATCCTATGTGATGTCGTGCTTAACCGAGGGACTCTCTTCGGTTGGTTCTGTGACAGATTTCAATCCGATGGTTCCGGGAGGATCGTTTGTGACTCCTATCTTTGAGTTCCCTGTTTCATTTGCGGGGCAAAACTTTAACATTCGTGCGGGGCATCTTCCCTTTCTCATCCGTACATCGCTCTCCCTTCTCGGGGTTGATGGAGTAATTGGAATGGAACTGCTGCAGCGGCAGCCTTTGCTCATCGCGGACGGTGGTGTTTGGGCATAAATAGGAATATATGCCGCAAAATAGAATCGTTATTCATATTCCACATGCCAGCCCGGTTTTTCCATTCGGACAATCGAGTTGGGAGAAAGGAATCAATATTGAGGTCGCACGGTGGACTGATTGGTATACCGACTGGTTATTTGCTTCTTCCACAAGGTTGGATCCCAGAATCATTCCTGTCTCTTACCCTTTCTCACGTTTCTTCTGCGATGTTGAGCGCCTCGAGAACGATCCGTTGGAAAAGATAGGGCAGGGAATCGTTTACACTCGATTCGGATCGTTGAAGAGGATTGTTTCGGATAGCGAGAAACAGTTCGCCCTCAATAGTTTCCATGAACATCAGCAGCGACTGGTTCAGGCTCTGACCCCAGAATCGCTGCTTATCGATTGCCATTCTTTTCCATCCGATCTGTCTGAGACGGATATCTGTATCGGCATAAATGAAGACTGGAGTCGGCCCGATGACAGTTTGATTCACATGATCATTTCTCATTTCCGGTCAAAAGGCTATTCTGTTGGTGTGAACGAACCATATTCCAATTCTATTTCACCGGAGGCAGGATTTCAGTATAGTTCGCTAATGATTGAAGCCAATAAGCGGGCTTATCTTCAAGGAGACAATGAATTGGATATCAACAAGGCTTCAAATCTTCGGCAGTGTGTAGAAGAGTGTTTTCTGGATCTGCTTATTTGTTAAATATGGCATCTTTTCGGCGTGAATAATAGAAATCACGTGCGGAAATGCTATATTTACAAAGATATTGAAAGACTCTAATCATGGAACCATCGAAAGTTTTTTATACCGACTTCAGAACATCGGCATTCGGAGAGAGTATGCCTGCCAAACTGAAGCGGCTTGCTCGTAAGGCTGGGATTGCCGACATAGAAATGGACGGAAAGTTCGTAGCGATTAAAATGCATTTCGGAGAATTGGGTAATATCAGTTATTTACGTCCCAATTATGCCAAGGCTATTGTCGATCTAGTAAAAGAACTCGGAGGCAAGCCGTTCCTAACTGACTGCAATACCATGTATCCCGGCTTCAGGAAGAATGCCTTGGAGCATCTTGAGTGCGCATGGGAAAATGGTTTCACGCCGCTGACTGTCGGCTGCCCGGTCATAATCGCTGACGGATTGAAGGGTACCGATGACATAGCTGTGCCAGTCGAAGGTGGGGAATATACAAAAGAGGCTCTCATTGGTCGTGCCGTTATGGATGCGGATGTGTTTATCAGCCTGACACACTTCAAGGGGCACGAAATGACGGGTTTCGGCGGAACGATAAAGAATATCGGTATGGGATGTGGTTCCCGAGCCGGCAAGAAGGACCAGCATTCCGCGGGTAAGGCTAATATCGATGAAACCAGCTGCCGAGGATGCCGGCGTTGTGAGAGAGAATGCGCTAACGGAGGATTGGTATATGATCCGGTAAATCGGAAAATGCGCGTGGACGAGTCCCATTGTGTTGGATGCGGACGTTGCCTTGGGGCATGCAACTTCGATGCTATACACTTTGCCGAGGACCAGGCTATCTCCGTTCTGAACGCCAAGATGGCTGAATATACGAAAGCTGTTGTCAGCGGCCGCGATTGTTTCCACATTTCACTTATTGTAGATGTCTCTCCATATTGCGACTGCCATTCCGAGAACGATGCCCCCATCCTTCCGGACATAGGAATGTTCGTTTCCAAGGATCCTGTCGCCCTAGACCAGGCTTGTGCGGATGCTTGCTTGGCAGCTGAACCTTTACGTAATTCAGTACTTGGAGATCATCTTCACGAAGAGGGTTTCCATGATCATCATGATCACTTCAAAAACACCACTCCGGAATCGGAATGGGAAACCCAGCTTATCCACGGAGAAAAAATCGGTCTTGGATCCCGGCGATACGAACTTGTTTTCATGAAGTAAGGGTACTATTGAATATGCGACTGCACATTTCCCTAATGGCCATCGCGGCATTGTGTGTCTCGGGCGCCGTTTGCGCTCAAACTCAGAATGTTCCGGCAATCATCAATGACGAGTCTCTGCTAAGAAGTTGGATCCAGACCATCTCGTCCGATGATTTCGGGGGGCGGAAACCCATGACTGAATACGAGGAGAAAACCGTCTCTTATCTGGCTGGGGAACTGGAAGCCCTAGGCCTTGAGCCGGCCTTTGGCGGCAGCTGGTACCAGCCTTTCGAAATGATTGCCGTAACCGCGAAACCGGACGGTGGCAGCTTCGTTGTCAAAGGGAAGAAAAAGATCCGCCTAAATTATCCTGACGATATGGTGGTGTGGACCGCCCGAGCCACGGACAAGGTCAGCATCCCTAAAGCTGAATATGTCTTCTGCGGGTTCGGTGTCCATGCTCCTGAATATGGGTGGGATGATTATGACGGAATAGACGTGAAAGGAAAGATCGTCATCGCCATGGTCAATGATCCCGGCTACTATGACACCTCGCTTTTCCGGGGCCACAATATGACATATTATGGAAGGTGGCTCTATAAGTTCGAGGAGGCCAAGCGTCGTGGGGCTGCCGGCTGCCTCGTGCTTCATAACACGGAAGCCGCCAGTTACGGCTGGCATGTCTGCGTCAACGGCCATCTGGAAGATAACTTGGCTCTTTACAATCCTGGAACGAACAATGCCGACGAGCTCGCGGTAAAGGGTTGGCTTCATGAAAATGGGGCTCGCAAGCTTTTTGAGGCTGCCGGAATTGACTTGGACACAGCCATTTCCGCGGCCAAGAAGCCTGGCTTCCGCAGCTTCTCGCTCAAGGTGAAAGGAGATGTGAATATGTCCGTCACATATGACATCCAAAAGACACGTAATGTCGGCGGAATCCTCCCGGGAACGGATCTCAAGGACGAATTCGTCGTGATGAGTGCCCATTGGGATCATCTTGGTATCGGCACTCCGGATGAAACCGGTGACGCGATTTACAATGGCGCGGCTGATAATGGCTCCGGGATAGCCGGAGTCTTGCTTTCGGCTAAGAAGTTCAATCAAATGCCTTCCAAGCCTCGTCGCTCTGTCTTATTCTTTTTCCCGTCATCGGAAGAGAGTGGCCTTTTCGGTTCCGAATACTACTGCGCCCATCCGGTGGCGCCTATGGGAAAGACCGTGGCTTGCCTCAATTTCGAGAGTGTCGGTCCGGCGGAACTGACTCACGATGTGGTGATTCTAGGAGGGGAGGAGAGTGTCCTTAGGCCTTATTATGAGGCTGCCGCCGCGGCGCAAGGAAGGTACATCTTCTATGATGATGACAATTCTGACGGCTGGTTCTTCAGATCTGACCACTTCAACTTCGTCAAGAAAGGCGTCCCTTCTGTCGTGGTGGAAAACGGACTCCATCCTGTAGACCCATCTCGCCCCAACAAATATCCCATGCCGGTCTGGTACCATAAACCGTCTGACGAATACCGGGCGGATTGGGACCTGAGCGGCACCGTCGCCAACGTTAATCTTATCTATAGCGTAGGCGTATTCCTGGCGAATCTCAAATGATTAGAGCCGGATTTAACAGTCGGAAAATGAGACGTTTGCCATTGATTATTATTGCTTTGGTCAGTGCGGTGATGTGCCGGAACGCCGATCCGGAACCATTTCCCGAGGTGGGGGAGCCGTATGCTATCACTTCCGGACCGAAAGAGCACCTTCTCGCCAGTTATTTCGGAATCAATTCCTGGAGTCCTGACGGGCGGTATGTCAGCGTTCTGGAAATCGGTTTCAGTGGACGGCTTGCCGAGCAAACAGATACGGCCACAATCGCTCTCGTCGACCTTCAAGACGGAAACAAGTTGATCCCTGTTTCAAAGACTACCTGCTGGAATTTCCAGGAGGCCGCGATGTTTCATTGGCTGCCATGGGAAGATGGGCTTTGCGCGTTCAACGATTGCCGTGACGGCCATTTCGTGACTGTGGTCCTGAATTGGAAGACGGGTCAGGAAAGGATAATCCCTTATCCTATAAGCGCTGTGGACAGGAATGGCGAGTGGGCGGTGAGCATCAATTACGCCCGTCTCAGGCTTTGCCGTCCTGATTATGGGTACGCCGGACCTGGTCAGGAGGCGAGGGTGGATGAGGTTTGGCCAAACGATGATGGCCTGCGTCTGGTCAACCTGAAGACAGGAGACTCCAAGCTGATTTTGACTGTTGCCCAGGCAAAGGATCTCATGCCTGAAATAACCAAGGAGGATGGATTGGCCTATTTCTGCCACACTATAATCAGCCCTAACGCCAAGAGGATATTTTTCCTCGCCAGGACTGTCGAGAACTTCCGGAAACAGTTGGAAACCAGGGGAATAATCTATAACTGGGATACTGTGTCCCTGACTGTTGACACAGATGGTTCGAACCTTCGCCGATGCTTCCCGGACGGATGGAAAGGATCTCACTTTAATTGGTTTGATGACGAGATACTTGCGGTCACCGCATGCTGGGACGGTGGCGATTGTTGGGCCCATACCATATTCAAAGTAGGGGAGGAAGAAAAGGTCAGGCATATTGCCCCGGGAATAATGGATTGGGACGGCCATCTGATCTTCTCTCCGAACGGTAAATTCCTCTCCTCAGACGGTTATTGGAACAAGGATAGGTTCCGGAGTTGGGTGCTCGTCCGGCTTGAGGATGAGGCGATTATGCCACTCGGCAGGTTTTACGTTCCCGAGGAATACACAGAGCAGTATTCACGATGTGATCTCCATCCCAGATGGCGTCCCGACGGGACTCAACTGGGTTTCAACTCAGTTCATGAGGGATCCCGCCAAGTCTATCTGCGGGACGTGAAGTGGAAGTGATTATTTCAAGTCTTCCGGGATCACTGGCATCGCGCCGCTCTGGGTGCAGACAAAGGCTGAAACCTTGACAGCGGCCTCATGGGCCTCCCGGACAGTCTTTCCCTTAAGAATAGAGGCCACGAAAGCTCCTGTGAAAGAGTCACCTGCTCCGACTGTGTCGGCGACTTTCACCTTCGGCGTCTCTATGAAAGATGAGACATCCCCTGAGAACACATGGCTGCCGTTAACCCCGCAAGTGAGGATCAACATCTTGAGCCCATATTCATCAATGATTGACCTGCAGAGGCCCTCTGTCGGAAGATCTTCAAGCCCGAACATCTCTTTCACTATCTCAAGTTCCTCGTCATTGATCTTCAGGATGTCACATCTCCGCAAGGAATCTTCGATGATCTCCTTGCTATAGAATGATTGCCGCAGATTGATGTCGAACACTTTAAGACAGTCCTCAGGAACAGCGTCGAGGAACCAGCCGATAGTCTCCCTGCTCACAGGGTTCCTTTGCGCGAGTGAGCCGAAACAAACCGCCTGCGCCCTTCCGGCCAAGTCTGCTAATTCCTTGGTATAAGGAATCTTATCCCAAGCCACGTCCTCTTTGATTTCATACCGCGGGATTCCATTTGAGTCCAAAGTGACCTGGACTGTCCCGGTCGGGTAGTCTATCCGGTCAAGATGGAAGGGGAGTCCATGCTCTTCCAGTTCCTTGGCGATCTCCTCGCCTAAAGGATCCAGCCCGATGGCGCTCACGGCCATGCTCTCAAGACCGAACTGTCCTGCGTGGAAAGCGAAATTCGCAGGGGCCCCACCAAGTTTCTTCCCTTCGGGAAGCATGTCCCAGAGGGCTTCTCCTATTCCGATAACTAACCTATCCATAGCTATTTACGGATAAGTGACGAGTAATAGAGAAGGTAGAGGGCACCGATGAACATCACCGCTACGGCACCAGCCTGCCCGACAGCGTCGGAGGCGAACCCCATAAGCAGCGGGAATATGGTTCCGCCGAAAAGGCCCATGATCATAAGTCCCGAGACCTCGTTCTGCTTATCCGGAACAGCAAGCAGAGCCTGGGAGAACACTATCGAGAAGAGATTCGAGTTGGCGAGTCCGATCATCACAATGGCGGTGTAGAGAATCGCCTTCGTTCCGCCGAAGAACATCAGGCACATGGCGGCGGCCATCAGTATCACATTGAGTAAGAAGAACTTCTTGTGACTGAACTTGGAGAGGATGAACGACCCCAACAGGCTTCCTATAGTACGGCAGATGAAATACAGGCTGGTCGCGAATCCGGCCTGGGTAAGGGTCATGCCTACACGCTCCATGAGGAGTTTGGGAGCGGTCGTGTTAGTACCCACATCGATTCCCACATGGCACATTATGCTGAGGAAAGAGAACAGCACGAAAGGCTTCCCGAGGAGCTTAAGGCAATCAGCGAATCCTGAGGCCTTCTCGCTGACTGTCTCCCTCTCTATTGATGTTCCTGCCAGAAGAAGGGCGGCGACAATACCGATTATTCCGTAGACAGGGAAAAGAAGCCTCCAACCCAGCCCGAAGGAGGGAAGGGCTGCCGTCGCTCCCCACATGGCGATATAAGGGGCCATAAAAGAGGCGATCGCTTTGACGAACTGCCCGAATGTCATAGTGCTGGCCAGGCCGTCTCCCTTCACGATATTGGCGATAAGAGGGTTGAGGGAGGTCTGCATTATGGCGTTGCCTATTCCCAGGAGGGAGAATGCGGCGAGCATGAGGGCATAACTCTCCCCGAATATCGGCAATATGAGAGAGAGGATAGTGATTGCCAGGGACAGCAGCACGGTGTTCTTCCGTCCTATCTTATTCATCAGCATCCCGGTCGGGACGGAGAAAATGAGGAACCAGAAGAAGACCAGGGAAGGGAATATATTGGCGGCTGAATCACTTAGTCCCAGGTCGGATTGTACGTAGTTTGACGCTATGCCCACAAGGTCCACAAACCCCATGGCGAAGAAGCATAGCATTACGGGGATGAGTTGTAACTTCTTATTCATAAATTAGATGTACTTGAATGGTTTGAATGGTTTGCCTCCAGCCATGATTTCCTGCTTGGCCTCGTCGAAGGTCACTTTCTCTCCGGAACGGACCGCCGCGTTTGTCATCATAGTGGCGATGGAGTGGTTGTATCCGGCGAGGACAGGGGCGTTAGGTTCCTTACGGCTCTTCACGCACTCCATCCAGTTACGCATGTGGAGATATGTCATGTCGTCGCCGCCGGTGTTGGCTCCGGTCTCGATCTTGATTGAAGGGAGCTTGAACGTCTCCAGAAGGTTGGCCTCCATGCCCATGGCTCCGGCGTCACCGGCGCTTAAACCACCGGCAGAGGTGACTTCGTTCGTGTCGAGGTTGAGAGTACCGCCATTGGAGAAATAGAGTTCCTTGACTCCTCCGGCCGAGTTGGTGAAGCGGGATGTGTAGAGGACCTGGAAACCGTCGGAGGAACCTTCAGGACCATAATCCATCACAGCGGTCAAGGTGTCGTAGTTGCGGCGTCCGTCCTTCCAGAGATAGATGCCTCCGTTAGCTGCCACGCTTCTGGGATGGCTCAGGCCGGTGAACCAGTGGACAGTGTCGATCTGGTGGGACATCCACTGCCCTGGAATACCTGATGAATATGGCCAGAACAGCCTGTATTCCAAGTATTTCCGTGGATCCCACGGCTCGTATGGACGGTTGCAGAGGAACCTCTTCCAGTCTGTGTCCTCCTCACGGCATTCGGCCACAAGGGCAGGGCGGCGCCAACGGCCGGGCTGGTTGACATTCCAGCTCATCTCCACCATAGTGATCTGGCCGAACTTGCCTGAGTTGATATATTCACAAGCGGCCTGGTAATTGGGGGCTGAGCGGCGCTGGGATCCGATCTGCACGATCTTTCCGGACTCGGTAGCGATCTTGAGAGCCTTCCGGGCATCCGCCATGGTCTCGGCGAAGGGCTTCTCGCAATAAGCGTCACATCCGGCCTGGACCGCCTCAATAAGGTGGGTGGCGTGCTGGAAATCGGCGGTTGAGATAATAACCGCGTCGCACATTCCGGAATCATAAAGCTCCTCATTGTTGCGGAACAGCTTGACATCAATCCCGTATTTCTCCTTGAAGAACACCCGTGCCTCCTCGCGGCGGCGGTTCCAGATGTCGGACACCGCGACAATCTCGAAGCCGAGCTCCTCGGCGTTAGCCATGAATGTTGGGATCAGCGAGCTGCGGCAACGGTCTGAGAATCCGATGATTCCGACCCTTACCCTGTCGTTGGCTTTTATGGATCCTGAATATATCTTGGCGTCAAGCGCCATTCCACCGAGCATAAGGCCACCAGTGGCTGCCAGGCTCGTTTTGATGAATTCCCGTCTGGTCTGCATAGTCTTGTGTTATTTTATTGAATTAATTTGCTCTTTCATCACTTCGACTGCCTTCGGAAGCTGCGCGCTGACATCCTGCCAAGAGCATTCGAAAGATATCCTTCCATCATACTTGATTTCCTTCAGCGCCTTGAAATATGGTGTGAAGTCATCACCTTTCACGCCGGGAGCGGTGCGCTCCTCACATTCGGCAATATGGCAGTGGACCAACTTGTCCGCCGACTTGATGATGTCCTCCGGCCCTTCTTTCATCCTGGCCATGTGGAAGAGGTCGGCGATCACACAGATATAGTCGCTGCCGGTCTTCCTGGCGATTTCGGCACCCTCCGGAACAGTGTTGATGAAGTTGCTTTCAGATGCCTGCAGGGGCTCTAGAGCGACCACCACATGATGCTCCTCGGCGGCGGGTGCGATGCGTTTAAGGAAGTCCACAAACTGCTTCTCCGCCTCAGCCCTGTCGAAACCCTCAGGGATATTCCTTGATCCGCTACTTCCCAAAACAAGGATTTCGATTCCTATTTCCTCCGCGCGCCGAATGGCTGTCTCCGAATACTTTACCGCGCGTTCGATGTCAGCCTCGGGTCCCACTACCTTGATCTCGCCGGGGAAGAAACCGTTGGCGGAATAAATAGGAGGGGTGATAGTTTTCGCCAATTCTTTGTTGGCCGCGAATTCCTCGTCGCTTTTCTCGGGCATCAGGAAGCCGCTCACATTTGCTTCTAGATAGTCCAGCCCGGCGGCTTTTGCGGCTTCGGCGTGACCTGTGCCACAGATCCCAAGATGCTTATCCAACTCAAATTTGAACTTTGGCTTACAACTTTGGAAAAGGATTACGGCGACTACCGCGGCGGCATATAGTACGATTTGAAAAGTACGCATGACTGAAAAAAGTGTTATCTTTACAAATATAACCATAATCAATTATAAACACATATCACTATATGACAAAAAACAGGTTTTTCCTTTTGGTGGCGGCAGCCCTCTTTCTGGCTGTTACCGCATCGGCTCAGAGTGTGAATTATGATGAGGCCGCCGTGGCCCCGTACACCCTTCAGGATCCGTTGGTGTTCGCTAATGGTAAAAAGGTGAAGAAGAGTCAGTGGCAAGAGCGCCGGGCGGAGATTCTGGACATGTTCCAGCATGAGATGTATGGAATGTTGCCTCCGAAGGGCGACGGGATATTCCTTGAGACCATCGAGGAGGGACCGACGCTCCATGGCCAGGGGACAAGAAGGCAGGTGAGGATGTGGTTCCGTCCCGATAAGACGGGGACCAAGGTCGACTGGTTGATTGTTACTCCGGATAACGTGGAAGGTCCTGTCCCTGTGGTGCTTATGTATAATTATGCCGGCAACCATACCGTCCTTCCCGACGAGGAGATCCTGGTGTCTGACGCATGGTTCGCCGGCTTGTTCGGGGAACAGGATCATAAGGCCTCGGAAGCTGATCGGGGAAAATATAACCGGGATGGGGAAAAGACCGTCTATCCTGTGGGAACACTTGCCGCCCGTGGCTACGCTATTGTCACCGCCACTTACAATGAGGTCTCTCCTGACCCGTACATGGCTGAAGTGAAAGACGGAGTCAAGCTGCAGGACAGCTTCGCCTATACGGGAATATTTGACCTGTGGGGGCCTAGGGATCCGTCACGTGACGACAATACCACTTCCCTTATGGCATGGGCCTGGGTGCTTATGAGGGCTATGGACATGATTGAGTCAGACCCCGCTTTGGACCAGAATAAGGTGATTCTGACCGGATATTCAAGGCTCGCTAAGGCCGCTTTGATAGCCGGTGCTTTTGACGATAGGTTCCCCGTGGTCGTCCCTGTCCAGACTGGAGGTGGGGGAGTCCCGCTCGCCAAACGTAATTACGGTGAGTCTGTGGCCACGGAAGTGGTGTCTTTCAGACATTGGTATTGCAGGGCTTATGACAAATATGCGGACAATACTGACGCTATGCCTTTTGACCAGCATCTCCTTCTCTCATGTATCGCGCCCAGGGGACTATTGGTCGAAGGCTTCGACGAGGGATGGTTCGACACGAAGGGGGAGTATCTGGCTGTAAAGGCCGCCAGTCCCGCATGGAAGTTCCTGGGTAAGAAGGGAATGCCTAATGTGGAGTGGCCGGATGATTATGACATGTCAGGCATCGGTCCTTTCCTTGGATATTACCATAGGAAGGGAGAGCATGGTATCGCGCCTCTTGATTGGCAGTTGATGCTGGATTTCGCTGAGGGGATTTGGAAAGCTAGGAAATAGTGCTATATTCGCGAATCGCTAAAACGATATAACTAAATTTTTAAATAACACAATGAAGAATTATTTTGAGATGAAAGGGCAGGTCGCTCTTGTGACCGGTTGTTCGAGTGGATTAGGGGTACAGATGGCCAGGGCTCTTGCCAGTGCGGGATGTAATGTCGTCCCAATCGCCAGAAGGCTTGAGAAGTTGGAAGAGGTTGCCGCGTCTATCAGGGTTGATTTCGGGGTGGAGGTTCTTCCGCTGCGTTGCGACATCACTTCCACCGAGCAGGTCGAGGATGTCGTCGCCAAGGCTTTGGAGCGTTTCGGTAGGATAGATGTCCTTGTCAATAACGCTGGCACTGGCGCTGTGGCTCCCGCCGAGGAGATTACTGACGCCCAGTTCGAGAACGAGTTCCAGATCGATTTGTTCGGTTCTTTCAAGGTCGCGAGGGCTGTCGCCGCCAAGGCTATGATTCCCGCGAAATACGGCCGTATAATCAATATAGCCTCGATGTATGGACTCGTAGGCAACAAGATCGCCCCGGCTTCGCCTTACCATGCCGCCAAGGGTGGTGTCGTTAATCTCACCCGCGCCCTTGCCGCGGAATGGGGCAAGCATGGTATCACTGTCAACTCTATCTGCCCGGGCTATTTCTACACTCCTTTGACTGTTGAGACACTTAACTCTGAGTATTTCCAGAACTACGCCAAGCAAGTTATTCCTCTTGAGCGCTATGGCAATGAAGGTGAGCTGGATACCGCTGTCTTGTTCCTCGCCTCACCGGCTTCGGCTTATGTCACAGGTGTGGCTCTTCCTGTGGACGGCGGTTACACTTGCGTCTAAAATGCCTTGAAATCGGGCTTTTTTTGTAAATTCGCGAAAACCGCGGTTTATGAGGAAAGTCCTTTTGTTTTTACTGGCCCTGCTGCCCCTTACGGCGGCGGGTCAGCCTGTTTATGACTGCCATCGTGCGGGAGGCAAGATAAAGATTGACGGGAAAGTCACTGATAAAGAATGGGCAGGAGCTGTCCCATGCACTGACTTCAGGGATATCCGAGGCGAAGGTTGGGCCGCCCCTAAGTATCTCACTACCATGAGGATGCTCTGGGATGACGATAATCTTTATATCAGCGCTGTTCTCGAGGAACCGGATGTCAAGGCGAAGATCACCGACAGGGACGACATAGTCTACCGTGATAACGATTTCGAGGTATTCCTTAATCCGTATTGTGACTCAAAGCTTTATTATGAGTTCGAGACCAACGCTCTCGGAACCGTGATGGACCTCTTGATGGACAAGCCATACAGTCAAGGCGGCACTTATATCATGACCTGGGATTTCCCCGGACTGAAAACAGCCGTCAAAGTCCAGGGTACACTGAACAAATCCTCGGACATCGATAAAGGTTGGTCTGTAGAGATCATGATTCCTTTCAAGGGACTCAGCCGGGGTGGAGAGGATCCATTGAAGAACAAGGAGTGGAAGGCCAATTTCTCCAGGGTCGAGTGGCTTACAAAGCCTGAGGAGAACTGGGTCTGGTCACCTACCGGTGTTGTGGATATCCACATCCCGGACAAATGGGGAACCATACGTTTTGTTGATTAGTAATTTATTGATATTTAAATGAATAGCATATTCCCTTGGGAGGATCGTCCCGCTGGCTCGAAAGAAGTGATGTGGCGGTATTCCGCTAATCCTATTATACCTCGCGACCTGTTATCCACCTCCAATTCCATATTCAATTCCGCTGTTGTCCCTTTCAAGAAAGGCAAGTACAACTATGCGGGAGTTTTCCGTTGTGATGATACCAACCGCCGTATGCGCTTGCATGCCGGTTTTTCGGTCGATGGAATCAACTGGGAAATCAATGAAGAGGATGTGAAGTTCACGGGTGCGGATCCTGAGGTCGCCGAATGGGTCTATGGTTACGATCCCAGGGTTACCTTGCTCGACGGGAAGTATTATGTGACCTGGTGTAACGGTTATCATGGCCCGACAATCGGAGTCGCGTGGACAACCGATTTCGAAGTATTCCATCAAGTTGAGAACGCTTTTCTGCCTTACAACCGTAACGGGGTTCTGTTCCCGAAGAAGATAGGTGGGAAGTTCGCCATGCTGTCCCGTCCGAGTGACACCGGACATACGGCTTTCGGAGATATTTTTTATTCCGAATCGCCTGACCTGGAGTATTGGGGCCATCATCGTCATGTCATGGCGCCGGCTCCTTTTGAGGTCAGCGCATGGCAGTGCATGAAGATAGGAGCCGGCCCGGTTCCGATTGAGACTCCTGATGGCTGGCTGCTCATTTACCATGGTGTCCTGCGTTCTTGCAACGGATATGTCTACGCTTTCGGCTCAGCTTTGCTGGATCTTGAGGAGCCTTGGAAAGTCCTCGCCAGGAGCGGTCCTTATCTTATTTCCCCTCGTGAGATATACGAGTGCACGGGAGATGTCCCTAACGTGACATTCCCTTGCGCCGCCCTGCACGATCCGGAGACGGGACGTCTGGTTGTATATTATGGATGCGCCGACTCCGTGACGGGACTTGCTTTCGGATATGTTCCCGAGATAGTCCGTTTCACGAAAGAAAACAGTATTATCTGATTATCACAGAAGGAAGAACATCGCCACACCGGTAATGCTGACAAGGACTCCTATGATCTCCTTGACCTTTATCTTGTGCTTGTTGATAAGCACGTCAGGGGCTATGATCAAGACTGGGGCGAGAGCCATCAAGGTAGACGCTATGCCCGCATTGGCGTATCGGACAGCCATAAGGGACAGAGACACGCCGATAGCCGGTCCGAATATGGTGAGCAAAGTGGCGTATTTCATTCCTTTGGGATCCTTGACCGCTTTCCGGAGGCTTCCAAGCCCGCTTCCGAGGCATAATAGTATAAAGAAGCCAATCATCCCGATTATTGCCCTGATCAGAGTCGAGGCGAAAGGAAGCATAGTCTGCATTATCTGAGGCGCGTCTGCGGGAACAGCGGCGGCATAATGCCCCATTCCGATCTTGCTTAGGACCAGACCGACTCCCTGTCCTGTCCCGGCTCCGATGCCGAGGAGAATCCCTTTGAATGGTATGTCAAGTTTCAGCTGGTGTTTCTCGCCTCTGCTGAGAATGGACATCCCGATACCGCACAAGGTCACAGCCATCGCTAGGATGGATTTCCATGACATTGATTCTCCGAGCATTATCCATCCGGCTATCGCCGCCATCGGAGGCGCTATTGTCATCATCAATTGCCCCAAGCGCGGGCCGATCAAGAGATAGCTGTTGAATAGGCAATAATCCCCGAATACATATCCAACCACCGCTGAAAGGCCGAGCCAGAGCCAGGCTTTCCAGTCCGCATGGACCGGGAAAGGGCGTCCAATTGTCACCCAGAGCAAGATGGAAAGGAATAATGTGGCCAGAACAAGACGGATCACATTGGTCTCCATCGACCCTATCCGCCTGCTCGCCTTGTCGGCATACCATGCCGAGAAGGTCCAGGACACCGCTACGATCAATGAGAGTATTTCACCGAGATGGTTCATATCAAGCGCTAAAAGCGTGCAAATATACTAATACTTCCATAACTTACTCGACACTTGTGAAAATAGTATCAAAATTTCTTATATTCGCGCATGCCGACTAATACCGTACTGAAAGAAATCACCCCCATTACGGACAAAGATTGCCTGTATATCGTGGAGCGTCACAAGTCCGAGTTTCTTTTCCCCCTGCACTCGCATCGGGACTATGAGCTCAATTTCATAGAGAATGGCCAGGGAGTCCGTCGGGTTGTCGGGGACAGTGTCGAGGAGATCGGCCCTTATGAGTTGACATTAGTCGCCGGCAATGAGCTTGAGCACGCTTGGGAGCAGGGAAGCTGCGTCGAGCCGGATGTGCGCGAGATCACGATCCAGTTCTCTCCTGATATTTTCCCTGATATCTTATTGAATAAGAGCCAGTTCTCTTCCATCAGCAAGATGCTCTCCAAGGCTGGCCATGGGCTGACATTCTCGGTAAAGACAATCATGAAAGTGTATTCACTGCTGGATAACCTTTCGTCTGACACAGAGCCATTTGACCAGTATCTCCACTTCATGAAAATCATCTATGAGCTGTCCAGGGCCGAGGATTCCAGGATCTTGGCAAGCAGCTCCTTTGCCCGTGCCGTCAGGGATAAGGAGAGCCGTAGGGTGATGAAAGTCAAGCAGTACATTAATGACCATTACGCCGAGGATCTCAGCCTCGGGATGCTCTCTTCCCTTGTCGGGATGTCTCCTTCGGCTTTCAGCCGGTTCTTCCATCTTCGGACCGGCCGGGCGCTGAGTGATTATATCATTGACATACGTCTTGGCAATGCCGCCCGCATGCTTGTGGACACGACAAATAGCATCTCTGAGATATGCTATAGTTGCGGTTTTAACAACCTTTCCAATTTCAACCGTTTGTTCAAGGCGAAGAGGGAATATACCCCACGGGATTTCCGTACCTTGTTCAAGAAAACACGCATCTTCGTTTAGCGGTCAAAATAGTATCATATTATGCTAATTTTGTATTTGTACTCACAAACGAATACAAATAATTTCGCGATTGACACTATTATGTTTGGCCAACATGAAGTTTTCGTTTTCCAGGATCGCTCTTGCGGTCACATTTTTTATGCTAGTCTCTTGCGCGCGTGAGGCGGATTTCACTCGTGTAAGCGACGGCCGTTTTCTTCGACATGGGCAGCCCTACACTTTCGTGGGCACCAATTTCTGGTACGGTCCCATACTTGCCTCCGAAGGACGTGGAGGGAATATCGAACGTCTATGCAAAGAACTGGACGCCCTGAAGGCTCTCGGGCTTGAGAATCTCCGTGTCCTTGTGGGTGGAGATGGACCTGACGGTGTGTTTTCCCGTGTCGATCCTGCTTTGCAGACAGCTCCCGGTGTGTATAACGACACCCTTCTGTCAGGTCTTGACCGCTTCCTTGTGGAGCTTGGCAAGAGGGACATGCAGGCTGTCTTGTATCTTAACAATTCCTGGGAGTGGTCCGGAGGATATGGTCAGTATCTCGAATGGGCGACAGGGGAGAAGGCCCTTATCCCGCTGGTGGATGGCTACTGGCCTTTCATGCAGCAGATGAGGAAGTTCCAGACTTCAAAGCCAGCACAGGAACTCTTCTTTAATCACGTACGCGCGATTGTAGGTAGGATTAACTCGATTACCGGCAAACCTTATAAGGATGATCCCGCGATATTCTCATGGCAGATCGGCAATGAGCCTCGTTGTTTTTCTGATGATCCTGAGATCAGGTCTGGTTTCATCGGCTGGATGACCGAGACCGCCAAGATCATTAAGGAGATAGATCCTAACCATCTTCTATCGACCGGAAATGAAGGACTAATGGGCTGCGAGAGCGATCCTGTCCTTCTTGAGCAGGTCAATTCCATCCCTGGAGTCGACTATATGACAATCCACATCTGGCCCTACAACTGGGGCTGGGCGAAAGCGGAGAGCTTATCTGAGGATTTGGATGCCGCCATCGCCAATACCGATGATTATATAAAAAAGCATGTGGAGCTCGCCGAGAGGCTCGGGCTTCCCATCGTGGTTGAGGAGTTCGGTTTCCCGAGGGATGGATTTTCAGACAGCAGGGAAGCGTCCACCACATGTCGTGACAAGTATTACAAGCATATCTTTGGTCTTGTCGGAGATGTCCTTGACGGATTGAATTTCTGGGGTTGGAGCGGTTTCGCCAACCCTGCCCACTCTCAGTGGGAAACTGGAGACGACTACACAGGAGACCCTGCCCAAGAGGCTCAGGGACTCAATGGAGTATATATAACTGATACCACAATAGAGGTAATCAAACAATCACAATCATATCAATAAAAACAAGTAAAGCATGAAACACAAGCTGTTAGCCATCATGCTGGCGCTTTTCGCGACCGTAACCTTGTCCGCTCAGGTCAAGGTGGTCGGTGTTGTCACAGACGACACCGGACAGGGGGTGATCGGAGCCAGTGTCATGGAGAAAGGCACCTCCAACGGTGCTGTCACAGACCTTGATGGTAAGTACACCATTACAGTGCGTTCAGGCGCCACTCTGGTGTTCTCTTCCATCGGTTATGCTACCCAAGAGATCCCTGTCGGCAACCGTACGGTGATCGATGTCCTCCTTAAGGAAGACGCCGAGTTCCTCGATGAGGTTGTTGTCGTGGGATACGGTACAATGAAAAGGAGCGACCTTTCCGGAGCCTCCGTCTCAATGAGGGAGGAAGACCTGAAGGGATCGATCATCACGAACCTCGACCAGTCCCTGCAGGGACGTGCCGCTGGAGTTTCCGCGGTTCAGACTTCAGGAGCTCCTGGTTCCTCATCTTCTATCCGCGTTCGTGGACAGGCTACTGTCAACGCCAACGCTGAGCCTCTTTACGTCATCGACGGTGTGATCGTCCAGGGTGGCGGTAACTCCGGTTGGGACTTCGGTCTGGGAACACTTGGTAACGGTAAGGTCTCCACGATCTCCCCGCTCGCCACTATCAACCCTGCCGATATCGTCTCGATGGAAATCCTCAAGGACGCTTCCGCGACCGCTATCTATGGAGCGCAAGGCGCTAATGGTGTCGTTCTCATCACGACCAAGCACGGTAAGGCCGGAGACGCGAAATTCTCTTATGACGGAATGTTCGCTCTCTCGAGGCAGACCAGCCGCATCGATATGATGAACCTCCGTCAATTCGCTGAGTACTACAATGATATGGTGGATCTCGGACTTGTCGACGCCAACTCATGGTACGCTGATCCTTCCATTCTCGGAAAGGGAACCAATTGGCAGGATGAGGTCTTCCGTACCGCTCTCCAGCACCAGCATCAGGTCAGTGCCCAGGGTGGTACCGAGAAGGTCCAGTACTATGTGTCAGGTTCTTATATGGATCAGCAGGGAACAATTATCGGTTCCAGCTTCAACCGTATCTCCTTCCGTTCCAACCTTGACGCGCAGCTCAAGGAGTGGTTCAAACTCGGACTTAACGCCACGTATGCTGTCACGAACGATAATATCAAGTTGGCCGACGGTCAAGAGGGTGTGATCTTCTACTCCCTCTCCACTCTTCCCGATATTCCTGTCTATGATATTGACGGGAATTATTCGACAACTGTCCGTGAGGGTTACACCTCCGCCAACCCTGTCGCCCTCGCAATGCTTGACGAAAACCTCCTGAAGCGTCAGAAATTGACAGGTAATGTCTATGCTGACCTCACCCCCATCAAGCACTTCACGCTCAGAAGCGAGGTCGGTTTCGATGTGAGTAATTCCGAGTCCACCTTCTACAAGCCGATGGTTAATCTCGGAGGCTGGCAGAGGGGTAACAACAGCATGGGTTCACAGCGTAATGGAAGTACCTATTGGTCAATCAAGAACTATCTGACCTACTCCAACACCTTCGGTAAGCATAGTGTCACGGCTATGGCCGGTCAGGAAGCTTGGGAGTCCAGATGGAACTACCTTGGCGCCAATAACACCGGTCTTCCTTCAGATGATATCCACAATATCAAACTTGCTACAGGTAACCCTACCGTCAACTCAGGTTTCGGAAGCGCGGCCATGGCGTCGTTCTTCACCCGTGAGACTTATAATTTTGACGATCGCTACCTCTTCACTTATACTTTCCGTTATGACGGTTCCTCGAACTTCGGACCGGATAACCGTTGGGCTCCTTTCCATTCCTTCGCTGGAAGCTGGAGGTTCACCAATGAGGAGTTCCTGAAGGATTTCACCAACTCCATCGGCCTGAACAGCGGTAAGATCCGTATCGGTTGGGGACAGACAGGTAACGCCAACATCGGTGGTGGCGCCTGGGAGTCCGGCATGTCCAAGATGCCGACCGGACTTGGTGACAGCCAGCGTCCGGCAAACATCTCCAACACTGGTATCCACTGGGAGAAGCAGCACCAGACAAACCTCGGTTTCGATTTGAGCTTCCTTGACAGCAGGATCAACCTTACCGTCGACCTTTACAGGAAGATATCATCCGACATGCTCATGTCGATGACCCTTCCTTCATATATGGGTACCCAGGGTAACGGCTCCTCCGCTCTCGCCGCCCCTAAGGGAAACTACGGTACCATCGAGAACAAGGGTCTTGAGATCACTCTGGACACCCATCCGATCCAGACCAAGGATTTCTCCTGGAACAGCAACTTCCAGATTTCCTTCAACCGCAACAAACTTGTCGCCCTCGACGGTAGCGCCAACGCCAACCTCGTCGGCTATGGCCAGTGGAGTGATGTCGTATCAGTGACCGAGATAGGGGAGTCCCTCTATAACTTCTACGGCTACAAGGTCCTTGGCGTTTATGAGTCACTGGAGGACATCCAGAGGTCTCCTAAGGCTGAGAAATATCCTGCTGACGGAGTATTCAACCGTTATACCACCGTGTGGGTTGGTGACCTCAAGTTTGAGGATGTCAATGGTGATGGTGTCATCAACGAGCTTGACCGCACCAACATTGGTTCTCCTCTTCCCAAGTTCACCTATGGATGGACTAACTCCTTCAGTTACAAGAATTTCGATCTCTCGATATTCATTAATGGATCTTATGGTAACAAGGTTCTCAACTACAACATGATGGGGCAGGGCTACAACGGTCTCGTGCATATGAACAGCACTTGGACCAACCAGCACACTTCTATCGCTGACAGGGCTAAACTTGTCCAGATAGATCCCCAGAAGACCTATGCTGATGGTTCATGGTGGCAAGACGATATCACCAATGTCAAGGTCTCCAACTCTGGAACTATGACTCCTCGTCCGTCCATCCAGGACCCTAACGACAATGACCGTCTCAGCACCCGTTACATCGAGGACGGAAGCTACTTGAGAATCAAGAACATAACTTTGGGATATACCTTCCCTAAGAAGCTTCTCACCAAGATCAAAGTCGACAACATAAGGCTCTACACGAATATTCAGAACCTTTACACTTTCACCAAGTACATGGGATTCGACCCTGAGGTCGGAGCCTCCACGCAGGATTCATCCGGACTCACTTTCGGAGTTGACAACGGACGTTATCCTTCTCCTATGACTTGTTCTTTCGGTCTTAATCTCACTTTCTAGAATGGAGGACAAGAAAATGAAAAACGCATTGAAATATATTATCGTGGCGATTGTCATCGCCTTTGGCGCCTCCTCATGCGAGAAGTTCCTGGACCGTCCTTCCGAGGATAGCTTCACAACCGGCGATTTCTATAAGAATGACGCGCAGGTGGAGCAGGGTATCAATTACCTCTATAACTCTCCTTGGTACGACATCATCCGTTTCTATATTTACGGATCCGAGACAATGTGCGGTAACGTGTATCAGGGGCAAAACGCCTATACTACCCTTACAGTCAACGGTACCGACCAGGATCTTAAGAATATGTCCTACTCACTTTGGGCTGTCAACGCGCAGTGCAACACTGTTATCAAGAATATCCTCGAGGCTGATGGAAACGCTTCCCAGGCCACGAAGAACCGTTGCATAGGCGAGGCGCTCGCATGGAAGGCCATGGCTTATTTCCTTTTGGTCCGCACCTTCGGTGACGTTCCTATTATCCACGACAACACCGAGGTTATCAAGGAAGCCACCTACAACGAGGTCAGCAAGGTCCAGAAGGCGGACGTTTACGAATATATCGTCCTGACTCTTGAGAAAGCCCTCGAGCTCCTTCCCAAGAACGCTTACATCGGCAAGCTTAACAGGATCGACTACTATGCCGCCGAGGCTCTTCTTTCCAAGGTTTATCTGACTAAGGCCGGTGTCAACGGATCTCTTGACCAGAATGACCTGGTTGCCGCCAAGAGGTATGCTGAGGATGTGATCAAGAACTCGGGTCGTAGCCTTACTCCTAAGTATTCTGACATTTTCAGGATGACTCCGGACAAGTTCCAGCAGACTGGCGAGTGCCTCTTCACTTGGCATTGGCAGTGCAAGGAGGAGAACTGGACATCCCAGAACTCCATCCAGTGCGATGTGGGTAATGTCGGATTCGACGAGAACGGCAATCTCTGGGGTGACTGGAAAGGCCCCACTGTCGATCTTCAGTCCGCTTTCGGAGTTTCCGCTATCGAGAATCCCGAGGAAAGGAAAGATGTGGATGACCGTCGTCAAGCCACTATGATGATGTTCGGTGACTTCTATGACTATTTCTGGACAGATAAGGGCGGCTTTGATTTTTACCGTTTCTTCTATGATCCCAGCTATTGCCCGGGAGGTTTCGACACCAATGCTTCCAACAAGACTTTCGGTTGCCAGACCGGAGCCAATTATGCCAAGCATATCTATGGTGACGTGGCTGACCATGTGGCCGCTTTCGGCTATCCTTCATTCGGTATGTACAACCAGCTTCCCACTCACATACTTCGCTTGGGTGACATCTATCTTGTCTATGCCGAAGCCGCTCTTCTTACTGGTGACTCCGCCACGGCTCTGGAGTATGTCAACAAGATCCGTGAGAGGGCTCACGCGAAGCCTTTGACCAGTGTCACTTATGATGATATCTGGAAAGAGCGCCGCCTTGAGCTCGCTCTCGAGGGAGACCGCTGGTACGATTATGTACGTCGCTCATACTATGATGCCAACGCTTGTATCGCTGACCTCCTTGCCCAGAAACGCTCTGGCTATAATGGCCTCGACGGTCTTTACAAGCAGTTTGTCACCGACGCCCAGGAGAACTATGTCGGTCCTGGCGCCCGCGCCTGGGATACCTCCGGCGTCACTTACAACGCTGACCAGGAGCTGACGGATGTCAAGCCTTCGATGTTCTACATGCCGTTCCCGACTGAAGATGTGGTTATGAATCCGAACGTTGGCTCAACTGCCGAATCGGTCCATGTCGATGTCCGCGAGACTTATTCTTATGACTTTTAATTCGAGAAAAGATGAAAGTTAAGACAATATACACAAGCCTTCTCCTGGGTGCGGTCCTTCTGGCTGCCTGCGACTCCGTTGATTATCCGGACCGTTTTGTCCAGACATCGGGAGTCCCCACAGTGGATTTTATCCGCTATGCCAACAAGGATGTTGTCATCACCCAGGCCAATATGGAGGAGATCGTGTGCATCGTCGGTGATAACCTCACCAGCATCCACGACGTCTATTTCAACGACCAGCCCGCCATACTGAACACCAGTTTCATTACGGCTAAGACTCTCGTTGTCGCTGTTCCCAAGACAATGCCGGTCGATCAGACCGACAAGATCTATCTGATCACCAAGGATGGCCAGCAAGTGACCTATGATTTCAAGGTCCTGCCTCCCGCTCCGAAGATCTCCACAATGTCACTTGAGTGGGCGCAGCCCGGAGAGACTGTCACGATCAACGGATCTTACCTCTTCGCTCCTGTCGAGGTTGAGTTCCCCGGTGTGGATCCCGTTACCGCCACCGCTGGAGACGGCTCGTCCGTCACCGTGGTCGTTCCTGAAGGCGCCCAGCCCGGAAAGATCAAGGTTACCACCTCTTCCGGAACCGCCCAGTCAGTGTTCATGTACAAGGATTCCAGAGGAATGCTGTTCAATTTCGATAACGATCCTCACCCGACCAACCATGGTTGGCACGCTCAGGTCGTTGAGACCGATGAGACAGCCCTCTCCGGCAACTTCCTCCGTCTTGGTGGCGTTGATGTCACCCTGGACGCTGAGGGTGGCTGGAAAGATGGCAACTTCTCCTTCGAGTACTGGCCCGGTGATTGGGACGATCCTGTCTCTTATGCTGACAGCCCCCGCCTTACCGACTTTGTCGATTTCACCAACTGGAAGAATATGGCTCTAAAGTTCGAGCTTTATATCCCCAGTGCCAATGCCTGGAAGGCTGGAGCGATGCAGATCATCATCGGAGGCGTTGATGTCGTCACTGGTGGTGCCGAAGGCGCGGTTGACAAAGATGGCAATGTCACCGCCGGAGCTAACAACAAGTTCATAAGCGGCGACGGTGTGCCTCAGGCTCCCCGCGCGCTGTATATTCCTTGGAAGTCAAGCGGTTCGTTCGATACTGGCGACAAGTGGGTGACTGTCACCATCCCTTACACTGATTTCGCTTATAAGTCTGACGGAACCGCTAACACAGCGGAGATTACTCCCGCTTCCTTCTCTTCCCTCACCATCTTCGTGTGGAGTGGCGGCGTGACTGGAACTGAGTGCCAGCCGGTCATCAAGATCGACAACATCCGCGCTGTCCCTTACAAATAATAGGAGGAACTGAATATGAAGAATATATTTAAATATTCCATTCTCGCGACTCTTATTGTCGCGATGTCAGGCTTGACCGCTTGCCAGCAGGAAGAACTGGACACTGACCAGTATGCCGGTAAGCTCGCCCTTGCCGCGATCGCTCCGAACCCCGTGATGAGGGGCGCCCAGCTTCGCGTCATCGGTGCCAATCTCGACAAAGTGACGGAGGTCCGCTTCGCGGGCGGAGCGACAGTCACTTCCATAGAGAAGGTCGCTGCCGGCGAGCGTAGTGAGATCCGTCTCACTGTCCCTATGGATGCCGCTGTAGGCCCTGTCACTGTTGTCACAAGCGATGGCCTCACCGCTTCCACCAGATTTGACCTGGAGTACACCGAGCCGATCGTTTTCAGCTCTTTCGCTCCGGCGACAGTCTTGTCCGGAGACGTTGTCACCATCAAGGGTGAATATCTGAACAATGTCAGGGAAGTTATCCTCGGAGGTGGTGTCTATGTCACTGAGTTCAACAGCCAGTCTGGCAGTGAGCTTTCCTTCAAGGTTCCCGCTAACGCGGTTTCCGGTTATGTCATTATAGGTGATGTCAACGAGATTGAGGATCAGAACACTATTCCGAACCAGATCTATTCTGGTACCGAGCTTGTGGTCGGAGATCCTACCGTCGCTGTTGCTGACACCACCACATACAAGAGCGGTGATGTCATCACCGTCTCCGGATCCCATCTGGAGATGATTGAGAAAATCAACCTGACAGGCGCCGCTGATGTTGAATTCAAGCTCGCCGAGGATGGTAATTCAATCAGTTTCAATCTTCCGCCTTCCGCTGGCGACGGCCAGATAGTCCTCACCTCATTCGCGGGTAAGGAGTTCCAGGCCGGAGCGATCATCTCTCTGAATGTGACCGACCTTGAGGTCGCGTCGCTCGCTGAGGACGGACGCTACAAGGCTGGCTCAGACGTGTCGATCACCGGTTCCGATCTTGACCTTGTCACGAAGGTTGAGTTCACTGGTGCCGAGGCCCAGTGGTATCTCGATGGTGAAAACATCGTCGCCACTGTCCCTGCTGGTGCCAAGGATGGCGGTCTCACCGTTACTCTCGCTTCCGGGAAGCAGGCCTACAGCTCCGAGATCGCTGTTGTCAAGCCTGTGGCCACCGCTGTTGACAAGAATGAGGCTGTGGCCGGCCAGACCAATATCGTCGTCACCGGTACCGATCTCGATCTTGTCACTGGTGTCACGATTGGTGATAAGGAACACGGATTCATTGACTGTAAGTTCGATATCCTGACCGCTGATTCCGTAAAGGTGGCTGTCCCGAAAGACGCTTACACGGGTCCTCTCACCCTTACCGCCGCCAATGGAGACAACACCGCTACCGAAGCCATTACCGTCACCTACGACGAGGCGGTTTCAGTGACTTTCGCCCAGCCTTCATTCGCTCTCGGAAAGAAGATAGCCATAACCGGAAAGAATCTCCTGAATGTGGAGCAGATGTTCATCAAGGGCAAGAAGGTTGTTTCCTATGCTGTCCGCGGTGACGATAATATGTCATTCGACATACCTGAAGGAATAGGCCCTGGCGTTTATCGTCTGGCAATGGTTCTGGTTGACGGCACTGAGATGACATGGCCTGTCCCGTTCGAGATCACCGCTCCTTTCACCGAGAAGACTATCTGGGAAGGCAGTGAAATCGTGACTGGTTGGAGTGGAAAGGGCTTTGCTGAGCAGGACGCTTTCATCAATGCCGGAATCAAGGAGAGTGATGTCGTACGTGTATACTTCAACGCTCCTGAAGGTAACTGGTGGGACATCCAGCTTGTGGATGGACACTGGTCCAACCTCTCTGTCCCCGAGCTTGATGGTGGTAATGAGATCAAGAGTGATTTCTATCCTAGCGGAAGCCAGATGTTCTCCTTTGCGGTTACGCCCGAGATCCTGGCCCAGCTGACCAAGATTGACACTTGGGGCAATGCCTTCATCATCAATGGTGACGGTAATATTGAGATCACCCGTATCTCACTCATCCAGTTTGGCGCTGTCGAGGAGAAGACCGCCATCTGGGAGGGCTCCCAGGTCGTTGATTGGAGTGGTGGAGCAGGAGAAGACAACAAGGCCATGACCGCTCTCTCATGGGGTGGCTACGATTGGAGCACCGTTGAGGCTGGAACGAAGATCGTCCTTGAGTTCACTCCTACGGCTGATGAGGTTCAGATCCGTTTCTCCAATGGCTCCTGGGCCGCTCATCCGGGCACCCCGGATCCTTACAAGCTCTATGGAGAGAGCAAACTCGAGATAGAGTTGACAAAGGAGATTCTGGACAATATGGTCGCTACCGGCGGTCTCGTTATCACCGGCCAGGGCTATACCCTTACTGGAGTTTACCTTGTCACTACTGGAGAGATGGCTCCTGTTGGCACCCCTATTTGGGAAGGTTCTTTCGAGGTTGACTGGTCCGGCGGCCTTGGTGACGACCATAAGGCTATGACAGCTCTCTCCTGGGGTGGCTATGACTGGAGCACAGTTGAAGCCGGAACTACCATCGTATTGGAGTTCACACCTACGGCTGACGAGGTTCAGATCCGTTTCTCTAACGGTTCATGGGCAGCTCATCCTGGCACAGAAGACCCTTATAAGCTTTATGAGGAGAACAAACTCGAGATTGAGCTAACCCAAGCTATCCTTGATGAGATGATCGCCAATGGTGGTCTTGTGATCACCGGGCAGGGATATACCCTGACGGCTGTCATTCTCAAATAACATTTTATTCCGGAGGGGGCTGACCCTCCCTCCGGGATCCAATTAAATAAAAGAAAATGAGGAAAGTACTGTCTTGCCTGCTATTGGTGTCAGTCGTGGCGATGTTGGTTTCTTGCGGAGGTGATGATCCTATCGCCCCGCAAGAGGATCCGGCCCCTACGGCGCTCACGTTGAGCCAGGAATCCGCGAACTTTGGTGTTCAGGGTTCTGAATTGGCTTTGACCGTGACTGCCCCTGCCAGGCCGACTGTTACCGGAGCTCCCTCTTGGGTTACGGTCATGGATGGCACTTTCAATCATTATAGCATCACATACACCCTGAAAGTCGCAGAGAACACGTCCTATGATCCCAGGACAGCGTCTCTGACCATTTCCGCGGGAAACCTGACAAAGACATTCACTGTTTCTCAGGCCGCCGCCCAGAAACCGGCGGAACCGGAAGAGCCGGAAGAGAAGCCAGATGATAAACCTCAGGAGATTGATATATCCAAGACTCTGGTGACAGGGAATGCCACTAATGAGGCCAAAGCGCTTTACGGGTACCTTCTCAGCCAATATGGAAAGAAGATTATCTCTTCGATCATGGCCGATGTAAACTGGAACCATCGGGAGGCGGACAAAGTCAATTCTGCCACAGGAAAGTACCCGGCAATGAACTGCTACGACTTCATCCATATCTATGTTCCTGAGAATAACTGGATTAATTATTTTGATCTGAAGCCCGTCACCGAGTGGGCGGAGGCGGGAGGAATCGTCTCGCTGATGTGGCATTTCAACGTGCCCAAGAGCGCTTCCGTCTCTCCAGGTTCTGATGGCAGTGGAGTCACTTGTACTCCAAGTGAGACCACATTCAAGGCCCAGAACGTATTCACGAAAGACAGCTGGGAGAACAAGTGGTTTTATGACCAGATGGACAAGGTGGCGGCTGTGATCTTAGGATTGCAGGAAAAGGGGATAGCGGCCATTTGGCGCCCGTTCCACGAAGCTGCCGGTAACTCCACATACAAGCAGCAAGCCTCTTGGACCAAATCTTGGTTCTGGTGGGGCTATGATGGCGCTGATGTTTATAAGAAGCTTTGGGTAGCGATGTTCGACTATTTCGCGTCTAAGGGTATCCGCAACCTTATTTGGGTCTGGACCACACAGAACTACAACGGTGACTCCTCCAAATATAACCAGGACAAGGCATGGTATCCAGGCGATGCCTACGTGGATATAGTCGCACGGGACCTTTATGGCAGCACTGCTTCCGCTAATGCCACGGAATTCAAGGAGATCCAGGCAACCTATCCGACCAAGATGGTGACCTTGGGCGAGTGTGGGACAGATTCCGGGGCCAAACCTCCAAAGGCTTTTGCCACAATCCCGTCGGTCTGGTCCGCTGGAGCGAAGTGGTCATGGTTCATGCCATGGTATGGATCGAATATGCCTGACACTTCGTGGTGGAGCGCGGCTTTGTCAAACTCTAATGTGATAACTCGTTCTGATGTCAAGTATTGATAGTATGGTAAATGTATTCAGACATCTGGCCTTGACGGTCATGCTCTTGGCCTTCCTAGTCTCTTGTGGCAAGGAACAACCGGACCCTACGCCGCAGCCGGATCCGGCACCTTCATCCATAACGCTGAGTTCCAACTCTTTCCAGGTAGCGCAGCCTGGTGAGAAATTGTCGTTGACCATCAAGGCGCCCGCCCGTCCAACACTCACAGGGCTGCCTTCTTGGATAACTTATGTCGATGGGACATTCAACGCTTATTCCATTACTGTTGGACTGACAGTGGCCGCCAATGACACTTACGATGCCAGGACAGCCACTGTTACGGTAGCCTCGTCTGGAGCTTCCTCAGTAACCTTCACTGTCTCACAGGCCGCGAAGGAGAAACCGGTCGATCCTCCGACTCCTCCTTCTGGTGATAACGACGCGTGGGCTTTGGCCAAGACACTAGGATTGGGCTGGAATATGGGGAACCATTTTGACGCTTACTACAATTGGCATTATGTCGACGAGAATGGGTTTGACTGGTACGATTATCCGAACGAGACGGTTTGGGGAGGCGAGCTGGCCACTCCGGCGACATTCAAGGGAGTCAAGGCCGCTGGATTCACCAGTGTCCGAATCCCCGTGACCTGGCTGAAATTTATCGGCAAAGCTCCTGAGTATAAGATTGATGAGACATGGTTGAATCGTGTTTTTGAGGTCGTGGGTTTCGCGCATGCTGAGGGACTGAATGTCATCATCAACACTCATCATGATGAGAACCATGGAGATGAACATTGGCTGGACATCAAGAACGCGTCTGTCAACAGCGCTGTGAACGAGACTATCAAAGCTGAGATAAAGGCGGTTTGGACCCAGATAGCCAACAAGTTCGCTGATTGCGGTGACTGGCTCATCATGGAGGGTTTCAATGAGCTGAACGATGGTGGCTGGGGCTGGAGCGCTGATTTCCAAAGCAATCCTTCCCGTCAGTGCGATATCCTTAACGAGTGGAACCAAGTCTTTGTTGACGCTGTCAGGGCGGCAGGTGGGGAGAATGCCACTCGTTGGCTCGGTGTTCCGACCTATGCCGCCAATCCGGAGTTCACCAAGTACTTGAAGATTCCATCCGACAAAGCTGGCAAGGTGATGGTTTCCGTGCATTTCTATGATCCCTACGACTACACCATCGGAGACGCCCAGTATTCTGACTGGGGTCACACAGGGGCTGTGGATAAGAAGGCCAATGGAGGCGACGAGACGCATGTCAAAGATGTTTTCAGTAAACTGAACACAGAATATGTCTCCAAGAATATTCCTTGTTACATCGGAGAGTTCGGATGCTCAATGAGAGCCAAATCCGACACCCGAGCCTGGAAGTTCTATCTCTATTACATGGAATACATCGTCAAGGCCGCCAAGACTTACGGCCTGCCCTGCTTCCTTTGGGATAATGGGGCTAAAGACACCGGTAAAGAGCAGCACGGATATATCAACCATGGCACCGGGGCCTACATCGGTAACAGCAAGGAAGTCGTCAATGTGATAAAGAAGGCTTGGTTTACCGAGAGTGATGGCTACACCCTCCAACATGTCTATGATTCCGCACCAAAATTCTGATAAGTCATGAGAAATCTGTTATTTCTGGTTATGATTCCACTGTTCATCTTCGGATGTGGCAGGCGCCCGAGGCCTGTCGATGAAGATATCCCTGGCGACCATGTCCTGGCTAGTCAGTTGTTTTCGGTGGCCGATGCCGGAAAGGTCATGTACGGTCATCAAGACGACTTGTCCTACGGCCATGCATGGAAAGTCACAGACTGGGAGAATGACGATTTGGAGCGCTCCGACGTTAAGGATGTCTCCGGGAAGTATCCGGCTGTCCTGGGATTCGATCTCGGTGGCATCGAGGTGGGTGACACCTGCAACCTGGATGGTGTACCCTTCGGTCTTATCCGCAAGGCTGCCCTGACCCATAGGAGCAGGGGAGGAATCGTGACATTCTCATGGCATCTGCGTAATCCGTTGACCGGAGGAGACTCATGGGATATTTCCTCAGATCAGGTCGTCGCCTCTGTCTTGGATGGAGGAGAAAAACACGAGGAATTCCTCGTCTGGCTCGATCGTCTGGCTGATTTCCTGAACAGTCTCGGTAAGGCTCCTGTCATATTCCGCCCTTGGCATGAGAATATCGGAAGCTGGTTCTGGTGGGGAGGCAATTTATGCTCTGCTGAGCAGTATAAAGCCTTATTCCGCCTGACACGAGAGAGGCTTGAGGAGAAGGGTGTCGAGAATTTGCTTTGGTGCTATTCCCCGAACGGGCCGATTTCCAAGGAGGATTACCTGTCCCGTTATCCTGGAGATGACATTGTGGACATTTTAGGCACTGATATTTATGAATATAACAACGGTGACCTCGATGCCGCCGGTGTCGCGTATATGGCGAATCTGAAACAGATGCTCACCACTCTTACCGAGATCTCGAAAGAGCACACGAAACTCATGTGCCTTTCCGAGACCGGCCTAGAGGGGATTCCTGACCCCCATTGGTGGACAGAGAGGCTTTATCCTGCCATTCAAGGTTTCCCCATCTGCTATGTGCTTACGTGGCGTAACGCCCACGATCGCCCCGGCCATTTCTATGGTCCCTGGAAAGGCTTTGAGAATGCGGAAGATTTCAGACTGTTCAGTGAGAAGAAAGAAATTGTGTTGTTATGACGTACGAAGAGAGATTGGAGCGGCTTAAGAAGTCGCATGAGGAACTTATTTCCAAAAAGAATGTCCCGATTGAGGGTAATGGTGTTTACGAGCGCTATGTGAATCCGGTGCTTACCGCGGCTCACGCTCCGTTGGAATGGCGTTACGATCTCCATAAGGAGTCCAACCCTTATCTGATGGAAAGGTTCGGCATCCACGCCGTCATGAATTCCGGTGCCATCAAGTTCGGTGGGAAGTATATCCTTGTCGCCAGGGTTGAGAGCGCTGACCGCAAGTCTTTCTTCGCTGTGGCTGAGAGCCCCAATGGTGTGGATAACTTCCGCTTCTGGCCGAATCCTGTCACGATGCCGGAATATGGAGAACCTGCCACGAATGTCTATGACATGCGTCTCACGGCTCATGAGGACGGATGGATTTACGGGATATTCTGCGTGGAAAGAAAGGATAAGGAGCATCCGGATGACCTCTCAGCGGCTGTCGCGAGCGCCGGTGTAGCTCGTACAAAGGACCTGATCACTTGGGAGAGGCTTCCTGACATAGTCTCATCCCACCAGCAGCGCAATGTCGTCCTCCATCCTGAGTTCGTGGATGGGAAATATGCCTTGTACACCCGCCCTCAGGACGGATTTATCGACGCTGGAAGCGGCCCGGGAATCGGCTGGGCGCTGGTTGACAGCATGGAGCATGCGGTAATCACTGAAGAGAAGGTTTTGAGCCGCAGGAGCTACCACACTATCAAAGAATGCAAGAACGGTGAAGGGCCTCATCCTATTAAGACTCCTCAGGGTTGGCTGCATCTGGCGCATGGGGTTAGAGGTTGCGCCTCCGGCTTGCGTTACGTCCTTTATATGTACATGACCGCTTTGGACGATCCCTCTGAGGTGATCGCCGAACCTGCAGGCTTCTTCATGGCTCCCGAGGGTGGCGAATATATCGGAGATGTTATGAATGTCCTCTTTTCCAACGGGTGGATTTGTGACCCGGACGGGAAGGTTTTCATTTACTACGCCTCTTCGGACACTCGTATGCATGTCGCCACATCTACAGTCGACCGTCTTGTTGACTATTGCCTCCACACGGCCCCTGACGGTTTGAGGACAGGAGCCTCTGTTGACACGCTTAAGAAACTTATCGTCAAAAATCAGGATATAGCTATTTAATCCTTTGAAGATGAAGAGGTTCCTTCGCTTTTTTGTTCTTTCGGCACTGCTTGTTTCCGCTTGCTCTGAAGGTGATGTTAGAGTCAAGGGTAATTCGGTCACAGTCTGCCGGAACGGAAACACCATACGCCTTCAGGTGATCTCTCCGGATATCATCCGGGTGTCCTCGGCTCCTGGTGAGAGTATCACCGACAGAAAGAGTCTTGTGGTTGTTCCCCAGCGAGGTGTGACGGACTTCGACGTGGCTTTGAACGGTGACAGCTTGATCGTTACCACGCCGGAGCTTAAGGCTTTGGTCTGTCCTGACGGGTCATTGAGTTTCTTCGATCAGGATGGAAAACTCCTCGCTGGTGGAGGACGTATGTCGTTCAAGCCGACATCAGTTGAGGGAAAGGATGCTTTCTCTGTCAGGACAATGTTCACCTCTTCGGATGATGAGTCATTTTACGGACTGGGCCAGCAGCAGTCGGGGGAGTTCGACCACAAGGGAAGGAGCGAGGAGCTATACCAGTACAACACCAAAGTAAGCGTTCCTTTCGTGGTCTCCACTAAGGGTTACGGCATCCTGTTCGACGCTTATTCTCTTTCCCGCTGGGGAAACCCGGAGCCATACAAGCAGCTCGGGGAGATATTCACCCTATATGACAAAGACGGAGTGGAAGGTGCCTTGACCGGGACTTATAAGACAACGGATGGGAATGTCCTGTCCCGTAGGGAAGATTCCCTTTATTTCGAGAATGAGTTTGTCATAAAGAATTTGCCTCAGATTCCTTTGAGTGGTTCCGAGGTGGTATATGAAGGCTATATTCAGGCTCCGGAAACAGCTGATTATCATTTCATTCAGTATTATGCCGGCTTTCAGGAGACTAATATCGGTGGTGAGGAAGCCATGTCCCGTCTATGGCGGCCGGCATGGAATCCGAACAGCAAGAAATTTACGGTCCATCTCACGAAAGGGGAGAAAACTCCTGTAAGGATAGTTTGGAATCCCGATGGTGATGTATCTTACATGGGACTCAGGGTCGCCACTCTACAGCCTGCTGAGGAAGAGAAGGCGCTATCTTTCTGGTCCGAGTTCGAGCCGGGTGCTGATTTCTATTTCATCGCTGGAGAGGATTATGATGGGGTGATCAGAGGATACCGTACCCTTACCGGAAAGGCCCAGGTTATGCCTAAATGGGCTTTGGGCTTCTGGCAGAGCCGTGAGCGCTATTCCACTCAAGATGAGCTTGTCGGAACACTGGCCGAGATGAGACGAAGGCATATTCCGGTAGACAATATTGTCCAGGACTGGCAATACTGGAAAGAGGATCAGTGGGGGAGCCATCAGTTCGACCCCGAACGCTATCCTGATCCTGAGAAGATGCTTGATGATGTCCATGGCATGAACGCCAGGTTCATGATCAGCGTCTGGCCGAAATTCTACACCAACACTGACAACTATCAGGAACTTAAGGCCTCAGGTTACGCATACACACATGCCGAAGATGCCGGCCTTGTGGACTGGCTCGGCCACAAGCAGACTTTTTATGACGCCTATTCGGAAGGTGGCCGGCAGATGTTCTGGAGGCAGATGGACAAGAACCTTTATTCAAAGTACGGCCGGAAAATTGACGCCTGGTGGATGGACGCCAGCGAGCCTAACCTTAGGGACTGCCTCCCTATGGACTATTTCAAATGGCTCCTGACTCCCAATGCCTTAGGCTCTTCCACCGAATATTTGAATGCTTACGCCCTTGTCAATGCGGATGCCATTTATAACGGCCAGAGGAAAATAGATCCCGACAAGAGGGTATTCCTGCTGACACGCAATGGTTTCGCTGGTTTGCAGAGATATTCCACAGCCACTTGGAGCGGTGACATAGGCACATCCTGGATTGACATGAGGATGCAGATGCCCGCCGGACTGAATTACTCGATGAGCGGTATCCCGTTCTGGGGTATGGACATAGGAGGCTTCTCAGTCATGGGCAAGTTCTACGACGAGGCCAACCAAGAGGAATGGCGCGAGTTGCAGACCCGTTGGCACCAGTTCGGAACCTTCGTCCCCTTGTTCCGCACCCATGGCCAATGGCCCCAAAGAGAGCTTTGGAATATAGCTCCTGAAGGTTCTCCCGCTTATGAGAGCATCCTATGGTACATGAGGCTGCGTTACAGGCTGATGCCGTATCTGTATTCCTTGGCCGGAGCTGTCCATTTCGGTGATTACACCTTGATGCGCGGCCTCCCTATGGATTTCCCGGACGATCCCAAGGTCAGAGATCTTTCCGACCAATGGATGTTCGGCCCGGCCTTGATGCCTTGTCCCGTCTATGAATATCAAGCCAGGAGCAGGGAGGTATATTTCCCAAAAGGCGGATGGTATGACATTTACACTGGAGAATATATTCAAGGATCTCAAACACAGGTGGTTCCGGCTCCTTATGAGAGGATTCCGCTCTTCGCGCGTGCAGGCTCTATAATCCCGTATGGCCCGGAGATCGAATGGTCAGGAGAGAAGCCCGCTGACGACATTTGTCTTTATGTCTACTCCGGAGCTGACGTTGACTTCACCCTTTATGAGGATGACGGCTTGACATATGGTTATGAGAAAGGCAAGTTCTCCACCATTCCTATTAGTTGGGATGAGGCTTCCGGAACATTGACAATCGGTGCCCGCCAAGGAACCTTCCCGGGGGCGCTTGAGAAGCGTTCTTTCCGTGTTGTCCTGGTGGATCCTTCGCATCCTGTGCCTTATGATCCGGACGCTTCCGGCCAGCCCGTGTCTTATGAAGGATCCTCTATATCATTGAGATTAAAATAATAATATAAAATGCGAACCCTTAAAAATTGTGTTATCGCGATGGCTGTTTTGATGGTGGCTTCGTGCGCCCCTAAGAATCAGGTCGCTCCTGCGATCGCCCCTGACAAAGATGTTGAGGCAAAGGTAGAGTCTGTGTTGAAGAAAATGTCTCTTAAGGAAAAGGCCGGACAAATGGTCCAGCTTTCGATCGACACCATCACAGATGAGAATACCAAAGAGATTGATCCCGCGAAACTGGATAGGATCATTGGAGAGTATAAAGTAGGATCGATCCTTAATCTCTTGAATGATGTTTCCCGTTCGAGGGAAGGAACCGCCGCTTTTGTCCGCATGATCCAGGAAAAGTCTATGGAAACCATCGGGATTCCCTGTATCTACGGCCTTGATATGATCCATGGAGCCAACTATCTCACTGACGGGTCATTATATCCTCAAGAGATAAACCTTGGCGCCACTTTCAACCGGGAATATGCCGGCATGATGGGCAAGGCTCTCGCTTATGAGACCAGGGCAGCCCAGGTGGCTTGGGTGTTCTCTCCGGTGATGGACCTGGGACGTGACCCTCGCTGGCCAAGACATTGGGAGAGCTGGGGAGAGGATCCCTATCTCCAGGCCGAGATGGCCAGGACGGAGACAATGGCTATCCAGGGCGAGGATCCTAATCACATTGATCTTGAGCATGCCGCTGTCAGTGTCAAGCATTTCATTGGTTACGGCGTTCCTGTCACAGGTAAGGATCGCACTCCTGCTTGCATCGCCGAGAATGACCTCAGGGAGAAGTTCTTCCGTCCTTTCAAAGAGTGCTTCCAGGCTGGCGCGCTTACAGCTATGATCAACTCGGCTGCCATCAACGGGGTCCCTACCCACGCCAACAAGACTCTCCTCACCGGTTGGGTCAAGGACGGTCTCAACTGGGACGGCATGATCGTGACCGACTGGGCTGATATTGACAATTTGTTCAATCGTGACCATGTGGCCGCTGACAAGAAGGAAGCCGTGGCTATGGGAATCAACGCCGGTATCGATATGATTATGGATCCTTACGATCCCGAGTGTGTCAATGTCATCGTTGACCTCGCTGAGTCCGGTGAGATCCCTATGGCGAGGATTGATGACGCTGTCCGCCGCATTCTTCGCCTGAAGGTCAGGCTTGGCCTCTTCGATAATCCTTCCTGGGAATATGACTACAAGGATTTCGGTTGCGATAAGTTTGCGAAGGAGTCTTTCGCCGCTGCCCTTGAGTCTGAGGTGCTTCTGAAGAATGAGGGTGGGATTCTGCCACTGAAGGGGAACGAGCGGATCCTGGTCACCGGCCCCAACGCCAATTCTATGAGAACTCTTAACGGCGGGTGGAGCTACACTTGGCAGGGAGACGCCGACACATTTGCGTCAGATCATAACACAATTCTCGAGGCTATCCGGAACCGTTTCCCTAATGTGAAATATGTTCCCGCCATTGAATATGCCCAAGGTTGGGGCGAGTGGGAGAAAGAGACCGTTACAGGTATCGCTGAGGCTGTTGCCGCAGCCAGGACCTGCGATGTGGTTATCGCCTGTGTGGGCGAGAATTCATATTGCGAGACTCCCGGCAATACGGATGACCTTAATCTGTCCGCCAACCAGAAAGAGCTTGTCAAGGCTCTCGCGGCTACCGGGAAACCGGTCATCCTTGTTTTGAACGAGGGTCGTCCGAGAATCATCGGTGACATCGAGCCTCTCGTGGAAGCTGTTGTGGATGTGATGCTTCCGTCCAATTATGGAGGTGACGCTTTGGCCGCTCTGATCTCAGGTGACGAGAACTTCTCAGGGAAGCTTCCTTTCACTTATGCCAAGCACATTAACTCTCTCCACACCTACGACTACAAGGTCTCCGAGCATCGTGAGGTGATGGCCGGCTCTTACAATTACGACGCCATCATGGATGTCCAGTGGCCTTTCGGTTTCGGCCTCAGCTACACGGAGTATGAATATTCAAACTTGAAGGTTGACCGGGATTCATTCAAGGCAGGAGACATGATCAAGGTCTCTGTCGACGTAAAAAACACCGGCTCACGCACTGGAAAGGAAGCTGTTCTTCTCTACAGCTCCGACCTTGTCGCTTCGATTATTCCCGATGTCAAACGTCTCCGCGGGTTCGAGAAGATATCTCTGGAACCAGGTGAGACTAAGACAGTTACCTTTGAGCTTCCCGCCAAGGAACTCGCTTTCGTCGGTGCGGATGGGAAGTGGCGCCTCGAGAAGGGTGATTTCCGTCTCGCTTGCGGTGGCCTTGGCGTAATGGTCAATTGTGTCGAGACGAAAGTCTGGGACAGCCCGAACATCTAGGCCATGGATCTTTTAAGATTCCGTGAGGAAATTAAGGACGAGCTGGAAGGGGATATCCTGCCCTTCTGGCTCGCTCTTTGTGATCCCGAAGGTGGTTTCTACGGGGAGGTGACTTCCGATGGCGCCGTCCTCAAAGACGCTCCGAGAGGGGAGATCCTTAACGCCAGGATCATCTGGACTTTTGCCGCCGCTTATAAGGCTCTCGGAAAACAGGAATACCTTTTAGCCGCTCTGCATGCCCGGGACTGGTTCGTCTCGAATAATATCGATAAGGAGAATGGGGGAGTGTTCTGGAGCGTATCTGCTGATGGCACTCCTATAGACACAAAGAAACAGCTTTATTCCCAGGCTTTCGCCATCTACGCTTTCAGTGAGCTTTATAAGGTCACATCTGACAAGGCCGATCTGGAAGTGGCTGAGAATCTGTTCAATATCATAGAAACAAGATTCGCTGACCATGATAATGGAGGCTATGGCGAAGCTTTGGCCAGAGACTTCTCTCCGCTGGAGGATATGTCTCTCTCTGCCCATGACATCAACGCTGACAAGACGATGAATTCCCACCTTCATCTGCTGGAAGCCTACGCCAACCTTTACCAGGTTTGGCCTGATCCGGCTCTCAAGGTGAAGTTGATCAGCCTCGTTAATCTGATGTGTGAGAAGATCATGTCTCCGGAGGGGCACCTTCATTTGTATTTCACAAGGGATTGGACTGTTATTCCCGGAGCTGTCTCTTATGGCCATGACATCGAGACCTCATGGCTCTTGTTGGAATGCGCTTTTGCCACAGGTGATCCTTCTCTCATTGAATATGTGAGGCCATATTGCCGGAAACTCGGTATCGCCGGGAACGAGGGACTCCTTCCTGACGGTTCTATGATGTATGAGTTGTTGCTCGATGGATCAAAGGACCTTTCCCGTCAGTGGTGGGTCCAGGCTGAGACTGTCGTAGGCAACCTATGGCTTTCTAAGTATCACTCCGATCCTGACGGACTTCCAAGGGCCCTCTCCTGCTGGAACTGGATCAAGACCCATCTCCTCTGTCATTCTGAGCGGAGCCCTGAGCTTGTCGAAGGGCGAAGCGAAGAATCTGATTCTGATGTAGCGGCAAGGGCTGCCGCCGTCTCGCTGCGCTCCGCGCCCTATCCGGGTAAATGCTCGCCTGCGGCACCCTTGCCGCTACGCTCTGCAGGCGAATGGTATTGGGGTACTTTGGCGGACGGAGTGACTCCGGATTTGGACAACCCTAAAGCCGGCTTCTGGAAGTGCCCCTACCACAACGCCCGCATGTGCCTCGAAGCGTTGAAGATCGATCTGTATTGATTCCGGTCTTTATGTTTCAGAAAACAGAATCCAGCGGCCGCCTTTGTCGGGGCCTACACGCTGGATCAGGCCTTCGGCTTTGAGCTTGGCGAGATGCTTCTCGACAGCCTTTGCTGTTATGCCGATTTCTACGGCCAATTTTCTTGCCGAATATTCCGGATGCTCTTTGAGGAGAGATAAGATTTTCTCCCTACTTTTAAGATTTTTCTCCCTACTTTCCGTAGTTTTCTCCCTACTCCCTTCAATTGATTCGAGGTAAGACTTTATGTCTGAGGTAAGTAACTTGATCATTTCTTCGGTCATGAAGTCCAGGAAAGGAGAGAGGCTTTCTGTCTCGCGTGTTTGTATAATGGCATTGATATAATCTCCTTTGTCCTCTTTAAGTACTTTGGACGGAATGAGACCAAACTCGAATTGGATATGGTTCATGATAAGCCTGGCCATCCTCCCGTTGCCGTCCACCCATGGGTGGATAGTAACAAGCCGATAATGGGCCTCGAAGCTAAGATCATAGCGTTCTGCGACAGACATTGGAATTGACCTTTTTTCATTTAGCCAATCGCAGAATTCCTGCAGTCGGGTTGGTACTTTTTGGTAGCTCAAATATGATTTCCCACCAGCTCCAGCTGTCACATTCACCAACCTTAGATCGCCATTGGAAGAAGAAAACTCTCCCAACGCTGTTTTATAGGCTGCTCCCGTGTTTTTCATGAGAAGTCGTGAAAGGCTCTTCAATAGCTCGACAGTGATTATAGAATGCTGCTTGGCAAGCCTAATGCTCTCTTCATAAGCCATCTTGAGATCCAGATTCATCATCTGTTCCACGATGGTTTTGCCTTTGGCTGAAATACCTTCATCGAAAAGCAACTGATTCTCTATTTCGGTCACGGTAGAACCCTCGATCGCGGTAGAGTGGGTTATGATCGAGTATAGGTAGAACTTCTCGTAGTCTATTTGCGAGTCAATGCCCAAACGTTTATAGCGCTCCAATAGTGCGATTAGTTGATCTACCTTTGCCATGATCTTGTCATTTTCGGTGCAAAGATAGGATTTTCTTCCTACTTTTTGGTTTTTTCTCCCTACTTTTTCTTCCTACCTTCTTATTGATTCAAGGTTAATGTCGGTAGTTATTTCTGCACTGAAATGTTCATTTTTATATAGATGTTCATTTTTTTTGAACAGTTAGTGAATTTTGAACATATGACAAAATCTGAGATGATATTGTCCTTTATCTATTTAGATGATAAAGAGATTGCTAATCTGGCCAGGCCCAGGACTGCAGGTCGTCGCTCCAGGCTATTCCGATAGAACTGTTTTTATCGAAATAGCCCTCGGTCTCCGTCAGGGGACCCGAGCCGTGGAAGAACATTATATATTTCCATACGGAAGGTATTGATCTGCAATCCAGTACGAATCCGGCAGTGAGCCGGCCCGCTGCCCATTCCCATTCGCTTTGGCCGAGCGTGATTAAAGATCCGTCGTCATCCCTCAGGACGCAAACGTTCTCTCCTCCCTGGATATTTTTGTCAAAGGTCCAGTTTACGAGGTCACGGGACCATGAGTTGCTCACCCCATTCTGCTTGTAGAAGCACCACTATTTTCCCGGCTCATCCTTATCCTCGATGAGATATGGGTCAATCATCCTGCCTCCGAAGCGTATCACGTTCCCTGGGCTTGAATAATCCAGGTTCTGGTCTCTCTCGGTCAATATCCTGGGCTCCGTCCAATCCTTCAGGTTAACGCTGGTTGATGTGGCCACATAACTGAAGATACTGTCATTCTCAATCCGAACTAGTGAGAAATACAGATGGAATACCCCATTCTCGTAAATGGCGGCAGGATCCCTAAACGCCAGGGTGTCGTTGCCTGCGAACAGCCTTGGACTATCGATAGCGGAAAGAAATGGCCCACCCGTTTTTGAGCAGGCCATTAGCATTACCGCCAACGTTATTTGCAATAGTCTCTTTATCAATTATTTCTTGATAGGATAAAGCTTCAGCAACAGTACGATCAGCAAGGCTATTGCGGCGGGGAAGAGCGAGAACAGAGCCCAAATCATTTGCTGGACCGAAGCCTCGTTCGTGATGGTTACAACCGTCTGTCCGGTGGCCGGATCGGATCCTGAGATAAAGCCTGACAAGCCGAGAAGCATCGCCACAAGCGCACCGGAAATAGCTGACCCGAACTTCTGAGCCATTGTCCCTGAGGAGAATATAAGACCAGTGGATGAGGTCCCGTTCTTCTCGGTGGCGTAATCCGCCACGTCAGCGTACATGGACCACAGCAGCGGAGAGTAAATGCCGATACCGATTGAGGTTAGGATGACCATCGCCACCATCAACCAGATGTATTTCGGATCCATCGGGATGAAGAAGAAAGCGATCGAAGTCACCACACAGATGATAGCGGCCCAATTGAAGGCCTTGCGCTTGGATCCTACCCATTTCGTGAACTTCGGGGACAGACCTCCGAATATCATACAAGTCACCTCGCCGAAGGTCATGAACACCGTGTAGTTGATGATGAGCCCCGAGACAGTGACATCTCCGTGGAGGCAATATTCGAGGAGATAACCGGCCACGGCATAGCGGAATCCGTTGAAGAAGTTGGTGCAGATGCCGATAAGCGTGAGGTATATCCAAGGCTTGTTGCGGAACAGGTCCGCGAAAGGCTTGAAGGAGAATCTCTCCGCCCTGATGGGCTTCAGGCGCTCTTTTGTGAGAAGGCCGCAAGCCAGGGTGCCTAACGCTGCGACACCTCCAAGTATGGCTCCCAGGACAGCATATTGGTGGGCTGGAGTACCGCCCACCATTTTCTGCAGGTAGGGGAATGAGAGCAGGGTGACGAAGCCCATCGCATAGGCTCCCACCATCCTGTAGGACGAAAACTCGTTCTTCTCGTTGTCATCAGCGGTCATAACGCCGAGGAGTGAGCCATACGGCACGTTCACGGCGGTGTAGACGGCCATCATCAGCAGATACATCGAATATGCGTAAATACGCTTGCCCACAGGCCCGAAATCCGGCGTGTAGAGCAGTAGGGCGAAGATCACGCCGAGCGGTATCGCTCCAAATATGAGCCATGGGCGGTAGGTGCCCCAGCGGGACTGTGTCCGGTCGGCCAGCGCGCCCATCATCGGGTCTGTCACGACATCGAACAGGCGGGCTATAAGCATAAGGGTGGCTGTGTCGGCCACAGTGAGCCCGAAAATATTGGTGAAAAACAAGGGGAACGCGATCGACATCACCTTCCAGGTGATTCCGCCAGCGGCGGCATCCCCAAGAGCATATCCGATTTTCTCTGAAAGCTTGGCCATAATTATTCCGGAAAAAAACGCTACTTGCCAGCTACAGCCTCAAGCTCTTTGGCCAGCTTGTCGATCATCACGGTGCCTAAGACAACCTTGCCCTCCGGGTCGATTATGTACATCGAGGGAATCCAGTTGACCTTGTAATCCTGCGAGACCTGGGTCTCTTTCCATTTGGCGAGAGGACTCACGTGGCACCAACCCAATCCGTTCTCATTGATGTAATCGGCCCATTTCTCCTTCTCGGTGTCGAATGACACCCCGACGAAAGCGACCTTGTCACCGTATTTCTCCCATAAAGATTTAACTTCAGGAGCGTCCTTCCGGCAGTCCGGGCACCATGAGGCCCAGAAGTCCAGGACCACATATTTTCCTTGGAAGTCCTTAAGAGACACGTCCTTGCCATCAGGAGTCTTAAGAGTGAAGTCTGGAGCTGCCGTGCCTTTCGCAAGCAAATCCTTCGCATACTGGGCGTCGAGGTCTTCCTCAGCGGCTTGTTCTACCGCAGGCTCTTCAGCGGTCTTTTTAGGGGTCCTTTTACAAGAACTAAATACTGGTGTGGCTACAATCAGCAAGGCGCACACGGCAGTGATGAGGGTTTGCTTTTTCATTGTCCGTTTTATTTAATACTAATACTCGTCAACAGCAAGCTCTGTCCGGAACTTGTCCAGCTGCTTCTGCAGGCGGGCGATACGTCTCTTGTACCGTTTCTCGCCGTACAGGTTCTTCATCTCGGTGGGATCTTTCCTGATGTCGTAGAATTCGGAATAATCTCCTTCAGCCCCGCCGTAGAAGTGGATCAGCTTATACCTCTTGTCGGAGACTCCGTCATGCTTGAGGACATTGTGTTCGGAAGGAAGGTCATAGTAGTGGTAATACATGTATTTCCTCCACTTGCAAGGCTCCTTGCCACCCTTCTTGATGACAGGAAGGAGGGACAGGCCGGACATTTCCTCAGGGGCATTTACTCCAGCCACATCGAGATAGGTGGGAGCGAAATCAATATTCTGAATAAAAGCGTTGGAGACCTTTCCTGCCTGTCCGCCGGGATAGCGGATGATCAGAGGTGTCCTGAAGGATTCCTCGTACATGAATCTCTTGTCGAACCAGCCGTGCTCACCCATGTAGAAGCCTTGGTCGGAGGTGTAGACCACGATTGTGTTGTCAGCAAGTCCGTGCGAGTCAAGATAATCCAGAATCTCTCCGACTGAATCATCCACCGAGCGGATGACGCGGAGATAGTCTTTGACATAGCGCTGGAACTTCCATTCCAGGAGTGCCTCGCCCTCAAGTCCGCTCTCTAGGAAGGCCCTATTCTTAGGACCGTAAGCGGCTTCCCATTTGGCTCTTGTCTCAGGATCCATCCTTGCGAGGCCGCTTTCCAACATGCTCTTCGGGTGCCGGGCCCTGGTGGGTTCCTCATCAAGTTCCTCGACTTTCAGATCATAGATCATAGTCATGTCTTTGTCGATGGTCATCAGTTGCTCCCTGGCGGCCTCGCCCTTTCCTGAATAATCGTCATGGAAGGTTTCCGGGAGCGGGAATGTCACATCCTCATACAAGTCCAGATACTTGATGTCCGGCATCCAGTTGCGGTGGGGTGCCTTGTGGTGGACATAGAGGCAGAAAGGTTTGTCAGGATCCCGCTGTTCGAGGAAATCTATGGCGTGTTTCGTGACCAGATTCGTGGCATAGCCTTCCTCGCGGAGATACTTACCGTCGGAGAGGTGGCTCTTAAGCACAGGATTATAATATTCTCCCTGGCCACGGAAAACGTAGAAATAATCGAAACCTTTCGGCTCGCACTGCATGTGCCATTTCCCGATCATCGCTGTCTGGTAGCCTCCCTGTTGGAGAAGCTCCGAGACAAAGACTTTCGTAGTATCAATACCCCTCCCGAGGGTCCTCTGACCATTCTGGTGGCTGTAAAGCCCGGTCATCAGGCAGGCGCGGCTAGGGGTGGACAGGGAGTTCTCCACATAAGCTCTGTCGAAACGAATTCCTTCCCTGGCGAGCCGGTCCATGTTCGGGGTAGGGGCCTGCTGGCTTAAGGGATGACCATAGGCGCTGATTGCCTGGAACGCATGGTCATCAGTCATTATGTGGATGATATTAAGCCTCTTGGATTCGTTCTTTTCCTGGGCGTTGGCTTCCCCGGACAGGAGGCTTCCCGGCAAGGAGGCGAGCAAGAAAGCTCCTGATAGCGCTAAAGGTGTCTGTTTCATGGCGCTAATATACAATAAAAAAACGAAAAATCCCGCCAGACGGTTGTCTGGCGGGATTTTTCGTGCTCTGTTAGGGACTCGAACCCTAGACCCACTGATTAAGAGTCAGTTGCTCTACCAACTGAGCTAACAAAGCATTTTAAAGAACTTAAAGAACCTAGCCCTTTGTGAACCGTTCGGGGCTCGAACCCGAGACCCCAACATTAAAAGTGTTGTGCTCTACCAACTGAGCTAACGATTCTTCCAATCGTTTCGGAGGGTTTCCGAATCGGGATTGCAAAGTTATATCCTTCCCCGAAAAAAAACAAATTTTTTCGATTTTTTTTGCTGTTATTTCTCCTCAGGAGCGGAATACTCCTTGATTTTCTGCTCCTCACTGAGAGGACAGACCAAAACATTACCTCCTTTGACAGCTACGATGTAATCTTTCAAACCAGACACAACTACGGTCTTGGCGTCCTCGGCATGGACGATGCACTCCTCGCAACCGAACATCCTGATGTCCTTGCCAATCACCTTATTGCCACCCTCAATCGCCTTGGCGGCTCCTCCGTCAGGGACAGGGTCTTCCTCAGGCATGGGGATATGCTCCTTGATTGAAGTGAAACTGCCCAGGTCAGACCATCCCAGGTCACTTGCTATGACATGGATCTTGTCTGATTTCTCCATGACAGCGTAGTCGATCGATATCTTCTCGCAGGTAGGGAACAACTCTTGAAGTGTCTCCTCTTCCTTCCAGCTGCCGAATGAAGCGGCGATGGAATCCATTACCGAAGCTATCTGCGGGGCATGCTTGCGAAGCTCGGAAACGATTGTGGCACAGCTCCATACGAATATTCCGGCATTCCAGAAATAATTCCCTGCGGCGACATATTCCTTCGCGGTCGCCTCGTTTGGTTTCTCCTTGAACTCCTTGACCTTGACTATCTCATCAGTCAACTTCTCCTCCGCATGGATATATCCGTAACCGGTCTCGGGACGGGAAGGCTCTATACCGACTGTGACAATCTTGTCAGTTCCGTCGGTGAAGTTTAGGGCCTTGCGTATCGCCGCGGCGAACTTCTGGACATTTATCACCAGTGCGTCAGCCGGAGTCACAATGATGTTGGCGTCACGATAGGAAGCCTTGATCTTCCAGCAAGCGTACGCGATGCATGGCGCGGTGTTGCGGGGGACAGGCTCGGCCAGGATGTGGTCGGCTGGTATGCAAGGAAGTTGCTCTTTTACGATATCGACATATGCCTCGGAAGTGACTACCCAGAAACGTTCCAGGTCGCATACAGGTTTGAAACGGTCTACGGTCATCTGGAGAAGGGTTTTCCCTATTCCGAGAATATCTATGAATTGTTTGGGCATTTCAGGGGTGCTAACTGGCCATAGACGGCTTCCTACCCCTCCTGCCATGATTACAACGTGGGTGTTCATATCAGAATCGGTTATTGGTTCCGGTTGTAAATTTAGAAAAAATGATGGATTTAATTGGAATATTTCGTAAATTGGCGTTGTTAAACAAAAATCACAACAACCTTCAATAACACTTAATAACAAAGAATCATGAGAAAGTACATCGCTGAATGTATCGGGACATTTGTCCTGACTTTCCTCGGCTGCGCCACGGCAATGTTCGTTGGTTGCGGGACTCCCGCTGGCCTCTTCGCCACCGCCGCCGCCTTTGGTCTTTCGGTTATCGCCATGGCTTACACCATCGGTGGTATCTCCGGTTGCCACATCAACCCTGCCATCACCCTCGGCGTCGCCCTCTCGGGCCGCATGAGCTGGAAAGATGCCTGTGGCTACTGGTGCGGCCAGATCATCGGTGCCGTCATCGCTGGAGCCGTCCTTCTGCTCTTCGCGAAAGTCATGACTCCTTCAGCCGCTTTCGCTGGCGCCAATCCCGCCGGTCTTGGCTGCAATGGTGTCGCTGGAGCTGGTGGAGCCGGTGGAGCGTTCCTTGTTGAGATTGTGGCTACCTTCCTCTTTGTCCTTGTCGTTCTCGGAACAACTGACAGCAAGGTCGGCGCCGGCAACTTCGCCGGTCTCGCCATCGGTCTCAGCCTCGTCCTGATCCACCTCGTGTGCATCAACCTGACCGGCACATCGGTGAACCCCGCCCGTTCCATCGGTCCCGCCCTCTTCGCTGGCGGGCAGGCCCTCAAGGATCTCTGGGTCTTCATCGTCGCCCCTCTTTGCGGTGGTGCCCTCAGCGCCATCGTCTGGTGCGCTCTCGCCCCTAAGGAGGAGAAGTAATCATTCAAGTTGTGATTCAAGGCCGGCTACAGAGCCGGCCTTTTTCGTTTTAATAGAGAATAAATTGCCGAGTTAGGATATAATTTTTTATATTTGAGCATGTTCGAGAAGATTGTATCCACTGTAAACAATGTCATCTGGAGTCCGGCACTAGTTGTCCTGTTGGTCGGGGCTGGCCTGTATTTCTCCACACGAACACGTTTTGTCCAACTCAGGCGCATCGGCCTTATGGCCAGGCTTCTTTTCCGGAAACGTGACAAGAACTCCGAGAAACAAGGGGTCTCATCCTTCGAGGCATTCTGCATCGCTCTTTCTGGCAGGGTAGGTACAGGGAATATTGTCGGTGTCGCCACCGCCATTGCCCTGGGTGGTCCCGGAGCCATATTCTGGATGTGGATAATTGCCTTTTTCGGAGCGTCCACAGCTTATGTGGAGTCCACTCTCGCGCAGATATTCAAGTTCTCTCATCCGACCGGTTTCAGAGGCGGTCCCGCGACATATATCGAGAAAGGCCTCAAGGCCCGCTGGATGGCCATCCTTTTCGCTGTGGTTACTATTATCGCCACCGGCCTGTTGCTGCCTACTGTCCAGTCTAACGGCTTTTCCGCCGCCGCTCTCAACTCTTTCGGAATCAATCCTTTGATTTCCGGGCTGGTCCTTGCCTTCATTCTTGGGCTTGTGATTGTCGGAGGTGTGAAGAGGATCGCCAAGGCGGCATCTTTAGTCACTCCGTTCATGGCGGTCGTCTATGTGTTGATTTCTATAGTGATCTTGGCGCTTAATTGGAAAGCGATACCCGGCCTTTTGTCTCTGATAGTCCAGAACGCGTTTGGAGTCAATCCTTTATGTGGAGGTATTCTGGGCTCGACGATAATGATGGGTGTCAAGAGGGGACTGTTCTCCAATGAGGCGGGACAGGGAACCGGAGCTATTCCCTCCGCATCCGCTGATGTGAAACATCCCGCGGAGCAAGGCCTGGTCCAGGCTTTCTCGGTCTATGTCGACACCCTCCTGGTCTGTACCGCCACAGCCCTTATGATCCTTTCCGCTGGGACCTTCAACATTCTTGATGCAAAGACAGGTGAGATGCTTCTCGCGAACGATCCTGGCCTCGGCGCCAACTATGTCGGTTACACTCAGGCCGCGGTCGACTCCGTGATCGGTGGCTTCGGAAGCATATTCGTCAGCATCGCCCTGGCCTTCTTCGTGTTCACGACCGTGATGGCCTATTATTTCTACTCGGAATCCAGCGTGATGTACTTGTGCAACCTCAAGAAAGGTTTCTCCCCTAAAGTCGAGAAAATCCTTATCAGGATCCTTCAAATCGTTATCCTTGGTTCGGTGGTTTTCGGGGCTGTCAAAGAGGCCAACACAGTCTGGACTCTTGGCGACATCGGCGTCGGTCTCATGGCCTGGGTCAATGTCGTGGCTATTATAATTCTCGCTCCCAAAGCCTTCGCCGCTTTGAAGGAATATGAGAACTCGATAAAATAATGTTCGAGAAGATAGTCTCAGCTGTACCTTTGCAATTCAAGGAAAAACGCCTCCCCGAAACTTGAGAAGGCGCTTATCTGGATGTTGGATAAATGTCATAGCCATAATCATCCTGGCTCCAAAGGCCTTCGCCGCTTTGAAGGAATATGAGTGACGCTATATTTTTACTCCTTGTGACCGTAATGTAGCCTGGACCTTGGCCGGATCGGTGGCTTGAACCGCTGACCGGTCTAATAGGGCTCTCGCCGCCGCCGCTCCCGCGGCCTGTCCCGTGACCATGCAGGTGGCTATCTCCCTGGCGTCGTAAGTGATGTCGTGCTCATAGCCGAAACATCTCCCGGCTACAGTCAGATTAGGCGTTTTCCGAGGCAGGAGGGCTCGCAGCGGGATTTGCCATTGTGGCCGTTCTGAGACAATATGCTTGTTCCCGTCGATTTCAACGTCGATATCCACTCCGGCAATACCTACCACATCGTCGTAAGTCCTGTTCTCCAGAGCATCGGTCATGGAGACATTCCTTAGGCTGTCCAGCACCCTGGTGACCCGCACTCCGAGCATCGGGGGAGTCTCCAACAGGAACGCTTCCTCGCAACCTCTCTTGGAGCGCAGTTCCTGGGTCTTGTCCCACATATATTGCCTCAGGGAATCATTCAGACGTGACATGTTGAACACGTCCAGACCGTCCTGGTCATATTCCCCGTTGGTGTGCATCAGGCCGACACCTTTGATAGGAGTCATGCTGCCGTGGTCATTGTCCTCCTGAAGGTTTCCGACTCTCCACATTGCACCGATGTGGTGCTTCACGTATCGGTAGTTCTCCCCGGCCCAATAAAAGAGATCCCCGTCTCCGGTGGTGTCCACGAAATATTTGGCCTTTATAGCGCTACGGCCGCTCTTGCTCTCGATCAAGACGCTTTCGATCCGGTCGCCTGATTTAGTGATCTCACAAGCCTTGGCATAGTAAATGACCCGGATTCCAGCCTCTTTGACCATAAGCCGCATGAGATGCTTTGTCGCTTCCGGATCCACGATGGGGGAGCGTCCAGGCTGAATTGACATGCCCATTTCCTTGAGTCTGACAGCCAGCTCGTCGGCTACACCGTACACCACTTGTTTCCAGCCGGAGCCTGTTCTCGCTTCCATGCAGTTAAGTGGCAAGACGGATCCTCCGGTCCAGAGCCCTCCAAGGAAACCATTCATTTCCAGCAATATGACATCGGCGCCTTCCCTTGCGGCGGAAATCGCCGCGGCAAAGCCGGCGGGACCGGCTCCGGCTACCAGAATGTCGCAAGAAGCTATCACGGGAATCTTTCTGGAAGGTTCTTTGACATATCCGTCGACTCCTACGCCTTCGGAGGCCGGTTTGACTTTCTCGGCTCCTTCGGCTGGCACGGCTCCTCCGACCAGCATCGCCCCGGTCGCGGCCGAGCCTATCTTCAAGAAATCTCTACGTTTCATATCGCCATCGTTTGATTGTGTCAGAAGGTTTTCGCGCCTGAGTTCCAGCCTTCGAAATAGACCTTGAAGTCACCCGGTTGACCACTGGCCGGTTTGATGACAATGGTCTTTGAGGAGCGGGGGAGAAGGGTCACGAAATTGTCGGAATACATGGTCCCATGGACTGGTTTCCCGGACTTGTCACGAAGTTGTAACCTATTGAAGAAAGCTATTTTGCTTGATGTGTTTTTAAGAATTACCTCAATACTTCCATCGGGTAGGTTCCTGCGTGTCAGCTTGACATTCGCAGCCGGCATTTCAGCCAGGCTCTCAAAGCCGGAAGTGCATGGACCGGTAACGGTTTGCGGCCCTTCGTAAGAGTCGGTTGATCTCCAGTAAATATTCTCGGATAGCACTTGCTTGCCGGTCTTGTCTGTAAGTGTGAGACATATGAAGTGAACCGGGGAGATACTTTCAGGGAAGTCGAGAGTCAGCACATCGTCCAAAGCTTTCTCCGCGGGAACGTCCACCGGAATACTCCATGACTTCACTAGTTTGCTCGAAAGGTCGTAAAGTTTTGCGTTCAATTCAATCGCGTGGACAGGCTCCAAACAGTCGTTAATGATACTGACGGTATTCTTGAGGTAATCAAATTGAACATGCAGTGGTTCAAGCGAATGCATCGTGTGGAACAACGATGCCGTAGGTTCCAGGTAGTAGTCCCACATCCTGGCGCAGACCTGGACGTTGGGGCAGTTGTGGTACCAGAAAAGAAGGCCGGAACAGAAACGGTCTCCGTCGTCCAGCCGGTTATAATTCCAGACCTCCCAGATGCTCTTGGAGTTCATGGCTCCGACGAGCTGACCTTTACGGGCGTAGTCCTCAATTCCGGAGGGTTCACCGTAACAGCGGACCATGTCATCGTAAAGGGTTGTCATCAGGTGGAACCCATTGCCGTCCAGGTAGTTCCATGTAGCCTTGTCTATCGGCCACAATTTGTCGGCCGGCATCATCTTCTTTAGGCTTTCTATAACCGGGAGAGTGGGCGCGCCGTATTCGGGATTGAATCCGTCGACACGGCTTCCCCGGTCGGAGGCCGTGTTGGTGTAGTGCCTCATCGGATTGACCTGCTTGTAAGGGCTGCCGTCGTGTATTCCGTCGCATTCTGACTGCATCTGGTAGGGCCTGGTGCCGTCCAGGTGCTCCAGCAGCTCGGGAGTGCCGCTAACCTCAGTGCTCTCGTTCGATGCCACGTAGAAGATGATTGAGGGGTGGTTGCGGATCCTTTTGACCGTCGATGCGACATTGTTGAAATAGATCGACTTGTCATGCGGGTGACGGGTGTCTCCGGTCATCCAGAACTCCTGCCATACCATAATGCCATATTCGTCGCAGAGCTGGTAGAAGAGATCGCTCTCGGCGATTCCGCCTCCCCATAGACGCAGGAAGTTGATACCTGACTGGTCGGTGTAGGCCATTTCGGTCCGCATCCTCTCATCGTTGGTCCTGAGCATTGCCTCGGGAATCCAGTTGCTGCCCCGGATGAACATGCGTTTGCCATTGACTATGAACACTTTCGACCCGTCGGGAGTGTCGGTCGTGACCTGTACGTCCCTGATTCCGAAGGTGACTTCCTTGGAGTCGGAGACCTTGCCGTCTACCTTGACCGCAAGTTTGAGTTTGTATAGCTCTTGCGGCCCCTTGTTCTTAGGCCACCATAACCGTGGATTCTTGATATTCAGTTGGGGATATTCCTCAGGAGTGAAGGTCACGGTTGGTTCCTCGCCACGTATCAGTGAGACTTCTTTGGAGAACTTGATTCCTGTTCCTTCGATCTCGCCCTCGACTACGCATTTCACCGGCTCGTTGTTCTGGAAGCCGCTCGCTGGATTGACCAGTCCGAGGGTGATGGTCTGTGCCGCGGTTGACAGGTCATGATTGTGGAATGAGCTCTTGATGAAAGGGGAGTCCAGCCTGATTGGCCCGGTCTTGAATACGCTGACTGATTTCCAGATTCCGGTGTTGCGGTCGCGAATTCCGTCGTCGTAAGAGAAGTCCCAGCCGACGGTCATCAGTTGTGTGGTGTTCCAGCCGATGTCCCCGTCGCCTCCATTGCGGTTCTCGCCTGGCGCGCCCCATGGCTTGGGCATCGTGGTTCCGGGAATATCCACTGGCTTGACCAGTACCGCGAGGGTGTTGTGACCGTCCTTGGCGATGAAGTCGGTGATGTCGATCAGGTCGTCGTTGAACATTCCGGCCATGACGCTGACAAGGTGGCCGTTCAGCCACCATTCAGCCCGGTAATTGATCCCTTCTGGATGGAGCCAAAGTCTCTCTCCTTCAGCTAGTTCCGGAGTGTCGAACCCGGTCCTGAACCAGTAGGTCCAGAAATCCCGTCCCGTGTCGATGATGTCGGGGATCTTCTTCTCGGATATCTTGTTGTTTGTCCCGTAATATGGTTCCGGATACACTCCGTTCTCAACCAGGGATGTCAGGACGGTCCCGGGCACGATGGCTTCCATCCATGTCGTGTCGTCAAAGCCGGGAGATGACAGCTCAGCGGCCGTCGCCCTTGTCTCTGACGCCTTGGCCATCTTCCAGACGAACTCTCCGCCATGGCCTAATCTCGAATCCAGTGTCTGTCCCCAAGACAAGACACCGATTCCCAAAACCAAAACCCCGATAAGAATCCTCTTCATCATAATCAACTCTGACTTTATTGTTTACAATCGTACGATGGTGCTCTCTGCATTATTCCGAGTGGCGAGGAGCTCACCCCCTGTCGGAACTCCGTTCGCTTCGCTCACTCCGGCCCCTCCCAACGCCATCGTCGTCTTCGCTTCGCTCAAACTTGCTGTCGTCGGGCCCCTCCCCCTGCCCCTGTCCGGGGGTGGACAGGTCCTCCAGGGGCTGACTCCTCGCCACTCGTATTGATTGTGCGACAATCGTCCAATGGTATCCCGAAGGGGAGCACCATTGGACGTCTAATCACTTAGAGGAATTACTTCGTGCCGAAGATGCGGTCACCGGCGTCGCCGAGGCCAGGGACGATGTAAGCGTTCTCGTTGAGGCAATCGTCCACGGCGGCAGTGTAGATATCGACATCCGGATGCTCGTTCTGCACCTTCTTGATACCCTCCGGCACACTCACCAGACACATCAACCTGATATTCTTGCAACCCCTCTCCTTAAGCATCGAAATCGCGTCACAAGCGCTACCGCCAGTCGCCAGCATCGGATCCGTCACGATCACAAGACGATCCTGGATATCTTCCGGAAGCTTGCAGTAATAGACCACCGGAGTGTGGGTAGTCTCGTCGCGATAGAGGCCGATATGCCCGACCTTGGCGACGGGAACAAGGGTCTGGAGGCCCTCCACCATTCCCATTCCGGCCCTCAGGATCGGGACGATAGCCAGCTTGCGGCCGGAGACTTCCTTCGCCGTCATCTTGCAAATTGGAGTCTCGATCTCGACATCCTCCAGAGGAATGTCCCTGGTAACCTCATAGCCCATAAGGAGCGAGATTTCCCTGAGAAGCTCCCTGAAATCCTTGGAACCGGTGTTCTTGTCTCTCATGATGGTCAACTTGTGCTGGACCATCGGGTGGTTGATCACATGCAATAAACTCATGATAGAAATATTTATTAATGAATATTTTAAAGGAATTCCACGTCTGGTGAGGTTTTCTTCCCGAGCTTTCTATGGAAGCCCTGCATGGACTTCCGGCGGCTCTTCTCGATATGGTCCCGGAACTTGGCCTCAGCGGATTGTGACAAGTTCGGGAAGCGCTTGCGCAGCTTGTTGATCTGGTTCATCACAAAGGCATTCATGTGACGCTCCTTCTTTTCGGCGTAGATGTCGTCGAAGCCGATCATTATTCCTGTCTCGATGGCGTCCCCAAGCTCGTCATTTATACATGACCCGAACATCTTCATTGATGCCGAAGTGTTGATGTAAGAGTTGACCAGGGGAGGAATATTCGTACCAAGCCTTCTGACAGCGTCTTTCAGCAGGCGGTAGTCTTTCTTGACGTCCGCCTCCTCAAGGATCAGATCCATCAATCTGGTGTTGTCAGTCACCTTGATCTCATCCTTTGGCCTGACAAGGCCTTCATTGTCGTTGAAATGCTTCTTGAGGAAGTGTATGATAAGATTCCTCGCTGTCTCATCGTACGATGGATAGATCGTCATTTTCCCGAGGAAATACAGTGTTCCCGGGTGGTTGAGGATCACGGAAGCGATCCCGTCCCAGAGATTGTCCATGGTGAACAATGACTTGGCACCGGCCTTCGAGCTTTGATAATCAGGAGCCACGAAAGAACGGCCGAGCTCCATGACGTGGGGAAGGTATTTCTGGATGAAACTGTCGGAGAAGCGGTAGAGATGGGAAGATGTGATGTTGGGCTGACCATCTTCCTTCAATGTGACATCCTTGCCAAGGATATACCTGTAGCCACCGATGATGGCCTCAGCCTCCGGATCCCAGACAATCAGCTGGGTGTAAGGCTTTTCCATCGTGTCGTACTCATCCAGGTCCATTGACTTTCCGGAGCTGGCCCCAGCCTCTCTGTAAGAAACCTCCCGAAGGCGCCCTATCTCACGGAGAGTGTTGGGGGAGTCCTTCCATGTCACAGTGTACAACTCGTTTCCACCTTTGTTGGTGTCACCGAGTTTCCTTTCAGGAGTGAGTTCAGCCTTGATCAGGCTTACATCCACCGGTGCGATGATCTGTTCCATATAGTTAGTCCATCAGTTTCTTGTACTTGAAACGCTTCGGTTCCACATTTCCGAGCCTGGCCTTTTTGTTCTCCTCATACTCGGAGTAGTTGCCATCGAAGAACACCACCTTTCCTTCGCCCTCAAAGGCGAGGATGTGGGTGGCGATACGATCCAGGAACCAACGATCGTGGCTGACCACGACGGCGCAGCCCGCGAAACTCTCCAGACCGTCCTCCAGGGCTCGTATGGTGTTGACGTCCACGTCATTAGTCGGCTCGTCAAGCAGCAGCACGTTGCCTTCGTCTTTCAATGTCAGCGCGAGGTGGAGCCTGTTGCGTTCGCCTCCGGAGAGAACCCCGCAAAGCTTCTCCTGGTCGGCTCCGGTGAAATTGAACCTGGAGACCCAGGCCCTGGCGTTGATGTCCCTTCCTCCCAGGCGTACCCACTCGGAGTTGCCCGCTATAGTCTCGTAGACGGTCTTGTCGGGGTCGATGCTCTTATGCTGCTGGTCGACATAGGAGATCTTGACGGTCTCCCCAATGTCGATCGAGCCCGAATCCGGAGTCTCTATTCCCATGATAAGTCGGAAGAGAGTAGTCTTTCCAGCGCCATTAGGGCCTATCACACCAACGATTCCGGCCGGCGGGAGGGAGAAAGTCAGATGCTCGAAAAGGAGCCTGTCGCCGAAGCCTTTCGACACATCGTTGAACTCGATGACCTTGTTGCCCAGCCGGGGACCGTTGGGAATGTATATCTCAAGATTGCTTTCTTTCTCCTTTGTGTCAGCCGCGGCCAGTTTCTCATAGGCCCCGAGACGGGCCTTCTGTTTGGCCTGACGGGCCTTGGGGGCCATCCTGACCCATTCCAACTCATGCTCAAGGGTCTTGCGCCGGCGGCTTTCCTGTTTCTCCTCGAGGGCGAGACGCTTCGTCTTCTGGTCCAGCCAGGAACTGTAGTTTCCCTTCCACGGAATGCCCTCTCCACGGTCCAACTCAAGAATCCATCCGGCCACATTGTCGAGGAAGTAACGGTCATGGGTCACGGCGATGACTGTGCCCTTGTATTGCCTCAGGTGAGCCTCTAGCCACTGGATGCTCTCCGCGTCAAGGTGGTTGGTCGGCTCGTCCAGCAGGAGCACATCGGGCTGCTGAAGCAGCAGGCGGCACAAAGCCACCCTTCTCCGCTCTCCTCCGGATAGTGTGGAGACTAAAGCGTCAGGAGGAGGGCAGTTAAGCGCGTCCATGGCCCTTTCCAATTTGGAATCTATCTCCCAACCTCCAAGATGGTCTATGGTCTCGGAAAGCTCTCCTTGGCGCTCGATCAGGCGGTTCATCTGGTCGTCGTCCATCGGCTCCATGAACTTCAGGGATATCTCGTTGTATTCGTTCAAGGCGTCCATCACTTCCTGCACACCTTCCTGGACGACCTCAAGAACGGTTTTTGACGCGTCCATTTGGGGCTCCTGCTCAAGGTAGCCCACTGAATACCCTGGGGCCCAGACAACCTCTCCCTTGTAGGATTTCTCTACCCCGGCGATGATTTTCAGGAGGGTGGATTTCCCCGAACCGTTAAGTCCGATTATGCCGATCTTGGCGCCATAGAAGAAGGAGAGATAGATGTCCTTAAGGATCACCTTGTTGTTATTCGGAAGGGTCTTTCCGACCCCGCACATCGAGAAAATTATGGTTTCGTCAGCCATTAGCGTAGTATTGGTGGGATGATTCTTATTCACAAAAATAATGAATATTTCAAATAAATATCCTATCTTGTGAATCGTATTTTATGTTTATTAACCACTTAGGAATAATGCGGACTTGTATTTTCTCATTTGCCGCGGCAGTCTTAATGACGCTGCTTTCAGGTTTTACTTCCAACGCGCAGATTATCAGTGGACCACATGGCTCGGACGATATGAAGATCGGAGTCGCCGGCTACAGCTACCGTGAGTTCTCTATTGACGAGACCCTCGCCATGCTTCAAAGCATGGATGTGAAATACTTGTCAATCAAGGACTGGTGGCTCCCGCTGGATTCCACCAAGGAGCAGATGGACGCTTTCAAGGCGAAATGCGCTTCTTATGGGGTTGATGGATATATTCTTGGTCCCATCTATATGAAGTCAAAGGCCGAGGTCGATCGCGCGTTCGCCTATACGGAGCGTTACGGGATAAAGATGTTCATCGGCGTGCCGGATTATGACCTGATTGACTATGTGATTGCCAAGGTGGCTGAGACCGGCATAAAGGTGGCGATCCATACTCACGGCCCGGACGGTGCGGCTTTCCCGAGCATCTACAAGATCATGGAGCTCGTCAAGGATCCGTCACTCGGTGTGGGGTGCTGCCTGGATATGGGCCACTCGGTGCGTAGCGGTGAGGATATCGCGCGGATAGTCAAGAAGTATCACAAATGGATATATGACGTCCACATCAAGGACGAGACTGCTCCTTCTAAGGAGGGCCAGACTTGGGAGATGGGAAGGGGAGTCATTGACTTCCGTCCGATAGTCAAGGCTTTGCGCAAGGTCGGATACAAGGGTGTCCTTTCCCTCGAGTTTGAGAAAAACGGGGATAACCCCCATCCAGGGGTGGCCGAATCGATAGGTTACCTGCGTGGCATTCTTGACGGAACCAAGTGATAATCAAATAGAAAGATTCTTCATTATATGAGAAAAATACTTCTTTCGCTCCTTGCTCTCTGCGTCGCTTCGGCGGCTTGGGGGCAGGGAGTTAAGGTTCATGATGTCCTTGAGCCGCTGCCTGGTGGGAATGTCCAGATGGATGGTTATCTGGATGATGCCATAATGCTCTCCCAAGAGAACTGGGCCAAAGGTGTGATGCCCTATGATGCCGTCCTCGAGTTTTTCAAGTCCGGCCGCTCTAAATTCGCTCTTGGCGAGATGCCGGGAAAGAGCATCAGAACCAATTCATTGCTATGGCGTTACACCCGTGATTCCCAACTCAGGCAATTGACAAAGGATTACGTGTATTCCTTGATATCTACCGCGAAAGAAAACGGCTCTATCAGTTGCACTCCTGTGGACCAGCAGCCGGGAGACGGTGACGGTGACATTTGGGAGCGAAAATACGTTCTTCTGGGTCTGAGCCAGTATTATCTTGATGTCGAGAAGGATCCTGTTGTTCTCGAGGCGATGGAAAAAGAGGCGCGTTCGGTGATGGACCAGGTAGGTCCGGCCCCTAAAAAGCCTGTCACGGAGCTCGGCTGGAGTTCCACGAACATCGAGTCCTCCTCTATCCTGGAACCATTCATGAGGCTTTATCTTATCACCGGTAAGAAAGAATATCTCGACTTCGCCAGCTATATTATCGGGTCCGGAGGCAATAAAGGGAGCGACATATTTTCGCTCATTTCCGCTGGGACCCCGTTGTATGAAGTCGGAGAGCCATATCCGAAGGCTTATGAGATGACCTCGGTATTCGAGGGACTCGCCGAGTATTACAGGGCTACGGGGGATCCTCGATGGCTGGATTGCCTTACAAAGTTCTTTACCACTGTGAGGGATCAGGAGATCACTATCATCGGCAACGCCGGCTCTGATGTTTATTGGCCCAAATTGATGGGCGAGGGCTGGAGCAATACCGCCGTAGAGCAGTCCAATCCTGACATCAAAAGGATGATGGAGACTTGCGTCGGGGTGACCTGGATGAAGTTCTGCTCGCAGTATCTGCGGCTTACCGGCGACCCTTCCGCCGCTGAATGTATCGAGAAATACGTATACAACGGCCTTCTGGGAGCCATGCGTCCGGATGGAAAGGGATTCAGCTATGTCAACCTGTTGAACGGACCTAAGGTCACGAATAGCGGCTGGGGAACGGTGATTGACGGCCTGCCCGTGACCTGCTGCAATCTCAGCGGGCCTACGGGGCTGGCGTATATTCCTTATGTGGCGGTCATGCAGGCTTCCGAAGGACCTGTGGTTAATCTCTACAACAAAGGAACCTATCATGCCAAGACCTCTGACGGGCGATATGTGTCCCTTGGTCTGGATACGGATTTCCCTTTGAGCGGCGATGTCAAAATCGCTGTGTTCCCTTCAGGCAGCGGTGTTTTCACAATTAAGATTCGTATCCCTTCATGGAGCTCATCCACAACTGTTTCCGTTGGAGGTGAGCCTGTCTTAGAAGTCACTCCGGGGACTTATCTGTCGTTGAGCCGGGACTGGAAACCAGGAGACGAGATAAAGATATCGTTCGGGATGGAAGCAAGGCTGATAAAGGCTAAGGAGGGAAGGAATCCTGTCTCCAAGGATTTCCAGGCTGTCCAGTGGGGGCCGATAGTGCTTGCGAGGGACGAGCATATCGATCCTGAATATTCAAAGCCGGTCAGTATCGTCGCTGGAGAAGGAGGAGTGGTGGATGTGCGTAAAGTCGCTCCCGAACGTGAAGGTACAAGGCTTCAGTTCATTGTGCCTACCACCTCTGGCCCGATAAAGATGGTGGACTACTCATCAGTGGATTGTTGGGAAGGAACGCATGTCCAGACTTGGCTGCCTGTTTTGAAGTAATATTACCCGACCATGGTAAAAATATATTGCAAGAACACCGGTACCTCGAAGGAGTTCGTCGAGGGGACCTCTTTGGGGGATATCTCCCTGGAATTCGAGTTTGACAAGCCCTATGATATTCTCGCGGCTAAGGTCAACAATGTCGCTCAGGGGCTCAGATTCAAGGTCTATCATAGCCTGGACGTGGAGTTCCTCGACTACCGTACCTACACTGGCCGCAATTTCTATTGCAGATCACTCTGTTTCCTCTTATACAAGGGCATCAAGGACCTGTTCCCGGATAGCAGGCTGATAATCAGGCGTCCTATCTCGAAGGGATACTATTGCAGTGTGGACAAAGGGAATGGGTCTGAGATCACAGAGGCGGACGTGGATGCGATCAGGGCCAGGATGCTGGAAATCGTTGACCAGAATGTGCCGTTCCGCCGCCATGAGGCCAGGGTTGAGGATGCGATAAAGTCTTTCACCGCCCTTGGAGCTACGGACAAAGTCAAGCTTCTGGAGACCTGCGGGGATGTATATATCACTTATTATACTCTTGGAGGAACAGCGGATTATTACTATGATGAGCTTGTCCCAAGCGCCGGGTACCTGAAGACTTGGAGTGTTAGTCTCTATAGGGGAGGAGTCTTGCTGCGTGTGCCTGACAGGCATCATCCTGAGGATCTTGCCCCTTTTAGGGAGCAGCCTAAGACCTTCGGGGTTTTCCAGGAGTCGCACCGCTGGAACAGCATAATGGAGCTGGGAAATGTCGGAGATGTGAATGAGGCGATTCTAAGCGGAAAAGCCTCTGACTTGATCCAGATCGCTGAGGCTCTTCAGGAGAAAAAGATAGTCCAAATCGCCGAGGAGATAGAAAGGCGTCATAACGACCCTGCCAATCCTTTGAGGCTTGTGCTAATCACCGGTCCGACCAGCAGCGGAAAAAGCACTTTCTGCAAGAGACTGAGCATCCAGTTGAAGGCCTGTGGTATACGTCCCGTGTCATTCTCCACGGACGACTACTTTGTCAATCGGCTTGACACTCCGAAACTTCCCGACGGTTCGTTCGATTTCGACAATTTCGACACTGTCGACCACGACTATCTCCAAAAAGACCTTCTGAAACTCCTCGCTGGGGAGGAGGTCGAGGTTCCTGAGTTCAATTTCGTGACGGGCTTGAGGGAGTTCAACGGCAAGAAACTGTCACTGTCTGACCGTTCCGTCCTTCTCATCGAGGGCATCCATGCCTTGAACCCGAAATTGACCGACAAGGTCCCCGATGACGAGAAATTCAAGATATTCATCAACACGATCACGTCAATCTCCCTGGACTTCCATAACTGTATTCCGACGAGCGACAACCGGCTTCTGAGGCGCATTGTCAGGGACTTCCGTAAGGGAGCTTTCACGGCCCGGGAGACAATCTCCAATTGGCCGAATGTGCGCCGCTCTGAGGTGCGTTGGATATATCCTTTCCAGGAGGAGGCGGACGTGCTGTTCAACTCCGCTTATCTTGCCGAGTTCGCCGTATTGAGGTCCCATGCCGAGAGGATTCTGGCCACTGTGCCTAAGAACTGCAAAGAATACAGTGAGGCTCACAGGCTTTTGAATTTCCTTCATTATTTCGTTCCGGTATCTGACAGGGAGATTCCTCTTAACTCACTGATGCGAGGCTTTATCGGTGGCGGGAGCTTATGAGACGCCTGGTCTCATCCGCGCTTATAATCTTGTCGCTGAGTGTCTCGGCGGCAGAAGGTACGCCATCTCATATTCCTGTGGCTGAGCCACTTCCGTTAGGTAAAGTTCATCTTATAGGAGAGAACAGGCTGACATCCAACCGTGATCTGGACATCAAGGCTATGCTCAGTTGGGATGTCCGCAAGTTCCTGTATAACTATCTTGATACCTATGGCCTAGACACTTCAGGCTATCCTTTGCCGGACGGTTGGGACTCAATCGACACCAAACTTAAAGGACATGGGACAGGCCATTATATGTCCGCTCTCGCCTTGGCTTACGATGGCTGTCAGGATGAGGGTATAAAGGCTGAACTTCTCGACCGGATCAGGACTATAGTTGATTGCCTGAGGGAGTGCCAGGAGCGGACTTTCACTTGGAGTGACTCTCTTGGCCGTTATCTGGAGGCAAGGGACTATGCGCCGGAAGATAAGTTGAGGGAAATGGAGGGCACTTGGGAGGCCTTCGATGAGTATAAGAAAGATTATGCTGAATATGGATACGGTTATCTCAACGCCATACCTGCCGCACATTGCGCCCTGGTTGAGATGTATCGGCCATATAACAATCGGGACTGGGTCTGGGCTCCATATTATGTCGTGCACAAACAACTGGCCGGGCTGATAGATATAGCTTCGCATGTGGATGACAAGGCTGTCGCCAAAAAAGCTTTGAAGATTGCGGAAGACATGGGCCTCTGGGTGTGGAACCGGCTCAAATACAGGACTTTCGTCAATTCGGAGGGAACTCCTGAAGAGCGTCGCTCGCAGCCAGGAAACCGCTATGAGATGTGGAACATGTACATAGCGGGAGAGGTTGGCGGAATGGCTGAATCGCTTGCCAGGCTCTCGGTGATGGTGGATAACAGGACTTCAAGGGCACGTCTGCTGGAAGCTTCCGGATTCTTTGACAGCCCCGCTTTTTTCGAGCCTTTGGCCCGTGGTGAGGACTCTATCCACGGACGCCACGCCAATCAGCATATTCCTATGGTTATCGGTGCGTTATGGCATTTCAGGGCAGGTGGCGACTCCAAGTATTTCGATATCGCGTCGAACTTCTGGGATCTTGTCCAGGATCGTTATATATATGCCACAGGCGGAGTGGGAGACTCGGAGATGTTCCGGGAGCCATATACCCAAATGGCAAGCATGGTGGCTAGCCGTTATCCTGAGATGAACGAGACTTGCTGTGCCTACAATCTGGCCAAATTGACCAAGGACCTTAATTGCCTCAATCCCGATGATGCCCGCTATATGGATTATTATGAGCGGGTTATGTATAACCAGATCGTAGGTTCGATCCATCCGGATGAATATAAGGTGACCTACCAGTATGCGGTGGGACTGAACGCCTCGAAGCCTTGGGGTAACCGGACTCCGCAAGAGTCTTGTTGTGGTGGAACCGGGGCGGAGAATCATGTGAAATACCAGGAGGCCGCATATTTCGTCGCTAAGAATACTATTTGGGTAAGTTTGTATCTTCCGACAGAGGCCAGATGGGATAGGGAGCGTGTGACCCTTGTCCAAGAGTGTGAGTGGCCGGCCCAGAGATCGGTGATACGCCTTAAGAAGGGGCGGGGGAGGTTCTCCGTCAAATTACGGGTTCCAAATTGGGCCACTGAAGGATTTGATATCAAGCTTAATGGCAAATCATTGGCTTCTGAATATACTCCCGGAAGCTATTTCGAGATCCCGAGACGCCGCTGGACCCGCAAGGATGTTGTCGAGATCAATATGCCTTATGTTGAGCACATTGACTACGCCCCGGACCCAGTTGTCATCCTGAGCGAAGCGAAGGATCTATGCGAAGCGAAGGATCTATGCGAAGCGAAGGATCTGTCGCCAGAGCGGCTTGGCGCCCTGATGCGTGGGCCTCTTGTGATGGCCGCCGTCGGCCTCAAGAGTTGGGATGAGGCAATCTTGAACCTCGACTCCGACGGCCATCCGGTGACGGAAGGTTTCACCTTTATCCCTGACTACCAGGCCGACACCTGTGTCACCCATTATTTCCGCATCCACCCCTGACAGCGCCGATGGCTATTTGCTTTTGACCTTCGAGTATGTTATATTTGAATAATAATTTTTAAAACTGATATTTATGAAAAAGGTATTCTCCCTTTTCGCCGTTTTATTCGCTGTTGTTGCGGTTTCTTGTGGACCAAATGACGAGCCAGAGTCTCCTTCAGATGTGGCCGTCACCAGTGTCTCCTTGAGCCAGGCCGCTGTCACTTTAGAGCCAGGCGGTACTGTTTCGCTTACGGCGATAGTCAACCCTGCCAACGCTACAAACAAGTCTGTGACTTGGTCAAGCTCAAACCAGGTTGTGGCCACTGTGGATAATGGAACCGTCAAGGCGTTGTCGCAAGGAACAGCCACTATCACAGCTACTTCCGGTGACAAGAAAGCTACTTGTGAAGTTACAGTCCAAATTCCCCGGGAGGCCAGAATCAGAGAGATCCTGATGGAGTTCTATAACGCCATGGACGGCCCTAATTGGACACAGAAAGAGAACTGGGGATCTAACGAGCCGCTGAATAAATGGCAGGGAGTCGAGTATAGCAGCCGGATGCTGTCGCTTGATTTCTTTTATGTCGGCCTTAAGGGAAATATCCCCGAGATTATTGGTGAACTGACTGAATTAGTGTCTTTCAAGATTGTCGAGCCAGGGATCACCGGGACGCTACCGCAGTCTTTCAGCAAGTTAACTAATCTCGAGGAATTGGTTATCGAAAATACTGCCATGACTTCTCTCCCAGATTTTTTCGCTCGTTTTGCAAGACTTGTGAGTGTCTCAATCGCAGGGAATAAAAACATGTCCGGACCTTTACCTGAGAGTCTGGGTAATTCTAACCGGTTGGTACAACTCTTTGTTTTTGGTAACGGTTTCACAGGAACTCTTCCAGAATCTTGGGCTCGCCATGGGGATTATATGAATTTGTCTGGGAATAATCTTAGTGGCGCCATTCCTGACGCATACCTTGTTGGTGATAACTTGTCAAAGAAACTTATTAATGTCCTCTTACAAGACGGGGAAGGTTTTGACATATCAAGCATTGACATTCCAGGGTATTGGCCTAAAATGTCAGTCACAGACATGATCACAGGGAATAAATTCAATTTCGCCGACGTCGTCAAAAAGAACAAGTACACCGTATATTTGGAGTGGGCCCCATGGTGCCCGTACTCAAAAGTCTTGATGCCTCAGTTGGTGGATTACTACAAGAAATATCACCAGGATGGTCTGGAGATTATTGCCACTGTCATGAACTCTGAGGACGGTTCGTTGTGGAATAATTATGATACTCAAAAGCAAAGTATCATCGATAAGGGGTACGATACTTGGTATAACTTCTTTTTCTTGGAAATGCAAGAGGTCGAACTAATGACACATCCCTCTTCTACGCCTCAAGCGGAAGTGTATGATAGCGAGGGTAATACCATCTTTAGTGGATTCTTCCGATTCAAGGATCCTGCTCAAGGCCGTTATAATCATCCCGCCTCTACTGAACTGATCCCTTTCCTGGAGACTCTATTCGGCCCTGCTGGGGAGGAGGAATACACCTCGACCGACTACTCCAAGGACGGTGAGGTCATGACCTTACAGAAAGCCACCTTCGGCAAGGGAATCAACCTGGTCTTCATGGGAGACGCCTACGTCGACAAGGACATGGGCAAGGGCGGTCTGTATGAGACTTTGATGAGGCAGAGCATGGAGGAGTTCTTCAAGATCGAGCCTTACAAGACCTTCCGCGACAGGTTTAATGTGTATGCTGTGAAAGTTGTTTCCAAGAACGGAAAGACAGGGGTTGGCTATTCCACGGCCCTTGGTACAGCTGCCACTTATACTTCCATCACCGCTGGAAATATTGATATGTGTTATGAGTATGCGCTTATGGTGCCCGGTATCAAGGATGACAAGAACTTGCTTATAGGTGTGCTGGTTAATTCTGTTTCTGTACGCGGCGTCACCTCCATGAGTGATACTAGACAGTCAGGCGTCGCGTTCTATGGATCCAGCTACAACGAAAGTGATGCCTTCGGCGTCACTATCCGCCATGAGGCCGGAGGACACGGGTTCGCTTTCCTTGATGACGAGTATTTCAACATCCAGACAGAACCCACGGCTGACCATATAGCCCACCGCAAGTCGATGTACGAGAAGTACGGTTGGTACGCCAACGTTGACTTCACGATCGATCCCGCGAAGGTCAAGTGGAGCGCTTTCCTGACAGATGAAAGATACAAGGACGAGGTAGGCATCTTCGAGGGTGGTTCGCTGTATTCAAAGGGCGCCTACAGGCCTACTATCCACAGCATGATGAACGACAATTACGAGTACTTCAACGCTCCCTCAAGATGGGCGATCTATAAGAGGATTATGGAACTCTCCGGCGAGGAAGCAAGTTTCGAGAAGTTCTTGGAGTACGATGCGGTCAACCGGGAGTAGAAACGTTTTCAAGATTATTTCCGACTTTTTTAATAACTTAATTGTCAATTGATATGAAGCAGATTAATACAGTCAACGCTCCGGCGGCGATAGGACCGTACAGCCAGGCGACAGCCCATAACGGTTTGATATTCGTTTCCGGACAACTTCCGATCGACCCCTCGACAGGGGCTTTCCCTGAAGGTGGCGTGGAGGTTCAGACACGACAGTCACTCACAAACATCAAGTCGATCCTTGAGGCTGCCGGATCTGGCATGGACAAGGTTCTGAAAACCACCGTCTTGTTGGCCGATATGGGCGATTTCGCGGCTATGAACGGAGTCTATGCCGAGTTCTTCACTGAGCCTTATCCCGCCAGGTGCGCGTTCGCTGTCAAAACTCTTCCGAAGGGAGCCCTCGTCGAGATCGAATGCATAGCCGCTGAATGCTGAAGACGATTTTCAGTAGGGTTGGGCGGTTCAAAACCGCCGCTTTGCTGACCCCGGTCTGGACCGCGGCCGAGGTTATAATGGGTGTGCTTATCCCTTATGTGACGGCATCCCTGATTGATAAGGGAATCAGCGCCGGGAATATGCCCGAAGTGTATAAATATGGGGCCCTGATGCTTCTGATGGCCTTTTTTAGCACTTTGTTTGGCATCTTGGCGGCCCGTTTCGCCGCATATTCTTCGACTGGTCTCGCGGCCAACCTCAGGGAAGCCATGTACACCAATATCCAGCGCTTCTCATTCTCCGACATAGACAAGTATTCCACCGCAGGGCTTGTCACGAGGATGACAACTGATGTCAGCAATATCCAGGGAGCCTTCCAGATGCTGCTGAGAATCAGTTTCCGGGCACCGCTCAACATGGTTTTCAGCCTGTTCATGTGCTTTTTTATCAACAGCAGGTTGAGCCTCATTTTCCTGGTGGCGATGGTTATCCTGAGCACCTGCCTGTTTTTCTTGATCAAACGCGCCTCCAAGCTCTTTGTCAAGATATTCGAGAGGTACGATGCGCTTAACGGAGTCATACAGGAGAATGTCTCCGGAATCAGGGTTGTCAAAGCCTATGTGCGTGAAGATCATGAGTTGAGCAAGTTTGACAAGGCCGCGCTCTCACTATATACCTTGAATGTGAAGGCGGAAGGCCTGATGGCTTTGAACCATCCGGTGATGAACCTGGTTGTATACGGCTGTATTATCGCCCTTTCATGGTTCGGCGCGCATTTTATCGTCGGGGGGACTCTTTCGACTGGCCAGTTGACCTCTCTCTTCGCTTATATCATGACACTCATGACCTCATTGATGATGCTCTCGATGATCTTCGTCCAGTTGACACAGAGCGCCGCGAGCGGAAAGAGGGTGGCGGATGTGATCAACGAGGAGCCGGACATGTACGATCCGGAGAATCCTATTCTTGAAGTGAAGGACGGCAGCATCGATTTCAAGGATGTTTATTTCGCTTACACTAAAGGTGGCGATTACGCACTGGAAGATATTGATTTCCATATAGATGCCGGAGAGACAATCGGCGTGATTGGAGGTACCGGCAGCGGAAAATCCAGTCTCGTGTTCCTGATCTCCAGGCTATATGATGTTTCTGAGGGTTCCGTCAAAGTGGGAGGAGTGGATGTGCGTGAATACCAGATGGAGGCTTTGAGAAACCAAGTTGCTGTCGTGCTCCAGAAGAGCACTCTCTTCTCCGGGACAATTCTGGAGAATCTCCGTTGGGGACGGGAGGACGCGACTGAGGAGGAGTGCAAGGAGGCTTGCCGTCAGGCTTGTGCTGATGAGTTTATCGAGCAGATGCCCGACGGCTACAACACTTATATCGAGCAGGGTGGAACAAATGTCTCAGGTGGACAGCGACAGAGGATTTGCATAGCCAGGGCCCTTCTGAAGCGCCCTAAAGTGCTTATTCTGGATGATTCGACCTCAGCTGTTGACACGGCGACCGATGCCCACATCAGAAAGGCGATCTCGGGTCGGATTGAGGGCTTGACGAAAGTGATTATCTCCCAGCGTATTCTCAGTATCCAGGACGCTGACCGGATCATTGTGATGGACAACGGCCGTGTGGCGGCCTTTGACACCCATGAGAACCTTCTGAAAACCTGTGAGATATATAAGGACATATATGAAATGCAGACCTCTGGTGGCGAGGCTGATTTTGATGAGGGAAAGGAGGTGGCTGCCGTATGAGCTCGAATCAGAATACTCAGAAAATGAATCCCGCTGGCGGGAGAATGAGAGGGGGAGTGAGAGAGCCACATATGTCCAAGGCGGAATTGAAGAAGAGCCTTGGGAAAGGATCCACTGTCTGGAGACTGTTTGGTTTCATATTCAAGAACTACAAGATACGTTTTGCCGTTGTGCTGGCATGCATCGTGGTTTCCGCTTTGACAACACTTGCATCCTCGCTCTTCACGCGAACGCTGATTGATGATTATATCACCCCGATGCTGTCGCAAAGCGTTCCGGACTACTCTCCGCTCGCTGTAGCGCTGTTGAAGCTCGCTGTCGTGCTGCTGGTTGGTGTAGCGGCGTCATATTCCTATAATCTGATTATGATATTCGTGGGGCAGGGAACTATGCTCAAACTACGTCAGGGACTGTTCTCCCATATGGAAGACCTTCCGTTGAGCTATTTCGACTCCCATTCCCACGGGGATATCATGTCGGTCTATACAAATGATGTCGACACCTTGCGTCAGGTTATCGGAAACACTATCCCGAACCTCTTCCAGTCGCTGATCACACTGGTCTCGACATTCATTTCCATGGTGGTCCTGTCCTTGCCGCTTACTCTGGTCTCCGTGTTGATGGCGGTGCTTACTGTTAGGGTTACGGCTCGCCTGGGCAGTATTTCCAGGAAGTATTTCGCTGATCGGCAGCGCTCTCTTGGAGCTGTCAACGGCTTTATAGAGGAAATGGTGTCCGGGCAGAGGGTTGTCAAGGTCTACTGCCATGAGAAGAAGGCGGTGGAGGACTTCGCTGTCCTTAACGAACAGCTCCGCTCAAGCGCTTACAACGCCAACAAGATTGGAAGCATGGTGATGCCTATCAACGGGAATATAGGCAATCTTGGCTACGTGCTAACCGCTGTTGTCGGCGCGTTGATCGCGCTGGGTGGTGTGACGGCGTGGTACCTTTCGGGAATCGGTGGCGCGACCCTTACTCTCGGTACTTTGGTCGCCTTCTTGTCACTTCAGAAGAATTTCACCAGGCCGATTTCCAGCATCTCGAATGAGATCAACTCGATTGCGATGGCCTCCGCCGGAACTGACCGGGTATATTCCCTGCTGGATGAGCCCCAAGAAGTTGATAACGGAAATGTTACACTTGTTAACACTTCTGTTTCCCATAATGGTTCTCTGGCTGTTAGCGATACCCGCACGGGCACTTGGGCATGGAAGGCGAAGGGGAAAGAGCTGGTTCCTTTGCAGGGTCTAGTGAGTTTAAAGGATGTCGATTTCAGCTATGTTGAAGGTAAGCAGGTGCTGTTTGACATATCGTTGACAGCCTATCCGGGCCAGAAGATCGCCTTCGTCGGAGGCACTGGCGCCGGAAAGACCACGATCACTAATCTCATCAACCGGTTCTACGAGATTCAGGAAGGCACCATAACTTACGATGGTTTCAACATCCGGGACATCGAGAAAGACTCACTCCGTCGAAGTCTTGGAATAGTCTTGCAAGAAACTTGTCTGTTCTCTGCCTCAGTCATAGACAACATCCGCTATGGCCGGCTAGACGCCACGGATGAGGAATGCCGCGCGGCGGCTAGACTTGTCTATGCGGATTCCTTCATCCGCAGGTTACCGCAAGGTTACGACACAGTCCTCGCCGCTGACGGAGGAAACCTCTCCCAAGGTGAGCGTCAGTTGTTGGCTATCGCCCGAGCCGCAGTCGCAGATCCTCCGGTGCTGATCCTGGATGAGGCTACATCCTCAATCGATACTCGTACTGAGAAGCTGATCCAGAAGGGAATGGACTCCCTTATGAAAGGCCGCACCACCTTCGTTATCGCCCACAGGCTCTCTACTGTTCAGAACGCCAATTATATTATGGTCCTTGACCACGGCCATATAATTGAGCGGGGGAGACATGACGAGCTGCTCGCCCAGAAGGGCAAGTACTACGAATTATACACAGGGAACCAGATTACCGCCTAGCGTTTTTTGACTATATTCGCGTTATATATATTACGAACTTATGCCATTTTTAAAGAAACCTTGGTCCCTCGCTGACGGATTCATCTTTGGCGGCGGGCTAATCCTCCTGGGATTCCTTTTACAGGCCATATTCGGGCCTGTGAATTGGGATCTCATAGCTTCCCCTGTGAACCTCATCCTGCTTTTAGCGCTTCTGGTCCTGGTGACCGTGGTCTATGTGATGAGGGAAAAGGCCGGTTTTTTCGGTTGGCTAGGCTCGCCCGAGGCCGCTGTCCCGGCTATCTCTTGCGCTTTGTTCCTGACGATAATCATGGGCCTGACCGCTCAAATCCCCGAGAGAGGTTGGCTAGGGAACATGGTGACTTTCTGGCCTTTTGTCATATGTTTTGTCTGGTTGACTGTCTCGGTTGGGCTTAGCGCTTTTGGCGGTATCCGCCGTGTCGTCCATTCTTGGAAGGCTATCCCATACACTCTGATTCATCTGGGTTTTTTCGTGACCCTCGTCTGTGCCACCCTTGGTAGCGCTGACAAGCGTGATCTCGAGATGACCCTTCATGAAGGAGAGACTCTGTCAACAGCCTCGACTGAAGATGGAACATCTTATGAGACAGGACTTTCTGTCCGTCTTGAAGACTTCACAATGGAGGTCTATCCCAGCGGTATGCCGAAGCGTTTCGCTTCTGATGTGCTTGTCCGGAACAAGTCCGGAAAGGAAATCTCCGCCGTCATCGAGGTCAACAAGCCTTTGAAGGTCGATGGTTGGAAGATGTACCAGTACGGCTACGATGAGGAAGCCGGGACTGAGAGTCAGGTCAGTATCCTTGAGATCGTGAAAGATCCATGGCTGCCTATGGTCTATGTGGGAATATTCATGATGCTCGCTGGCGCTTTCCTTATGTTGGTTACCGGTTTCAAAAGGGAGGAAGTGAAATGAGTTGGGATGTGTTTATCTGGTTCGCCGCCGCTGCGGTGATTCTCTGGACCGTCGGAGCCGCCTGCGCCTGGGCCGGCAAAAGATCATCGGCCATTATCAATTACAGCCTGGGCATCGCCGTGTTCTTCGCGTTTATCCTGGCCATGTGGATCACGTTGGAGCGTCCGCCGCTCCGCACGATGGGGGAGACCAGGCTTTGGTACTCCTTCTTCCTTTCTGTCGCCGGCTTGATTGTCTATAGCCGCTGGAAATACAAGTGGATACTGTCTTTCAGCGCCGTAATGTCACTGGTGTTCATCATTGTCAATCTCCTGAAGCCTGAGATCCACTCGAAGAACCTTATGCCGGCGTTACAGAGTCCATGGTTCGCCCCGCACGTCATCGTCTACATGTTCTCATACGGAATGCTCGGGGCCGCCACAATCATGGCCTTGTATATTCTTATATTCCGAAAAGAAAACACGACAGAGGAAGACATGGCGACTACGGACAACCTTGTCACCACAGGTCTCTCATTCCTGACTTTCGGGATGTTGTTCGGGGCTTTGTGGGCTCAGGTTGCCTGGGGCACGTATTGGGCTTGGGACCCTAAGGAGACTTGGGCCGCCATCACCTGGCTCGCCTATCTCTTGTATCTCCATTTCCGTGTCGCCCGTCCCAAGGACCGTCAAACGGCCATGTGGATCTTGCTGCTTGCATTTGTCTGCTTGCAGATCTGCTGGTGGGGTATCAACTACCTCCCTTCGGCCCACGCCACCTCCATTCATGTCTATTAACGTTCGAGGACGACGTCCGAGTTCAGGGGGTTTGGGGGGAACGCCCCCCAATGAAGAATAGGATCTTTGATCAGTAGATCGTAGCCATACGATCTACTGATCTTCTGGCCTGTCAGTCCAGTCACGGTTGACATCGTAGCCGTTGGAACGGATTACAGGCCCTGAGCCTACATATTCATTCTCAGCCGCCTCTTTCAAGATTCTCGCCCTGGTTTTCTTGAAAAGCCAGAAGCAGAAGGCGATCAGAACCAGCGTGATAAGCAACGACCACGCCTCGCTCAGCTCGCTGAAGAAGCACAACGCGTCGTAGACTCCATGAAGAATCACAGGGAACAGCCACATCTTGATAGCCGCTCCTTCATGCTCCTTGCCCCTGAAATGGTACTGGGAATAGTAATATCCCATTGTCACAGCGAACGCGAAATGACCGGGAACGGCGAACAAAGCCCTCGTGAAAGCCACGTCGACCCAATTTGCTCCGGCACTGATCACATAAATAATATTCTCGAACGCGGCGAAGCCAAGTCCGACAGTCGTGGCGTAGACAATGCCGTCATAGCGCTCGTCAAATTCAGGGCAGTTGCGGAGCAATAGCCAGAGCAGAAGCAGTTTGGCTGTCTCTTCAGGAATGGCAGCTCCAAAGAAAGCGATTCTGACCGCCTCTCCCAAGGTCGATGGCTCTGTCGTGTAGAAGCCCATATTGAGAAGGGGACCGGAAATCAGGGTCGAGGCGAGGGCAGCCAGGCCTCCATAGCAGAAGCCCTTGAATATGAGCCTGGTAGGCTCCGGCTCCGTGTCCTTATGGTAAACGTACCAGAGGAGGATCAGAGCCGGGGCGATAGCGGCCAGAGTCAGCATCAACATATCACTTGGATTTCAGGTATTCATCAATAGCCTTGGCGGCCTTCCTTCCGGCGCCCATGGCGAGTATCACGGTGGCGGCACCGGTCACGGCATCACCTCCAGCGAATATTCCCTCGCGGGTCGTACGGCCTTCCTCGTCGGCGACAAGTCCTCCTCTCCTGGTGGCTTCAAGTCCATTTGTGGTCTTGACAATCAGCGGGTTCGGGGCGGTACCAAGAGCCATTATGACAGTCTCGGTCGGAATCTCGAATTCTGAGCCGGGAATCGGGACAGGGGAGCGGCGACCGCTCTCGTCAGGCTCGCCGAGCTCCATCCGGATGCACTTGAGGGCCCTTACCCAGCCGTTCTCGTCGGCGAGGATCTCAACAGGATTTGTCAGCATCTGGAAATCAATACCTTCCTCCTTCGCGTGATGGACCTCTTCCTTACGGGCAGGAAGCTCAACCTCAGTTCTCCTATAGATAATAGAGGTGTCCGCTCCGAGCCTGAGGGCAGTCCTGGCGGCATCCATAGCGACATTACCTCCTCCGACTACACAGCATTTCTTTCCGGCGTGGATAGGAGTGAGATAATCCTCCCTGAAGGCCTTCATCAAGTTGTTGCGGGTCAGGAACTCATTCGCTGAGAATACACCGTTGAGGTTCTCTCCTGGGATGCCCATGAACTTGGGAAGTCCGGCTCCTGTCCCCACGAAAACAGCCTCGAAACCTTCGTTGTCCATAAGGCTGTCAATGGTGACTGTGCGGCCGATAATGACGTCGGTTTCTATTTTGACTCCCAATGCTTTAACCTCGTTTATCTCACGTTTTAGTACAGCATCTTTAGGAAGCCTGAATTCAGGTATTCCATATTCAAGGACACCTCCAGGTCTGTGAAGAGCCTCGAAGATTGTGACATCGTAGCCCCATTTGGCGAGGTCAGAAGCGCAGGCCAATCCGGCTGGACCTGAGCCGATGACAGCGACTTTCTTCGCTCCGGGGGTGACGGTCGCGGCGGGACGCGTCGTCTCGTCGCTCTCAGCTGAATGGTCAGCGACAAAACGCTCTAGTTTTCCGATCGCCACACTCTCGCCCTTGATCCCAAGGATGCAACTGCCTTCGCACTGGGTCTCCTGAGGGCAGACACGTCCGCAAACAGCCGGCAGCGAGGAATCCTCTCCGATCACAGCGGCGGCACCCTGGATGTCTCCCTCCTTGACCTTCGCGATGAACTCCGGAATCTTGATGCTGACCGGGCAAGCGGTCACGCAGCGCGGATTCTTGCAATGAAGGCATCTCGACGCCTCCAGCATGGCCTCCTGGAGGTCATATCCGAAACAAACTTCCTCGAAATTATGAGCGCGTACCTTGGGATCCTGCTCCCTTACCGGTACTCTAGGAATTCTCTCTGCCATATCACTTCACGAATTTAGCTTTAACTTCCGCTTCTTCTGTCTTGTACTGTCCGAGACGGCGCATTGCCTCATCGAAGTCCACATCGTAGCCGTTGAACTCAGGACCGTCCACGCAGGCGAACCTGGTCTTGCCGGCTACAGTGACCCTGCAGGCTCCGCACATACCGGTGCCATCCACCATCAACATGTTAAGGCTCACGTCGATAGGGATATTAAGCTTCTTGCAGGTCAGGGTGGCGAATTTCATCATGATCATCGGACCGATAGCGACCGCCTGGGTATATTCCTTACCTTTAGCGACAAGATCCTCAAGGCATGCCGTGCCGACTCCGTGGAATCCGACACTGCCATCGTCAGTGCAAAGGTAGAGGTTGTCGCAGGCGCTTCCGAGCTCTTCCGTGTAGATCAAAAGGTCCTTGGTGCGGGCTCCGATAATGACATCAACGGCGATGCCTCTGTCGTGCAGCCATTTGGCTTGGGGATACACCGGCGCGGTGCCGAGACCTCCAGCTATGAATATGTATTTCTGTCCTTTCAGCTGCTCCTCACTCATTTCCATGAATGCCGAGGGGTTGCCGAGCGGTCCGACTACGTCGCGGAAGAACTCTCCTTCCTCTTTGGCGATGATCGCTGCGGAGGAGGCACCGATGAGTTGGGTGACGATGGTAACCGTTCCTCCCTCACGGTCGTAGTCGCTGATTGTCAATGGAATTCTTTCGCCCTCCTCATTCGCCAGGACGATCAGGAACTGCCCGGGTTTAGCCGCCTTGGCAATTCTTGGCGCTGACACGACCATCTTGCAGATATTGGGTGTCAGCATTTCTCTTTTCAGGATTTTGAACATGGTTTGGTTAATCCTTTACGTTTTGAATTGGTTGTTAGTTACATATAAGTAATCGCAAAATTAACGAATTCTATATTAATAATCAAATGTGTTATATATGTGAAGGGAGACGCCGGTTTATGAACAAAATCTTTACTAAAACGATCTTTGGGCAGCTGCTGTCTCTTTGGAGGTTCCAGTTGAGGAAGTCTCACTTCTGGACATTCCCGGAGTCTTAAATGTCAGTACACGGAAGGGAAGTGTTCAGTACGTTTCCTCCCAGGGAAAGGTGGAGAGCCGGGACCAAAACCATGGCCTCTTTCAGGGAAGGTCTTGAGGTGGGAGCGATCCAATTCGAGGTCAAAGGATGCAAGATAAAGAAGGTTTTTGCCTCAAAAATGCTTTAACAAAAATGTTATAACGTATAACACTTTTGTTTTGCGCATTGATTTACAAGACTCTGATTTCGATTAAAGAAGATGGCCGAGAAAACGGGATTTATCTTGCTCAGACATCCCTCTTCTGGCGGCATATCCGTCAATAGCGGCCTTGTCAAGGTGGCGTATCTCAGGGTAAGTGGCGTTCTCGTGAACGAATATGAGCCCACAAATGCATGCCTCGGGAATCATCGCGCAACTGTCAAGCAGGGTGATTCCTAGTTTCTCTGAATCAGGAAGTAGCCTTAATATATCCCGTTTGAGTGTATGATCCGGACAGCTTGAGTATCCGGCGGCAGGCTTGATGAACTTGGCTTTGGATCCCTCAGGCAAGAAGCTGCTCACATAATTGTCAAGCCACTCGGAAGCAGCTTCCGCCAGCGTCAATGTAACTGCCCTCCGGACTGATTCATCAGGGGAGGCCGTGGAATCATGAACGCTAATCGCGAACATCCCGACAGGGGATTCGAAACCGTACTCCACAGGTGCCACGAAATCCGCTAGAGATAGGCCGCCAGGCTGCCTGAACATCGGCATCCGGTATTCCGCCGCGACGATGTCGCCGCCTTCGCTGTGGGCGCTGTCAAACCTCGCTGATAGCGTGATCCGGCATTCCCCATCAGCTTTCATTCTCTCAATAACGTCTCTGGCTTCCGCCATCAACTTCTTTTTCTCCAGATGGTCCCCATTATTCTTGACTCCAAGTATGGTAAAGAATAGTCCCCAGTCAAAAAACTCTTCAATACGGCTGACTTCGAGTCTTTCAGACGGGATATTACGGAACGGGTTTCCTTTTACGTAGCTTTGCGGCGGGAATGCGGTAGAAGCTTCCGCGGAGGGTTCTGCCGCCATTTCGCGCTTGGATGCCTCGTAAGCTTCCCTTAACACCCTTTGTTTCTCATGCTCAGTCGCTTCCGTGGCTTCACGGTCGGTGACAAGCTTGCTGGCAAGAACAGAGGATGCCGAGGCGTCTGACCCATAAAACACATGCTTGTAAAGCGGGGCGAGTTTTACCGCGGTGTGGACAGCTGACGCCGCGGCGCCTCCGACCAGGAGGGGAGTGTCTAGGCCTTGCGCCTCCATGTCTTTGCATAGAAGTTCCATCTGGTACAGTGATGGAGTTATCAGGCCACTGACTCCGATTATATCTACTTTTTTCTCCCTGGCCTTCTCCAGTATTGTTTCCTTGGGAACCATGACTCCAAGGTCTGTAACCTCGAATCCATTACAGGTGAATACTATTCCGGTGATATTCTTTCCAATGTCGTGAACATCGCCCTTCACTGTGGCGAAAAGTGCCTTGGGCCTGTCTGAGACATCGGATCGCTCTTTTTCAAGGTAGGGTTGGAGTATCTCCACAGAGGCTTTCATGGTCCTGGCTGACTTTACGACCTGCGGCAGGAACATTTTTCCGGCACCGAAGAGTTCGCCGACCCTGGCCATGCCGTCCATCAGAGGGCCGTCGATGACCTTGTAGGCCTCTCCGTATTTCTCGAGACATTCCTTTATGTCTTCCTCGAGGTTCGCCGAGTCTCCTTTTACCAGGGCCCTCTCAAGACGCTCCTCGACGGAGAGAGTATTGGTGTGTCCGGAAACCAAGCCGGTGGTATGGGGTGGCCCACCTATAGCACCGGATTGAGAGGTTTCGGAAATCCTCTGGGCGTAGGTGATCAGGCGCTCAGTGGCTCCCGGGTCTGAATCCAGGATCACGTCCTCAACCCTTCGAAGCAGCTCGGGCTCAATCTCATCATAGATTTTGAGCATTCCGGGATTGACGATACCCATGTCCAATCCGGCCTTTATGGCGTGGTAAAGGAATACACTGTGCATCGCCTCCCTGACCGTGTTGTTCCCTCTGAAAGCGAAAGAGAGATTTGATATACCACCGGATGTCCTGCATCCGGGCAAGTTCCTCTTGATCCAACGGACGGCCTCGATAAAGTCAGCACCATACCTGGCGTGCTCGGGAATACCCGTCCCGACTGGAAGGACGTTGACGTCAAAAATGATGTCAGCCGGGGAATAACCTGCTTTTTCTGTCAGTAGAGAATATGCCCTCCGGCAGATCTCTACCTTCCTGTCGAAAGTGGTGGCCTGCCCTTCCTCATCGAATGCAATGACTATTATTGCCGCACCTAATGCTTTTATCTCAAGGGCTTTACGCAGGAATACTTCTTCACCTTCTTTAAGTGATATCGAGTTGACGACACACTTCCCTTGGGCGTTTTTCAAGCCAGTCACCAAAGTGTCCCAGTGGGACGAGTCGATCATTATGGCGGCCTTTGCCACTTCCGGTTCCCCGGCTATGTGGCGGAGGAACTTCTCCATTTCCAGCCGGGAGTCCAGCATGGCGTCGTCCATGTTGATGTCAATGACGGTCGCACCGTTCTCGATCTGCCCGGCGGCGACCCGCAGGGCCTCTGTGTAGTCTCCAGCGGCTATGAGCTTGGCGAACTTGCGGGACCCCGCCACATTTGTCCTCTCTCCGACGTTTGTGAAGTTATTTCTCCGGTCAATCTCCACGCTCTCCAACCCACTTACGAATAACGCATGTGCTGGACCACCAATAGCCTCACTGGCACTGAACGCTCTGGGTGGAAGTCCCTTGATTGCGGCGGCGATGGCGGCGATGTGATCCGGAGTGGTGCCGCAGCAGCCTCCGACGATGTTCACGGAGCCCTGCAGAGCCATTTCCCGGATAGCCGCGGCTGTAACCTCCGGAGTCTCATCGTATGTCCCCATCGCGTCAGGAAGGCCGGCATTGGGGTAGCAGCTCACGGCTCCCTCGACGAATCGTGACACGTCCGCTATGAGCGGAACCATTTCCCTTGACCCTAACGAACAGTTCAGACCGAACGAGAGGGGAGAGCAATGTTGGATAGAGCGGTAGAATGCCTCCGGAGTCTGGCCGGTGAGAGTCCTTCCTGACTTATCTCCTAATGAGACTGAAATCATGATCTCGGGGCCACCCCCTTTGGGAAAGATGTGCGAGTAAGCGTAGAGAGCAGCTTTGGTATTAAGCGCATCGAAACAAGTCTCTATCAACAGCAAATCCACCCCACCGGAGACAAGCCCTCTGATTTGCTCCTCAAACGCGTCGGCCATCTCGTCGAATGAATATGGCCGGAACACCGGATCCTCTATGTTCTGGGGCAGGGTCAGCGACTTGCCGGTCGGGCCAACACTACCTGCCACCCAGACTTTCCGGCAAGCCTTGTCGGCAGCCTTCCTGGCAATTCTCGCGGCAGCCTCAGCCATGTCGGCGGCTTTGTCAGCAAACCCTAATTCCGCCTGAGATATCTTATTGGCACCAAATGAGTTGGTCGAGATTATATCAGATCCTGCTTTAATATATTCAGAATGAATATCCTCCACGACTCCGGGGCTAGTGAGATTGAAAAGCTCGCTGTTTCCCTGAAGGCCACGGCTCTGAAGAACCGTGCCCATAGCCCCGTCCAGGACGAGTATCCTTTCCTTTAAAGCAAGTCTGATGTCATCCATCCCCTAGAAGCACTCCCTTAAGATCCCGACCACATTGGCGGTCTTTCCCATAGTATAGAAATGGACAGCGGGAGCTCCGCTCGCCAGGAGCTCCTTGCACTGGGCCTCACACCACTCTTGACCTATCCTGTAAACCGCCTCCTTGTTGTCCTTATGAGCTTCCAGCTCCTTTGTAAGTATTGCCGGGATATCAATTGAGAAGGTCTCGGGGAGGGTGCTGAGTTGCTTGTATGTCGAGAGGGGCTTCAAGCCCGGTATGATGGGGACGGTGATGCCTGCCTGCCTGCAGCGGGCGACATATTCGTGATAGACCTTGTTGTCGAAGAACATTTGGGTAACCATGTAATCAGCCCCGGCGTCCACCTTCCGCTTCATATTGGCGATGTCATCCTCCAGGTTCGCCGCCTCGAAATGCTTCTCGGGATAGCATCCGACGCCGATGTTGAAGAAACCCTCGCAGCCGTTCTCCCTTTCAAAGCGGCGTATGGCGGCGACCAGCTCATCAGCGTGGAAATACCCTCCCGGGACAGGCTGGAAGCGCTTTTCGCCAGTGAGGCAATCCCCTCGAAGGGCCAATACATTTGAGATCTCCATGAACTTGAAGTCCTGGAGCTGGAACTCTATTTCCTCCGCGGTCGCCCCTCCACAGATGATGTGGGGAACGACATCAACCTTGAACTCCGACTGTATGGCTCCGCAGACAGCTGTCTCGCTCACACGTTTCCTGACGACGCGTTTCTCGAACGAGCCGTCAGGGCGCTCTTTGAACTCAACCTCATCCCTGTGGCAGGTGACATTGATGTATCTTGGGTTAAACTCCATGAACTGCCGGATCTCCTCCAGCAGTTCAGATTTGGTCATTCCCTTGAGAGGGGGCACGATCTCCAAAGAGACGTATGGTTCTTTCCTGTTATTCAAGTCCGGTTTATTTTTCCCAAATATAATGATTTTCAGATTGTATTGAAAGCCTGGTCGAGATCCGCGATGATGTCGTCGATGTGCTCCACGCCGATTGAAAGCCTGATGGTTGTCGGGGTGATGTGTTGCTGCTCAAGTTCTTCCGGTGTCATCTGGGAGTGGGTCGTGGAGGCCGGATGGATCACGAGGCTTTTGACATCGGCCACATTGGCGAGGAGGGAGAATATCTTCAGGTTATCTATGAACTTCCACGCGTCATCCTTCGTTCCCTTGATCTCGAAAGTGAATATCGATCCCCCGCCATTAGGGAAGTACTTGTTATACAGGGAATTATCTGGATGGCTCGCGAGCGACGGGTGGTTGACTTTGGCCACCTTCGGGTGCGACTCGAGATACTTCACGACCTTTAGGGCGTTCTGTACATGCCGCTCAATCCTCAAAGGCAACGACTCGACACCTTGCAGCAGAAACCACGCGGCGATAGGGCTGATGCAAGCTCCTGTGTCCCTGAGAATGACCGCGCGGATCCTGGTCACGAAGGCAGCCGGGCCGGCGACGTCAGCGAATACCGCTCCATGGTAGCTAGGATCTGGTTTGGCGACCGAAGGATACCTGTCCGCATTCTTCTTCCAGTCGAACTTCCCGCCGTCCACGATGACGCCTCCCAGGGTGGTTCCGTGGCCTCCGATGAACTTCGTCGCGGAATGAACGACTATGTCCGCCCCGTGTTCCAACGGTCTGAATATCAGAGGGGCGAAAGTGTTGTCCACAATCACGGCTATTCCATGCCTATGGGCGACCTCGGATATTCCTTCTAAATCAATCACGTCAGAGTTGGGGTTCCCGAAAGTCTCGACGTAAATCGCCTTTGTGTTCGGCTGGATGGCTTTCTCCAGGGCATCCAAGTCATTGACTCTCAGGATGGTGTTGCTGATACCCTGGGTGGTGAGGGTGTGAGTGATCAGGTTAAACGATCCACCATAAAGGTTATCCGCCGCTATGATGTGGTCGCCCTGCCTGGCAATATTCTGAAGGGCATAGGTCACTGCGGCCGCTCCGGAGGCCACCGCCAAAGCGGCCACACCACCTTCCAGGGCGGCGATCCTGGTCTCTAACACGTCCTGGGTCGAGTTGGTCAGGCGTCCGTAGATGTTGCCCGGATCTCTAAGCCCGAACCTGTCAGCCGCATGGGCGCAATTATGAAATACGTAAGAAGTGGTCTGGTAAATGGGGACCGCACGTGAATCGCTCACTGGATCCGGTGTCTCCTGGCCGGCGTGAATCGCCAGAGTCTCAAGGTGTAATTTGTTTGCGCTCATGATATTGTCAATTTGTTATGTCGTGTTGTCTATCGCAAAGGTAGAATCCTTGGAAAATGTTTCCAAGAAGTTGCGAAACTTTGGTAAATTTTACTATTTTTGTGAATATCACGGGATATATTTTACTGAATTATCCCTAAATAATTGATATTAAAGTTTTTTTTGCCGATGAACGGATTGGATGAGAAAGACGTCGCTATCCTAAAAGCTTTGCAGGAAAACGCTGACGTCACCAACAAGGAACTTGCGGCCAATGTCCACCTCTCTCCCACGCCAGTGTTTGAGAGAGTGAAACGGCTGCGTGAGCAGGGCTATATCAAAAAGGTCGCCGCGGTGCTTGACGCCGACAAACTGGACTGCTCTTTTATGGCTTTCTGCTTCATCAAGCTGAAGCAGCACACCTTCGAGAACGCGAACGCTTTGATGGATGCGGTGCAGGACCTCAGTGAGGTCGGGGAGTGTTACAATATCTCCGGCGATTATGATTTCCTGATGAAAGTTTATGTCTCGAGTATGAAGGAATATCAGAGGTTCGTGCTTCGGATTTTGGGTGATCTTGATTGCATCGGAGGCTTGAATAGTTTCTTCGTCATGGGCGAGGTTAAAGGTGGAGCTGGAGTTCCGGTGAGAGTGGTTAAATAGTTGTGAATATGGAAATTAAGCCTATAGCATATTTCCGGTCTCCGTTCCCGGGGAAGTTTGGGGTGCCCAGGCAGGCGGGGCTTGCTCCGGCAGTCAAGGGCCGTATAGTTTTCGAACCGGGATTCCGTAATCCCGACGCTCTTCGTGGCCTCGATGGTTTCGATTATATCTGGCTTATCTGGGAGTTTAATGGCAACCGTAAGGAAGCGGGAGCGGCCAGTCTGGATGGCGAGACCCATGCCACCCTCGGCACTGTAAGAGGGGGGACCGGAGCGTCGCTTTGCGACGCGAGCGGTGTGGCCGAGCGTAGCGAGGCGGTCGGGCCACCAGAGCTAGCCGCTCCCGCTCGATTCCAGGCTACCGTGCGACCGCCGCGACTTGGTGGAAATGCCAGAGTCGGAGTGTTCGCGAGCCGGTCACCGTTCAGGCCAAATCCGCTTGGACTCTCTTCGGTGCGTTTGGAATCTATTGATTATGAGGCGAAAGACTCTGACGGAAGACCAATTGGACCGGTTATTAACGTCCTCGGGGCCGACTTGATGGATGGTACACCGATTTATGACATAAAGCCATATGTCGAATATGCCGACTCGCACCCCGGAGTCCGCTCAGGCTTTGTTGACACCTCCACATGGGAACCACTTCAGGTTGAGTTCCCTGTAGGTGCGGAGAAGACTATACCTGACCTCGACACACTGTGTGAAGTCCTGTCGCTCGATCCCAGACCGAGCTACCAGGATGACCCATCAAGGGAGTATGGAATGTCGTTTGAAGGCAGGGAAGTGAGATTCAAAGTATCCGGCAGGCTTCTGACGGTATTATCGATTAAATAGAATAGTGTCAATTTGATTTCATCTCGGCTTTAGATGTTACAATTATTGACGAAACACTTGATATAACGAAAAAAATGTAATATATTTAACCCGTCAAAGATTTAAGATGAAAGGTAATATATTAGTAATCAACACTGGTTCGACAACCACAAAATTGGGTTACTTTTCCGATGGTACCAGGATTTTCGACGAGAAGCTCGAGCACACCGCCTCGGAAGTAGCTAAGTATAAGTCCGTAATGGATCAGTCCGACATGCGCCGCCAGGCGATTAAGGATTTTATGGGATCCAGAGGAATTCCTCTTGAGAACGTTGACATCGTAATGGCAAGGGGCGGACTGATCACCCCCGTCATCACTGGAGTATATAATGTCAATCAAGACATGCGTGATGTCCTCTTCAGCGGAAGGGATGGAGTCCATGCCTGTAACCTCAGCGCCATTCTTGCCGATGACATCGCCAAAGAGATTAATGAAATAAGGCGGGAGAAAGGCCTTGAGCCGCGTTTCGGTGTCACCACCGCATATATCGCGGATCCTCCTATGGCCGATGAGATGCTTCCCGAGTGCAAGATGGGTGGTATCCCCGAGTTTACCAGGAAGACCCTTTTCCACGCCCTTAATTCCAGGGCTATAGTCAGGCGCTATCTTAAGGAGCATGGCCATAAGGTCAATGATGTGACAGTCATTGTGGCTCATATGGGCGGTGGGGCTACAATATCCCTCCATAGAAGAGGAAAGGTCATTGATGTTAATCACGGACTTGGCGGAGACGGCCCCATCACTCCCGAGAGGGCTGGGTGTTGTCCTCCTTTCGAGCTGATAGACATGTGCTTCAGCGGCAAGTACACGAAGGAAGATATCAAGAAGAAACTCGTTGGAAGGGGAGGCGCCGTGGCATATTTCGGAACAAACAGCATGATTGATGTCGAGAATCTGGCTGACAGCGGGAACGAGTTGGCGATCACCTTCCTTAAGGCGTATGTCCTTAATATTTGCAAATACATAGCTTCTATGGCGGCTACAGCCGACGGAAAGGTAGACGCCATCCTCCTTACCGGCGGTATCGCGCACAGCAAGAAGCTGATGAATGACATAATCGCGAAGATCGGATTCATAGCCCCTGTCGAGGTATTCCCTGGTGAGGATGAGATCGCATCCCTTGCCGAGAACGGGTATTTGATCCTCGCGGGGCAGACCAAGATCCACACCTACAACAAGGATCATATTATTGAAGATTGACACTAATTAATAACACTACAATATGATTGATATTGATTGGACAAAACTATCCTTCAGCTACACAAAGACAAGGACTATAGTTTTCAGCCGCTGCATCGACGGCAATTGGGAGACTCCAGTCGAGACTGAGGATTTCAACCTGGCTCTCAGCCCGTTCGCTGGTGTGTTCCATTACGCCCCTTCCTGTTTCGAGGGGCTTAAAGCCTTCCGGGGAGTTGACGGCAAGATCCGCCTTTTTCGCCCCGATATGAACTTCAAGCGGTTAAGGGACAGCGCTGAATATCTGGATATGCCTTGGCCCTCTGAGGAGTTGTTTATCGACATGTGCGTCCGCTGCGTCAAGGACAATCTCGAATATCTTCCTCCTTATGAGATCCAAAGCGCGTCTCTTTATTTGAGGCCTGTACTTTTCGGTATCAACCCTCAGCTTGGTATCCATTCTGCCAAGGACGTGATGTTTGTCGTCATGTGCTCTCCCGTGGGAACATATTCGGGAGCCAAGAGCCTGGCCCCGGCTAATGCGGTGTTATCCAGGAACTATGACCGTTCAGCACCTTTCGGGTCCGGTCGTCACAAGCTTGGCGCCAACTATGCCCAGTCGCTCCACGCTTACAATATCGCCCACAACTCCGGTTACAGGGAACTCCTGTTCCTGGATTCAGCCACGAAGTCTACCATAGAGGAGTTCGGCTCGTCCAATTTCTTCGCGATCAAGGGTGATACTTACGTTACCCCTCTCTCCAACAGTGTCCTGCCTTCAATCACTAACAATAGTTTGCGTACTGTTGCCGAGGATATGGGGATGAAGGTTGAGATGCGCCCGATAAAAGTTGAGGAAATTGCTGAGTTTGACGAGGTTGGATCATGCGGCACCGCTGTGGTCATCACTCCTATATGTGAGATTGATGACAAGCCTGTCCTCGAGGGAACCGAAATCACTAAGCGCTACGACATCGGCTCCAAGGAGCAATGCGGTCCTAAGAGCGTGATGCTGTACAATGAGATCATCGGAATCCAGAGAGGATTGAGACCTGATCCGAGAGGTTGGTGCAAATTCATCGACGAGTAGGAGGTGTATACGCTGGACGGGATTGAGTCCATCCTTCAAGAAGGGAGGATTGAGGAGGCGATAAGCCTCCTTGGAGACTATATTTCCTCGTCCACAGTACCGTCTGACAGGGCATATTACCTGCTCGGTAACGCTTACCGCAAGAAAGGGGACTGGCAAGGTGCCATCAACAACTATCTTGAGGCTATGGCGATCAACCCCGAGAGCCCTGCGGCAAACGCCTACAGGATGGCGAATGACATCCTGGACTTTTACAACAAGGACATGTATAACCAGTAACAACAAATCATAAAGGTATTATGGCAAGAATGAAAGGAGCGACAGTCATCGACACCGAGAGATGCAAGGGCTGCAATCTCTGCGTCGTCGCCTGCCCGCTTGATGTCCTCGCCCTGACGGGCAAGGAAGTGAACCGCAAGGGCTACAATTTCGCCCATGAGGTTCTGGCTGACACCTGTACCGGTTGCGCTTCCTGCGCCACAGTCTGTCCGGACGGGTGTATTACCGTTTACCGTCTTAAAACCGAGTAGAGCTATGGCAGATCAGGAAATCACATTGATGAAAGGCAATGAGGCTATTGCCCACGCCGCGATCCGCTGCGGTTGCGACGGCTATTTCGGCTATCCTATCACCCCCCAGTCCGAGGTCTTGGAGACCCTTGCTGAGCAGAAGCCATGGGAGACCACCGGCATGGTGGTCCTTCAGGCTGAGAGCGAGGTGTCCTCGATTAATATGGTATATGGTGGGGCCAGCACCGGCAAGAAGGTCATGACTTCCTCTTCCAGCCCTGGAGTCAGCCTCATGCAGGAAGGTATCTCTTACATGGCGGGAGCCGAACTTCCCGCTCTGATTGTCAACGTTATGAGGGGAGGTCCCGGACTCGGGACCATCCAGCCCAGCCAGTCGGACTATTTCCAGGCCTGCAAGGGTGGCGGTCATGGTGATTATCACCTGATTGTCCTGGCCCCCGCATCCGTTCAGGAAATGGCTGATTTCGTGGATCTTGCGTTCACTCTCGCTTTCCGTTACCGCAATCCGGCCATGATTCTTGCTGACGGCGCCATCGGCCAGATGATGGAGAAAGTGGTTCTCCCTCCTTTCAAGCCTCGCCGCACTGAGGAGGAGATCATTAAGGAATGCCCTTGGGCCACCACAGGTCGTATCGGCGGAAGGAAGCCTAATATCATCACCTCCCTCGAGCTCCGCTCAGAGGAAATGGAGATAATCAATCTTCGTATCCAGGCCAAGTACCGCGAGATCGAGGAGAAGGAAGTCCGCTATGAGGAATTCATGCTCGATGATGCCGAATACGCCATCGTAGCTTTCGGATCGGCCGCCCGTATCGCCAAGAAGAGTATCGAGATCGCACGCGCGCAGGGAATCAAGGTAGGTCTGTTACGTCCTATCACCCTCTGGCCGTTCCCGACCAAGGAGGTCCAGGCTCTCGCCAGTCGGGTCAAGGGTATCCTCTCGCTTGAAATCAACGCTGGACAGATGGTCGAGGATATCCGCCTCGCCGTTGAAGGCGCTGTGCCTGTCCGTCATTTCGGCCGTCTCGGCGGAATCATTCCTGACCCTGACGAGGTTGTCGATGTCCTCAAACGTTCATTCTAACACTTCAGAGCCATGACAAGAGAAGAAATCATAGAGAAAGGCCAGGTGGTCTACAAGAAACCCGCCTTGCTGAATGACACTCCGATGCATTACTGCCCCGGCTGCAGCCATGGTGTGGTGCACAAACTCGTGGCAGAGGTTGTAGAGGAGATGGGCATGACTGAGAAGACGATCGCTATCTCACCTGTGGGGTGCGCCGTTTTCGCTTACAAATACATTGATGTGGACTGGCAGGAGGCCGCCCACGGAAGGGCTCCGGCACTCGCCAGCGCCACAAAGCGTCTCTGGCCTGACAGGTTGGTCTTCACCTATCAGGGTGACGGTGACCTCGCCTGCATCGGAACGGCGGAGACTATCCACGCCCTCAATCGCGCGGAGAACATCACCATCATATTCATCAACAACGCCATTTACGGCATGACCGGTGGCCAGATGGCCCCGACCACCTTGCTTGGAATGAAGACCGCCACCTGCCCTTACGGTAGGGAAGTGAGCCTCCACGGCTATCCACTCAAGATAACCGAGCTCGCCGCCAATCTTGATGGAACCTGCTATGTGACCCGCCAGTCCGTCCATTCCGTGGCGGCCATCAGCAGGGCGAAGAAAGCCATCAGGAAGGCTTTTGAATATTCAATGCAGGGTAAGGGTTCCAATCTCGTCGAGATTGTCTCGACTTGCAACTCCGGTTGGAAGATGAGCCCCGAAAAGGCCAACAAATGGATGGAAGAGAATATGTTCGCATTCTACCATCTCGGAGATCTTAAAGACACTGGTGCTGACAAATAAATCGACAAGACCATGACAGAAGAGATAATTATAGCCGGATTCGGAGGACAGGGAGTCCTCTCGATGGGCAAGATCCTGGCCTACGCCGGTCTAATGGAAGGCAAGGAAGTCACTTGGATGCCGGCCTATGGCCCTGAGCAGAGAGGTGGCACAGCCAATGTCACCGTGATCGTCAGCGACGATCCGGTCTCGTCACCGATTCTTTCCAGCTACGACACGGCCATCGTCCTTAACCAGCCCTCGTTGGAGAAGTTCGAGCCGAAGGTCAAGCCGGGCGGCACCCTCATTTATGATGGCTATGGCATCCCTGAGCCTCCGACCAGGAAAGACATTGATGTCTACCGTATTGACGCCATGGACGCCGCGGCTGAGATGAACCTCATCAAGACATTCAATATGATTGTCTTAGGAGGTCTGCTGAAGATCCATCCCGTAGTTGGGATCGAGAGTGTTCTCGCGGCTTTGCGTAAGACCCTTCCCGAGCGTCACCACCACCTCATCCCCAAGAATGAGGAGGCTATCCGCAAGGGCATGGAAATCATCAAAAAGCTCTAGTGTAGGCCACTGAAGGTATTACCGGAAGGAAGCTTATCATTTTTATAGAAGAACCCGGACCGTCATCCGCGTCACCCGCGACAGGAATGACAAGGTTCGGGTTCTTCCTGTTATACGCGTTGTAGACTCCTAGGCTCCAGAGCCTCTCCCCATTGCGTTTCTCTTTCCGGTGAGTCAGCCCCAAGTCCAGCCTGTGGCTCGGAGGAAGGCGGTAATTGCCTCTGTGTGACATATTTCCGTCAGCGTCAGGAAGTGTTATCGCTCCTCCTGAGGAATATGTCCATGTGGCACTGGCGGTCCATCCTGGTCCTAACGTTTGTTCAATTACCGCGGTCAGACTATGCCGGCAGTCGTACCTGCACGGGAACCATTCCCCGCCACTTATTGATTTGTCAGGAAATCTTCTTTCGCTCTTGGAAAGTGTGTACCCGAGCCAGCCGGTGGTTTTACCTACACTTTTCCTTATGAATAATTCAATACCGTAAGATCGGCCGATCCCTGCCGCCACATCCTCTTCCCAAGTCTTGAAATCGTCTATGAATATAACATCATCTTTATATTCCAGGACTCCTTTCATTCTCTTCCAATAGCCTTCAGCGGATATTTCCCAACCTTTCCCGTATTCGTGGCTCAGTCCTAGAGATACTTGGTCGGAAATCATCGGTCCGATGGATTTCGTGACCGGTACGATCAGATCCACCGGAAGGATTGCGACAGTGGATGAGAGTTGATGAATATGTTGGGAAACTCTTGAATATGATGCCTTTAACTTGGCGGTAGGATTATTTCCGATAATTGCCGTGAGCCTTGGTTCAGGGATAATCCTCGCATTTCCTCCGGAAGAAGAAAAGACCATCCGTAGTCCGGCCTCGACCGAAAACCCTTCGGCTAAAATGATCTTATCGCCAGCATAGATCGCTGATTCAAAACCAGTCACTGAGGTTTTTCCTGTTTCCTTGTTTCCGAAATCTGATTCGGGATTGAACTCATGACGGATGGCCTCAATCCCGAACCTGACTCCATGACCTGCCATGCCATTGAATACTAAATCCGCTTTGGCAACCAAGTCTCCTAAACCGGCACGGTATCCCTCTCGGGATGCTCCTTTCGCCTTTATCCCGGTGTCCATTGAATATCCGCTCCAGGCGAAGATGATGTCAGATGAAAGGTCTCCACTCCACCGCCTTTTCCAATCCAATGCCGCCATAGTCGTTCCCCATTTGAAGTCAGTTTTTTCTTCATCTTCCTTGTAATAAAGCTTGTCCTTACTTGTGAAGCCGCTAATATTCAATGAGTTCCTATTGTTTACTTGCACAGATACTTTCGTATGGAGATCGTGAAACCAGAAGTTCCCTGGGATCTTTAAAATCCTGAATAATCCGTCCATCAGCAGGGTGTGCATGCCTCGACCGCTGACTGAATAAGACGCCTTACTTTCAGCGATCGGACCTTCAAGGTGGAACTTGTCGCTGACTATTCCTAACCCATAGCATCCGGAAGCTTTTTTACTGCCGGAGTTGGTGGTGTTTATCTCGAGGACGCTCGATGCCCTTCCGCCTAATCTGGCCGGAAATGACCCTTTATGTATGACAGCCTCGTGGACTGCCTCGCTTTGGAAAGGGGAGAATAGCCCGAGCAGATGGCCTTGGCAATAAATCGGAACACCGTCCAGCAGGATAAGGTTCTCGTCAGAACCTCCGCCCCTGACATACATCCCGGACAAGCCCTCAGTTCCTGCCTGTATTCCTGGAAGTAACTGGATGGTTTTCAATATGTCCGGCTCCCCGAGCAGGGCGGGAGCGTTCTTGATCATGTCAGCTGGGATAACAATCGATCCCGCTCCGCCACTCCCGGATCCTTTCCGCTCGGAGATGATTGATTCCTTTATGACTATGCTGGTGTCCCTTTTTGTCTGCGCTTCAATGCCAATAGGGATCCAGATTCCGATAATGACGATAATATAGGTGAGGTTTTTCATGATTCTTGCAGGTTTTCCCGCGAATATGTCCTTTTTTCTCTCACTTCCTTCGAGTTGGGAGGGGTTTTTATTAAATTTGCGTTTATGGCAAAAAAGTTTCTTAACATACTTTTTGTTTTTGTAGGCATGTCTTCGATCCTGTTTTTATCCGGCTGCCACAAGAAACCTGTGGAGACGGTGGATGAGGTGTCAGTTGCCCCTCTTCCTCCGGAAGGGTTCATGATCGATGAGTTTGACATGATGGAGGAGAAGATACGTCCTGGGGAGGCTTTCACCTCTCTAATGGTCAGATTGGGAATGACTTCCGATGATGCCATGTCACTTGCCGGGTTATGCGACACGGTCTTCGATGTCAGGAAAATGCGGGCTGGAAATGCCGTGAACGCATATTATACTGTCGACACGACCACCGCGGACCCGGAGGCTGAGGTTTCCCTCAAATACGTGGTCTACAAGAAGGATAAGACACACGGGACTGTTTTCAAGACTTCCGACTCGCTGGCCGTCTGGAATTTCTCCCGTCCTGTGGAAACTGTCCGGAAATATTCCGACGTGACTATCACCAGCTCTTTATGGAATGATATGACCTCGGCGGGAGCTCCTGCTGGCCTTATTGTCTCTCTGTCTGAGATTTACGCCTGGTCCGTGGACTTTTTTGGACTTCAGCAAGGGGATCGGTTCAAAATCCTGTATGACGAGAGTACTTGCGATGGGGATGTCGTGTCTGTAGACCCTATTTACTATGCGGAGTTTGTGAGAGGGGAGACCGTTGTCCCGGCTATCTTGTTTGATCAGGGTGACGGAGGAAACCAGTATTGGAAAGAGGATGGAGCCAGCTTGCGCAAGGCTTTCCTTAAGGCTCCGTTGAAGTTCACAAGGATCAGTTCCGGATTCTCTTACCATCGCAAGCATCCGGTCACCGGCAAGGTCCGGGCACACACCGCCGTCGATTATGCCGCCCCAACAGGCACTCCTGTCATGTCGATCGGAGATGGTACTGTGTTGAGCGCCGGTTGGACCAATGGTGGCGGCAACACGGTAAAGATCCGTCACAACGCGACTTACACCACATCCTACATGCACCTCTCCCGTTACGCTTCCGGTATCAAGGCCGGTACCCATGTCAGGCAAGGAGATGTGATCGGATATGTAGGTGCGACCGGCGTCGCCACCGGACCTCATCTGGATTTCCGGGTGTGGAAAAACGGGACACCTGTCAACCCGCTTACCCTTGATTCTCCCTCTGAGGAGCCTATCAAGCCGGAGAATCTGGCCGCCTTGGACTCCGCCCATTTTTATTACAAGCATATAATTGATTCATTGATAGTTAGATAATACCATGCGAGCAAGAAAAGTAATCCTGTCCGCCCTGATGACTGTAGCGTTGCTGCTGATCCCTTCGGGAAGATCTTCAGCGGTTTTCAACGAGAGAGATCTTGCCAAGACTCTTCAGGTCCTGCGCTATGAGTTGGCCAAGGCCTACACCGAGATGTCCAGAAGTCAGGTGGGATTCGAGATGCAGCAAGTCAAGCAGCACGAGCGGCTGATCGAGCTTGTAAAGAGTTGCAATGAGCTCTCCCTGATGCTGTATTCCCAGAAGCAGGACTTCACTTTCGATCTGACCTATGCTCTGCGGCAGGTTACTGACCAGTACAACGGTTTCACACAGACTAAAGTGCCGTTCGACAATATCCTGTCATATTTCGATGTGGAGATTGACCGTTTCGACCGTCTCCTCAAGGCTCTCAAGATCTTGCCTCCAGAGTTGATACAGGTTCCGGACAGCCTTGGACCGTCTCTGCTCGGCGCTCTCGCCATGACCCTTCACATCGCCACATTTGCCGATTTCACCGCTCCACTCGAGGAAGGGAAAGATGTCGTTGACCTGCAGGAAGAGGCCCCGAAGTTTGATTTCCAGCTAGATAGCCTTTCACAGATTGACAGGGACAGTTGCATTTTCTACGCCACGCAGCTTCTCGGTATGTTCACAGACCTTCGTGACAAGATGGTCGAGGACAAATCATATTACACCTCTACTGATCATCGTCTCCGTGAGGCTTACGACTATGCCCAGAGCCGTTATAAGCTTGTCCAGAAGAGGATTTTCGTTGAAGGTCAACGGAATTATTGGTATGTGCTCACTCATTTAGGCCAGTTCGCGAAGCGCGCGTTCAGCGATTTCAGGGACAAATATTCCAATGACATACTCGGAAAGGGAATCCGGAGCGAGTGGAGGGGACCGATAGTGCTAGGTTTCTCATTCATCATCCTTGTCTATCTCGCTCTCGCCGCGTTTATCAGCTGGCTTTCAATGAAAGGATTGAAACGGAAGTTGAAGGTATTCAAGACAGAACGGTTCGCCACAAGGGAGATGGCTTTCCTTATGCTGGCTTCTGTTATACTATTCGTGCTCATAGTCCTCATAGCCCGAGGCTCGGCCAAGATAGGCACACATTTCTATCTGATGGCCTCGTCACTCATAGTTGAGTTCTCCCTTCTTCTTATCGCCATCCTGCTTTCCATGCTCATTCGGTTTGACGGTGAGCAGATCAATCCTGGCCTTAAGATGTATATGCCAGTCATGCTTTTGGGACTTCTGATCATAGCTTTCAGGATCATATTCATTCCCAATAGCTTGATCAACCTGATCTTCCCGCCTATACTTCTGCTTTTCGCGTTCTGGCAGTCGATGACATTCAAGAAGAACATCAGTAAAGTACCGAAGATTGACCGTGATCTCGCTTCTGTGTCGCTCTTCGTGACCGCCGTGACCTTTGTTCTTTCTGTTGTGGGATATGTTCTCCTCGGACTCCAACTCTACATTTGGTGGATTTTCCAACTCACTGTCCTTCAATTCATTTCAGCTGTCAAAGAGCTTGTTCGCAAGTATAATCAGAAGAAAGTCGAGACAAGGGTCAAGGCTTACCGGTTCAAGCATCCGGCCGAGATCGGTTCCGAGAAGGGAACCAGTTTCCTGGTGACATGGCTTTATGACCTTCTGGAAATGGTCATTATACCGGTTCTTATCCTGGTTTCTATCCCTTGCTGCCTTTTCCTCGCCTCCAGGGTCTTCGACCTCACAGAGATTTGCAAGACAGCCTTGTTCTATCCTTTCCTGGACATCACAGCCATTACCCTTTCGCTCTACAAGGTTCTGCTGGCTGTCGGCCTATATTTCGTATTCAGATATATCGAGTACGCCGCCTGCTCCCTTTACAGGGTGTTCAAGATCAGGGATACCATCGCCAAGTCGGGGACCGGCCTGTTGCGGGACAATGAGGTCAATCTGACTCTCGCCAACAATGTCATCTGGCTTGTGACTTGGGGCCTTTTTATCGTGGTGTTGATCGGCATTCTGAAGATCCCTACAAAGTCTCTTAATGTGATAGCCGCCGGTCTTGCCGCCGGTCTCGGATTCGCTATGAAGGACATACTCAACAACTTCTTCTACGGGGTTCAACTCATGTCAGGAAGAGTCAGGGTCGGGGATACGCTCGAGTGTGATGGCATACGCGGCACGGTGGAGAATATCAGCTACCAGACCACGGTGATTCGCGCGGTAGACGGCAGTATGATCGCGTTCCCCAACGCGACCTTGTTCTCCAAGACCTTCAAGAACCTCACAAAGAGCGATTCTTATGAATATATCGCCCTTCCTGTCGGGGTGGCTTATGGAACTGATGTGGAGAAGGCCAGAAGGGCTATTATAAGGGCGATGAAGCCTCTTTGCAAGCCCGACAAGTTTGGCCGCGCCACAGTGAAACCTTCATATGGTATCCAGGTCACTGTCAAGGGGTTCGGTGACAGCAGTGTGGATCTGGTGGTAAAGCAGTTCGTCCTTGTGGACCAACGCTATGCCTATGTCGCCAGAGCCAATGAGATAATCTACAAATCTCTTGCGGACAATGGTATTGAGATTCCGTTCCCGCAGAGGGATGTGTATATCAAGCATTTGCCGGAAAGTTCTGAAAAACAATAAGTTGATATGGTAAATATGGCGATATTCGTGTCCGGTGGCGGCACAAATTGCGAGAATATCATAAAGTATTTCGAAGGTTCTGAGGTCGCTCGTCCGGTTGTGGTCATCAGCAACAAGGCTTCCGCCGGAGCGGTGGCCAAGGCTGAGCGGCTCGGGGTTCCGGTTGAGGTTGTTCCGAAGGCTTCGCTCAACAATCCGGATATCATTCTTCCGCTGCTGGAAAAGTATTCAGTTGATTTCATTGTCCTGGCAGGTTTCCTGCTTGTGATTCCGGGCTTTTTGATCGATGAATATGACCATAGGATGATCAATCTCCATCCCGCTCTCCTCCCGAAGTTCGGCGGTATCGGAATGTACGGCCATCATGTCCATGAGGCCGTCAAGGCCGCGGGGGAGACCGAGACCGGTATGACAGTCCACTGGGTGACTCGTGAGGTTGACGGGGGAGACATCATCGCCCAGTTTAGCACCCCGCTCGATCCTGACGACACTCCAGATGACATCGCGGCCAAAGAACATGTCCTCGAGATGGAGCACTTCCCGCAAGTTATTGAAGATCTTTTAAGAGTTTAGGGGACGTGTTTTCACATTACCAGTGTTTTATTATTAACAAACATTGATTTATGTTGAAAGTCATTCGTTTCTGGCTGTTGGCATCTTTTGTCATAGCCTTTAGTTGTCTCGCGCATTCTTGCGCGGAGACCATTGTCATGGATCCGGAAGAGAAGATGCCGATTGTGGTGAACTGCGTGCTGACGAATGATGGCATGGAGAATTCGGGCATTTTGACGCAGTACCTGGATCTTTATTATGCGAAAAGACCCTCTGAAGCAGTTCTTACCCCGATTTCTGATGCCAAGGTTATCGTGAAGGGTCGAGGTCAAATCGCTAAGATTCCGTCCTCTTTTGTCGGTAATCTGGAGACATTTTTCAGCGAAAGCCACGTGTTCGAGTGGAACGGAGAAAGATGGCAGTGTGACTTCATCCCTGATTACAATACATTGTACATTCTTGAGATAACGGTCGGTGACTTGAAGTTGAAAGCCAGGACATTTTTTCCATCCAGCATAAGGCTGTTTCCGGTATATCCCGCACTAAAAGATGATGAGGGCAATGTAGTGCATGTGGATGATGCCTATTTTCCGCAGGTAGCCTACTATTTTGGCCAGTATTTCGAGCACCGGAAGTTGATCAGCTCTTACAAGGAAGGTAATAATAGCTATACTTCCTATGCTCTTCTTTCCGGATATGCTCCCTACAATGGTGAACTCTATGCTTGGATAAAATCAGATAATCGCCTCAGCACAGACCATCGTGACGCTGACGGCCTGAATATGATCGCTGGCACGTGGTCAGACTTGGAGCGTAATACCGACTATGTTGACCTTTCAGAAGCGAAATACTTCCCTGAAGAGTATAAGAGCTATAGCTCTCAACTGCCACTGTACCAAGGTTTTATCCACATCCATCAGAAGCCTGGGTTCAAGGGTACAGCTCCAGCATCAGCATTTTCGGAGGCACACTATTTCGATGGTGAAGACAGTCAGCTTGTCTCCCCGGACTATTTCTTCCTCCTCGCTAGCGATAACCCTAAAGGTTCTGGTTATGGACTTGGACGTTTCAAGATCTATTACGTTTCTCCGGAATATGATGCATATCTTCGCAACTTGGCAGATGTCGGAATCGTGCATGGGGAAGAGTTTTCGAGCATCTATTCGGCGGCTCCAGTCTATACCAACATCGAAGGAGGTCTCGGCATTTTCGGCGCGATGACAACCGGAACAAGATATCCAGGGGTCTATTCATTCAACTAGATGAAAATGAATATGTTCAGTACAAGATGTGTTTCAGGAGCCATCCTTTTCCTTTTGCCGTTGCTTTCCCAAGCTCAGACAGTGTCTGTGACCGACACCCTTCCCGCTGCCATCAAAGAAGAAATGAGGAGCGGGATGAAGACGCTCAGCGAGCGTGTGGTAAAGGTCAGTGACATTTCCGTGATGGCCACTCCCACAGGCGAGACCGACTTTGTCAAGTTCGTCCAGACCCTTCCCGGCGTGGCTGGTGGCTCTGACGGCTCATCAAGCTTTTATGTTCGCGGCGGCAACATGGGCGGTAACGTGCAGACTCTCGACGGGGTTCCCATCTACGGCACGTCCCATCTCATTGGCCTCACATCCGTCTATCCCGCGGAGATGATGTCTTCCGCTGAATTCCAGACCGGCGGATTCACTTCCGAAGAGGGGAATATCGGTTCCTCACACCTCAAGCTGCGCTCGAAAGACGGTTCTTTCAATGCGTTCTCAGCGAAGGCCGACATCAGTAACTTCCTTCTTGGCGGGAGCGTCAGCGCACCGCTGATTAAGGAACGCCTTTCGCTCAACGCGTCCTTGAGGATTTCCCCCGCGGCTTATGAATACAAGGCGATATCCGGACTGATGGATCCGGAAGTTGTGGCCATCCAGGATGCCAAGGCCGCTATCTATGATGCCTATGCCAAGCTTAAATACCGGATTGATGCACGGAAGTCCCTGGCCTTCACGGTGTTCCATAGTATGGACAATTACAGTTTCGGTATGGGTGACGGGTCGACCGACAGTATGTCCTGGAACAATTTCCTGGCCATCTTCCGCTATGATTCACCTTGGCGAAAGAGGGGAACCAGCGCCATCACGGCGTCTTTCAACCACTACGGAAACTCACAGGGAATGATCAAGCAACTCGGCAGCACGTCCAATGACCTGTTGATCAGGAGTCTTCTGAATGAGGGAACCATGCACTGGATGGTTTCCACGAGCAGCGGGAATAACCTTCATTTCCAGTATGGCGTCAAGGCCCGCTTGGCACGTTTCAATCCCGGTACGGCAAGCATACTGGAGAGTACAGGCGTTTTTCCCTCGAAGAGTTCACCGCTCAAGGACCATATAACGAACAATTTAACCGGCACGGCCCACGGTCAGCTTGAATGGGGGGCGCTGGACCGCAGCTTGCTTCGCCTCGCCGGCCGTATGAACTGGAATTCCACAGGCGGAATAGCCCCTGAGGTCAGCGCTCTAGTTCGACTCCGGTTGTTCAGATTCCTCGGCGTGGAGGTCACCGGAGACTATCTTTCGCAGTTCTATCATACTCTGGAAGGAATCCCTCTCGGGTGGTCTCTTGATATGATTGTCCCTCCTTCCTCACGCCTTATGCCAGAAAAGACTGAGCAGGCTTATGCCGGACTGTATTTCCTTGCCGGAAAGCATCGTCTCTCGGCCGGAGCTTACTACAAGGAGATGGATAATCTCGTGTATTTCTCTGACGCGTCAAGGCTATTCACTTCGTCCATAGCTGGTTGGGAAGACAACATAGAGGTCGGATCAGGCACTTCAAAGGGAGTCGAGACTATGTACGAAAAGACCGGAGACGTGGTTTCCTGGCGTATTGCCTACACCTGGTCCAATACTGACAGACTCTTTCCGAACCTCAATGACGGACTTGCCTTTCCCGCGAAATATGACCGCACGCACGTCCTGAACGCCAGTGCTTCGGGAAAGGTACTGAACAAGGATAAGATGGCTCTGAGCATCACTTCTGCCTTTACCTACCAGACAGGTCATATGGAGACGGTCTCTGCGGGCAGTTGGTTTGATGACAACTTCATTACAGGCCCGATAAAGCATGATTTCTATACTTCATTAAACAATTACCGGATGCCGCCATACATCCGGCTGGACGTGGGTGCGATGCTCGAATTCACCGGTGGAAACCATCCTCAGACTCTGAATCTCGGAATCTATAACCTCCTGAACAGACACAATCCGTTCAGCCTGTCCTACGATACTGAAACCGGCACATGGAAACAGCTTTCGCTTCTTCCGATCATGCCTAGTCTGAGATATTCAATCTCGTTCTGAGTATTCGCACATACTCGACGAAAATCCTTATATTTGAATATTCAGTTATTGTTTATTCGATTATGAGGTTTCTCAAATATTTGTTCCTGGTTCCTGTGGTGGCGAACCTGGCCGGGAAATGGTTCGGTGTGTCATGGCTGGCGGCTTGTTCCAAGCCCTTGTTGATGCCGCTTATCGCCTTGTCAGTATTCCTGCTTCTTAGGGAACATGATGTACGTTGCAGGCGAGTTTCTTTGATTATTCTGGCGCTAGTCGCCGGAACCGTAGGGGATGTGCTATTGATGTTCGGAGGCACTGGCCCCTTTATCGCTGGTATAATCGCGTTTTTTATCGGTCACATCCTCTATTTCAGCGTGTTACCAGCTCCATGGAAAGTCAAGGGAGTATTCGGAAAGATACTTACGGTCCTTCTTTTCGCCTGTCTTGCCGTTTTGGTTCTGACAGTTTTAGGACGATTTGATCTTGAAGGAGCGCTTGGAGTCGCGGTCAGGGTCTACGCCTTCGCTTTCGTGTGCCTGATAACTACTGCCATAGTCGCCGGGATAGACAGAAGAAGACCCTTATACTTTATTACGGCGATCGGATTCGTCCTTTTCGCCATTTCCGACACTTTCATTGCCATAGGAGATTTCACAGCAACAAAGGTACCTCGTGGCGGCTTCATAGTCATGTCAACCTACATCGCCGCTCAGGCGATAGTGGCCTTCTCCCTTGCCTGGCAGGAGATCCGTGACTTGGAGAAAACTGAATATGGTGTCAGGGCCAGGAGGCTATATGCCCTCTGGGATGCTTTGAAGGCCCGTGAGGACGCTTTTATCGAGGCGTTTGACAAGGATTTCGGGAAGGGATCTTTCGAGACATACACAACTGAGATCGGCTTTCTATATAATGACATACGCCACACTTTGTCCCATCTCAGGGACTGGATAGAGCCAGGAGCCCCGGCGACCCCTATGGTTCTTTGGCCCGGCAAAAGCCGTGTCTTTTTTGAGCCTTACGGCAAGGTTCTGGTAATTGGTCCGTTCAATTACCCTCTTCACTTGGTTGTGGCTCCTCTTGCCGCTGCTCTAGCCGCGGGAAATACAGCTGTCGTGAAGACGTCACGACAGACTCCAAATGTCTCCCGTCTGGTCTCGGAAATGCTTACGGAAACTTTTGATCCAGAGGTGGTTGAGGTGCTTGGAAACGATGTATCCAATGAAGAGATGCTCTCCCGTCGTTACGATTATATATTCTTTACCGGAAGTCCCAGGGTAGGGAAGATCGTGATGGAGGCCGCATCGAAGCATCTGACTCCTGTGACTCTTGAACTTGGCGGCAAGAGTCCCGCTATTATCTGTGAGAGCGCTCCGGTCCGTCTCGCTTGCGAGAGGATAGCGAAAGGGAAGTTCATCAACGGAGGCCAGACCTGCGTGGCTCCCGACTATGTCCTTGTCCATGAGTCGGTTCATGATGAGTTTATCTCAACTATGCGCTCTGTCATCCATGACTTCTTCGGAGACATCCAGACCCGCCCCGCCGAGATGACTCTAATCGCCACAAAACGCCATTTCGACCGAATTGCAGCACTATTCCGACCGTCAGAGCCTGTCTCAGACGGCGAGGTTGTGATTGGTGGATACACTGACGCGGAGATTAACTACATTTCTCCGACGGTGATTGACAGATGCGGGTGGGATCACCCTGCTATGGGCGAGGAAATATTCGGCCCGGTGCTGCCGGTGATCACCTTCAAAGACCTTCAGACTGAAGTCATTGACAAAGTCAAGGAAGGCGAGAAGCCGTTGTCGCTTTACATATTCTCAAAGAACCGCGAAGAGATCCGTACGGTCCTTCAGCAAGTGTCTTTCGGCGGAGGCTGCGTCAACGAGACAATCATGCACATCGGCAACGAGAACATGCCCTTCGGCGGAGTCGGGGAGTCCGGAATAGGATCATATCACGGCAGGGACGGTTTCGACACATTCTCACACAAGAAGTCGATGCTGATCAAGTCCTCTTGGTTCAACATCGACCTCCTGAAACCTCCTTACGGAAATAAACTGAAGCTGATCCGCAAGGTTTACAAGTGATTCAGCCCTAAGCGAGCAAACGCTTGACAACCGTGGAGATGGTCCTGCCGTCGGATTGGCCGGCGAGGGCCTTGTTGGCCGCGCCCATCACCTTGCCCATATCCTTTATTGATGTGGCTCCAACCTCAGCGATTATCGCTTTGACTTTCTCCTCGACCTCAGCCTCGCTGAGCTGTTTCGGGAGATACTTCTCCATTATGGCGGCCTCAGCGAGCTCATTGTCAGCTAGTTCCTGACGGCCGGCGGCGATGAACTGCTCGGCGGATTCCTTACGTTGCTTAATAAGCTTCTGGATCATTTTCAGGATGTCTCCATCTGAAACTTCCTTGCTGCCTCCCTCGGAGGTCTTGAAAAGGAGAATCTCACCCTTAATAGCCCTGGTAGCCGCTGTGGCGACCGCGTCATGTGCCTTCATCGCGGCCTTGATGTCTTCCTGGATTTGTTGTTCGAGTGCCATATCTTAATGTTTTTATTGTTTCCTGTTATCGCGAATTTACAAATCCGTCATGAAAAATGTACGCTTTGCCGATTGAATCTTAATGATTATATTTGAGAAACCGTTATCCATTAAAACCAATAGCTGATGAGACATTCGCTTATAGCTTTGTTACTGATGTCCGTCTTCACGACACTTGACGCTCAGAATGTTCCTGTACCTGAATTATACGGTGTCGGGACCTGGAATGCGGACTCGCTTGGTAACCATAGGGTTGTCGTGTCTGTGGACAAACCTTCTGACGCGGTTCTTGCCACAATCCAGTGGCGGCGCAGGGACTTGAATCCGGAGGATAAGAACATAATCGTGATCGATGCCGCCACAGGTGAGAGGATCACTAATGTCTGCCGGCTAGAGGTGAATCGAGAGATAGGAAAGATAGTGTTCCAGCCCAAGACCGTTCCGGGGAAGTACTATGTCTATTATCTCAAGAATGTGATGAGCGGCAGCAGGGCATACCCAACGGTAAAGTATCCGCCTTTCGAGGAGACCGCGTCACCGGCTTGGATCAAGAAAAACAAGCTTGACAGCAAGAAGACACCTCGGCTTCCTTCTGCGGAAGTCGTTCAGTTCCAGGCTATTGATCAAATGAATAGCTTCTATCCGATGGAAGTGATCGCGACCGCTGCCGAAAAGGATAAGTTGCTCTCAAGGTTCCCGGACGATTCTTATGTCATATTCACGGAGGACAGGAAGTTCCCAATCCGGATGACCACTGATATACCTTACAAATGGATAGCTGACGACCGTCACGACACGTTTGCCGGCCAGGCGGACAAAGGGGAGTACTACGTGTTCCAGATTGGCCTTTGGGCGGCCAGGAAAGAAGTTAATGGCGTGAAAGTAAGCTATTCCGGGCTTACCAATGCCGTCACAGGCGAGCGGATCCCTTCTTCCAATTTCACATGCTTCAATACGGAGGGAACAGATGTCAAGGGTGCCGCATTTGAGAAGAATCTCTCTGTCGGAAAAGATAAGGTGCAGGCGCTCTGGATCGGGGCCCAAGTGCCTGAGAAACTTTCGTCTGGAATATATCGGGGAACAGTTACCGTCAGTACGGATAACGCCGAGTCCAAGACTGTGGCCGTGTCTTTGGAAGTGTCTGATAATGTGATAGCTAACCATGGCGATAACGAGCCTTGGAGGCATTCCAGACTTCGCTGGCTCAACTCCAGGATCGGTTTCGATAATGAGGTTGTGGCCCCTTATACCCCTTTGGTCATGAAAGGTAAATCCATCTCCTGTCTTGGCCGTGAAGTGTCCCTGTCCAGTCTTGGGTTACCTGAGACTATCACCAGCTACTTCAAAGAGACTTTGACCGGAATCGGGACAGATGGTAGGCCTATCCTTGCGGCTCCCATGGAACTGGTCGCCGATGGTGGCAAGTGGGAGAACATGAGTTTTGAGATCACAAAACGAGCACAAGGCGCGATCGCATGGAAGGCGCTCAACCAGAATGACTTGTTCTTGATGGATCTGGAAGGGGAGATGGAGGCTGACGGGAATATCGAATATAAAGTCATCCTCATTGCCCGGAAAGACGCCACGATCAGTGACATAGCTCTTGAGACAAGCCTTGCCCCGGGAATCGGGCGCTACATGATGGGATTGGGTGAGAAAGGCGGTTTCTGTCCGGATAATCTCCGCTGGAAATGGGATGTGGAGAAGAATCAGGACGGCCCATGGGTTGGGGATGTCAACGCCGGAATCCAGATCCGTTTCTATGACAATAAGTATGAGCGTCCGCTCAATACCAATTTCTACCATCAGAAACCATTGATAATGCCAGCGTCCTGGTGCAATGGGGGACATGGAGGAATTGACATAACCGGCTCAGGGAACGGCGGGACACTTATCAACGCGTATTCCGGGAACAGGCAGGTGAAGAAGGGCGAGAATCTGTATTATTATTTTAATGTGGCAGTCACTCCCTTCCGTCCTATCGACACCGACAAGCAATGGAGGGAACGTTACTTCCACAGTTATGATTTCCTTGAGAATGTCAGCAAGGTGGGCGCTACGGTTTTGAATATTCATCACGCCACCGGCATCAATCCTTTCATCAATTATCCTTTCCTGCGGCCTCAGGAGATGAAAGCGTACATAGACGGGGCCCACGCCCGTGGGATGAAGGTCAAGATCTATGATACTGTCCGGGAACTTACCAATAGTTGCGTGGAGATATTCGCCCTCCGTAGCCTTGGAGATGAGATATTCTCGCAAGGTCCTGGAGGTGGATATTCATGGCTGCAGGAGCATTACGACCAGGATTACATCGGTGCGTGGTTCGTTTATTCCCTCAAGGATGCGGCTATAGTCAACACTGGAGTCTCCAGATGGCACAATTACTATCTCGAAGGCCTTGACTGGCTTGTCAGAAACGTCGGGATAGACGGTGTGTACATCGATGACCTGGCTTTTGACAGGATGACCATGAAGCGCATCAGGAAGATCCTCGACAGGGCTAACCCTGGCGCTCTTATCGACCTGCACTCAGCGAACCAGTACAATACCAGGGATGGTTTCGCGAATAGCGCCAACCTTTATCTTGAGCATTTCCCGTATCTGGACAGGCTTTGGTTCGGGGAATATTTCAACTATGATTTCCCGCCGGAGTTCTGGCTGGTGGAGGTCTCCGGTATTCCTTACGGACTTATGGGTGAGATGCTAGAAGGTGGCGGAAACCCTTGGCGTGGAATGCTTTACGGTATGACCGGGCGCAGCCCTAGGGTTAATAACGGGCCGCTTTGGAAGCTGTGGGATTCCTTCGGAATGGCCGGGTCAGAGATGATCGGCTATTGGGTCAAGGACAATCCTGTCAAGACCGGCAGCGACAAGACTCTGGCGACAATCTATCGTCGGACAGGGGAGAGAACGCTAATATCCATAGCGACTTGGGAAGATTCTGACGCTACAGTCTCCCTGTCGATAGATTGGAATGCCTTGGGGCTGGATCCCTCGAAAGTAACGCTCCATGCGCCTGAAATCGAGAATTTCCAGCCGGAAGCCACCTGGAAGCCAGGCGACCGGATCACTGTCCCTAAAGGAAAGGGCCTGCTGATTGTCGCGGGGGAATAAATCCTAATTGATCGTCACCACCACAAGGACTGGGCAGTGGTCTGAGGAATACTGCCTGTCCTTTATGTCATCGTCTATGCAAGCGTATGAGTGGACGGTGGCGTCTTTAGGTACGAATATGAAATCGCCCCTATCGGTGTCCTGCCTGTCGAAATCAAAGCCGTAATATGGGCTCTTCCGGCCTGTCGGGGCCGTCTCACTGGATGTGTAACTGTCTTTGACAAGCTCATTGTCGGAAAGGATAGCGATCGCCTCTGATTGAGGCCCGGTATTGAGGTCACCTGTGAAGAATACCGGCAGTCCGTCATGAAGCTCCCTTGCTTTGTCCAGGAGGATCTTTGCCGCCTCGGTCCTGGACACAGGGCCTTTGTGGTCGAAATGAGTGTTGATATAGAAGAACTTCTTCTTTGTCTTTTTGTCGAGGAACTTGCTCCAAGTCGCGATACGCGTCACAGAGGCATCCCAATTCTTGCTTCCGGGCACATCCGGAGTCTCAGATAGCCAGAAACTGCCCCAGTCGAGAAGCTCGAAGCGGTCGGTCTTGTAGAAAATAGGAGTGCCTTCTCCCTTCCTGTCCTCCCTACGCCCTTCTCCAAACACTGAATATGTACCCTTAAGATCCTCGGCCAAGGCTTCCTTCATCTCGTCATTAACTTCCTGGGCTCCGATAATGTCGAAATCGTAGTCGGCTATACGTTTGAGAATGAATGGTTTCCGCTGGTAGAAATCCCTGTCGAGGCTATCAGCTGACATGATAACTCTCATGTTGTAGTTGGCGAATCGGATCGGCGTGTCTTTCCCTCCGCAGGAAAGAAAAGTCATCGCCGCGATCGCGGCGATGACATAACTAGCTATCGATCTCATGATCGTGGATTACAGCTGGGGACCGGCCTTGACGAGGGCCTTTCCGGCCTTGTTGGACTCGTACTTGTGGAAGTTCTTGATGAACCTTCCGGCGAGATCCTTAGCCTTCTCCTCCCACTGAGCGGGATCGGCGTAGGTGTCGCGAGGATCAAGGATACCGGTGTCAACTCCCTCGAGCACAGTCGGGACGGTGAAGTTGAAGTAAGGGATAACCTTGGTCGGGGCCTTGTCGATGCTGTGGTTGAGGATGGCGTCGATAATACCGCGGGTGTCGCGGATCGAGATCCTCTTGCCAGTTCCGTTCCAGCCGGTGTTCACGAGATAAGCCTTGGCACCGCTTCTCTTCATCCTCTTGACAAGCTCCTCGGCATACTTGGTCGGGTGGAGCTCAAGGAAGGCCTGGCCGAAGCAGGCGGAGAAGGTCGGAGTGGGCTCAGTGATTCCACGCTCTGTTCCGGCGAGCTTGGCTGTGAAGCCGGAGAGGAAGTAGTACTTCGTCTGCTCGGAGTTGAGGATGGAGACAGGAGGAAGCACACCGAAAGCGTCAGCTGACAGGAAGATAACCTGCTTCGCGGCGGGTCCGTGGCTGTCCGGACGGACGATATTGTCGATGTGGTAGATAGGATAGGATACGCGGGTATTCTCGGTCACGCTCTTGTCGTTGAAGTCGATCTTGCCGTTCTCGTCGACAGTGACGTTCTCGAGGAGGGCGTCCCTACGGATGGCGTTGTAAATATCAGGCTCGGACTCCTTGTCAAGTTTGATGACCTTGGCGTAGCAGCCGCCCTCGAAATTGAAGACACCCTTGTTGTCCCAACCATGCTCGTCGTCGCCGATGAGCTTACGCTTAGGATCGGTGGAGAGGGTGGTCTTGCCGGTGCCGGAGAGACCGAAGAAGATAGCGGTGTTCTCACCGTTCATGTCGGTGTTGGCGGAGCAGTGCATCGCGGCGATGCCCTTCAAAGGCAGGTAGTAGTTCATCATGGAGAACATACCCTTCTTCATCTCACCACCGTACCAGGTGTTGAGGATGACCTGCTCCTTGCTGGTGACATTGAAAGCGACGCAGGTGTCGCTGCGGAGACCCAGTTCCTGATAGTTCTCGACCTTTGCCTTGGAGGCGCAGTAGACGACGAAGTCGGGAGCCTGGTCGAACTCAGCCTGGTTCTTCGGGCGGATGAACATGTTGGTGACGAAGTGGGCCTGCCATGCGACCTCCATGATGAAGCGGACCTTCATCCTGGTGTCCTTATGGGTACCGCAGAATCCGTCGACCACGAAGAGCCTCTTTCCGGAGAGCTGGTCCTGGGCGAGCTTCTTCACAGACTTCCATACGCTCTCGGACATCTCATGGTTGTCGTTGGGATATTCGGGGGTGTTCCACCAGACGGTGTTCTTGGAGTTCTTGTCCATGACAATGTACTTGTCCTTGGGAGAACGGCCGGTGAATACACCAGTCATGACGTTGATCGCGCCGAGTTCGGTAACCTGTCCCTTCTCAAAGCCGGTCAGGCCGGGCTTGGTCTCTTCGTTGTAGAGAACCTCATAGGTGGGGTTGTAGAGGACTTCCTTGACCCTCTTGATACCGTACTTGCGTAAATCCAATTTTGCCATAATGATTTTAAAATTTTTATTGAGTTAAACTAATTTCTTGCAAACCATCGCGAATTTACGGAAAAAAAGCGCATTACTCAAACCTGTAGGCGATTAATTTCGTACATTTGTAAAGGCGTTTAAAATCCCTGCAAATTATTTGCCATAAACGCTCGCAAAGTGTTGTGATAAAACGATTTAAAATTTTAAATTATGAAGCCGGTCGAGGTGTTGAAGGAATATTGGGGCTACGATGCTTTCCGTCCGATGCAGGAGGAGATCATCGGGGCCGCTCTTGAGGGGAAGGATGTGCTGGCGATCCTGCCTACAGGCGGGGGAAAATCGGTCTGTTTCCAGGTCCCGGGATTGATGGCGGATGGGCTCACGATAGTCGTGACTCCGTTAATCGCCCTCATGAAAGACCAGGTCCAGAACCTGGAGAACAGGGGAGTGAGGGCGCTCGCTATCCATGCCGGGATGTCAAGGCACGAAGTGGACCTGGCGCTGAACAACGCCGCCTATGGTGAGTATAAGTTCCTGTATCTTTCGCCCGAGAGGGTCGGGACCAGGCTGTTCCAGTCTTATCTGGAAGTCCTGAATGTCAGTTATATAGTTGTTGATGAGGCTCATTGCATCTCGCAATGGGGTTATGATTTCCGTCCCGATTACCTCAAGATCGGAATCCTCAGGGAGCGCTTGGATGCCCCTGTGATCGCGTTGACGGCGACAGCGACTCCGGAAGTGGCCGAGGACATCATGGACAAACTCGCCTTCAAGGATAAACTGGTTTTACGGAGCGGTTTCGAGCGACCTAACCTCAGCTATATTGTCCGTCGTGTGGAGGACAAAAACTCCCAAATTGTTAATATATGCCGTGGGGTCCTGGGCAGCGGGATAGTCTACGCCAGGAACAGGCGAAAATGTGAGGAACTGACTTCGGTGCTCAAATCCCAGGGAATCAGCGCTGAGTTCTATCATGCTGGATTGGGCCAAAAGTCTAGGGCTGAACGCCAGGCCGCATGGAAAGAGGGAAAGATCCAGGTGATGGTTTGCACCAATGCTTTCGGTATGGGAATAGATAAGCCTGACGTGCGATTCGTGGCCCATTACGATCTTCCGGACAGTCCGGAAGCATATTTCCAGGAGGCTGGCAGGGCAGGCCGTGACGGGAAGCGCTCGTATGCCTTGCTGCTCTGGAACGGGATTGACGAGCGGCGCCTTTCACAAATTGAAAGTGTATCATTTCCCTCCCTTGAATATATAGAGGATGTATATCAGAAACTCCACGCTTTTTTTGAGATTCCGTACGATGCGGGTATGGGGCGCCAGTTAAGACTTTCTCTCGAGGATTTTTGCAGGGGTTATGGTTTCCAGAGAGCGCCCGTCTACCATTCCCTCAAATACCTTGAGCGCTCGGGTCACCTGACATATTCGGAGGAAATCGACATACCGACGAAAGTGAGGATTTCCGTTGATCGGAAGTCGTTGTATGACATTGATTTACCAAGCCAGGATATGCCTTCTCTCCTGGAGGTCCTGATGCGGACATACACCGGGATATTCGCGTTTGTCCAGCCGATCGATGAGGAATATGTGGCAGGTCGGCTCGGCACGACCATACCGCACCTCCGCCAACTTCTGTATTCGTTGTCTCTCGAGCATGTGATCAATTACGTTCCGGCCGCGCATTCTGATGTCGTGTTCTTGCATCATGACCGTCTGAGACCGGGGAATATCGACCTTATGCCGGAGAGATTCGCCATGCTTCAGGACAATTATCATCGTCGTTCGCGGGCGATGCTTGAATACGCTTCGCAGACCGCCGAATGCCGCTCTCGTTTCCTACTCCGCTATTTCGGCCAGTCTGAATCGCGCGACTGCGGCACCTGCGACGTCTGTCGTTCGAGGAAGGTCCCTGTCGCCAGTGAGACCTCTCCGGGTGAGGCGGTCGAGTCACGAGATCTGGTGGCGGGAGCGATCAAATCTTTTATTGAGTCTAAAGGAGGAGTATATTCGCTGAAGGATGTTGTCGCTGAGTTCGGCAATCCGGCCAGTGGGATCGCTGAAGATTTTCTTGAGGTACTCAGAGAGCTGATTGATGATGGTGTGGTGCCGGTTTATGAGTCCTGATGGTATGTAATTTGCAGCATTATGGTGCGTTTAAACGGACTATTTTTGCGATTGAGTAAGCTCAAAACAATCATTTTGGTGGCCTTGTTTCTGGTCCCGTTTACTGTTCCCGCTAATGCCCAACAGGATCGTGAAGACACGTTGAAAGCTACAGTCTTCACCTCCCGCAGGCAGGCCAACAGTCTATCCAAGGGCAAGGAACTCCGCACTGAAGTCATATCATCCGCCGGCCTTATGAAACTGGCCTGCTGTAACTTGGCCGAGAGTTTCGAGAATTCCGCCAGCGTCACTGTCGGATATTCAGATGCCGTCACCGGAGCCCGTCAGATCCGCCTTCTTGGCCTTTCAGGAGTATATCTCCAGATGCTTGAGGAGAACCGGCCGGTGATGCGGGGACTGAGCGCTCCATTCGGGTTGTCTTTTGTTCCCGGCCCTTGGATGGAAAGCATCCAGATCGCCAAAGGCTCGCCATCAGTAATCAATGGCACCGAGTCCATGACCGGACAGATTAACACTGAGTTTCGCAAGCCGACCGATGAGATCCCTCTATTTATCAATGTCGTAGGCATGTCCGACACCAAGACTGACTTCAACCTTGCCTCCTCGCTCCAGTTCGGAGAGAAACTGTCCACGATAATCCTTGGTCACGCCGAGGGCAATTTCAAGTCACATGACATGAATATGGACGGATTCATGGACGATCCGATGAGGAAGCAGGTTAATGTCGGTAACCGTTGGTTCTGGTACACCCCTGAGCTTCAGATCCGTTGGGGCGGCAGCGCCTTGTACGACTCCAGACTTGGTGGCCAGGAACATCATGGTTGGCAATCAGATATAACCAACACACGCCTCAATGGCTATATCAAGATAGGAAAGCCCCTTCGTGAGGATAACTCCGCAAGTGTCGCTGTGATAGGGGATTACACGTACAATAATATGGATGCCGGCTTCGGGCCGTCCGCATATTCAGGTCGCCAGCATTCTGGTTTTATCAACCTGATGTTCCGTGACGCCTTCTCTGAGAACCACGATTTCTCGGCAGGCTTGAGCACAATGATCGACAGCTACAACGAGTCTCTTGACAGATACCTTCCGACAGGAGTCAATAACTCGTTCAGCCCGATCACGACCAATCTGGTGAATGCCAGGGCTTATGCGGAGTATACGTTCCATACTGAGGACACATTCTCGGCGATAATTGGACTGAATGGGGATTGGTTCAAGGATAATGGCTTCCGCCTCTCGCCCAGGGTTACCCTTAAATACCAGCCGTTCGAATCCGTCGTCCTGCGGGCTAATGGCGGCAGGGGATTGAGGAACGCCCTTCCTCTCGTGGACCACTTTGGAGTGTTCTCTACTGGAAAGGGTTTTATAGGGAACTTCTTATCCCACCAGCTTGAGGATTCTTGGACCTATGGCGGCAATGCCACCTTCTATTTCAACGAGGATAACTATTTGAGCCTGGACTATTTCTCAACCAGGTTCTCAGACCAGCTGATTGTGGACTACGAGCTAGCGCCTGGCCAGATCGCCTTCTATCCATTGGACGGGAAGTCATTGAGTGATAGCTATCAAGCGGATTTCCACCTGGAGCCCTCATCTCATTTTACGATCGATTTGACAGCCAGGTACACCGATGCCAGGACCACCTACATGACGGAAGGTTTACGCGAGGTTCCGCTTACCAGCCGTTTCAAGGGAGTCGCGAACTTTCAGTATAAGACCAACCTAAGCCGTTGGATATTCGACCTGACCGGATCAGTAAACGGATCATCCCGTGTGTATGATTTCATGAGAGATCTGAAGGATGAGAATGGCAAGCTCCTATATCCGGAAGGGAGGACTCCGGTTTACCCTCTGGTCTATGCCCAGGTGACCAGGCGTTTCAAGGGATTTGATATTTATCTTGGAGGAGAGAACTTGACCGGATTCCGTCAGAAGAATGTTATTCTTGGCGAGAAGATGGCGGACGGAATGGTCAATACCGCCGCAAGTGATTTCGACGCCAGCGCCGTATGGGGTCCCTTGATGGGAGCCACGGTCTATGCGGGTATTAGAGTGACTATTTGGAAAACAGAATAAAACTAATTGAATATGAAAGCGTTATTTATTGCACTTTGCCTTTTGGCTGGTGCCCCCGCGGGGCCGGCATTGACTGCCCAAGAGTCAGTCACCATCAGTGATCAGAAGCCTAAGAAAGCTGATCCTGTCACAGTTACTTTCAAGACCTCGATGACTTGCAAGAACTGCGTAAAGAAGATCACAGAGAATATGTCTTTCGAGAGGGGAGTCATGGATCTCAAAGTCACTCTCGAAAACAAGGAAGTCACGATCAAGTACGATCCTTCCAAGACCGATGAGGAAAAGCTCGAGAAGGCTATCAAGAAGCTCGGTTACGAGACGGAGAAGGTCGTCGAAAAGAACTGACGGCCAGTTTATTCTAAGTCTTATTCAATAACCAGCCCGTCGTAAGCCGGGAGGACTGTGGAGTGGATGTGCTGTTCTTGGCACATCCGCTCCAATTCTTTGCGGAATTGCTCGTGGACGGGGAAGGAGTGCGAGAGGTGGGTGAGCCATGTGTGGGTGGGGCGGATGCGGTCGGCGAGGGTGAGGGTTTCTTGAAGGCTGAAGTGGGAGTGATGCTTGTTGTAGCCTACTGTGTTGAGTGTCAAGTGTTTCAGTCCCTGCAGCTTCGCGAATTCGCTCTCCGGAATCTCGCTCATGTCCGTCAGATACGCTATATCCCCGAACCTGAATCCCAGCACCGGCAACTTATCATGCAGCCCCCTTATCGGGATTACTGTCGTAATCCCCGATGCGGGGGCTATGTCACCCCCCCTGCGCCCCCTAGGGGGACTGAGGGGCGTTCCCCTCAGACTCCCTGCGTCGCTTTGCTCCGAGTCTCTAAAGGGAGCGGAAGTAGCCAGTCTGGATGGCGAGACCCATGCCACCCTCGGCACTGTAAGAGGGGGGACCGGAGCGTCGCTTTGCGACGCGAGCGGTGGGGCCTCGCGAAGCGAGGCGGTCGAGCCACCAGAGCTGGCTACTTCGGCGGTACTGATCATGTCCTCGAGGGAGCGGGCGGTGGGGACGAGGGTGCCGTCGTTCATGCGGTAGTGATAGCCGACGTCATGGACCCAGACGAGCTCTTTGTCGGAGGAGTCTTTGCGGAGAATGAAGGGGTGTTCATCGATGACGTGAAGCATCCATTCGGGGGCTCCGGGATACTTCGGGAACTTGAAGACGTAGGGATACTCCCGGATCAGGTCCTCAAGGACATTCCGCTCGCAATAGATCTCGGCCGCTCGGCGGTCGATATAATTGAGCGACCGCACATCATCGAGCCCGCCTGTGTGGTCTTTATGATTGTGAGTCAATAAAATGGCGTCGAGGTGGCTGATCTCGTGGCCGATCATCTGCATCCTGAAATCCGGCCCGGCATCCACAAGGATGTTCAACCCGCCATATTCCACGAACACGGACGCCCGGAAGCGCTTGTCCCGAGGATCCGCCGAGCGGCACACATCACACTTGCAACCGATAATCGGCACACCCTGCGAAGTTCCTGTGCCAAGAAAAGTCAGTCTCGCTCCGCTTCCCGTCATAATATCACATCTTCTATAGTGTTCACTTTCAATGGATCGAACGGTCTCTCGACCCTGATATAATTGCCCGAATAACCTCCCATCATCCCATCTTTCACATCCGACTCCCAGAGCACTTGCGACAGCCGTCCGCGGTTCTTCTCCACAAACTCTGTATGTAACTCATTACAAAGAGTTCCCAATTTTTCAACCCTCTCTGTTTTGACCGAATCCTTGACCTGGTCCTTCCAGCCTGCCGCCACTGTTCCCGGTCTGCGGGAATAGGGGAATATGTGGATGAAGGCGGGCCTGATCGTGTCTTTAAGGAATGAATATGTTTTCTCAAAGAGTTCGTCCGTCTCTCCGGGAAGGCCGGCGATAACGTCAATTCCGAAGAACACTAATGGCTTCAGGTTGCCTTGTGGCTCACCCGGCCTGGGATCCATCTTTGAGCGTATATACTCGATCCTGTCAGCAAAGAACTCAGTAGTGTAACGTCTTCTGACACGGCTCAATATCTCGTCGGCTCCTGATTGCAGGGGAATATGGAAATGTGGTTGGAACTTCGTCCCTGAGGCGATCCAGTCCACGATCTCTTCGGTGATAAGGTTGGGCTCAATGGATGAGATCCTGTAACGCTCAATTCCTTCCACATCATTCAGTCGCTTCAGCAACTCGAGGAAGCTCTCCCCGGTGGTACGTCCGAAGTCACCTGTGTTGACGCCCGTGATCACTATCTCCTTGACTCCGAGGGTGGCTATCTGCTTGGCTTGGGCGATGGCGTCGGCGATGGGGATGTTGCGGGAGAGGCCGCGGGCGTAGGGGACTGTGCAGTAGGCGCAGAAGTTGTCGCACCCGTCCTGCACCTTCAAAAACGACCGTGTCCGCTCCTCCGAAGAAAACGCCTCCAGAATTTGGCTTTCTCGTCGGGGGAGGGTATTGTCCCCGGCGGGTAAATCCCTCCCACCAGCTACGCTGGCGGGCCCCTCCCGCTCACCTGGCCGCGGGCGGCCAGGCCCGGCGGGGGCAATACCCTCCCCCGACGTTGGGACATCATTCAGAATGGAAAGAGTGTCGGGGACGACGCGGCCTTTTTCGGTGGCACCGAAGACGAGTGCGACGCCTTCGATGGCCTCCAACTCCTCACGCCGAAGCTGCGCATAGCAACCAGTCACCACAATCTTCGCATCAGGCGAGACCCTATGAACCTTCCGGATCGCGTTGCGGCACTTCTTCTCGGCCCTCTCAGTCACCGAGCAAGTGTTAATCAGATAAGCGTCAGCCTTTTCCTCCCACGGAACGACCTCCAACCCAGCCGCCACGAAACCCCGCTCATAAGTCGAGGTCTCAGCATAATTGAGCTTGCAACCGAGTGTGAGGAAGGCGATTCTCATATTCAGAAAGACTCGTTGATTATATCATGCTGACAGTCTTTACCGATGGTGGCGGTCACCCTGGACCAGGAACATGTCCCTCCGACCGGAGGGTTCTTCTTTGAGACTCTGACCTGTACGAACCAGAATCCGAAGTCGGCCTCCATGATCGCGTCGACAATTCTCCCGGCGACATTCTCCAGTAGATTGGATGGTTTGGCCATCTCGGCCGCCACGATCTCATAGATCTTGCTATAGTCAGCGGTGTTCTTGAGGTCATCCGTTTTAGCGGCCTTCTTCCCGTCCCTCTTGCCCCGGAAATCAACCATGAATGTGTTTCCCTCCTTCCGCTCCTGCTCCAGGCATCCGTGGAAGGCGTGGAACTCCATTCCGGTCAATTCTATCGTTATATCTCTATCTATCATCATATGGCTCTGGATCAACTATTTAGCGAGTAAGAGGAAAACGCATGGCCTTTTGCCGATGGTGATGGGAGTAGAGCGCCAGGCCTTGACTGTTTTTGTAATTATCGTCTCGTCCGGGAGAGTGATGTCGGCAGCAACGCAGAGCCTCGTCGAAGGCTGCAGGGAGACTAGAAGGTCGGACATCATCGAATCGTTTCTGTAGGGAGTCTCGATGAACAACTCAGTCTGACCGAGTTGGGACGACCTCTTTTCAAGGTCTTTGATGACCTTGCGCCTCTCCTCCGGTTTGGCTGGAAGATAGCCCTGGAAAGCGAAGCTCTGCCCGTTAAGCCCAGAGGCCATTAAGGCGAGCATCAAGGAAGACGGACCGACGAATGGAACCACTTGTATGTCATGCTGATGGCATAAGGCGACCAGTGCCGCTCCAGGATCCGCCACGGCAGGGAGACCAGCCTCCGAGATAAGACCTACATCGGTCGGTTGACCTTCAACGTCCGAGAATAATTCGAGCAGGTTCTCAACCTCCTCCGGTCGGGTGTGCTCATTGAGCTCCCTGAACTCCAGGTCTGCTATATGACCTTTGAGGCCAGCCGCTGAGAGAAAACGCCTGGCGGTCCTGGTCTCTTCGACCACATATCTTTTGATGCTTGTAAGCCTTTCCAAGACAGGTCCGGGGATCACATCCCTCGGATCATCTCCCCCAAGAGGGGAGGGAATCAAGTATAATCTTCCGTTTGCCATTTATCAGGCAAATTTACTCAATTTTTTCTGTCTTCCGAACGATCTTGATTATCGCCTTGTCGAGACTCTCGGAGGGTTCGATGATATTGTAGTCCTTCCAGAACTCGGGATCGTAATCGGCAGAGGCCTTTTCAGCGAGGACATCCCTGCTGCTGAAGCTTTCCTTGCGAGGGATTATCTCGACATTATCCGAATGGCGGTCGGTTGTGACCAACTCACTGATAGCCGTGTAATCAGTCCTCAGCAGGCGCTTCTTCCAGTCACACTTGAAGCGCATCACAGTCTTTACGTAGCTGACCCTTGAGACACCCTCCGAAAGAGTGTAGTCGTACCGGATGGAAACCTGGGTAGGGGTGAATTTAAGTCCCGCTGGCTTGCTGATCAATATGGATCTGGTGACCTTCTCCTTGTCTCTCATGTCATATTCCAGCTCGAAACGGGTGAAGGCGTAAGTCTCTCTGTCAATGTAGATCACTCCATTGTATAGCGGATAGTCGGCCTGCATCCTAGGTACCAGCCTAATAGCGAACTGCAGGCGGTCGCCGATAGTGGCCGGTGTCTCCATAAGCAGGTCATAGTAGGACAGCTCAGCCTTGTTGAGCAGGTCATCGTTCTTGACAATGTCAAGCTGAACAGCCTGAGTAGGCCCTCCGACCACTTTAACGGAGAGGGTGTCCCTCCTGTCGGGACTGACAAGCTGGCGGCTCTTGTCCACGGCTATCCTGTCACCTATGACACCCAGCCTTGTGTATGAGGATTTGAACATCCTGGCCACCGCCTCGGAAATATAGACAAAGCGCTGTCTTTTCTGAACAGTCTCCCTGTAAAAGCAGTCGAATATCTCAGGCTGGTTGGGATAATTGTCCTTAATCTTGTTAATGGCCCTGTTAAGCACGCTGTAAGGATCAGCGATGACGAAAGCTCCGTCAAGGGTAAGCTCTCCTCGGGGCATCTTAATCATCAGTGGTTCACCGTCTTTCGGGAACATGACCCTGACGGTCTTGTAGCCAAGCAAGGTGAAATCGATGGTCTGAGGTTCTGTCGCTGATTTCAAGGTGAACACCCCGTCCACGTTGGTCACAGTAGCGTATCTCTGACCGGTGAAGGTGACACCGACATATTGTAGAGGCTTGCCGGTCTCGGAGTCGACAACGGTTCCGGTGGCACTGAAAGGAAGCGTCTGCGAGTCAGTCTGTGCGTATGCTGAGAAACTGACCAGCAACAAGATGGGGAAAAGGAATGCCTTCAGTCTCATAGTGATTCAATTTCTCACAATATACGAAAAATCCGGTCTTTTTGTTATATTTGCCAAAATATAAAGCTTATATGAAACGAATTATCTTTATTCTCCTAGCAATCGCTCTTCCGTTCGCTCAAGGTTATTCCGCTGACAAAGCGCCAAAGACTGAGAAGGTTAAGAATGTCATTCTGGTCATTGGAGATGGAATGGGACTTGCCGCCGCTTCTTCTTGGATGATTGACAACCACTATGCTCCCACTAGTTTTGACCGGGCGCAGTTTGTCGGGATCAGCAAGACTTATTCAGCCAACAGCAGAGTCACTGACTCCGCCGCGTCCGGGACGGCTATGGCTTGTGGAGTCAAGACGAAAAACAGCATGCTTGGGATGGGACCTGACTCTACAGCGGTTCCCAGTCTAGCCGTGCTCGCCAAGCAAAAGGGTCTCGCGACCGGGATCGTTGTGACATCTCACGTATGTGACGCCACTCCTTCGGCTTTCTACGGCCATGTGCCCAACAGGGGCATGAGCACCCAGATAATCAATGATATGCTTGCGGCCAGGCTGGATATAGTCGTTGGTGGTGGAAGAAAGTATTTTACTGATCCTGAGAAGGTTCCGGAGAATATGATCGATAAGGCCGTTCGTGAAGGCTTCACATATGCCGCCACTCCCGAGGATTTTTACGCGACCACGAAGACCCCGATTATAGGCCTCTTCGCTGACGGAAGTTATCCTATGGCTATCGAACGTGACACTGACTTCCTGATGGACGCCACAATGCACACTCTCGACATCCTTGACGACAATAAGAAAGGATTCTTCGCCATGATCGAAGGCTCCCATATCGACCATGCCGAACATGCCAATAACGCCGAGCAGCTGACCTTCGAGATGGAAGAGTTTGACAAGTTGTTGAACGCCGTTTTTGATTATGCCGACACACACAAGGGAACACTTGTTGTGGTCACCGCCGACCATGAGACCGGAGGAGTCACTCTTCTTCCAGGAAGCAAGGATTTCACAAAGGGAGACACCGGTATCGATGTCAAATTCAGTACTACCGGCCATTCCGGCAGTCCTGTCCCCATCTACGCCTACGGCGCTTCCGCCTGGAAGTTCGGTCAGGTTATGGAAAACATTGATATATTCTCGAGAATCAAGGCCTTGCTGATCGACAAATAGTCTATTTGCCGGCGAAGCTGGAAAGAATCGTAGCCAGGAGGATGTCAATATCCCCCTGGCTTTTCATTACCTCGATAGGGAAGCCGAGACTGACTGCTTTGTATTTCCCTGCGTCAAAGAATATTCCGGCGTTGGCTCCAGTGTCTCCGTAACGGAGGAATGCCACAGACTTTTCATTGGCAGGAGCTAAGGCGTCAGGGGTTTCAACGTTGTAAATGAACGGGTTCCGTTCCATCCAGAACTCCATTGTGACGAGCTTTCCCTTGAGAGGGAGGACGCTGTTGCGTTGAGGTCTTATAGTGCCAATCCTGGAGGCGAAGTTGCCGGCCCAGCGATAACCGAGCACATCTTCGACAAATATCTTTGTCTGCTCGGCATTGGCTGGTACAGCCTGAACCGGGAATATCTTGTCCCATACGTCAGTGCCGATGTGAGCGCCTGAGACGATCAGATTTCCTCCAGCTGCGGAATAATCCTTGATAGCCTTCTGGAGGGCTTTAGGGAACACCTGGAAGCGGCTTCCTTTAACTCCGTTACCCAGTGGAGTAGTGACTTGTTTTCCGCAAATCAGGTCCAGGGCGACATCGTTCCCGCAAGGTACGCTTCCTTCCTCAAAGGAGGCGGAACTAGCTGAGTGGAAGGAATATCCGGCCTTCAATACAGCCTTTCCATGTATTGCCACGAAGTCAAAAGTGTTGCCTGGTATAATCGTCCCCGCATGGTCGCTGAACGACGCTCCGAAGCCAGGATTGTCGTCATCAATCCATGGCAACTCCCGTCGTATCTGGTACTGTTCCCCGATGAAATTGATCTCCCGTATGTAAGGGACTCCGGCATCGAGCCGGTTGAGAAAGCCCGCATAGTCCGGGGAGTCGAACCATACCGGAGCCGAGAGCCGGGTGAAGTTGTTGACCACCAGCACACTCTTGCCGTCTCCGCTCTCCGGGACACCGGCGCACAGGGTCTCTGAAGGGAAGCTGCGGCCTCCTTCGTTGAAGGCTATTATCCTGAAACTGTATAGTTTTCCGGGTTGTATGGTAACATCATGGAAACACTTACCGTTCTCGCTCTCAAACTCAATCTCTTTTCCCGCGTCGAATGCTCCGTCTCCCAACCTGGTCTGCAGAATGAAGCCAGTGGGGGTGGCCGTAGGCTCGAGGGAGTCGGCCACAGCTGTCCAAGATAGCCTCACAGTGGTCGCTCTACCGGGCTCCGGAACACTCTTGAAAGCTGTGGCGAAAGAGGCCACCGGAAGCGGTTGGACCGCATATTCATGGCCATATCTCGCGCTCAGGAATTTGAGGATTCCCTTATAGGCGGCCCTGCTGACGGCGAACCTGAAAGTCGGATCAAGACCGAACTTCATATCTTCGAAATTCTGGTGGGAAAGGGACTCCAGAATCATTCCGGGAACAGTGGTTGTCCGGGACTCGCTGTAGGAACGGTCCCAGAGGCCCCTGCGGGTCCACTTGGGATTGAAAGAGCGGCGGATGTCCTCGACAATCTGTGTTTGCACGAAATCCGCCAGCATCCTGCCTTCCCATCGGCTCTCCCCGTTGGGATATTTGTCTTTATTGTCAGCGAGAAGAGTATAAATAGCCAAGGTGCCTACGATAGAGTCATTCGGAAAAGTCCCGGCGTCAGAATGGAAGGCGAATGACATGTCGACCGGGATCTTGAGCCCCTCTTTCTGTGGATTGGTCCTGGAACCTCCTGACATCCAGTCAACCCATGCCCCTCTCTCCGCGAAATCAGCGGTGTAGTCGCCCTCATGCAAGTCGAGTAAGGTAGAGTCAGCTCCTGCCCATTGTGTCCAGTAATATGAACCCTCGGCGAAAGAGGGGAGTCCGGATAGGGTATATTCAGAAGGATCGGCGTCTTTAGGCCCTCTGGCGACCTTCCCCATGCCTCCACCGAATCTGACAGCGTCGGCTGTCACCACAGTGTTGCTTCCCACTTTGTAGCCCTCTGGGGCCTCATTGTCGAGAGAAACATATCCGTTCCTTCCCTCGGCGAACTCGAATGTCCCAAGGTAAATCCATGTCCCTCCTCCCATCTTCTGGTTGACCAGGAATTCGGTTTCGCCACCGAGGTGGTGGACGGTGTAGTGTGCTTTCTCGGAGCTGTTCGGGAATGACTTGTATGAGACATAGACGGCGTATTCGCCCCTCTCCGGAATCTCGGGAGTCCAGACTGCCTCTGACCTGTCGGTCTCCTCGTCATCGAAGCATACTGCCTGCCTGGCCGTACCGGCCCGGAATGGATTATCCCTGCCGGTGTAAATTGCCTTGAAATCGGCAAAACCGATTCCGGCGTCATGCCAAGAGCCTGATTCAGAATAGAATCCTGAAGTCCTGACTCCTTCGCCACGACCCTCCTTGAAAGCGGGATCGTTATCGGCAATGATTTCGTGGACCTGGGGATCCCTTTCCCTGGGAGTCATCACGTAGGCTCCGGAATTCTCCAGCATCGGCATAAGGAATGGCAGCACGTAGCTCTGGGTGTACATGTCCTCGACAGTCTGGAACAGCGGAGCCCTCTGCCATCTCCACCTGTCAGTGTTCTCGTCATAGTACCTTCCATGGCTCTGCCATAGGGCAATATTACGTCCTGAAAGACCTTTTGTGTATTCAGGTTCCCCGACCCTTGTGATAAACCTTGTCTGTGCCCTGTGGTCCTTAGCCCTGAACATGGCCGTGCGGGGCTTGCCGGAGCTATTCAGAAGGGGGATCACGTAAGAGTCGATCTTGTTGTTGCCAATATAAATATCCCCAACCGAGGACTTTGACCAGTCTCCGGGAAGCAAGGGTTTTAATTTCTCGCGGAACCATTTCACATCCGAATCCCTCCAGGGGTAATCTCCGAAAGTATTCGTGAAGTAAAAGTCAAGGACGTTGTCCCTTTTCACAATCTTCTTCGCCTTGATTTGGGAGGCGACAGTAGTCCTTTCCCGCAGGAGGGTCTGCATTGAATCCAAAGCCTCCTTGAATTCCTGGACTTTCTGGGCCGGAGAAACAACCGGGATAGCCAAGGCAAGAGCGATAGTGAGCAGGGTTCTTTTAAACATCAGCTGAAAGCCTTCTTTTTAATAAAGACAAGTATGATTGTGATAACAGTTGAGACACAAAGGCCAAGGGCGTCAGCGAAAAAGTCCATGGCGTCTCCGGTGCGGTAACTTGTGAGGGATTGTCCGATCTCGATGCCTATCGCAAGCAAGATACCGGCGACCAGCACTGGCAGTACCAGCCATAACTTGCCCCCAAAGGTTTTCCCGAGGAAATTAATGGCCATGTGGCCAAGCGTGACGAAGGGCAGGAACAATACGAAATGAACCACCTTGTCGGTAGGAAAGCCGAGGATCTCCCGTTGAATATCAGGCATATCTGAGAAATTACCGAAACAGCACCAGAACACCAGACCTAAGTAGATTAGGAATAAAATGAGACTTATTTTGTTAAATTTATTCATCTGAAGTTTATCTTAAGATAAGCTCCCCGAAAAAGTCTGGCCTATGGAAATCGGGTTTCGGGACACCGACCGGATTCCAGCTGAGGAAGTGGGGATGAGCGGTAAGGTCTCCACATTTGTAGAAGTTGCCCCTCACGCTGACAGGCAGATTGTCAGGATCGATCCCGATAAGCTCGAAAGGAATCAACATCGCGACTGTCCAGCCTATGATCTGTCCGTTCACAACCATCGGCTTGCGCTCTAGAGAGCTGTGTCGTATAACTCTCTGAAGGAGGGCAGGATCCCTGGTTTCCCTATTTGAGCGTCCGGCACCTTTGGCTCCGAGAAGCGAACCAACGCAGGTAAGCTCGAAATTGTAGTAAGTGCCGTCAAATGGATCCGAGACGAAAAACTCACAGCAGCTGTCCTCCCAGCTCCGTCCGTTGTCTTCCATCTCAGTGGCTCTCAAGTCCAGGCCCCTGACATGGTACATAACCGCGAGATGTGTCTTTGTCCTCGCCACAGAGCCGTTGCAGTCCGGGGCGTAGGGGGCGTCCTTTGGCCAATTGTTCTCACAAACGGCGAACTTGGCGGCTTTCTCTTCCATCACCAGGTCAAGTTCCTGGAGTCCCATGGTCTCGAGCCCCTCTATCACTGGGACCTTTATTCTTTTGATTGTCTTCATATTCTGTAATATCACAAAGCTTGCATGTCATTCAGTTTGCGGTAATGGCCATTCAGGGCGATGAGCTCCTCATGCCGACCCTTCTCCACAATCTTGCCTTCGTCCATCACGACGATCTCGTCAGCGTTCCTGATAGTGGACAACCTGTGGGCGATAGCGACGGTAGTCCTTGAGGACATAAGCCTGTCCAGAGCCTCCTGCACTATCTTCTCCGACTCGGTGTCCAAAGAGGCGGTAGCCTCGTCCAGAATCAAGATAGGAGGGTTCTTGAGAATAGCCCTGGCTATGCTGATTCTCTGCCTCTGGCCTCCTGAAAGCTTTACTCCCCGGTCTCCGATCACGAACTGGTAGCCACCCTCTTTTTCCATAATGAACTCGTGGGCATTGGCGATCTTGGCGGCCTCAATGACCTGCTCCATGGTAGCGCCATCCACTCCAAAGGCGATATTGTTGAATATCGTGTCGTTGAACAGGATTGACTCCTGATTGACGTTGCCTATCAGGTTTCTGAGGTCCTGGATCCGCACATCCTTGATCGGTGTCCCGTCGATCTTAATAACTCCGGACTCGGGGTCGTAGAAACGGGGTATAAGGTCCACGAGGGTAGTCTTTCCAGCCCCGGAAGCGCCCACGATAGCGACCATCTTGCCCTTGGGGATCTCGAGATTGATTTCGTCCAATATCATCTTTGACCCGTCGGGATAGCGGAAACTGACCCCTTCAAATGAGATGCTGTCGGAGAAACCATCCAGCGGGACTGGATTCGCGGCCTCGGTGATGTTGTTGTCAGCATCCAGGATCTTGTTGATCCTCTCCATGGAAGCCATGCCCTTAGGAATAGCGTAACTTGCTTTGGAGAAGTCTTTTATCGGGTTTATGATGCTATAGAGGATGACCATGTAGTAGATGAATATCGGGGCGTCGATAATCGAGTGGCCTTTAAGAATCAAGGTACCACCGAAGAATAGGGCGATGGTGATCAGGACAGTCCCGAGGAACTCGCTGACAGGGTGGGCGAGAGCCTGCCGCATCGTGACCCTGCTGGTCTTCTTGCGCATCGCTTCTGTGACTCCGTCAAACCTGGTGGACATCTTTTTCTCTGCGATGAAAGCCTTTATAACTCTCAGTCCACCAAGTGTTTCCTCGACCTGGGACATCACGTCGCTCCACAACGTCTGCACATCAAGCGACTTGCGTTTCAGGTTCTTGCCGATGATTCCCATGGCCCAAATCATCAAGGGAGCGAAGATGATTGTGAAAGCGGTCATCTGCCAGCTGATCACGATCAAGGCTGCGAAATAGATAAGGATCAGGATCGGGTTCTTGATCAGCATCTCAAGCGATCCGGCGACCGAATTCTCGACCTCCTGCACGTCTCCGCTCATACGCGCGATGATGTCACCCTTCTTCTCCTCGGAGAAAAAGCCGAGGGGGAGCGAGAGAATCTTGTTGTAGATCTTCATCCTGAGGTTCTTGACTATTCCCGTGCGAATAGGAATCATCACGGCGGATGAGCCGAAATAGCAAGCCGTCTTCAACGCGGTCGTGACGATCAGGAATATACATAAGACAAGCAGGACCTTGATCTCACCGTGCAGCGCGATATTGGCCTCAAGGGAGTAATAGACATTCTGCATCAAGCTGTTGCCGATATCCTTCAACGGTTTGCTCCACACCTCGTTCCAAGGGGTGAAAACGTAGGTCTTGTCCGTCATCCTGAACAGGATACGGAGCATAGGCACGATCATGGCGAAGGAGAAGATGTTGAACACCGCGGACAAGATGTTCAGCACTACCGATCCCCAGAGGTATTTCTTGAACGGCGCGATGTAGCGCCTCATCATATTCAAAAACCCTTTCATCGTCAAAGCACTTTCTCAAGCCAGTGGAATATCACGAAGATCCTCCGCTTGAACACATTGTAATTGAGGCTGCGGGCGTCATCCTCCTGCTTGTTTGTCTTCATCGTGATGCCGGATGTGAAGACCACGCAGGGCGCTCCAGCCCTCGAGAACACTCCTTGGTCACCGACCCTCGCTAAGAACATGTCGGTGAAACCCTCGCTACCGTAATAGTCGAAGCCCAGATCGAGGTTGAGCCCGTCAGCGTCGTTGGCCCTCTGGAGCTGGTACTTGTAACCGGCCCCGCCGAGCATAATGAGATAGTCCTTGCGTCCCTTTCTAAGAGGAGATAAAGAGCTGCCTAAAATGTCCAGCACCACCACGTTCTGTATCTTCGTCGGGGTGATCGTCTCTCCGCTGATGGGATCCTTCAGGACTCCCGCGACAATATCCTTCCAAAGCGCCTCCGCACCCAGCGAATTCCTCTCCCGGGCGTCTGTGGCCACGAATATGAGATTCTTCCCGTAGGATCGTCCCAGTTCTTTCATTCTGGCGAACATGTCCGCTATACTTAGCATCGCGACAACTCCTGACGCGTTGCTGTCAGCGCCGGGGTAGACCGATCCGGCAATCTTGCCATGGCTGTCGTAATGGGCTGTCACAAGGACATATCCCTCTTTCAGTCCGCTCCTTTTCCCAGGCATGAAACCGATTATGTTGTGACCGACCTGGCCTCCGACCTCGAAAGATCTGCTCCAGAGCCCACCCATCTTCATCAACCCGGCTTTACGGAACCTCCTCGCTATCCAGAACGCCGCCTCATTTGCCCCTGACGTGCCCGTGGCACGGCCATTGAACAATGTGTCGCACAGGTAGGTGACCTGGTCTTCGAGCTTCTCAACATTGATGATACGCTCGGCGTTTTTGCCAGAGGGAATCATCTTGGGCCCTGAGGTTTGGGCCAGAAGTGTCCCTGAGACGGTTATGAGGAATATATATAATAAAAAATGAAGCGAATTCGTTTTCAAGGCACGATAAATGTTTATCTTTGCAACTGACAAAAATAGGAATTTTACCCCTTATTATAAAATTAAAATGAAAAGGCTCGCTTTTTCCCTGTTTCTTCTCTTGTCACTGGTCACGGTTTGCCGGGCCCAGTTCGACAAGGATGTCTTCATGTTCAGGGGAAGGCAGGCTTTGTCGGAAGGTCGTTACGCTGACGCTATAAGCCAGTTTAACATCCTCGCCCGCTTGGATTCGACAGATAGTTGGGTTTTCTTCTACAGGGGTATTTCCAAATACAACCTTGGTGACATCCGGGGCGCCCAGGGCGACTTCGACAATTCGGTTAGGCTCAATCCGGTATTCACTAACGGTTATCATTTCAGGGCCATAACCCTCAGCCGGTCAGGCAAATATGATGAGGCTCTCGCGGATTTTGACAGGGCTATGGAACTGCGCCCGGGGCTGATAGGCCTGTATTTCAGCCGAGGCGTCACCTATTTCCTCGCGCAGAGATTTGAGAACGCCGTGAGCGACTTTGACCGCTACATCCGAAAGGAGCCGAAAGACCCTTCGGCTTATCTGAACCGAGGCGCCTCATATCTTTTCCTGGCTGACACAACCAAGGCTCTCGCGGATTACAACAAGGCTATATCGCTCGATCGCTTCGATCCGGAAGGATACATCAGGCGGGGCAGGGTTTATGCCCTTCAGAAGAACTACAAGGGCGCTATCGCCGATATGGATAAGGCAATATCCTTGGACACGACAAATACCTTCGCCTATTTCAACAGGGCCCTGATGTTCTACGAGTCCAACGACTATAACTCCGCCATGGCGGATCTCAACAGGGTTCTCCGGGAGGAACCGGGCAACGCCCTGACCCTTTACAACAGGAGTCTCATCAGCGCCCAGGTGGGTAATTTCGAGGACGCCTTGGCCGACATGGATCGTGTCATTAACATCAATCCGGACAACGTTCTGGCCTATTATAACCGAGCCTCGTACTTTGTCCAAATGGGTCGGTGGATGGATGCTCTAGACGACTATGACAAGGCGATCGAGTTGTATCCTGACTTCGCCAAGGCGTATCTGAACCGCTCCTATGTGAAGAATATGCTCGGACGGACCAAGTCGTCCAAACAGGACTATGACACCGCCCAGCGGAAGGTCCGGGAATATAGGGCGAAAACCGCCAGCGAGGAGGCTTCTTTCGCTGACACCACGAAGAAATACAGCTCCCTGATAGCCCTTGACGCTGATTTCGCCAAGAAAGGCTTCGACAATGAGCTTCTCCAAAACCGTGACATTAACATCCGCCTGCGGCCGCTTTATAAGTTCAGCCTCTCGGCGACCAAGGACAACCGCAATGTCGCCCTTCGTCACAGATATGAGAACCTGCTGATAGACAAGTTCATATCCGATTCTCCGATCAATATGGCGATATCTAACGCCGACTCGATCCCGAAACCTCGTTTCGAGCAGGGGATAGATGCTTCGATATATGGCGACACCTACCTGGCAGCGGGAGACCCGAAGAGTCTGACAGAAGCCGACAGGCAGTTTATCAGGGGCCTCTACAGCGTCCAGTCAAAGCAATTCTCCACGGCTTTGAACCAATTTGACGCCGCGGTCAACGCCCCTCCTGAAGGCCGGTATTCCGAGTATTACAAAGCCTTCTATTATCTCAACAGGGGAGTCTTGAGGGCTGAGATGATTGACTTCATATCCTCAATTGAGAATAACGTCCAGACTCTGACGATGGACGACCAGGGTACCACCAGGGCCAGGGTTCGTGACCAGGTCAGCCGTACCTACGATTATTCCGAGGCTATTGACGACATGCTCGCCGCAGACAAGCTACTACCCGGAGTGCCGTATATCTACTTCAATCTCGGCAACCTCTATTGCCTTTCATCGAAGTTCGTGGAGTCGGTCGACAACTACACCAAGGCCATCAACGTTTTCCCTTACATGGGTGACGCCTATTACAATCGCGGTCTTGTCCTGATCTATCTGAAAGACAAGGAGAAAGGCTGCATTGACCTGTCCCGTGCCGGTGAGTTGGGAGTCGGGGATGCCTACAGCGTGATTTCCAAATATTGCGAGGAGGAAAAGAATTGACCCTTAAGTTCATGAGCCTCTCAAGCGGGAGCTGCGGCAATTGCTATTTCCTTCATGACGGGAGGTTCGGAATCGTCATAGACGCCGGTGTCAGCTTGCGTCGCCTCAAAAAGATTCTTTCCGATAGGGGATACGGCCTGGACTCTTTCCAAGCCATCCTTGTCACCCACGACCATCTCGACCATATCCGTCACCTTGGGTCATGGTGCAAGCACCTCCAGAAACCTGTTTACGCCACCACGGTTCTCCATAAGGCCCTTGCCTGGCACAGTTTCACTCAGGACTGGATTGACCTGTGCAGATGTGATCTCGAGCCCGGCCCCACAACTCTCCCGCTTTGTCCTGATCCTAAGGAAAACCCTGTGGTCCAGTCATTTGTCGTGCCACACGACGCAACCCAGACGGTCGGCTACTTTATCCGCTGGCATGGATGCGGCTTCTTCCTCATGACCGACGCCGGAAGGGTGACCCCAGAGGCCCTTGAATATGCCTCGCAGGCGGATGTGGTCGTTTTCGAGTCCAACTACGACACCGACATGTTATTCGGGGGACCCTATCCCCATGACCTCAAGATGCGTATTTGCAGGGGCAACGGCCATCTCTCGAACGATGAATGCGCCGAGGCCGTCAAGCGCTTCTGGCATCCTGGCCTCAAGCATTTATTCCTCTGCCACCTCAGCGAGAACAATAACACTCCTCGCCTCGCTTTCGATGCCTCAGCGGAAGCCTTGCGTTCTATTGATGTCGGTAATGGCCTGACAGCCAAGGACATAACCAATCTTCAAACTTTGCCGAGAACATCTCCCTCTGGAATTTTCGATATTTATGACTATATTTCAGACTGATTAATAACTCACGAACCAATTTTATGAAAAAAGTATTGTTGACATTGGCGTTGATGGGAGCCGCCATTCTCTCATATTCGCAACCAAAGCTTACTAAGGATAACATCGAGGAAGTCCTTAAGGCAATGATCGTTCAGGAGAAGGCCACCCTCCTTGTAGGAGGTGCCAGGGCCGCTATAGTCGAGGGCGTGCCCTCTGGGTTGATTGCCCAGGTGCCCGGAGCGGCAGGGAACACCAGGCCTATCGAACGCCTCGGAATCCCCATGACAGTTCTTGCTGACGGTCCCGCCGGCCTCAGGATCAGCCCCACCCGTCAGGGTGACAACCGTACTTTCTATGCCACGGGATTCCCTGTCGGAACTCTGCTGGCCAGTTCCTGGGACACAGCCCTTGTCGAGAAAGTCACTTCCGCTATGGGCAATGAGGTTCTTGAATATGGTGTGGACGTTCTCCTCGCCCCGGGTATGAATATTCATCGTAACCCTTTGTGCGGCCGCAACTTCGAGTATTTCTCCGAGGACCCGGTCCTTTCCGGAAAGATGGCCGCCGCTTATGTGCGGGGCATCCAGGGCAACGGAGTCGGCACATCGATCAAGCATTATGCCGCCAACAACCAGGAGACCAACCGCAATGAGAACGACGCGCGCATTAGCCCCAGGGCCCTGCGGGAGATATATCTCAAGAACTTCGAGATCGCCGTCAAGGAGGGAAAACCCTGGACTGTAATGAGTTCCTACAATAAGCTGAACGGAGAATACACCCAGCAGAAAGAAGAGCTTTTGACTGTCGCCCTGAGGGATGAATGGGGATTCGAAGGAATCGTCATGACAGACTGGGGAAGCAAGGAGAATACCGTCAAGTCGGCCAAGTCAGGAAACGACCTTATGGAGCCTGGAAACCAGACTGAGATCGATCGCATCGTGGCCGCTGTCGAGGATGGCAGAATCACCGCTGAGGAGCTTGACAGGAATGTCCGGAACATGCTGAATTACATTGTGAAAACGCCTCATTTCAAAGGTTACAAGCCTTCCGAGGCTCCCGATCTCAAGGCCCATGCGGCTGTCGCCCGTGAGGCTGCTGGAGAGGCGATTGTCATGCTCCGTAACGAGGCCAACACCTTGCCTTTGAAGGGAGGGGAGAAGATTGCTCTCTATGGAGTCACATCTTTGGATTTCGTGGCTGGAGGAACCGGTTCCGGAAATGTCAACAAGGCTTATGTCGTCAATATGGTGGAAGCCCTTGAAGGCGCCGGATTCACCCTTGACAAGGCTTTGAAGGACTATTACAAAGAATATAAGGCCTATGACGCCGCTTTCAATGCTCTTAACGGCGGGGGTGCGAGGTCGTTCCTGGGCGGCTCCAAACTCTCCGAGGTGGCCATTCCTGCATCAGCCATCCAAACTGAGGCTGTAAACAATGACGTCGCTGTCGTGGTGTTCGGCCGCAATGCCGGCGAGTTCGCCGATCGCAAGCAGATGGACGATTTCGAGCTGACGCAGGTCGAGAGGGAACTCCTTCAAAATGTGAGTACTTCCTTCAGGGCGAAAGGCAAAAAAGTCATTGTTGTACTGAATATTGGTGGAGTTATTGAGACTTCGTCCTGGAAGGGCCTTGCTGACGCCATCCTCCTTCCTTGGTCACCCGGCCAGGAAGGCGCAAACGCCATCGCTGACGTGATTACCGGAAAGACCAATCCATCCGGAAAGCTCCCGATGACCTTCCCGGTCAATTTCATCGACCATCCGTCATCATCCAATTTCCCTTACAACTACACCTCTCAGCAGAGCCGTTCCGGCGGATTCGGCGGGTTTGGCCGCCGTACCGCTCAGAAGGATATTGACTACACTGACTATGCTGAGGGCATTTGGGTCGGCTACCGCCACTTTGTAACCCGTGGGGTGGAGGTATCCTATCCTTTCGGATTTGGTATGAGCTACACCACCTTCAGATATTCAAAACCCGTCGTCAAGGCTGTTCAGGGCGGTTTTGAGGCTTCCGTGACAGTCACCAACACTGGTGCTGTCGCCGGCAAGGAAGTGGTCGAGGTCTATGTCCATGCCCCTGAAGGCGGACTCGAGAAACCGGACCGTGAGCTTAAGGCCTTCACCAAGACCAAATTGCTTGCTCCCGGTGAGAGCCAGACCGTGACTGTCAAGGTTGACAATTATTCGATCGCTTCTTTCAATGAGGCCGCGAATGAGTGGCAGGCTCCCGCTGGAAACTACCAGGTGATGTTTGGCGCAAGCGTCTGTGACATCAGGGCAGAGGCCCCTTACAAGATGAAGAAGGCTGAATCCTGGCCGGTTTTGGCTGCCTTCAAACTCAATGCTGACTGATTCGTTGGTACTTTATTTGCAGGATCATTCCACTCGAACTATTAATTGAAACAAAACGAACATAATGAAACTTAAGGTTTTAGCAGCGGCCATCGCCACACTTATCCTTGCCACCACAATGAGCGCTCAGGGCATCTATGACTTCAAGGTCAAAAACATGGACGGAAAAGAGGTCTCCCTGTCTCAGTACAAGGGTAAGGTCCTCCTGATCGTCAACACGGCCACCAAATGTGGTTTCACTCCCCAGTACGAGGAACTCCAGGAGATGTATGACAAATACAAGGACAAAGGTCTTGTGATCCTCGATTTCCCTTGCAACCAGTTCGGTGAGCAGGCTCCCGGTGACATAGCTTCTATCCACGAGTTCTGCACGGAGAAGTACAACACCACTTTCCCGCAGTTCGACAAGATCGAGGTCAACGGCCCGAACGAGAGCCCTCTATTCGCTTACCTGAAGTCAAAACAGGGCTTTAAGGGTTTCGGCAACGGAACCCAGGCAAAGTTCATGGATGAGATGATGAAAAAGAGCGATCCCAACTATGCCTCCAAGCCCGACATCAAGTGGAACTTCACCAAGTTCCTCGTGGACTCGAAGGGTGAAGTTGTCGCCAGGTTCGAGCCTACCGCCAGCATGAACTTCGTCAGCACTGTGGTAAGCTCAAAGCTTTATTAATCAGCTATTTCCTTGGTGTAGAAATCAATCATGTACCTGATCGCCTCACGGCAGACAGGACAGAAAGACGGGTAGGAGTTGGTATTCATCCTGCAATCCGGGAAACCTCTCCAGACACCTTTGCTCTGATAGCCGCCACCTTCGTAAAGGTCGACGGCTATCTTTTCTTTAATGCTTTTCTTTCCCCTCCAATCGATAGTGGTGTCGTCGCTCCGGAACTTCTCCCCGACAAGGCTCCGCCATTTAGAGTCGAAATCATGCATGGTCGTGATATTCTTCTCCCATGGCTCGACATCGGGATAGTAATACTCTGAATACTGGTCATCATAGTAGTATTCGTCAGCGAGACCGGCGAAACTGTGGCCGAACTCATGGACAACCACCGGCCTGAAACCGGGGTGGTGAGCCGTAGTCAAGGTATATGAGTTGTATATTCCTCCACCGCCGTAAGTGTCTGTGTTGGCGAGGATTACGATATGCTCGTAGGGGATGCCGGCGAGCAGGTCGTGGAGCTGGAAAAGGTGAAGGGTGGTGAGATAGCGCTCAGTGTAGAACGAGTCGAAATTGGAGCCGACAGCGGTTTCTTTCCAGAGGCCCTCGCGAGGCACGCTGACTCCGCTGTCCTTTGACGGACTCTTGACGCAGACCAGGTTGAACCTGTCACTCATAGACTTGAACGGCTCATGGGCCCAAAGACTGGCCATAGCCTCTTTTGCGTCCGCCATAAATGTCTCCATCTCGGCCTCTGTATAGCCTTCCGCAACTATGGCGACATCGATCCTCTCGTCGCTTTTCGGGTCGGAAGCGAGATCCTCGCCGCCTTTCCAGATCCACTCGTAGGGAGCGGGATTCATGCCGACCGGCCTGATAAGGATGTCCTTAGGGTCGACCACATGTGAATATGAGCACGATACATGGCCGTCCTTGAAGTCGAATAGCTCGACAGTGACCAGAGTCTCCTCTGAAGGCATGGGGGCGAGGAACACATTCTCAAAGCCTTTGGCGAGCTTTGTCGCCTCTTCTGTAGGCTGCCATTCCTGGAATAGTGTGGAGAAAGATGTCTTGTAAATAACCTTATCAAAATCAGCGCCTTCCGCACTCCGCACGCTAAGTGTCAGCTGGCCGTTGCCCCGTACGGGAACCTTGTCGAGGTTGACACGTTTGCCAGCCCATCCTTCGATTGAGCACAGCTCGGCCAGGGTGATGGACTGATCCTTGTCAGTGCCGCTGAATATGTAGTTGAGCCGCAGGGTTTTGGAGAAATCCAGAGGCTGCGCGAACATGGGAATAGTGGCCACAATCGCGGCCACTATGGTTAACATCTTTCTCATATCAGATTATTTCAAGAGTCGCTTCAAGCCTTTGGCGATACGCTCCACGGCTTCCTGGAGCCTCGCCCTCTGGCAGGCCATGTTGATTCTCATGAATCCGTCCAGGCCGTACATCTCGCCACCGTTGATCCAGACCTTCTCGTTTTCGATAAGGCTCTTCTCGATCTCCATTGAAGGCATCTTGACGGCAGTGACATCTAGCCAAGCCAGGTAAGATCCCTCGACCTTGCTGACCGGACAGAGCGGAAGCTCACGCTCGAAGTATTCCACCAGCATCCTGTAGTTGCCTTGGATATATTCCATGAGCTCTTTGATCCATTGCTCGCCATGATTGTAGGCTGCCTGCAGGGCTTCAACGCCGAAAGGATTGAGGTCGCAATGCTCCCAGACATTTATCACCTTCTCTATCAGCTTCTTCCAATCCGGATTGTTAGTGATGATGTTGGATATTCCAAGTCCGGCGATATTGAAGGACTTGCTTGGGGAGTTCATCGTGATAGTGTTGTCCTGGTCGACCGTGGCCATCGGAGTGAAGTGGTAGCCGGGCATCTCGAGCTCGCAGTGGATCTCGTCGCTGACTATAATCACGCCATTCCGGCGGCAGATGTCGGCTACCTTCTGGAGGTCTTCCTTGGGCCATACTCGTCCGCAGGGGTTGTGAGGGTTGCAGAAGAGAAGGATCTTGGTCATCGGATCGGCGGCCTTTTTCTCCAGGTCGTTGAAGTCGATGTACCAGGTCGCCTGGTCGCCCTCAAGGTCGTAGATGAGTTTGTTGGCGGCAAGCTCGCAGCCTACGTTGCGGATTGTCGAGAAGAAGCAGTTGTAGGCGGGGGATTGGATGATGATCTTCGGAAGCTCGCCATTAGGGCCCTTGCCTCCATTCGGTTTCTCGACCACATTGCCTTCAGCGTCAACCTCATAGTGGGTCAGGGCATAGGTCACTATCGACATGCCGGGGACAATTCCGTCCACAGGGGTATACCATTCTTTCTCCGTGTGCCAGCCGCGGCGGCGCTGCCACCAGTTGATGGCCGCCTCATAGTAGCTGTCAGGAATATGAGTGTAGCCGAACACGCTGTGCTCCACTCTTTTACGGAGCGCTTCCACGATCTCGGGAGCGGCCTTGAAATCCATGTCCGCGACCCAGAGAGGCAGCACGTCCTCATCGATTGGCCCTGCGGGGCTTTCGGCATCCCACTTGACGCAGTTTGAGCCGCGCCTGACTGTCATCTCATCAAAATCGTACTTTCCCATCTCAATTAAATAATTGGTTTATAATATATTACATTGTTATTATCTTCAATCGGGTGAAGTATCCCAGCAAGATCCCGCAGCACGAGATCCGGACGGACCACTCCGCTTTGCCAGATGTCGTTGCCACCCTTGGCATTGACTCTCTTGTTGTCGTTCCATACGACGGGGAAACCATCCGGCACCATCCCTGTGGCGTTGGCTTTAATAGCCTTCAGCATGTCGCTGAATATGGGGTTGACTCCGAGAAGGTCTTTCTCGGTGGAGCACCAGCCAACATTGAGCCAGCAATCTGCCTCTTTGCTTAATGAATATGCCTTCTCGACCGACATCACTGTCGATGCGGCTTTTCCTTCCTCGCAACCCAGAACCGTGCCTCCGGCGTCATGTATCATGACAGTCAGGTAGTTGTCTGACGCCGGTACGAACCATTGGTCGTTGTAAGGAATATTGAGCAAGACTTTCCTGGGCGTGACGCCACGCTCCTTGATGTCCTCGGCAATGGCTGTATAGTTCGTTCTGACCACCGAAAGTATTGAGTCCGCAGCGGCCATTTCGCCGGTCAACGCTCCGAAAAGCCTGATATACGCCGCTCTGGCCAGCGGGTGCCTCTCAAGATGCTCGTTTACAGTCAACACCTTGATTCCCAACCGCTTCAGTCTACCAACAAACGGCGACTCCACCCCCGACACCGCATACGTCAACACCACCTCCGGCCTCAACGACACGATAGTCTCATAATCCGGAGCCCCATCATACCCGACATCGGCTAGCGCCGATGTCGGCTGACGCCTATGTACTTCTTCGCCATTGCGCCCGGCGGCAGGCTCTGCCAGTCCGGACTCCTCGCTTCGCTCGGCCCCTCCCATCTCTCGGAGAGTTTGTGAAAACAAGTTTTCACTTCCTCTCCATCGATCTGGGCCCCTCCCTCTTGCATGACGAGGGCGTCCATGGTCCGGACTTGCCAGACCTGCCGCCGCTTCGCCATTGATAATTGATGAGGCCGCCGAGGCCAGTCTGGATGGCGAGACCCATGCCACCCTCGGCACTGTAAGAGGGGGGACCGGAGCGGAGCGGAGCGAAGCGAGCGGTGGGGCCTCGCAAAGCGAGGCGGTCGAGCCACCAGAGCTGGCCTCGGAGGCTCTTAGTTCGCTGGGAAAATCACCGGTCCAGAGGTAGTCTGGGCCGGAGATGCCGGAAATGACGTCGGAGCGGCCGAGAGCGTCGAGGAAGCCGTAGTGGGAGGTGCTCATGACGATGATGTTGGTCATGGGCTTGTCAACAACGAGAGTGTCTGAAGAACCGTCAAAAGGGGAGACGGACACAACGGTCCATCCCCCCTGAGGTCTCTCGACGATGCTGAAAAATTCCGGCTCACCAGCCTCGACAAGCCTGTCGCCATGATGACTCCCGCCGCAGGAACACAAAAGCGTCCCCAAAGCGGCGAAATACCAAATCAAGCGACAGAAATATCTCATTTAGAATAATTTACCACCTTGAAACTTCCCCCTCAATTTTGCCACCGCATCATTCAAATCCTCACCCTCAAGCGGCTTGCTCAAAGCCTCCTTCCTCTCACGGTCAAACTTCTCCCGTAAAAGAGCGAACTGCCTCTTCGTGTCCATCGTGAACTCACCATTCTCGATCCAAGCGAAATACGCCGGCTCCGTCTCATAGACAGACCTCGCCGTCCTGCCCTTATGCTTTCCGAAACTGATAACAGCCTCTCCATCAGGACCCTGGACCAGACGTCCCGCATAATCCAAAGTCCTCGGCCGTCCGGCGACACCTGACAAGAAATCCACATCGTTCTTCAAAACCACCTCATGGTACTTGTCAGCCTTCTGGTACATGTCCAGCTGGGCCTTCAGAACCTCATAAGTCGCCATCGTGTCCGCCTCGGCGGAATGCGCGTTCTCGAAATCTTCCCCTCCGCAATAAAAGCGATAGGCAGCTCTCAGGTTACGAGGCTCCATATAGTGGTATATCGTCTGGACATCGATCATCTGTTTCGAATGAAGATCGATGTCGATCGAGGCGAGCATCTGTCTGGCCTTCTCACGGTTGTGTTCCGGCACCTTAGGATCCCCGATACGCTTGACGCAATATGCCCGGACCCTCTCTATCTCCTCAGAGAGCATCGGAAGATCGAACTTGGCCGAGTTGAAGCCGGCCAAATCGCTGTCCTTCAGCCACTCTACGACCTCGGGAGCGATCTCGATGAACTTCTTCTCGCCAACCAGCATCTCATCCGTGATCCCGTTTACTTCAGAAGCCTTCGGATCCATTTTTTTCTGGGTGCCGGTGGCATAGTCCCAAGGACAAACCCTCCACGTCTTGATCTCGTGGTGGTTGTCCGGAAACACTTTGACGAAACTGAGCTCGACTATGCAGTCAGAAACGATATTAAGCCCCGTGCTCTCGATATCGAAGAACAACAGGGGCCTTTTAAGCGAAAGTTCCACAGTGGCTAACTCCTTATATTACTGGACCATGATCGGCATGAGGATGCCGCAGATCTTCTCGCTGGATGCGTCTTCCTCGGAAGGGACGATAAGCGCTGCCCTGCGGGCGTCGGCGAACTTCATGATAACAGTCTCGCAACTCATGTTGGAGAGGATCTCGCCAAGGAACGTGGACTTGAATCCGATTGTCAGCTCGTCGCCATTGTAGTCGCAGTTGACTTTCTCATAAGCGGCGATAGCGAATCCCAGATCCTGGGCAGTGATCTCCATCTGGCCGGGCTTGAGGTCGAGCTTGATGTGGTTCGAGGCCTTGTTGGCGCAGACGGCCACACGGCGCACGGTGTTCAGGAACTGGGCCCTGTCGATCTTGAGGACAGAGGAGTTGTTCTGAGGAATCACATCACGATACTTAGGATACTTGCCGACAATCAGCCTGCAGACCATCGTGGTACGTCCGAATGAGAACACCACGGTGCTGGAGTCGAAAGCGATCTCGACATCACCGTCCTCCTTGTCGACGATGGCCTTGAGCACGTTCGCCGGTTTCTTGTGGAGGATGAAGGAGCACTTGGCGGGAGCCTTGGCGTCCTTGGTGGTGTAGCATATAAGCTTATGGGAATCCGAGGCCACGAGGGTCGTGGATTCAGTGTCGAAGTCGAAGAATATACCGTTCATCGCGGGCCTGATCTCGTCATCGGCGGTAGCGTAAACGGTGCTGTTGATACCCTCGATAAGGCTGGCGGCAGGGAAGGCGACCTTCTCTGCGTCTTCAGCGGCGCCCTTGATCTCAGGATAGTCCTCAGCGGGGAAGAAGGGGAGAACCGAGTTACCAGTCGTCCAATCGCACTCGATAGAGCTGTCGCTGGAGGTCCTGAGACCGACCGGCTGGTCAGGAAGCTCTTTCAGGAGGTCGATGATGTGCCTGGCGGGGACGGCGATCCTGCCTTCCTCCTCAGTCGTGTCAACCTCGATCTCGGTCCTCAGGGTGAGCTCCGAGTCAGAAGCGGTCACTTCGAGGATATTGCCCTTGAGGTCAAACAGGAAGTTTTCCAAGATGGGAAGGGCGGACTTGGCCGGAATAGCCTTGGAAATGTTCATCAGCCCTTTGAGCAGTTCTGTGCTAGAGACGTTGAATTTCATATCGTGTGGTTTTTAATAATCTAAAATTTCCGCGTTTTTATCGCAAAGACAAATATAAGAAGAATCCTCGGAATATCCCTAAAACTGTGGCATCTTATTTGAAAAATACCCCTCCGGAATATTTTTAGAAGAAACAATATGTCAATAATGAAGAAAAGTATTATCACAGTCCTGCTGTCAGTGTTGCTCAGCGTGCTGGCAGCCTACGGTGTGCTAAAAGCTGCCACCGTCAACGGTTCTCCGGACAAAGTGACAAATCCTGCCACCAACACAGTCACCAAGACTGTCAATCTGGCGCAATCAGATTATCCTGATCTCACTTATGCCGCCGAGGCTGCTGTCGAGGCGGTTGTCTATGTGGAAGTCACCGCTACCCAGCAATATCAGATGGATGATCCGTTTTTCCGCTTCTTCTTTGGGGATAGCGCTCCTCAGTCCAGGCAGGTCCAGGGCAGCGGTTCTGGTGTGATCATCCGTCCTGACGGATACATCGTGACCAACAACCACGTTGTGGCCAACGCTACCAAGATCAGCGTGACCTTGAATAACAACAAGACTTACGACGCTTCCGTGATCGGAACTGATCCGGCCACCGATGTGGCTCTCATCAAGATCGACGCCGAGGGTCTCCCGACCCTTCCTTTCGGTGATTCCGACCAGCTGAGGCTCGGTGAGTGGGTCCTCGCTGTCGGAAGCCCTATGGGTTATCAGCTCCGCGGCACCATCACTGCCGGTATCGTCAGCGCCAAGGGCCGCCAGATGGCCCATGATCCTAGGGAGAGGGCTACTATCCAGATCGAGTCCTTCATCCAGACCGATGCCGCCGTCAACCCCGGAAACTCCGGTGGAGCCCTTGTCAACAAGACCGGTGAGCTCGTCGGCATCAACACCGCCATCGTCTCCCAGACTGGATCATATTCAGGTTATTCATTCGCCGTGCCCGCCAACATAGTCAAGAAGGTTGTCGGTGACCTCATCGATTTCGGTTCAGTCAAGAGGGCTGTCCTTGGAATCCAGATGATCGATCTGACCGAGGCTCTCGCTAAGAAGCTTGAATATGACTCTGTCGATGACATGTCGAAAAAATTGAAACTTTCTTCGCTGGACGGCGTATATATTGATGAGGTTGTCAAAGGCGGTTCGGCCGACAAAGCCGGCGTGAAGAAGGGCGACATCATCCTTGCTATTGACGGAGAAAAACTTAAGAACGGCTCGGCCGTGCAGGTGAAGGTCAATTCCTACCACCCTGGCGACAAGGCCAAGATCACCGTCTTGCGCGAAGGCAAGGAAAAGACCATTGAAGTGGTCTTCCAGGGCAGCAGCTCCGAGAACGGCACAGTGGTTGGTGAAGGAGAGATAGCGTTCTACGGAACCACTCTCAAGGAAGCCCCTAAAGAGACTTTGGACAAGCTTGGCTTGAGCCATGGCGTGCTTGTGACTTCGGTCAGCACCGGCAAGATGCTCGAGGCAGGCGCCTCCGAGGGCCTTATCATCACCTACGTCAACGACCAGGCCGTCAGCAAACCTCAGGATGTCGTGGACATCGCCAAGGCCGCTAAGAGGTCTGTCTACATCGAAGGCGTCACCGCCAACGGTCGCAAGGCATTCTTCGGTTTCGGCAAAGAATAGTTGAAGGCCAACTGATTGAGATATTCCCGGTGGGACTCGGTCACGGGCCTGCCGGGAATTTTTTATATTGATATATGAGGCAATTAAAGATCACTAAATCCATCACCAACCGCGAGAGCGCGTCCCTGGACAAGTATCTCCAGGAGATCGGCCGCGAGGAGTTGGTGTCTCCTGAAGAGGAAGTCGAGCTCTCCCAGAGGATCCGCAAGGGCGACCAAGCCGCCCTCGAGAAACTCACAAGGGCCAACCTTAGGTTCGTCGTTTCTGTCGCCAAGCAGTACCAGAACCAAGGTCTGAGCCTTCCGGACCTTATCAACGAGGGTAACCTCGGCCTGATCAAGGCCGCCGAGAAGTTCGACGAGACCAGGGGCTTCAAGTTCATCTCCTACGCTGTGTGGTGGATCCGCCAGTCGATCCTTCAGGCTCTAGCCGAGCAGTCCAGGATCGTCAGGCTTCCTTTGAACCAGGTCGGTTCGCTTAACAAGATAAACAAGGCTCTTTCGCAGTTCGAGCAGAAGAACGAGAGGGCCCCGTCCAACGAGGAACTTGCCGAGATGATCGACATCCCCCAGGACAAGATTTCTGACACTCTGAGAGTATCCGGAAGGCATGTCAGCGTCGACGCTCCTTTTGTCGAGGGTGAGGACAACAGCCTTTTGGACGTTATCCCCAATGACGACTCTCCGATGGCCGACAAAGGCCTTGTCAATGAGTCGCTAAGCACCGAGATCGAAAGGTCGTTGCAGATCCTCACATCCCGCGAGAGGGAGATCATCAAGAGTTTCTTCGGCATCGGATGCCAGGAAATGACTCTTGAGGAGATAGGGGAGAGGCTTGACCTCACCAGGGAGCGTGTCCGCCAGATCAAGGAGAAGGCGATCCGCAAGCTCAAGAAACCTTCAGCCAGTAAACTTCTGAAAACCTATCTCGGCTAGGATGACTCCAGACTTTTTCCTCGCCTCGAAAGCTTCAGAAGCTATAAAGGCACTCTACAACACGGAGATCGAGCCGTCCGCCCTTCAAGTGGGCGTGACGCGCAAAGAGTTCGAAGGCGACTACACACTGGTCGTCTTCCCTCTTTTAAGGATATCCCGCTCGACACCTGAGAACACCGGCGCCGCGATCGGCGATTGGCTGGTGGCTAATGTCCCTGAGATCAGCAGGTTCAACTGCGTCAAGGGCTTTCTCAACGTCCTGTTCTCCAACCTGTATTGGAACGAGCTCTTCGCTGAGATAGCCGGTGATCCCACGTTCGGCCAGCTGCCCTCCACAGGGAAGAACATAATGGTCGAGTTCAGCTCGCCCAATACCAACAAACCCCTTCACTTGGGCCATATCCGCAACAACCTTCTCGGAGACTCCGTGTCGAGACTCCTCGGTGCCAGCGGAAACAATGTGATCAAGACCACCTTGGTCAATGACCGAGGTGTCCACATCTGCAAGTCCATGTTGGCCTGGCAGAAGATCGGAAATGGCGCGACCCCTGAGTCAACTGGCAAGAAGGGTGACCACCTTGTCGGGGATATGTATGTGGCGTTCAATGACATATACACCAAGGAAGTGGACGCTCTGGTAGCCACCGGGATGGATAAGGAGCAGGCTAAGAAAGAGGCCCCTTGCCTTAAGGAGGCCCATGAGATGCTCCAGAAATGGGAGGCCGGCGACAAGGAAGTCCGCGACCTATGGGCTAAGATGAACAAGTGGGTTCTCGACGGCTTCGACGAGTCCTACAAGGCGCTTGGAATATCCTTTGACAAGGTATATTTCGAGAGCCAGACCTATCTTCTTGGCAAGTCTCTTGTCCAGGAAGGACTGGACAAGGGAGTGTTCACCCAGGATCCTGACGGCTCTGTCTGGTGCGACCTGACCGCCGACGGCCTTGACCGGAAGCTTCTTCTCCGCTCGGACGGGACCTCGGTCTACATCACCCAGGATCTCGGCACCGCTGAAAGGCGTTTCGCGGAGTATAATCTCGACTCCCATGTCTATGTCGTAGGTGACGAGCAGAACTACCATTTCCAGGTGCTCAAGCTCATCCTCAAGAAGCTGGGATTCAGCTGGGCGGACAACATCTTCCATCTCTCTTACGGAATGGTCGAGTTGCCTGAGGGTAAGATGAAATCCCGCGAGGGAACCGTGGTCGACGCTGATGACCTGATCGAGAAGATGTACCAGGAGGCCAAAGCCACATCCGAGGAGTCCGGCAAGCTTGCTGACCTCTCTGAGAAGGAGAAGGAAAAACTCTACCGGATGATCGGGCTTGGAGCCCTCAAGTACTTCATTATCAAGGTGGATCCCAAGAAGACCATGCTCTTCAATCCCAAGGAGTCCATCGACTTCAACGGCAACACCGGTCCTTTCATCCAGTACACCCACGCCAGGATCCGCTCGATCCTGCGCAAAGCCGCTGAGAGGGGAGTGAGCTACTCACTGTCGGATATTCCTTCAGTCGAGCTCAGCACAAAGGAGATCCGTCTCATAAAGCTTTTGAATATATTCCCTTCAAAGGTCGCCGAAGGCGCCGCCGCATATTCACCGGCCGTCATAGCCAACTACGCTTACGACCTGGCGAAGGATTTCAACCAGTATTACCACGACACACCAATCCTCAAGGAAGAGGATCCCACTATGCTCCAGGCCCGTTTGGCGCTTATTGACACCCTTTCGGGCGTCCTGCGCAGAGCTATGGCCATTCTCGGGATCGAGCTTCCGGAGAGGATGTAAGACTCCCTGTCTAAGGAAATGGCGCCAGATTACATGTTTCCGACGTCGAAGAAGGAGGTCGAGGCCCTCGGATGGGACTACATCGACGTCATCTTCTTCACGGGGGACGCGTATGTTGACCATCCGTCTTTCGGAACGGCCTGCATATCCCGCTGGCTGCAGAAGTTCGGATACAGGGTCGCTGTGGTGCCGCAACCCAACTGGAGGGATGACCTCAGGGACTTTAAGAAACTAGGCTCCCCACGCCTGTATTTCGCGGTTAATTCCGGGGCCATGGACTCCATGGTAAACCACTACACCGCCGGCAAGCGCTTGCGCCACGATGACGCCTACACCCCCGAGGGTAAGGCTGGAGCCCGCCCGGACTACGCCGTAAGCGTATATTCCCGAATCCTGAAGGAGCTTTATCCTGACATTCCGGTCGTGATCGGTGGAGTCGAGGCCTCGCTGCGGCGGCTCACCCATTACGACTACTGGAAGGATGAGCTGCTGCCGTCGATCCTGGAATGGTGCCCGGCTGACTACCTGTGCTATGGGATGGGGGAGAAGACGATGCTGGAGCTGACAAAGGCCATCGAGGACCGCCGCAGCCCGCATCAGATCCGCCAGATCCCGCAGATAGCGTTCAAGATGAGCGGCCATTTCAAGGGATCTTCGGATGCCCTGATCTTGAAGTCTTATGAGGAGTGTTTGAATGATAAAAAGGCTGTCGCTGAGAATTTCCATCTGATCGAGACCAATGCTAACATGCTGCATGCCAAGGTGTTGGTGGAGCCGGTCGGGGACGGGTACGTCCAGGTCAACCCGCCACAGCCGCCGTCCACGACCGAGGAAATGGACTCCTTCTGGGACCTTCCCTTTACAAAGCTTCCGCACCCTCGGTACCGTGGGAAGCGGATCCCGGCCTACGACATGATCAAGGATTCGATCATCACGCACCGTGGCTGCTTCGGAGGCTGCAATTTCTGCACTATCGCCGCCCATCAGGGGAAATTCATCCAGTCCCGATCGAAGGAATCCATTGTGGCTGAGGTACGTAAGCTTGCCGCCATGCCTGAATTCTCCGGGAATATCTCCGACCTTGGCGCTCCGACGGCGAATATGTACATGATGACCGGGAAGGACCCTTCGAAGTGCGCGGTATGCCGCCGCAAGTCCTGCCTTTTCCCTGCGGTGTGCCCGAATATGAATCGCTCGCACGCCAAGTTGCTGGAGCTTTACAAGGCGGTGGACGCCGTTCCGGGAGTGCGTCACTCCTACATAGGCAGCGGCATACGCTACGACCTTTTCCTGACTCCTGAGGGATTCGTGGATGAGACTTCCAGGCCATATCTGAGGACACTGGTGCTTGACCATACTTCCGGACGGCTCAAGGTGGCTCCGGAACACACTGAGGATAAGGTGCTTCAGTATCTTGGAAAGCCTTCGTTCAAGCTTTTTGAGAGGCTTCGTTTCGAGTTCGACAAGATCTGCCGGGAGAACGGCAGGCGGACCGGAATCGTGCCGTATTTCATCTCATCCCATCCGGGCTGCACGATGAAGGACATGGAGAACCTGTCTAGGCATCCGGCGTTGCGTGGAATATTCATGGATCAGGTTCAGGATTTCACTCCCACTCCGATGACGACTTCGTCGGTCATGTATTACACAGGATTGGATCCTCGGACCATGCGTCCGGTCTTTGTGGAGAGGGATCCGGAGCGTAAGAAGCGGCAGAAATCATTTTTCTTCAGAAAAAAGTAGCGGATATGTGTCGCGATTAAGAAAAAAGTCTTATTATTGCACCGCTAATAGTTGTAAGAATATGAATCCAGATTCAAGGAAGAGGCACGTGGTTAGCTTTGAGAACATGTCGGAGGAATTGGCCGCCGTGTTTAATGAGAAGTATCCCAAGGGGTTCAGCGATTATCTGCCGGACCTCGTCAAATATACCAAGCCGGACGGAACTCCGTTCAATGCTGTTACGATCGAGACTCCTGATTCGATCTACTTGGTGAAGATCAAGCTTAAGACTGATGACGCTGAGGCTCTCGAGCGTTGGCTTGAGGGTGAGGAAGATGCTGAGAATGAGGAGGTCGCGGGATCCTCTGCCGATGCTTCGGCCGAGTCTACGCTGCCGGACGACAACATCTCCCAGTATGGCGGTGATGATGATGGTGGCGACGCCTGAGTTTGAAATATTGTCCAAATACTTTTATATATTTGTTCCGGACAGGCCCTCGGGTCTGTCCATTTTCGTTTCACCTGCCCCCGGCCCTTCTCCGAATATATTTCCCCGCTGAACCCTCTCCAAACCTCTCCCGGTGTCCCGTTTTCCGCCCCACCTGGCCCGAAATCCCTGCCGAACCGTGCCCGGTGTCCCGTTTTCCGCCCCACCTGTCCCGAAATCCCTGCCGAACCGTGCCCGGTGTCCCATTTTTTGCACCACCTGGCGCATTGCAGAGGGTTGA
>CACZZF010000002.1 GCA_902785575.1 uncultured Bacteroidia bacterium | reverse complement strand
TTGTCCGGTCTCGTGAAGAGATAGAAGGTTACAGCCATAGCTTGTAAATTTTTCTTACAAGACAAAAATACAAGCTATTTTCCGAAATAGCAAGCACCAACTAAAAAAGTCTAACAACAGCAACTAGCTAATTGTTAGACTTTTCCAATCTTAAGAAATGCTTGAAAAACTTCAAAAACATCTCTAGGTGCCCCGGGCGGGACTCGAACCCGCACAGCCGTTTCGGGCCAAGGGATTTTAAGTCCCTCGTGTCTACCATTCCACCACCAGGGCGTGTGAGTTGACAATTCTGCCGTCACACACACCGCAAAGTTAGTAAAAAGAGCGAATCCTACCAAAAACTACTCCAGCTTCGTGTCGGTCTTGGCCTGGAAGCGGGCGACATTGACGATGAAGCGCTCATGAGTGCCTTCGCCGATGATACCTTTCGAGTCCTGGGCGACAACCCGAAAAGTCAGCCTACGCCCATCAATACCAATCAGTTCCGAATCGCACCAAACCTTCATTCCCTCCGGCGTGGCGCTCACGTGCGAAACATTGACATGAGTCCCGACGGTCTCGAAGCCTTCATCAAGATACGGCTGGACGCTCAGTCGGCAAGTCCTCTCCATCAGGGTGATCATTAGCGGGGTGGCGAACACCCGCACGGTACCGCTGCCGATGTGGCAGGCGAGAAGTTCAGGAGTAACAATTTCCTCCTGGTAGCCCTTTATTCCTAGTTCAACCATAATAGATTCTTCACTTCGTTCAGAATGACAAAAAAGCCACGTTCAGAATGACAAAAAAGCCACGTTCAGAATGACAAATTGCCCTTCGACAAGCTCAGGGACCGGAACCAACCACCATCAGGCCAGTACGGCCTCCAGCTCGGCAGCCACATGGCCGGGGAAAATAATGTGATGATTCCCAATTGGTTCTGTTAAAAAATATTCAGTAGCCGCAGATGGCAAACGCAAAACCACCTGGGTCCGGCAAAGGTCCGGTTTCGACTCATTGCGAACCAGTTCTCCCTCGCAGACGAAATGCCGGGAAAGATCACCGGAAACCTTGAAGACAGTGACCGGCCCTTCAGGAATATGCCCACGTATACCGACTCCTATTCCCGATTCAAAATGCGTGTCCAATCCAAATGAAGAGACCATGTCAAGCGGCACTGTGCAATGTGCGAAAACAATCTCTCCACTTTCCGGATCGATGCTGGAAGGATTGGCCTGGAAGCCGCTGTAGCCAGTCACGGCACGGCCGATCATCATCGAGAGCATTGCCGGAATATCCCCCTCGCAACCAGCGACGATGCCTTCGGAATTGAGACGCGCGAGCGCCAGGCAACCCGTGTTATGAACGGAAGTCAGCAGGTCGAAACACCTGATTGTCAGCCCGGCAAGTCCATAATCAGTAGCAATTGTACTAAGGGCTTTATATATCCTATAAGCCCCCGGAACCGCCTCTTTGACGTTTGTTGGCTGGCCTGAATAAGCCTCGCCGACCGCCTCCCTGGACTCCTGAATCTCATCCTTCAAAGAGGAATATTCATCCATCAGTTCTTCCATAGGAATATATTGGAAGGATATTCCCAGGCGGTCAAAGACCACGTCCTTGTCCACCCCGCTCGCTATCAGCCAATCAGATGGCTTCCCGATCACTCCGAGAGTGGTATAAGCCAAGAAACGCCTGGCATCCTCAACCACCGCCAGAGACTCCAGCCTTGAGCGGATGTAGGCCGGACTTCCATGCAGGATTTCCCCACGAAGACCCTCCTGACACAGGTATGACAGGATCTCCATCGAAGCGGCGAGCGAATTGCTTTTCCCCGAGGTCAGCAACAGGATAGTCTGACGGCTCATTCCTTCCAGCTGAGGCAGAAGCTCTTTGAATAATCCTTCTGTGCCTCCGGTCCTCACGAAGATCAGCGACAGGTCATATCCGTAATCGGTAAAATCGTCGCCTTTAAATGAGTAATCAATTCCCAGAGACTCCAGGAATTCGCTTGTGGCAGCATCCACGGCATTCTTGTCATGGAGCGGGGATGTCAAAGTGTAAATTGAAACCATAGGATCAGATTTGTCAGTAAAGATAGTATTTATTAACTTTCGTAACAATTAATAACGCAATTGCTATTTATGAATATGAAACTCTACAGACTCATCCTGACTGCGGTCGCGGCGGTGGTCCTGATCACCAGCTGCGGCACTGTCCGCCGGGCCACCACTTTGCAAGTAGGCTCCTACAACATCCGTTACGAGAACCGCGGCGACTCTCTCAGAGGCAACGGCTGGGGGCAACGCTTGCCAATCATCGCCCAGCAGATACTCTTCCACGATCTTGAGATATTCGGCACCCAAGAAGGCAAGTACAACCAGCTCGAGCAACTGAAAGCCAGCCTTCCCGGTTATGAATATATCGGAGCGGGCCGAGATGACGGAATCCATGCCGGAGAGCATTCAGCCATATTCTACAACACCAACAGATTCGAGCTTCTCGATCATGGCGATTTCTGGCTCTCACCCACTCCGGACGTGCCTAGCAAAGGTTGGGACGCCGCTTTGAACAGAGTCTGCACCTGGGGCCATTTCAAGGTAAAGGACACTAAGAAAGAGCTCTACTACCTCAGCCTCCACATGGATCATATCGGTGTTCAAGCCAGGCAGGAGAGCGCCAAGCTTGTGGTCCAGAAGATCCGTGAACTCTGTGGCGGCAAGCCTGTTGTCCTTACCGGAGACTTCAATGTGGACCAGAACAATCCGATCTACTCGACGTTCGTGACTAGCGGAATCCTCAACGATAGTTATGAGGTTTGCGAGATTCGCTACGCTCTCGATGGAACAGCCAACGGTTTTGATCCCAACAGCTTCACAACCAGCAGGATAGACCACGTTTTCGTCACTCCTGGCACAAGGGTGATCCGTTACGGTGTTTTGACCGACACCTACCGTACGATGACCGCCGAGGCCCAGAAATATGAGAACGGAAACTTCCCGAAAGAGATCTCCTTCCAGGCCTTCCAAGCCCGCACCCCCTCAGACCACTTCCCGGTGAAAGTCATCCTCGAGTTGCCTTAACAATCAGTCTCCGAGACGTTTGAGATCCTCCGTCATTGACTCCAGGCGGAGCAGGGTGGTTATGGATGTGTAACTGCAGTTCATCCAATAGCCCTCGTTGTAGTCCGGACTCCTCCAATTGAACATAGTCGGGATCTTACCGTTCTGCGCGTTCTGCTGGATGGTGATATTGTCTATCAGCGCCTTAGCTTTGGCCAGGGCAAGAAGGTCGCCTGTAACCTCATAAAGGTCCAGCCAGGCGTTCGCCACATTGCAACTGCTATTATCGACCGGCATCTCGTACTTGTATTGCTCGTGAACACAAGGGGCGTTGAACTTGTGGAACCCGTCAGCTGTCGTGTCGGCATAATCCCAGTGGACGAACTGGTCTTCGCTGAAACGAATCAGGTCAATGGCATTGGAAATATCTGATTCACTTATAGTTTTCTTATCAAGAAGATACGACGCATATGGAGCCGCGGTGCAATTGGTTAGATTCTGATAAGGTTCAAGTCCAAGCACGTTCACATCCTCAAACTGGCCTGACATCTCAAAACGTTCCATCGCCTCCTCATCCATCCAGCGCTCGGCCTTCGTCATCGCCTGGGAGAACTCGCCTGACGAATATTCCTCAAGACGTTGGAAATACCTGAGCAGAGGATGTAGCAGCGCCTTGGCCTCGTTCACAGGTTCTCCTGAGGCAAAGTCCACTTTCACCGGAAGTGAACCATCCTCCCTTTGCAACCTGACATATGTCCTGCCAATCTCGACCGCCCTTTCAAGCCATTCCTTTTCCCCCGTCACATCGTACAAGTCAAGGAACGCGTTCCCCGCATAAGTGGCTTCCATAGTCATTGTCTTCCCCTGGTTCTGCTCTTCGCCAGACGCCTGTGTATCAAGGTAATATGTTGGCGGGAAGAAAGCCAGCGGATCACCTTCGGGACGGCTCTGGGCGATAAGGAAAGCGGCGGCTGACCTGGCAACCTCAAGGGCATTTTCCTTCCGCTCCGGAAGAAGACGGGCAACAAGGCACTCGTTCCGAATTGTGGCGCCGATAATCTTGCAAGGATATGTGTTTGTCCACAAAGACATATCCGGAACCGTATTGCCCCTCCAGTTTTGTATCTGGGGCATCAGATGGTTGTAAAGAGCTGCGCGGATCGCGGCCTCCTTGTAACTCCTGACCGGTCCGTTATAAGGGCCGTCGAACGGGAAATCTCTCAGGAAACTCCTGGTGTAAACCGTGTCCGCGACGTCCCCGGTCAAGGCTTCCACAACTAAATCCACATTTGAGGGAGGAATCTGATTCCATATCGGAGACAAATCAGCATCTGACCTGTCAGAAAAGAAAGACCAACTCCCGTCCGCACCCTTGACAGTAAAGCGGTATTTATCCGCTCCAGGAACAGAAGGCACCTCAAACGCAGGTGCGTACATGAACTTCTTCGCGAACTTGTTCCAGCAAGGATTCCTGCCTTCGGAAGCCGGACGGACCGGCTGCAGGTATTCGGATTCAGCTTGCTTGTTCAGGCGATTGTAAACCGAACCCCGGCAGCCAGCAAGAATAATCAGCGGCAAGGATGCCAAAAACGCTATCTTTCTCATACCGCAATTTAAGGAAAGTTATTAATTAATGCTATCTTTATGGACAAATAGCGACTATATATGTACTTTTCGGATTATAACGATAACATCACTTTCAGCAACGAATGGGACGGCACCCTTAAAGTGGAAGGAAAAGGATTGGTGTGCGCGGAAGACTTGAATGCCAGTCCCGGCAGATTCAAGCCAGAGGAATACACGGCATTGGAATTCACCAAGGGAATAACAAGGGTTACGAAAGGCTTCATCGAGGCCTTCACCTCGATGGAATGCTTGGAAATAGCCTTTTCGGTAAAGAGTATAGAACGCACCCCAGAACTGGATAACTTCCTGATAACTAACAATGTTCTTATCAGGGGAGAGTACAACTCGCTAGCGGAGAGGCTGGCTAAAGAGCTGGGACTCAGATTCCTCCACTGCGACATATTCTTAGGCTGGACAAAATACGAGAGCCAAGATGGCTATCGTGAAAGCACCAAACGTACACTTTGTTTCAGGCTGGACGGTCCTCCATATATCTACAGGGAGATATTTACCCCGGGAATATCAGCCGGAAGCAACGGAGGAGCCGATCTCAGAGATGACCTTCCCGAGGATTTCTATGTGGGATGCGACCTCGATGGGTTCACCTACAACCTGCCCCTGATATGCGAAGAAGCCATCATGCAAAACAAGCAACTCGGCCGCTTCCTGAAGATCTCCAACCAACGACTCGGGAAAAAATGAGCAACGTCGCGGATCTTTTCAGAAAACCATGGCAAGGGTTCGTTTGTAGCATCCGGGAGTTCCCGTTGGAGGCTCTTCTCGGGGTGACATATTTTGTGATATTCCTCTTCGAGAGCAGCGTCAGAGATATTTTGGGCAAGAGTGATGTTTTCTACCTGTTCTTCTGGTTCTTCCCTCAATATGTCCTTCTGTTCACTCTACACAAGTGGAGCGGGAAACACCTCGCTTTCAGAGTCTTGTACTGCTTGTCCTGGTTCCTCTGGATCCCGCTTCTGGTTTGGGGTCCCGTAAACCAGGGATGGAGTCTCGGAATAGCTTATATCATAGCGATAGTATTGCTGATAATAGGAAAGGAACCTCTTGGGAATGAGCCTTATGGGCAAAACATACTGGACACTGTCATCAATGTGGCGGCAGGATTCATAATAGGATTCCTGCTGATCGTGATAGTGGACATCATCATAGCCTCGGTCAATTTCCTCTTTGACCTTGACCTGAAAGACAAGTGGTTCACAAATCCCATGGCTTTCATAGCTTTTGTGATCATCCCTCTGCTATGCTGCTCATTTGTTGAGAATAATAGCTATAAAGAAGCCAATGGGAAAATCCTCAAAATCCTTATAGACTACATCTTCTCTCCCGCTCTGATCATATACACGGCCATTCTCTACATCTACATCGGGAGGATTGTGCTTCGTTGGGAACTACCAAACGGAGGAGTCGCATACATCGTGGCCATTTTCATGGCTGTCGGACTTATTTGCCACCTGTTCCGGCTTCTTGTGGAGAAACGTCATTTCGAGTGGTTCTACAAGGCCTTCCCTTTTATCGCCATAGCCCCTCTTATCCTGCTGTGGATCGGGGCATTCCGCCGCATAGGTGAATATGGACTCACCGAAGTCAGAGTCTATCTTATCTGTCTCGCCCTACTGCTGACTGTGTTCACGGCCATGCTCGTGAAAGACAAGACGAGGAACTTCCAGCTTATGACCATGATCATGGCAATCGCGGCAATTCTTTTCACATATATTCCGGGAATCAGGGCCAAAGACTTCGGAATCAGGAGCCAGAAAGCAAGGTTAGAGAGAATCCTGCCGAACGTGCTGGTAGATGGAAAGTTTCCGGAAATTATTGATTATAAGACGATAGGTGCTGACCCTCGACTGAAAGAATCCTGGCTGGCAGTTGATGGGGCGTATACTTACCTCAAGAAGAATATGCCTCCCAAGAAGTTCAAGGCTCTCCAAAGTGAGCTCGGTGATTATCAATTCAGGACGTGGGAACTCGAGGAAAAGCCTGAAACCGCAGTCGCGGAATGGTCTATCAGCGACATCTCGGGTCCTATCGATTTAGGAGAATACAACCAATTGATACCGCCTTCCGATTATCATTATTATGAGGACTCCACGGTCGCGGTATTCTTTAAAGACAAATCCCGGACTGAAGAACTCCTGAGGTGTGAAATCCGAAAGGCGCTAGACCACAAAGATGTGTCCTCGCTCGGAAAACTCGTCTACAAGAACAATGACTACATGGTGGTATTCGACAAGATCGATGATTTCAACTCATCACACTTATCGTTCTCAACCGGAAACCACACTCTATATAAAAAGCACTAATGTCCATCGCCCAACATAAAGGTAACCCATTCGGGATCAAGGTGACAGACAGTCTCTCGATGCTGGAAGCCATCAAGACCTGCGGCATAATCCCGTTTTTCGAGAACCCTGTCACGGGCTTCTCGATCGAGGAGATGACTCCCCCAGGCTCATGGTTCACTGATGAGGATCTCGGCCCGTGGGACTGGAAGGTGGATGTGGTGCAGAGCGGGGAAATCGTCTACGGAAAGTTTCTCTGCGGAGGAAAGGCCGCTTTCGCCACTCCTGAATGGTACGCCCACCTTCGTAACTGGAGGCTCTCCCAAGAGAAGTACAAACCCACCACCGAAGGACGGAAGGTGTTGAAACTCATAGAGAAAGAGGGTTCCTGTGTGTCTCGTCAGGTCCGTGAGCTGCTCAATGTGAAAAAGAGCAAGTCGGACTCAGTGCTGGCGAATCTGATGAACGGAACCAGGCTGATAATCGGAGATATCCAGAGAGTCTACAAGGGACCGAACCTTGAATACAAAGGTTGGCAAACCGCCTCTTACTGCACTCCGGAATCCCTGTTTGAACGCCAGGCCGAAGATTTCGGTCCCTGGCACATAGGAGGGAGTACCCTGAAATGCGATTGTACTCCTGAAGAATCATATTCAAAACTAAGAAATCACATAACGGAATTGTTCCCGGAAGCCACTGAAAAACAATTAGATAAAATCATATAACCATGAATGTCGGAATAATCGGGGCAGGCCATATCGGCGGCAAGATAGCCCGGACACTGGAATGGACGGAAGGAGTCACAGCCATCGCTGTCGGATCGAGGAGTCAGGAAAAGGCAGATGCCTTCGCCAAAGAATTCAGGATTCCGAGATCTTATGGTTCTTACACCGCCCTGCTTGAGGATCCTGATGTGGATCTGGTATATGTCGCCACTCCGCACTCACACCATTTCGACGTGACGATGGAGGCTATCCGTAAAGGCAAGGCCTGTCTGGTCGAGAAGGCCTTTATGGCGAACGCGAGGGAGACCAAGGCCGTGCTGGACCTGGCGAAGGAGAAAGGTGTTTTCGTGGCGGAGGCGATATGGACCCGCTACCAGCCGGCCAGGGATATTATCAACAGGTTAATCTCTTATGGCCGGATCGGCAAGGTGATTCAGATCAGCGCCACTCTGTCCCACGGGGTGATGCACCTTCCCCGCGTAACCCGTCCTGAGCTATGTGGAGGCACCCTTCTGGACATCGGATTGTATCCCCTCAATTTCGTGAGGATGGTGTGCGACAATCCGATAGAAAAGATCGAATCGCAATGTGTTCTTTCCGACGAAGGGGTGGACATCAGCGAAACCATTTCCTTGGCCCTGGAAGGCGGCGTGCTGGCGGTTATCCAAAGCTCGGTCTGCTGTGAGGGATTCAACACCGCCTCTATCGCCGGCACTGAAGGAACCATCGTGATTGACAACACCAACAACCCCAAGAGGATAAAAGTCTTCGCCAAGGGAGGCAGATTCATAGAGGAAATAGCTGTCCCTGAGAATATTTCGGGTTATGAATATGAGTTCTGGGCTTGCAAGGACGCCATGGAAAAAGGTCTCATAGAGCCGCCGCAGATGCCGCACTCCGAGACCTTGTTCCTCATGGAGCTTATGGACTCTCTCCGTAAAGACTGGGGAGTCCATTACCCAATGGACTAGAGGTGCCCAGAGGGGACAAGCCACCGCCGACCATTTACCCGGATAGGGCGCGAAGCGCAGGGAGGCGGGACTTGTCCCCTCTGGAACAATGGCTATTCAATGTAAATATTCCTGAACGCCAACGGGCCACCTTCACTCTGAAGGGCGATGTAACCGGTCTTGTAGGCGAGCGTCGCCTCATTCTCAAGGCTGCCATTGATGTAAACCATCATCTTATCACCCTTGCAAATGATCTCAGCCCGATTCCACTCCCCGTCCGGAAGCTCAATCTTAGCCTCGGAATGGACCCTCTTCTTCATCGGGAACTTGACAGCCGGATCATAAGGGACTTCCTTGATCCTGGCCCCGCCAAGAGATACGATATCACCAGCCCTTCCAGCCATAAGCTGGCACTCATAGGCTGTCGGCCAAACCTTGTCACCCTCCTGAATCCTTTGGAATATGCCACTGTTCGTGCCGCTTCCAATCCATTTCCACTCCACATGAAGCGAGTAATCCCCGTACTGGCGGGCGGTTCTGAGGTAGCCATTAGGCTTACCTGAGACGACAATGCAACCGTCCTCAACCTTGAATACAGGTTCCTCGGACTCGGTTACCGGAACCCAGCCGGTCAGATCCTTGCCGTTGAACAACGAGACCTGTGTGCCCTCGAAATGATTATAAATCACCGTCGGACGGGATGCTCTTGTGCTGAGGTTGGGGAACCACATGTCGTCCGCCGTCAGGCCGCACTTCTTTGTCATATCGATACTGTACTCAAGACGGCCGAAATTAGCGTCAACGTTGTTGGTGCCATAAGTGAACTTTATCCCGCGCTTTTTGGCCTCCCTGATTATGTACTCGTTGGGAATCAAGTACCTGGCACTGATCTCCAGGGCTATACCATTCTCCTGCATGACATCCAGGACCTTTGCCACCCTCTCGGGAGTCCACATCTGGTCGAACCTGTCGTTAAGGAAGTCTGGGAGGAAGAAAGCGTTGGCGAATATGTCCGCGGGCTCGTTGGTCAGAATCTTGACCGTCTGATCCACAATCAGATCCATATATTTCTGGTCAGACAATCCTTCCGGACGGACCTCCTCGTTACGGTAAATCCTGGCGATACGGCCTTTCTGGTCCACGATTGTCATAGCGTCCGTGAACAAGTAGTCGAAAGTCCCCAGCGCCTCCGAGGAGAAATCAGCCGTCCATTTACGGCCCTCACCCTGAACTCCGCGCAGGAAAGGCATATCTTTCACCTCGTCGAAATACTCATAGACCTCCTCATCGTTGGACAGCATCCGGCCAACTCCGCCCGCTCCCGCATTTGGGGCGACTCCGTAATTGATACCATAATTCATACTCATGGCGTGGGCCATCTCGGCGGTAAGGCCACCTTTAAGATGGACATGCCAGTCGATCACAGGGAAATCCTCCTGCTGGAGCTGGATGGCCCTGTCAGTGGACTCGTCAATCGGAGGAAGCGTGTCGCATGGATTGGTGGCGTCGGCAGGCAACTTTGTCAGTTTCATATCCTTGAACCTGACGGTACCCTTGCCTCCGACGAGGCTGACGGCACCATGGCCGAGACGCATCTTCTCATATTGCGGAAGTCTCCATGGCTGAGCAGGTTCCGTGTAACAAACCACATCCACGCCCTTTATCTTCACAGAGATGTTCTTACCCCTCACAGCCACCTCGAGAGGAGTCCACTCACCCTCTTCCTCAAGCGCCCTGTAGAGGTTACGCACATGAAGGAGGGAACCGCTCTTGATGGTCCCGTCTATCGGACCGCCATTGAGAAGCACTTGATAACCGCTTCCGGTACCATCGTTGTGAAACGCGACGCAGGCCGAGGCACCTGGTTCCGTCTGGAACTCACCACTCAACACGAAATTGGTGTAATCGCCCTTGAACTGGTGGCGGGATCCCTCAGAAATGGCCATTTCCTTTCTGCCACAGGAAATCAAGGTCAGCGCCACCGCCGCGGCAGCCAACCAAGGAATACAACTGACTGTTCTCATTGTCTATTTGTCGTTTTACTTGTTCGAAGTGAATGCCAAAATGTTGGAGATCACCTCCTCGGGATCGTCCGTTATCGACAGGATCAGGTTCTTGTATACCCCTCTGGACATCAGATCCTCAAGAAGAGGATACACGGGAATCTGCTTGCTAAAGAACTCCTTGCCGTAAAATACCATAGGGCTAGCGTAACCAAATGATTCATAGTGGTTTTGCGCGGCATCCTGGAATATCTCCTGCATTGTTCCGGCGGAGCCTGGGGAATAGATAATACCTCCCTTGGAAATAGTCAGCAGGATATCCTCGCGGACACTGTTCATGAAATATTTGGCGATGTCTGTAGCCAGCGGGGTGGAAGGCTCATGACCATAGAACCAGGTGGGAATACCAAGGCTGCGGTACATCTCCTGGGGATATTTCTTTCTGACAAGAAACGCGGTCCTCAACCAACCCGGATCCCGGAAAGTAGGGGCCTCACGCAGAATCGTCAGGGCATCCTCCAGTTCGTCCAAAGTCTTACCGGCCATCCAGGCGCCGAGATGTGTGGCTTCCATGGCTCCAGGCCCTCCGCCGGATGCCATCAGCTTGCCGCTCTCCGTCAACCTTTTACTGATGTAAGCGATAGTGGCGTAAGCATCATCTGTCCTTTTGAGAGCATGTCCGCCCATCACCGCCACAACCTGTCTCTCGTCGAAACGGCTCAGGAAATCGTTCATCGCTTCTCCGATCGCATGGTCATGGAGGGACCGGCCGAGGGTCTCCCGGATATTGTCGCTCTCCTTGCCCTTCTCGATATAGTCGGCGAAAACCTTGGAGTCGAAGCAGTTGGCGAAAGTATCCTCATCATCTGGATCATAGCCTTCGTAAAGATATTCAGCGGTGTACAGCTTGCTGCGGAACACATTGTAAGGCATCCCCATACGAGGGAACACGAGGCAGGAAGATCCGATCCCGTCCTCAAGCTCCTTAGGAATCTCGCAACCGAAGAAGAAGCAATCCGAGAAACGATGTCTCGCCGCCACGTACTGCGGAGCTTTGTTGAAATCTATATACTGGAACACATAATGTGTCACAAATCCGGAGCTGTCTGGAGCGGGCAATTTCGCCAGGCTCTCAATCTGCTTGTAGGAGGAGGTAGTTGTCATCATAACAGTGCGGATTATTTATCAAATTGAGGTTGAAGGTATTCGCCGATACGGTCAAGCCAGGTGTAGCTGCCGGTGCCGGGAGATGCTTTCTCTTGGAAGCAGTGAGGTCTGAGGGCGAGGGTGTGGAGCTCGCACTGGATGCCCATCGAGCGCATCTTCTCCCAGATTTTGACGGAGTTCATCGCGGCCCAGCTGTCAGCGTCACCATGGATGAAGAGCATCGGAGCGGTGTCAAGGTCGAAGGAGAATTCGGGAGCAAGGATAGCGGAATCATCATTTCCGCCAGTCTTATTCGGAGATTCAAGGCCGTCAGTGAGTGAATATGCCGGGTATATTCCGATACCCCACTGGACGTTGCAAGGAATCTTGTCGATGTCGTCGATCGGGTAATATGACTTATGCTTCGAGGATGTGACACCCATCAGGGTCAGGTGGCCTCCGGCGGACGAGCCCATGATACCGATGCGGTTCGGATCAAGTCCCTTGGAAGGAGCTTCGCTTCGGACGATCCTGATAACTCTCTGGAGATCCTGCCATGCGGTCGTGTGTTTCGCCAGACCGGTCGTGGGACGAGGGGTACGATATTTCATGACCACCACAGCCATTCCCTTCTCATTCAAGTATTTCCTGGCGGGAGCGACTTCGAAATCATCCGGACGGTTAAAGTTATATGCGCCTCCGGCGTAAATGATTTGGATGGCCGTTGTCTTTAATTCGGCGGGAATATGCCACTCCAGATAAGGCTTGCACTGGTCAACCTGAGGATCGGGCATCTTACCTTCTGGCCACACATCCTCGACAGTCTTCGTCACTCCGGGAACATCAGCGCTGAAACGCTCCATCAGGCTTTCCTGCTCACCAAGAGGCCCGAGATATCCCATCTGGGTCATGAACTCAATCGCTCTATCGAAACCGAAGGCGCCATGGCCCTTGCCAGGATAGAGATGCAATTCGGCAGGAATGCCCATCCGGCGCAACTGCCTGTAAACTTGGGTGGATCCGTTAGGTGAATATGGATCCATTCCACCATGGTGAAGGCTCATCGGGCAAGTCTTCTCGTCGAACTTGAACACCTCGCTAAGCTTCACGTCAGCACCATAACCATCCCTTAATGCCGGGGTGCCGGTCTCTCCATCAGTTGTGACATAAGCCGGGGCGTTAACGATAGCCCAATTGATATGGCAAGGGATCTCATCCAACTTGTCAACAGGCTCATAAGCCGGAGTCTGTGAACTGGTCGCCAGCAGGAGAGCGAGATGGGAACCAGCTGACATTGAGACAGTTCCTATCTTCTCTGGATCAAAACCTCTCTTCGCGGCCTCGCTCCTGACCATCCTGACCGCTCTTTGTCCGTCCTCCCAGGCGCTCTGATAAATCGGAAGGCCGACAGGACGGGGAGTCCTGTATACGAAATTGACGCACTGAACCCCGATTTTGGTGAGCTCTTTCTGCCAATAATCGATAAGGCTCATATCGCAGCAGTTCTGGTAAGAGCCTCCGGAAATCAAAATCATGCAGACATCCTTTTTGACGGAAGGGTCGGGAGCGTCAAACCACTCAAGATAGGCGACCTTGTGCTTCTCGGGTTTGAAACCTTTGGCTCCAACCTCACTGGTCATCGCGGCGATCTGATGGTCCTGCGGATCAGGCATTTTTCCCTTAGGCCAGATAAGTTCGCGTTCCAGGGCAAAAGCCTGCAAAGTACAGAATAAAAGCAGTAATCCTAATATCTTCTTCATATCTCTAAATTATTGATTATTCGGGTATTATATGCCAGACCGCAGATGACTTGGGTTCAGGGAGCGAGGTTTTGATTCCTTCCGATGCAAGTGCCGATCCGGTCCTTGTAAAGGACACTCCTGTATCCTCGTTTATGATGGTGTACTTCTTTCCGGGATCGAGGAACTTAAGGTGAGCCGTGTATTCCGGCTCCTGGCAAGTCTCCTGGCGGAAGGCTTGGAGCACCGTCTCATCCGTCTCCCGGTCATGCCAGGCGATAGCGGTCCATGAGGAATCATCCTCCGGTTTGTGCCAAGGTGTCAACGGATACATATCCTTGACAAGCAGATGGTTATATTTCTTCCACTCCCCGAAGGTAGCCCTGAGACGGTCGTAATCAAGATCGACATCGTGAGTGAACACCTCGGAGATATTGTAGACCGGCAACCAGGAAGCTCGTGTGATATAGAAAGTGCTGCCGCCGGCCAGTCCTGGCTCAAGCTCATCCCGCGACTCTTTGGTGTTTGCTCCATGGAACGGCACCCAGCGGTTGAAAGAGGTGGTCATCGAGAGGCGCAACGCAGTGGTCGTACGGTCGGCGTCGCTTCGCATGAAAGGAAGGCTACGACGCAGGGACTCGATGTCGTTTCTTCCTCCTCCGGAGGCGCAATTATCTATGAATGTGCATTTTCCATTCTTGGCACAGAACTCTATTATCCTGTCCCAGAGTTCGTAATGTCCTTGTATGGCTAGATTCTCCGTAATACCGGTTCTCGGCAAATCCGTCTTCTCCGCTTCCTTGGCGTCAAATCCTGTCCACGCCTTTACGGGGTTCGAGTTGTTGTCTTCCCTGAACAGGTCAACTCCATTCTCTCCCATCATCTTGGTGATTCTCCCAAGAGTCCACTCGAGGCAATCCTTGTTGCCCAGATTGCTGGTGTAACGGTTTCTCCAATAATAGTCGGCCCACTCGGGATTGTAACCGAAATTCTTCGCTAGGTCATCGACATCACAGACACTCTCCGGCTCAAACCAGACCAACACCTTCATCCCTGCCTTGTGGCAAGCCTCGTTTGATTCAAGGAAAGTATTACCCGGCCATTTGAGCCTGTCCAGCTCCCATGATCCCACAGTGCCGTACCAGTCTGAGGGTACAGTCTTGCCTCTCGGATCAAGATACCACCCCGCGTCAAACCACCTGAAATCAGGGACAACATCCTCATAGATAAGACGTTCCAGAGTTCTCTTCCAAGTGTAGAAGCGTTCTGAGATCGACCCGTCGGAGTTCGGGAGACCGGTATCAGCGGCGAAACATGTGGTTGAGAACGGCTCTATCCGGTTGCCCTTCGCGTCCGCCGCAGGCATGTTATACTTGATAAACCATTCCCTCCAAAGGTTGGTGGCATCATCCCTGTCCCTACCTTTGTAAGGCAGCATGACAACCAATGCGGTGCGAACTTTCTCACCAGGGATCAGCACAGAATTGAAGCCATTGCAGTTGGCTGCCTTCCAACTGGTCACATCGCCCTCCGAGCGGAACTCGGCGCTCCATGTCCCGGCCCAACCCAAAGCCAGCAATGTGCCTCCGTCACCATGAACCAGATCGAAATAAGGGAAATAGATATGGGTAGCCCGGCCAATATTGGACACAAATGAAACCGTGGTATCCTTAAGCGGGGTCTGATAATCGGCATATTTATTCTGATGATCACCCAGACAACCCCTCAACATGGGTTCGCTTCCTTGGAAATCGAGGACAACGCTGTTGACTTCTGAAAGGGCTTTGCTCGGTACCGATCCCGTGTTCTCAAACCAGAGGGTATATTCCAATTCTCCGAACTCGTTGTTGAGAAAGGCGTCAAAGGTGGCTGTCATGTTCTCATCAATACGGAACACCGCTTTGAGAGACTTCCCGGAAGCCGTTGTCTCACAATTCTTTGACAAAACCTCAAATCCTTGAAGTCCATTCACGGCCTTCCCGTCATAGACAAAAGAAAGCGGGACGGAAGCCGGATCCTCAACCCATTTTCCAAACATCTCAGCCCCGGTCTGAAGATCAGCGCAGGGTCTGTCTGTAGGGGGAACCACGCCTTTCGTGGAGTTGACTACACCTCCTTTCCCGCAACTGACTAGCAGGAATAAAAAACAAACAAGGGCTAAAAACGGTTTTCTCATTACGGAAAATATGCGGTTATTCAAAGATAATCACTATTTTTATATGTTCGCTTAAAAAACCTGATTTATTAATTGAAGAGAATATGAGAAGAATTATTAGCGTATTATCCGTCTTCCTGCTTTTGCCCGCGTTCACGGCACAGGCCGGGAAGATCGTCACCGACAGCGTCAACAGCAGCATTCTCGGGGCTGAAGTAAAGTACAATATCTATCTTCCGGATGGCTTTGAACAGTCCGGAAAGCAGTATCCTGTAGTCTATCTGCTGCATGGTCTCTACGGCACCTACCAGGACTGGGAGCAGAAGGGTACGATGAAGGAAGTGGCCGACGAGCTGATCCGCTCCGGCGAGGCTGTCGAGATGATTATTGTCATGCCTAACGCCGGTGATCCTGACATCCATAATGTCTACAACGGCTATTTCAATATGCCAAACTGGAATTACGAGGACTTCTTCTTCAAGGAGTTTATCCCTGCCGTGGAGAAGAAATACCGGGGAATCGGAGATAAGGGCCACCGGGCTATCATGGGTCTCTCGATGGGAGGAGGCGGCAGCACCGTCTACGCCCAGCGCCACCCGGACACCTTCTCCAGCTGCTATGCGATGAGCGCTTGGCTGGACCAGCAGTATGACGAGAACACTCCTGACGAGAAGAAAGACAAATTCTTCTACACCTGCAAGGCGGTCCGTGAGCACTCCGCCCTTGATTATGTGGACAAAGCCGATGATGCCACACTGGATGCCCTCCGCGGCGTAAAATGGTTCTTTGACTGCGGCGATGACGATTATCTTGTGAAGCTGTCTTTCGACCTCCACATGAAGATGATGCTCAAGAGAGTAAAGGATGAGCTGCGTGTCAGGGACGGAATCCACAATTGGGAATATTGGCACACCGCCCTCAGGACAGCCCTTCCATTCGCGTCAAGGAATTTCGACAAATAATCGAAGGTGTTGAGGGAACGGGACTTAATAGTTTTGATGGTTACCGCCGCGATTGCGGCGGTTTCCTGCCATACAGGTGGGAATAATGGCCACCTTGTCGCCTCAGAAATGGTCATAGCCGAGTCCCCTTGCCCGGACAGCGTGTTCCTTTACACCCCTGGAATCATCGAGGGCTTTGACGGAAGACTTGTCGTCAGTGTCGATTACGGTGGTCCGGGAACATATATTCTAGACGGACCAAAATCAGATTTCGGAGACTACAAGGCCGGAAACCAGATCCGGGTCTTGCTGTCTGATAATGACGGAAAGACCTGGCGGGAAACCCCGGCCAGGATTCCCATGATGCATGAGATCCTGTTCAAAGCAGGGAAATCATTGTATATGATAGGCCATTCCGGCAGGCTGCTGATCACCCGAAGTGACGATAACGGGGAGACCTGGTCAGAACCCTCTGTCCTATGCCCGGAGCCTCGCTGGCATCAGAGCTGCACCCCTGTCGACATCCATGACGGGAAAGTGACCCTTGTATATGAGAAATGGGTGGCTGATGGTCATCCATGGCCAGGAGTCGGTCCTGTGTTGATGCAGGCTAAGGTTGACGACGATCTCACCCTGTCATCCAGCTGGAAGTTCTCGGATTTGTACAACCCGGATGAAGACATGGAGGCGGCCAGGCCTTCCGGAATCCCGGTTACCGATCCCGGGAAAGCTGGGATATTGGAGACAAATGTGATCCGGGTATTTGATGAGAACAACCCGTTTTACGACCCCTCCGGGAAGTCAGTAGTCCTTATGATGAGGGCAAGCACCGGCTTTCCGGACATAGGAGTCATGATGAAAGGTGTTGAGAGGCCCGACGGAAGCCTTGCGGTGGAGAAACTCACGAAGAACGGACATGAGATGTATTTCGCCCATATTCCCGGAGCTGATCTCAAGTTCTATGTTGTATATGACCCGGATAGCCGGCTTTACTGGCTCCTCCACTCGCAGATCGACGGCAGGATGAACTACAGGAGACGGTTAGCTTTATCATATTCACCCGACCTGCTGAAATGGACTTTCGCCGGTCTCGTCGCTGTCGGCCCGGCCGACAATGCCGCACGGCATTACGCGACCATGTTGATCAAAGGGAACGACCTCCTGATCGTTAGCCGTTCCGGGGACGAGAGAGCACGTGGAGCTCACGATGGAGACATCGTCACCTTTCATAGAGTTAAAGACTTTAGAAGTTTAATATATTAATTTAAAAACACTTACCGTATGAAACCTCTGAAATTATTATCCATTTTCGCTTTGTTGCTGGTATCACTGACCGTCTCCGCGCAGAAGGTCAAACTCTCCGACAAGGAACTATACAACGCCATTTGGGCGATGGGCCAGATGTATCCTGACGGATTCACCCTCGACCTCAACACTATGAGGCAGCCCGACAAGGGGCTTATGGTGTCTTATATCGCCACCCAGAACAGTTTCGACAAAAAGAGCATCCCCGCCGTGGTGAAGCATGCCCGCGAGCATGACGGCCTGGTGGGCGGCTGGTATAATCCCGAGAACGGAAAATACTATTTCGATTCCACAAGGATGTTCCCTGAGGACAGCCTCGCGGCCGCCGTCGCCTTCGCCAGGGAAAACGGGCAGCACACCGTTTACGACGCCGGCAAGGGAATTAACATCAAATCCAATTATGAGCAGCAAGACTGCCGCATAATCTTTGATTGCGACATGGGATCATCCACCGACGACCTCTTCGCCTTGATGCTCCTGTACCGCTACATGGACATGAAGCGCTGCACCCTCCTCGGAGTTGTGGTTGACCGTATGGGCGCCGCCAATGCCGACGCTGTCGATGTGTTGAACAACTTCTATGGTTATCCTGATATCCCTATCGGTCTCGAGAGGGCTGGTATCAAGGATCCGAAGGTGTTCATCCCCTACCATAATGTCGCTTACGCCCGCACCGAGGATGCGGAACCTATGTTCAAGCAGACCTACAAGAGCAAGGACGAATATCCCGAAGGCTACAAACTCTACCGCAAGCTTCTCGCGGCGCAGCCTGACCACAGCGTTACAATCGCTTCCGTGGGTTTTGTCACCTCCCTCAGCCGCCTTCTCCAGTCCGGCCCGGATGAGTATTCCAATCTCAATGGAGTCGAGCTTGTGCGCAACAAGGTCAAAGCGATCTACACCATGGGCGGAGTCTTCGGAGAGGCTGTCGAGCCTGACTACAACTTCACCCAGGCGATTGATTTCTCACTGAAATTCTTTGAGTTATGGCCAAAGGAGATCGACATTATCTTCTCCCCTGGAGAAGTTGGCGATCCGCTGAATTACAAGCCTGAGCTGGTCATTTCCGACATGGACTGGACAGACTGCCATCCTATCAAGTGGATTTACCAGAATGTCCAGTGTGACACCGGTCAGAAGATGTGGGATCCTCTTGCTGTCATCAATGCTGTGGAGGGAGACGACCTCTACACCCTGTCAGAGCGTGGTTGGGTTGAGCTGACCCCGAAGGGAGAGACAATTTTCACTCCCGATCCGAAGGGCAACGCCCGTTACCAGTTCCCCGGTGACGAGGAGTGGTGCGACACTATCCTGAAGTACTTGAGAGTCATGGCAATACAGCACTAGGAACATCATGTTTAAAACTGTTCTGGCCCTTTCTCTTTTAGGGGCCATGTTCTCCTGCACCAAACCGTGGGACAACAAATATGTGAAAAACCTTCCTCCGGAGTCAATCAAGGAATATGAGCATTCCTACTCGGGAACTATGATGTGGTACATCACATGGTACAAGATCGAGAAGGGAGAAGATGGTCATCTGAAGCTCATGTACTCCCACGACTGTAACCCAGAGATCACCATCTACAAATGCCCCGACGATGCCTTGAAGAAGATTGATGGCTTTGTCAGGGAATACAAGCTCTGGAATCTCAGCAACTCCTACACTCCGAAATTCGAGGTCCTGGACGGCTACATGTGGCACACTTCGATAAGGTATGAGGATGGCTCAATCTCAACAGGGGGCTCCAATGCCTGGCCTCCAAAACAATTGGCGGCTGGCCTTTCCGCGATAGAAGCCTACGTCCAGTCGATCATCGACGCTTCGACCGAGGATGATATCATCGGCACCGATACCCATGATAATCGATGACTGTATGGCACGATATTTAGTATTTTTGCGGATTGGAATTTGAATCTACAAGAATATGATCAAGAAAACAATCTTGACGGCCACTGTGGCTATCCTCACCTGCGGAGTCGCTCTCGCGCAATCGCAGAGTTTCAAGCTCGGGCAATGGACCGAGATCCAGAACTCCATCTTGAAAGAGCTTAATCGCTCCTATGTCGACTCCCTTCCTGTGGACAGGATCGAGAGAGCCGGGATTGACGCCATGTTGGGAGCCTTGGATCCGTACACCATTTACATCCCCGAGGAGGACAACGAGGACCTGCAGATGATGATCGCAAAGACCTACGGAGGTATCGGAGCTATTATCTATAAGCCGGATAAGGATGGGAATGTCATTATCAATGAGCCATATAAGAACTCTCCGGCGGAGAAATACGGGCTCCAGTGCGGTGATGAGATAATGGAGATCGACGGAGAGTCGACCCACGGTCTTACCAGTCAGGAGGCTTCCGACAAGATGAAGGGCAAACCCGGCACGAAAGTCAGGTTCAAGGTAAAGAAAGTCTACACCGGGGAGATCGTTGATATCGACATAACCCGAGAGAGAATCCATCTCCCCGATGTTGAATACGCTGGAATGCTTGACTCCCAGACAGGATACATCTACCAGAGCGGATTCACCGAGAATGTCTCCGGCGAGATCCGCAACGCTGTCTTGAACCTGAAGAAGCAGGGCATGAAGAAACTTGTCTTGGATCTCCGCGGCAACGGCGGCGGCCTTATGAGCGAGGCGGTGAACATAGTCTCCCTCTTCGTCCCGAAAGGCTCGCTGGTGGTGTCGTCAAAAGGCAAAGGGACTGGGGAGCAGCAATACAAAACCACCACGGAACCAATTGACACAGAGATTCCTATCCTTATCATGGTGGATTCCGGCTCAGCATCTTCATCAGAGATCGTGACCGGAGCCCTGCAGGATCTTGACCGCGCGACCGTGATGGGTACCAGGACTTACGGAAAGGGACTTGTCCAGACCATCAAACCACTTCCTTACAACGGACAGATCAAGGTCACGACATCGAAATACTACACTCCTTCCGGACGTTGCGTGCAGGCTATTGACTACGCCAACCGCAACGAGGATGGCAGCGTGGCTCATATTCCCGACTCCCTGACCCATGAGTTCAAGACCTCCAAGGGCAGGATTGTCAGAGATGGTGGCGGAATCACCCCGGATGTCATAGTCAAAGGCCATGAATACAGCCGGTTGACTTACTCCCTCGTGTATTCGAACATCATACAGGAATATACCCTCAAGTTCGTCCGGGAGCATCAGAGCATCCCTGAGGATTGGACAATGTCTGACGCTGACTGGAAGGACTTCGTTGAGTTCGCGAAGACAAAAGAGTTCGACTACCGCTCCACCGCGAGGACCTATTTCGACCAGGTCAAGAAAGAACTGCAGAAAGACGGACTCGCGGACAGTATGAAAGACCAGATCGAGGCGATGAGCAAAGCCCTTGAGATGGACAAAGAGACTTTCCTGAATCTCAAGAAGGACGAGATCGTCCCGTTCATTGAGGAGGAGGTCATGGTCCGTTACTTCTTCCAGGAAGCGGGAATCAAGACTCGCCTGCGCTATGATGATCAACTTAAAGAAGCTTTGACAAAGCCGATGATCACATTCTGATGGCAAATCTTGGATGGAAAATAGCGCGAGTGGCTATGCTTCTCGCGCTTATTTATGAGGCGCAGGCTTTCGCTCAGCGGAAAGTGACCATTAGCGGCCACATCACTGACTATGATAGCGGAGAGACTCTGATCGGAGCGGGAATCCTCGAAGGGATTTCCGGCACCGGAGCTGTCACCAACAATTTCGGATATTACTCCCTGACACTCCGGGCCGGAGAATATGATTTCCAGTATTCTTATGTGGGATACAAGGACGATGTCCGGCACATAGCCCTTTTGAGAGACACGGTTATCAATGTGGCTCTCAAATCCGGGGAGACCCTGGCCTCTTCCAGGGTTGTCGCCAGCAAAGACGCCGGAATACAATCCACATATCTGGGCGCCATCGATGTTCCTATCGCCCAGATCAAGAACACGCCGGTGCTTTTCGGCGAGGCCGATGTCCTGAAAGTCCTTCAGATGATGCCTGGCGTTCAAGGCGGAAATGAGGGATTCTCAGGTATTTACGTCCGTGGAGGAGGACCCGACGAGAACCTCATCCTGCTGGATGGGGTGCCTATCTACAATGTCGACCACATGCTCGGCATATTCTCGGTTTTCCAGCCGGAGGCGGTGAAGAAAGTCACTCTCTACAAAGGTTCCTTCCCGGCCCGTTACGGTGGAAGGGTGTCCAGCATAGTGGACATCCGCACAAATGACGGGAACATGAAAGAGACCCGTGGTACGGCCAGCATCGGGCTGATCAGCGACAAGATCCATCTGGAAGGGCCGATAATAAAAGATAAACTCTCTTACTCCGTCAGCGCCAGAGGGATGCACACCATCCTATACTCCCCTTTTATCAAACTGCTTCTCAAAGACGAATACGCCAACTACTATTTCTATGACCTCAACGGGAAAGTCACTTGGCGCTTGAGTGACCGTGACCGGTTTTACTTCGGAACCTACCATGGAAGGGACAGGTTCTTGTTTAATGAGGAAGAGCAGGGAGAAGGAACAGAGACTATCGGTCTGGAGACAACACATCACAAGTATAAGAGCCGCACGGATGTCGGGGTGTTCTGGGGCAACACAGTAGGGTTCGCAAGATGGAACCACATCTATAACAGCAAGTTATTCTCCAACACGACACTATCTTACAACCGCTACAAGATGGTGATGAACGCCGGGGAAAAAGAGACCGAGATAGTGGATGGGGTGAAATCCACCAACAGATACCATCTCGACTACCGCTCAGGAATAAGGGATATCAGCCTGCGATCAGACTTTGATTTCAATCCCTCGCCAAGCCACCTTGTGAAATTCGGCACTGAGTATACCTGGCACACATTCATCCCGGAAAGGATGTCCGCTGTCGACCGTGAAGTTCAAGGCGATAATGTCCAGATCGACACAACACTATATTTCACTGACCCCAAAAAGGTCTATAGGGGTCATGAGCTATCCTTCTATGCCGAGGACGACCTGAGTCTCGGGGAGCATGTCACAATCAATCCCGGCTTCCGGCTCTCCATGTTCAACACCGAGGGACAGACTTATTGGAGCCTCCAACCACGAGTCTCCGCAAAGGTGTCAGCTGGCAACGGGCTCTCTTTCAAAGCCGGCTACGCCAGGATGGCCCAATATGTCCACTTGCTGAGTTCTGCCCAGATATCCCTTCCGGTCGACCTTTGGGTCCCCATCACCAAGGATATCAGGCCCGTGACCTCAGACCAGTTCTCTGCCGGAGTATATTATGACAAGATCAAGGGCTGGGAGTTCTCCATTGAGGGTTATCTCAAGAAAATGAACAATATCCTTGAGTATAAGGACGGAACCTTGATGCTGGGCACCTCGGATGGCTGGGAGAACCGAGTGGAAATGGGTGAGGGAACGGCTCGAGGAATAGAGTTCCTCGTCCAGAAGACAGCGGGCAAGACAACCGGCTGGTTCGCCTACACCCTGGCAAAATCCGACCGTATATTCCCGGACGGATCAATTAACAACGGGGAGCGCTTCCCCTACAAATATGACCGTCGCCACAGCATCGATATAAGCGTGGACCATCGTTTCAACAAGACCTGGGGCATTGACGGCGCATGGTCTTTCGCCACCGGAGGAACAACCACAGTCCCTGTCCGCCAAGTCGCGGTCTTGCATCCGGATGGTTATATAATTGACGCACAGTACGTTGACCATCGCAACAATTTCCGTATCCCTCCCAGCCACAGGCTCAATCTCGGAGCCAGCTACCACAAGGAGCGGCGCCGAGGGGAAAGCGTGTGGAATCTCAGTGTGTATAACGTTTACAACCAAATGAATCCGAACTTCGTCTTTATGGATTACGGTCCGGATTATGACAAAAACGGCAATCGTATCGGAACGAGCCTGAAGATGAAAAAGATCACCATCCTCCCGATCCTGCCGTCAATAAGTTGGACCCGCAATTTCTGACAAGCTATGAGGAAACACTTGATAATCACCATATTGATTGCCGCTCTCGGGTTTGTGGCTTGTGAGAACACCATAAGGTACGAATACGACCCGAGTGACGGGAAGATCACAATTCTGGGCCAACTCTCCACGACAAACTCGAAGCACACTCTGTTTCTGTCGATGAGTTATCCGGACAGGATTGATTCACTACCAGGAGCCAAAGTGGAATGCTTTGTGAATGGAGCCAGAAGTGTCGCGAAGGCGATACCCGCAGGATATACCGAAGAGCTTGTCGACTGGCAGACAGGTGAGACTCAGCTTGTTCCAAACCGCTTCCCTTACACGCGATATGAGTTCGAGGCCAATTTCAAGCCAGGAGACAAAGTGAGGATCGAAGCCTCCAAGGGGAATCTGAACGCTTGGACGGAACTTGTGGTGCCAAAGCCTGGTACAATCATGTCAGTAGACACGGCCACCGTCGTGAAATCCTTTGTATATCAGGACATTGATGGAACTGATACTTATGAGCAGGAATATTTGGAATTCACACTGCGGCTTCGCGATGTCCAAGGTGAGGACAATTATTACTCCATGAACGGAAATCTGACCACGGTCACCAGTTTGAGCTCAGATGGCGAAGGAGAGACCCGTGTCGACACCGAAGGTCCTTACTGGCTTGATTACGAGACTTTCCATGACTTGATTCTCGAGGATGGTTATTCCTCCGGCATGGGTGAGCTGTTTGAGGATCTGTTGCCTGTCAACTCGACGCACTGTTTCTCGGATAAAATGTTCAAGGACTCCGATGCCACAGTGCGGTTTTATATTCCTTCCTATTACTTCAAGAGCCGTTATTATTACTTCTTCGAAGCCGACAGGGCCGAAATCAACAGGTTCCTCAACCTCAGTTTGAAAAGTTTCGACCGAAGCTTCTACAACTATCTCAGGGCACTGAACAACATGGCCACTTACGGCTACGATGTCTCTCCTATCATCGAGCCGACTATGCTGCCGAATAACGTGAACGGCGGCATGGGAATCGTGTCCATAGCCGCCGAATCAACAGTGGAAATGATCTTCGGACCCTTTGTGTATTACAAGGAAGACATCGACTATCCCATTTATTAATAGGTCCTCACAGTCTTCCTCGGGAATCAGAACTCGAAGGTCTCTATTTTCAATGTTCCGTTCTCCTGGATTATGCCGACATTCTCAGCGAATTCAGGTGTGGCGGAATGCTTGTCCAGGCAAGCCTGATCTTTCCAAGTCTCGCAAATCATGAAGACATCGGGACGGGTAGCGCTGCAGAACACATCATAAGCGACGCAGCCTTCGTGACCAAGCGATTTCTCAGTCAATGCCTTAGCGGCCTCGACAGCCTTGACGACGGCTCCCTCTTTCTCGGAAGCTTTGAAAAAACAATTGATTCTAATCATATAAATTCTTGGATATTAATTGTTTCCTATTCAATAAAACTAGTCAAACAAGTCATGGCCCCATCGGGATGGAACTCGATGGTGCTTGAAGTGGCCGGCACAAGGACGGTCTCACCTTGACGGATCTCAAGCCTATGTACCGAGCCGTCACCCTCGTTGTCCACCAGCTCACCATTCCCGGCGACGCACATCACCACTACGAACGAATCCAAGGCACTGAGGTTCTTCGAGACCGGCTTGTCAATATCGAACAAACTGGTCGTGAAGTACTTGCAACTCACAAGACGGGTTTCGACGTTCTTCTTGGGGACATAATCGGTCCTGTAGTCCGGGAACACGGTATAGTCAATCGCCTCCTTGGCTTTCTCCAGGTGCAGCTCGCGAGGTTTGCCGTCAAGCCCAAGCCTGCCATAGTCATAAATCCTGTAAGTGATGTCCGAGGTCTGCTGGATCTCAGCCACGAAGGAGCCGGCGCCTATGGCATGGATACGACCGGCGGGAAGGAAGAACACATCTCCGGGGTGAACCTCATAACGACCAAGAACGTCGGTGATGGTGTTATCCTGGACCTTCTCCTCATATTCCTCTGGAGTGATCTCTTGGGTAAGACCGCTGAGCAGCTTGGCGCCCTTGTCAGCTCCAACCACGTACCACATCTCGGTCTTGCCTTTCTGGCCAGGGTTAGTCCTTGCGGCAAGCTCGTCAGTAGGATGGACTTGGACGGACAAGTCAGCCTTGGCGTCAATGAACTTTATCAGCAACGGGAACTCGGTCCCGGTCTTCTCGATAACTTTCTTGCCCGCGAGTTCGACTCCATTTGATATCATAATGTCAGTCAACGACTTCCCCGCAAGAGGTCCATTGTCAACCACAGACACGTGGCCAGGCACGGCTGATATCTCCCAACTCTCACCGATACGGTTTCTGGTGGTGAATATTCCCTTAAAAGGAGCTATCTTTTCTCCACCCCAGACTTTTTCGCAGAGATAAGGCTTGAATTTCAGAGGATACATCATGTCCTTTCCTCCTATTTGTCAAGTTCTGAAAGAGCGAAAGCGTAGGCACCGAGAGAAATGGCCTTGCTGGCCCCGATCTTAGAACGCATGACACCTATTCTCTTCTGCGGGTCATAGACAACCTCGTCATCGCTGCCGTAAATCTTCAGTTTCCTGGCCTCACCCTTAGCGAAATTCACGAACTCGGCAGGATCGTCAAGGTTGTATACCTTCATCTGGACCCTGTCGAGAACGTCTCCGGAAAGCTGGCGCATCTTCCCGCGCATTGTCCTGAGGATTCCGGGCATCAGGAACTGGTAATTGTTCATGATACCGCCTCCGATAACCACCAGACCATCAATCAGTGTCACGGCAGTGGCGATGGCGTCTCCAGCAACTTCTCCCATCTTGTCGAAAGCCTTGATAGCGGCAGCCTGGTCACCGGGAGCGTCCCCTCTGGCAATAGCGCCGATTTCTTTCGGTTCAAGTCCATGGTTAGGATTGCCAGATTGTTCCCCGAATACTCTCTTGACGGCGCGGATGGCCACACCGTCCTCCACGATGACATCAGGCATATCGGGATGCTTAAGGCAGAAAGTCTCGACACAAGAGTTATCACCCCTGTTGAGCCTTCCGTCAATCACAGTTCCGATACCGAACCCTGTGCCGAAGGTGTAACCGATCAGATTGTGATAGCGTTTTGAGCTTCCGGCCTCTTCAAGGCGTTTATTGATCTCAGGCAGCGCGCCACCGAGAGCCTCTCCATAAGCGTAGAGGTCTCCGTCATTATTAATGAATACAGGAACTCCGAACTTTTTCTGGAGAAACGGTCCTAAAGCGACTCCGTCCCTGAAAGACGGGAAGTTGGGAAGGAAGCCACCGATAATACCATTAGGATAATCGGCCGGGCCAGGGAAGGCGAAACTGATAGCCACAGGTTTCTCGTCACCGAGCCTCTCGATGATCGTGCCGAAACCGAGGACCATAGCCTGCAGGCAAAGATCCAGGTTGGATGCGTTTGAGGGGAGGGTAAGGGTGTCTCCATAATACTCTCCGCCTTTCATGGCGCCAAAGACCATGTTGGTGCCGCCAGCGTCCAAGGTCAGGACGATCCTGCTGTCGTTTTTGATGTCTGCCATATTAAAAACTGATTAAATTAGTCGGGTTGTCTCCACAAAGATAATCATTATTGCTAACTTTGTGGTGTTATTAATAATAAGAGATGAAGAAAGGAAACAAGCGCCAAGGTGGCGCCAGAAATGGAAGACAGGCCCTCCGAAAGAGCCGCGAGAAGCAATTCGGCTCAAGGCAGGGCGGAAAGAGAAGATTTGAGGAAGTGACCGGAAAGGTCCATATGAGCAGGGACGGTTTTGTCTTCGTCGTCCCCGAAGGAGATGAGAAAGATAACGATGTGTTCGTAAAGGCTTCCAAGACCCGCGGAGCCCTCAACGGAGACCTCGTCAGGTGCGTCGTCACGAGGGAAAAGAGGCCGGCTCCGATACCGAGAGGAAGAGGAAAAGTCCAAGTACGAGGTGGAGGCCAGCGCCGGGAAGGTGAGATCATCGAGATAGTCGAACGCAGCAAGACTCCTTTTGTCGGAATATTGCATATTGTCGGGAAACAGGCTTGGGTGCTGATGCAATCCAGGACCATGCCGTATGACATATCCATTGATTTTGAATCACTTCCGGAAGGGGCGAAGAAAGGAATGAAGGTCGCGGCGATCATCGACCGTTGGGAAAGGAGTGAGCCTAATCCCCATGGATATATCACCGATGTTCTGGGTGAGCCGGGAGCCAACGAGACCGAGATGCATGCGATTCTCGCCGAGTACGGGCTTCCTTACAGATTCGCTCCCGAGGTTGAGAACGCGGCTGACAAGATTCCGGATGAGATCACCGAAAAAGATCTCAAGGGCCGTAAGGACTTCCGCAAGACCTTGACATTCACTATCGACCCTACTGATGCGAAAGACTTCGACGACGCCCTTTCCCTTACCAAACTCAAGAACGGCAACTTCGAGATCGGAGTACATATCGCGGATGTCTCATATTACGTGAAGCCAGGATCGCTTATGGACCAGGAGGCCCAGGCCCGCGGCACCTCAGTCTACCTTGTGGACAGGACCGTGCCGATGCTTCCGGAGAAGCTTTCGAACAAGCTTTGCTCACTGCGTCCCAACGAGGACAAACTGACCTTCTCCGCCGTGTTTGAGATCACCCCTGACGCCAACGTGGTTGACCGCTGGTTCGGCCGCACAGTGATCTGTTCCGACTACCGTTTTGACTACGAGGGCGCCCAGAAAATCATCGAATCTGAGGGGAAGGAACCTGAGGATCCGGCCATCAGCCAGGAGATCAGGGATGCTGTCCTGGAACTGAACAGGTTGGCTTCTATTATGAGAAAGAGGCGTTTCTCTTCCGGTGCCATCAGCTTCGAGAGGCCTGAGATGAAGGTCGAGGTCGATGAGAAAGGCAAGCCGATCAGGGTCTATGAGAAAGTCACCAAGGAGGCCAACTGGCTGATTGAGGAGTTCATGCTTCTGGCCAACAAGTCGGTCGCCGAGTATATCGCCACGTCCGGCAGGATGAACGGAAAGGAAGACAAGAACGCCAAGACGTTCGTCTATCGTATCCATGACGAGCCGAATATGGAGAAAATCGCCAACCTCGGCAAGTTCGTCGGGAACTTCGGCTACAAGATGGGTCCCGTATCAAATGGTCGTGATGTGGCCAAGTCGCTGAACAGCCTGTTGCAGGAATCCAAGGACACTCCGGAGCGTGACGCTTTCCAGATGATCGCCCTGCGCTCCATGGCCAAAGCCGTATATTCAACTGAGAATATCGGTCACTACGGCCTCGCGTTCAGGTTCTACACCCATTTCACATCCCCGATCCGCCGTTATCCCGACACTATGGTCCACAGGCTCCTGGCCATGTATCTTGACAATAGGGAGAGCCAGAACAAGGAGTATTACGAGGCCCAGTGCCAACACGCTTCTGAGCGGGAGCAGATTGCCGCCAACGCCGAGCGGGACAGCATCAAATACAAACTGATCGAATATATGATCGATAAGGTCGGACAGGAGTTTGATGGAGTCATCTCCGGCCTGACGGAATGGGGCATGTATGTCGAGATCAAACCCGAGATGATCGAGGGCATGGTGGCCCTGAGGGAGATCCACTCTGATTTCTATGAGTTTGACGAGGACAACTACCGCATTGTCGGGAAGCGCACCAAGAAGGTGTTCCGCCTTGGAGACCAGGTAAGGATCAGGGTCAAGTCAGCCAATCTGGAACAACGGCTCCTCGACTACGAACTTCTTGAAACAGAATAAAAAGAACCCTCTTCAGATTTGAAGAGGGTTCCTTTTTCCACATCCTGATCGATTACTTGAAGAGAAAGTTAGCTCCGATAGTGAGAGTGTGCCTCTTGATAATCAGATCGTCAAAACTAAGATCCTTATTGTTCTTGATGCAATTGGTGATTCCTATGTCGTATCCACCGCGGATCACGATAGCGTCCTGAAGGGTAAACGCGAGACCGAATCCCCACTGTGCGTCAAAAGGCCTGAGACCGGGATAGGTTTTTCCGGCGCTGAACATATTACCACCCACGCCGATATTGAATCGAGGGCCGGTATATACCGCGACACCTATTGCCGAATCATCCATCGTGAACGTATACTTGAGGTCCAGGGGAACTCTCAGGTAATTAGCGTGATAGGACTTAGGTTCACCCGCCAATCCGAACTGGAATGCCTTGCCATAGTGGGCAATATAAGCGCCCGGCTCAACAGTGAGTCCCTCGATAGCGGAGAACGCATAGTCGATGCTGGCTCCGAAATAGAAACCAGGAATCATGTTAGGGAACTGCATCCTTTCCAAGAGGTCAGCATCTGGCCCGCCAATGCCGAACGATGTGAATCCACCACCGAAAGACAGGGTGCCGTCACCAGAGGTAAGCTGTGCCGAGGCGTTCGGACCGCATAGGAACAAGAACGCCCCCAAGAATGTGACAAGTAATTTTTTCATATCAAACTTCTACAAATCAAACATTGAATAACAGTCACTTACTTAATCTCCGGAAGTCCCAGATCCTTGAAGGTACGAGGTGCGGGCTTCCCAGGGAGATCCTTGTGGGATGTCTGGGTCTTGATCTGCTCGAGAGCTACCTCGATAGCCTTCAGGAGCTGCTCGTCAGTGCCAGCATATTCCTTGATCGGGTCATTGTCAAGAAGGATGTCGGGATCGACACCGTAGTTCTCGATAATCCACTCACCAGTCTTCGGATCGAAGCTCGTGGAGCCAGGGACTCTCACATCCGTACCGTCAAGATAAGGCAGTGATCCACCGATACCGACGATTCCGCCCCAAGTCCTCGTTCCGATCACGGTGCCGAGCTTGTTGGCCTTGAAGCCCCAAGGGAAAAGGTCTCCGTCAGAAGCGGAGTACTTATTGATCAGCAACACCTTAGGTCCGACATGAGCACCGTCGGGAATGGTGCTGACCCTGTTGGAGCCACGTCCGCCATTCATCCTGTAGACAACCCTCTGGAGACGCTCGATGATCATCGGGGAGACGTTTCCGCCACCGTTCTCACGATCGTCGATGATAAGGGCCTCCTTATCAAGCTGGGGATACCAGTAGCGAGCGAACTCGTTAAGTCCCTCAGCGCCCATATCAGGAATATAGATGTAGCCAACCTTTCCGCCGGATTTCTCCTCAACTGTCTTGATGTTATTGGTGACCCACTCATAGTGCTCAAGAGGATACTCGTTGTCGATAGGCCTGACCACGACCTTGCGACCACCCTCGGCAGCCTTCTTGTTGACAGTCAGCTCGATGAGCTTGCCGGCCTTACCGATCAGGCACTTGTAGATATTATCGACATCCTTGAGAGACTTGCCGTCGATAGCGGTGATGTAGTCACCCTCAGCGATATTCATTCCAGGCTCTGTCAGAGGACTGCGAAGCTCGGGCCTATAGGTGGCGCCGGCATAGATGTGGTCGATCTTGAAATAACCCTTGTCCTTGCTGACCTTGGCTCCGAGAAGACCCATAGGGATCCTGTCAGGCTTCGGGTACGGACCAGGATTGACATAAGCGTGGCCGCTGGCCAACTCGGCGATCATAGCGCCAAGGATATAGTTCAGGTCGAGACGGGTCTTGACATAAGGTAGGAGAGGCTCATATTTGGCCTTGACACCCTTCCAGTCGCGTCCGTGCATATTCTCGGTGTAGTAACCGTCACGGAAGGCTCTCCAGACCTCGTTGTAGACCTGAGGCCACTCCTGAGCGTAGTCAACCAGAGCGTACATGTTGTCCGCATCGATCTCCTCGCCGCCACCAACCTTGGGTGCGGGGAAGTTGACAACCGTAGTCTTGCCCCTTCCGGAGAGTAAAGCCTTCTTGTCACCAAGACGGTAGCTGATCATTCCGTCAGCGCAATCCTCGGTCTTGCCGGAAGCGAAGTCATAAGTCTTGACACCGGCACCACCACCGAAACCGCCACGGCCACCGCCCATAGGGCCGCCACCGCCGACAAACCAGACTTTCTTGCCATCGCTGTAGAATACCCTACCACTGATCGGGAGCTTGACGACCCTGTCAATCAGACCGTCAGGATCTATCTTGGTCTCAGCAGGCTTCGCTTCAGGCGCACCGGCACCGGGACGACCGGGACCAGCAGCGGGACCTTCGGGACGACCAGGAGCTTTCTCTTCGGCCTTGGCGGGAGATGTCTCACTGTCGGAAGGAAGCAAAGGTGAAGGAGTGTCCTTGGCGAGCATAGCCATGTAAGTCCCGGACATGTCGCTATAGGAATAGTTCCACTCAATACGGCTGTAGACAGGGGTAAGATCCCTTTGAGCGGTGAATATCAAGTATTTCCCATCAGCGGAGAACATCGGGGAACCGGAATCGTACCACTTCTCTGTGACAAGGTACTCCTTATCTGTGGCGAGATTGCGGACATAGACAATGCTCATGTCGTTGGAAGCGCGCTTGGTGTAGGCGATCCACTTGCTGTCAGGAGAGAAAGAGACTCCGTAGAGTCCGCCATCCGGGCTGGAGAAGATAACTTTCTTGGCCTTTGTGGCAGGATCCACCTCGACAAGGCGGTTCTTACGGTCTGAGTAATAGACATGCTTGGAATCAGGAGCCCAGAACAGGTTGCTGATATAGGTGTCGTTATCCTTTGTGGCCTGGACTGTGGTTCCAGCGGCAGGATCATAAAGATAGACCTCGTTCTCACCGGTAATATCGCTGATGTAGGCGATATACTTGCCGTCAGGGCTCCATGTGGCGCTCCTCTCATTGGCCCCGGGGGTCTGGGTGATATTCCTGGTGATTCCCTTTCCAACGGGGACGTCGAAGACTTCACCACGAGCGGTAACAGCGGCCCTCTTGCCATCAGGAGAGACACTGAAACCACGTCCGGTTACCTTCTTCAACTCAGGACGGGCGTAGACCAGGTCAGAAGCAAGAGTGATGTGGATCTGCTCAGCCTTCTTGGTGGCGGGATCGAGCTTGTAGAGGAAACCTCCCTTCTCAAACACGACCAACTTGCCGTTGGTGCTGGGGAACTTCACATCGTAATCCTCAAAGTTGGTGACCTTGGAGGTGGCCTTGGTCTTGGTGTTGTAGACAAAGACATTCATTGTCATATCCCTGTCAGAAACAAAGAAGATCTCGTCGCCTACCCACATCGGGAAGATATCCTGAGCGGGGTTGTCGGTGATCTTCTCGACCTTCTTGCCATCATAGATCCAGACCTCGTCGGCCATACCGCCACGATAGTATTTCCATGTGCGGAACTCCCTCATCACGCGGTTGTAAGCCAGCTTCTTGCCATCGGGAGAATAGCTGCAGAAACCACCCTCAGGAAGAGGAAGCTCCTCAGGCATACCACCGTTGACAGACACTTTCCAGAGTTTTCCAGGGAATCCGTCACCTGTCCTGTTACGGTAGATGATTGATTTCCCGTCAACAGTCCAACCCATCACGATGTTGTTGGGACCCATACGGTCACCAAGGTCATCACGAGAGTTCGTGGAAGTGTAGGTGAGACGCACAGGCTCTCCACCTGTGGCAGGGATGATGTAGACCTCGCGGTTACCGTCGTATTCACCGGTGAAAGCGATTGTCTTGCCGTCCGGAGAATACTTGGCGAACATCTCATAACCGATGTGTGAGGTAAGGCGTTTGGCCTCGCCGCCCGCAAGGGGGGCGGTGAAGAGATCTCCAGCATAGGAGAACACGATGTCTGTCCCGTTGGTGGCGGGGAACCTGAGCAGGCGGGCCTCATCGGCCTTCGCCGTGGTGGCGAGCATCAAACCACACGCCAGGACCATCAATTGGAATTTTCTCATAATCATATGAATTTAGAATAAATATATGTCTGATAAAAACTATTCAAGACCACGGGCGCGGAGCAAGGCACCGGGATCGGGCTGGGCTCCGCGGAACATCATGTAAAGGACCATCGGCTCCTCGCTACCACCCCTCTCAAGGAAGGTCCGGCGGAACTTGGCAGCGACAGCCGGATTGTAAATCCCTTGCTCCTGGAAATATTCAAAAGCATCTTTATCAAGTACTTCCGCCCAGAGGTAGCTGTAATACCCGGCGGAATAACCGCTGTTGAATATGTGATTGAAGTAGGTCGTGCGATAGCGAGGGATAATCTCATCGATAAGTCCCATCTCCTGACAGACTTTCTGCTCGAAAGCCGCAACATTGGCAGCCTGGTCGCCCTCGCTCATCTTTGCGAGATCCTCCATGGTCAACTCATGCCATTTCATATCCAGGATCGAAGCGGCGCAAAGCTCCGAGGTCATGAAACCCTGGTTGAACTTGCGGGCGTTATTGATCTTTGCCACGAGAGAATCCGGGATAACTTCTCCCGTCTTGTAATGCTTGGCGTACTCGGCCAGGATTTCGGGCTGGAAGGCCCAGTTCTCGTTGAACTGAGAGAAGGTCTCGACAAAGTCCCTCTTGACACTTGTGCCACTCACTGATTTGTAAGCGCACTTGGTCAGAAGGCCGTGAAGGGCGTGACCGAACTCATGGAAGGTAGTCTCCACATTATCAATGGAGAACAGTCCGGGCTCAGTCTCGGTCGGAGCGTTCAGATTACCCACATTCACGACTATAGGACGCACATCATTGCCGTTCTTGTCCATATATTGGTCGCGGAACACGTTCATCCACGCGCCACCTCTCTTCGAGGAACGGGGGAAGTAATCTGTCATGAATATGCCGAGGAGGCTACCGTCCGCATCGGTGACCTTGAATGTCTCGACCGCAGGATTGTAGACCGGAACCCCGTCGATAGGCTCCACATTGATGCCATAGACTTTGTGGGCGGCGGCGAATATGCCGTTCCTCACATTCTCCATCATGAAGTAAGGCTTGGTCTGGCTCTCATCGAGAGCATATTTGCGGGCCCTGACCTTATCGGCATAATAGAACCAGTCCCAAGGCTGGATCTTAGAGCCTTTCGGAAGTTTGCCGGCGGCGATGTCCTCGTCCATAATCTTCTGCATGTCACAGACTTCCTGTTTCGCCTTGGCGTTGGAAGCCTTCTGGATCTGGTCAAGGAACTCATCGACCGTAGCGGGATTCCCGGCCATCTGGTCATCCAGAACATAGGCGGCGAAGGTGTCGAAACCAAGCATCCTGGCCTTCTCGGCTCGGAGTTTCAAGATCTCTAGAGCAATTGACTTGTTGTCATATTCATTGCCGTTGTTGCCCCTGGAGGAATATGCCTTGAACATTTCTTCCCTGCGGGCCCTGTCCTCACATGACGTCATCTCGGAGGTATAGGATGAGACGGGTGTTCCGAACTTCTCCTTGAAGGCATTGTTCTCCGCGAGGAGGTTGGTACCGAACTTCTGCTGCAAGCCTGCGATCTTGACATTTATCTCCTTCAGACGCTCCTGCGAAGCCTCGTCGAGATCAACACCGTTGCGGGTGAAACTCTTGTAGAGGTTCTTCAGGACCAGTTGCTGTTCCCTTGTCAGGGCGCTCTGGTCAGCATCGTAGATGGCTTTTACCCTCTCGAAGAACTTCTTGTTCATCGAGATCGAGCTCTCATGTTTGGTGAGCAGCTCGGTCGCTTCTTCGGCGATCTTCTCCATCTCGTCATTCCCGTCGGTCTCCTGGAGGTTGGACAGCACACCCATCACCTTGTCCAGAATCTCTCCGGAATACTCGTAGGCATCTATCGTGTTCTTGAAGGTGGGAGCCTCCGGATTGTCCAGAATAGCCTGAAGCTCTTTTTCCTGCTGCTCTATTCCCGCCTTGACGGCCGGGATGTAGTCAGCGAGGGTGATCTTGTCAAACGGCGGAATGCCGTAAGGGGTTTTCCATTCCTCAAGGAACGGGTTCTTGGTCTGTACACAAGCTGTCATAGCGACTATCGCTCCTATAGCTAAGAATACTTTTTTCATTTCTATTGGATTTTAACTCCATCAAGGTCAATCAAAGTGAATTGGGCGGCTCCGTTGTAATTGGTCAGGATGCCGGTCACATTGACCTTGGCCCCGTCAAGGATCTTCTGGTCGATCGGTGTGTCAGCGAACTTCGCGTATCCGCTGGAACGGATCTGGATCGGGAGGTTACCCTTTTTCTTGGGCATATTGAAATATTGGCTCACCGCATAGGCACCTGCATTATTGATCAGCTCAGTACGATGGTCGCTGACCGTTCCGTAGTTGTAATCACCGGAATTGCCGATCTTGGCGGAATCCCAGACACCCCACTGAAGATAAGTCTTCATCTGCTGGGCGCTGAAAGCCCAAGTGGTCACACCCCACTGCTGGTCCGAGAGGAACAGTCGGTTGGAAGAAGCCTTCTTGTCGGCATTGCTATCAAGATAGATAAGTACGAATATCTCCTTGCCATAAGTCAACCCGTTGAGAGTAACCAGCTTCCCGAAAAGAGGACCCTTATATCCCATTTTCAGGTTAGAGTCAATCTCATCCGCTGTGACAACCTGGGGACTGAGCGGAGTTCCCTTAGGACCCTTGAAAACATGGGTGGCAATAAGGCTCTTCACGTCAATATAAGCCGTCTCATATTCCCCGGTCGGGTCATCGGCTCCGATCTGGAGCATCCCGCCGTAATTGCCGATCACAAGGCCCTGGCACTTGACATAAATCAACTGGCCTACCTTATAATCATTGTACAGAGCTGAATTGCCGATCTTAACCTCGATCGCTCCGGTGTTATCCTGAATATAAAGGGAGCGGTAGATATTGCCCGAAGCATCGGAAGATATGACCTGTCCCTCGATGATGATGTCCTGCTCGATATGGACAGGCTTACCCTGGTACATGGCCTTCAAGGCGGCGATCGTAGTGTTGGCCTGTAGCGAGGCGGCGGCTGGTTCCGCCGGCTCGCCCTGGTTACCCATGACAGGTTCCCACTCTTGGCAGGAAATAACTGTGAATGAGAGCGCTATCGCTAATGAATATATTAACTTTCTCATGATCTTGCCTCCTGCTTTAGAATCTGAAATAAAGGTTCAGCATGTAGTTGAAACCGGACATGTAGAAATACTTCGGATCGAAGTTGTAGTAGCGGCTCTTGCTGACCGTGTTGTCAACCATTCTGGTCTGCTCGAAACCTCCGGTCTTGACATCGGTCTTGTTGAGGATGTTCTTAGCGTTGAGCGAGAAACCGAGCTGGTATTTCCTCTGGATGTACCAGGACTTGCCCACGCTGAAGTTCACAAGCCATGCGGGATTGAACTTTTCCTGGAGAGTCATAGACTCGACCTCCTCCGGAGTGATCACTCCGTCGGGGCCGGCGGTAGCGTAATCTGTCCTGCTCAGAGGACTCATGTCCAGATAAGAGTTGGCGAAATAGTCGACATCGGCGTCGATGAACCAGTAGTTGTAGAAATACGAGAGCCCCAAGCTGGCGGCCAACTGCGGCGTGCTGGGCACGTAGTGCTTCTGATATGTCCCGTCGGTTTTCGGAGTGCTCTTCCAGTAAGGAACCGGCAGGTTCGAATAAATCGGAGAGGCGTTATTGTCGACCGTGGCGGTCAGTATCGGAGTCGAAGTGTAGATATATTCACCAGTGGTGAACACTCCCACAACTGAAAGACCGCTGAGAGGGGTCGGAACCTCGAAACCGAGCTCCATTCCGATATGCCTCTCATCAATTCCGCTGAGGGCGAAGTTTCCGAAGGAGTTGTTGAGGTCGTAGTAGACGCTCATCACATCGGTCTGGTCGGTTATATTGGTGTAGAAACCGGTCAGGCGGAGGCTGTAACCATTGGTGGCGTACATATAGTTGACGTCTCCGGACAGGGCCTTGGTATTCTCGATGCCCTTGATAAGAGTATTCCTGGTTCTCGGGGCCACGAAAGCCTTGTCAAAGTACGGAGCCTCACTGGAATAACCAGCATTGGCGAAGAACCTGTGGCCTCCGGTCAGGGTGTAGGCCAGATTGATCTTGCCGGCATAAGTCAGGAACGAGCTCTTCTCGGATTTGCCCTTTGAAGTGATCGGGGATCCGTCATCCTCGTAAGAAGTGTAGATGTCATCACCCACCTGGATAGGGTTGCCGTTGTCATCCAGACCAGGGAAAAGTCCCTTACGGACAAGACCTTCCCTCCAGAATGAGTTGGATCCGATCCTTCCTCCTACCGTCAAATCAAGGCCTCCGAAAGCGAACTTGCCAGTAGCCCAGGCCTCTCCTTTGACGAGATGGGCATAGTAGTCGTAGCCATATTTGTCACCCACTTTCAGTTTGCGGGCCTCACCGTGGGCGAGATAGTAGTCGAGATCATTCTGGACCCTGATGGCGGACGCGGAATAGTCCCTCTCGGCGAACTGGTCGACATCGAGGAAATAGCTGCCACCGAGAAGGTCGTTAACTGACTTGTAGTACTCGGTGCGGTTATACTTGGCGTTGAAACCAGCTCGTACAGCGACACCTGGCTTCGGCTTCCAAAGAATGCTGGTGGCGAGGTTCAAATCGTTCTGGTCCACATGCCTTTCCTCGAGAGCGTACTTCGCGCGACCACCCTCGGAGTTCCTGTTGACGCTATACAACCTGTCCCAATCCACATGGGCAGTCGAAGGATCACCGCTCATCCAAGCCTCGCGGGCCCAAGCGGCCTTCGCCGGATTCATGCGGTTGTAGTCATCATTCGCCATGTAGAAATAGCTGGGGAGGTTACGGTAGTAATCAGGACGAGGATCCGGAGCGTCATACCAATCAAGAGCGGTGTAACCGTTCTTTCCGGTTCTGAACAGGACTGTAGCGGAAGCCTCAAACTCCTTTGAAGGAGTGAAATCGTATTTCAGGAAGGTAATAGGCTCGAAGGTGATCCTGTTTCGGGCATTACGCATCTTCCCGTTCTGATAACCCCAGTTGGAGTTATACATGTTGTCTCCGACAAGGTCGTAAACCTCTTGGGTGGAAGCGTTCTGCGCACCTCTTTGTCCAGGGGCTCCGAAGGTCACGAGAGCCAACCTGTGAAGATCGTTCCAATTCTTCTCAACTCCCAGATAGTAAGCGAAAGAGCGGTAGTAAACACCTTGTACCCAATCGTTTCCACCAAGACGGGCGGAAGCGCTGACGGCGTAGGACCATCCTTTGTCGTTCTCCGGGACAGCCCAGGTGCCCATCACCCTCATTCGGTAAAGGGCGCTGTTGGTCAGGATGCTGAACCGCTTTCCGGGACGCACCTGCCCAGGGGTCGCGTAGATGTTGGTGAGACCGTTGTAACCTCCGATACCATAGGTGGATATCTCGGATCCGATGACAGAGGACTTGGCCCTGGTCGCCTCATTCAGGCCGCTCCACAATGAATATGGAGAATACCCGGTCAAGGCATCATTCATCTTGACTCCGGCGATGTACACATCCTGCGACTCACTCGCGTAACCTCTGACCTTGAAACGCACGGCGCTGAAATTGAAACTCGCGGCGTTGTTGAACACATCATTCTGGTCATAGAGGATCGTAGGGGTGTCCTCATAGCCGTTACCGTCAAGGTCGAACTCTCCGAAGGAAGAGTCGTCCACCTCACCAGCCACCACGACCGGGGAGAGGCTGAGGTTAAACATATTCTTGACGTAACCATCATTCACGGTCACATTGACTGTCGTGGGCAGGAAGCCTGGGGCCTCGATGAAGAGGTCATACATGCCGTCCGCCAACTCGCTCATCAGGAAGTCACCTTGCTCGTCGGACTTGATCGTCCCGATCTCGGTGGCACCTGATTTCAGCGTCAGGACAGCTCCAGTGACCGGAGTCCTGTCAGCCCTGTTTACGATCTTTCCTTTCACGCCGCCGGTCGGAGACTGGGCGAAAAGGGCGATCCCGGCCAGACAGGCCGCTACAAGCGCGGCTGTTTTCTTCAGGATATTCATTTTACTTTGTGGAGATTACTATGTAGGTTGGATAATGGTCGCTGTAGCCGTTGATGAAGGCTCCATTGGAAGAAGTCCTCTTGGGAGTGCCTTTGTACTGGCCTTCCTGCTGGGTCATGAAAGGCTGCTGGAAGACCCTGCCGTAGAATTTCTTCTTGACGATAGGCTGGATCTGGAAAGTACCCTTGGGAGCGTGGGCCAGATTCGAATTCACCATGATGATGTCGAATATGCACCAGACACCCTGATATGCCAAGGAGCCGTAACCCGCCTTGATCATCGAGAGGAAGGGGTTGAAGAAATCCTGTTGGCCGACTTCCTCGATGGTTTCCTTGCCGTGGAGATATGTGACCATGCTCTCGTCAACGGGGTTGTCGTTCATATCACCCATCACCACGATCTTGATTCCGGGATATTTTTCCATCAAGGCCATGGCGTTCTCATGGATAATTTCGGCGCCGCGGCTGCGCAGGTCACCGCTCTTGCCTCCGATCCTGGAAGGAAGGTGGGTCACATAGAAGGCGAACATCTCGTCTCCAATAGTGCCACGGACCTCAAGGATATCCCTCGTGCGGAAATTCTCCTGCTCCTCAGGAGTCATGCTGAACTGGATGCTCGGGGAATTAAAGGTGAACGGGATCGAGCGGCTCTCAAGAAGGGTGAACTGGTCGGGCCTGTAGAACAGGGCGCAGTCCACACCACGACGGTCAGGACCGTCATAATGGACGATCTGGTAGTTGGCCTCGGCGATCTCGGGCTGGATCACTAGATCCTCGAGAACATTGCGGTTCTCGATCTCGCTGACTCCCAAGATGGTGTGCCAAACTTTGTTCTCGTCTTTCATCGCCCGGATGACCTCCGCCATGTTGTGGAGTTTCTTGCGATATTTTACATCAGTCCACTGGTTCGCGCCTTCGGGCAGGTACTCATAGTCATTCTTACCCTCGTCGTGATAGGTGTCGAACAGGTTCTCGAGATTGTAGAAACCGATCACGTGGCTCTTCTGGACCTTCTGGGCACCGGCGAAAGGAGCCATCAGGAGGACGCAGAGCGCTATGAAGTAAATTCTTCTCATTTGGTTGTCTTAATGTTATCGCTGATTATTACCACCACCAGCTTACGTTGGCGGGATTCTCTTCTTTAATTGTTTTGGCGGTCTCGGCGCCGACCTTGGCGTCAAGGTTAACGAACAGTTTGTAACCCAACTTCTTCTCAAGGTCGGAGATTGACATGCTCATTTCCTTGGTGATTTTCGATCCGTGCTCATTCTTGTTCGTCAGATAGAACGCGCAAGCCATGAATCCGCCATGGCCGACCGAAGTGTTGTCCTTGTAACGCAGCAAGGCCTTGAAATATCCCTCGGGGACCGCTACGGCCTTGCCATTATTATCAAACGCTTTCCTTGTGGAATTCCCTATGTAACAACCGGTGACCACGTACAGGGTGTCCGTGCCGGTGGTCGCACCGGTTTTTTTAGCCAATTCACGAACCTTGCCTTCAAGCACAGCCCAAATGCCTCCATTGAAGTCATAATCCTGCGGAGTCATATTCGTGAAATAGAAGGTCTGGATGTTAGCGTCCCGATTGAGCCTGTCCGCGGATGGTATCTGGTGACCTCTGGAGCCGAAGTTGGAATATGCCTTGAATAGGACCGGCTGCTTTTTGTCCGGAAGGAGAGGATCGAGACCCCATTGGTCCGAACGGCCGCCATTGCCGATATTGCCTGCGCAGAGAGGATAGGCCACCCAAGGGGCGACAAGGTTGTCATAGTCCCAGTAGAACGAATAGTTCCTGACCGTGGCGGTGCCGAGAGTCATGTAATGAGTGAAGAACTCCAGACCGTCATCTTCCTTAGTCTCAGCTAGTTCCAGCCAACCTTGAGGTGCGGTCTTGTAACCGTAACCGTTCTCTTCTCCCGGCTGGTGGGGCGGATCGTCATCTCCGCCCGGATCAAGCCCGGGACCCGGATCCGGAGGCGTGGGAGGCACTGGGACAACCAGTTTGCTCTGTGTGATACCGGCGCTGGCCGAACCGCCCGGACCGGTGATTGTCACGGTCGCGTTTCTGATGGCGTCGGTGTTCTCCGAATAGCTCAGCACCACATTGCTGGAGTTACCGGTGCCACTGGAAGGGCTGACGGTAATCCATGGTGCTGAAGTCGTGATCGTCCAGCTGCCGGAGGCCGTTACTGTCATAAACTGGCTGCCAGCCTCGCCGGAAACGCTCTGGGTTTTGATGCTGACCACCGGTGGGACAAGAGGTTCTTCCTTGATATCAGAACCTCCCCCACACGAAACGACCATCAGTGACAGCGCCAGAAACGCCGCCACTGATCTCGTAATCGCAGAAACCCGACGGTTAGCAGTCATAACTATTCAGCAAAAGTAACAGCTATCACTTTGATTCTCCTATGGCCTGTTGTGCCTCCAATAGTAAATTTCACTGATGTGGCTGAACCAGTCCAGGAATCCTTTGAGAAGGTACCTTTATCGACTGTGATCTCATTGGTACCTTCACCGCTGCTGAACGTGAACTTTATCTGGGAAATGATCTTGCTTGAGGAGACAGTGAAACTATTGCTGCCATAGACCCTGATCGCCGTACCGGTGTCATAGTACTTGGGCCCGTTGGAGTTTGTCCCTTTATCAAAGCTGATATTGAAATTGGTCCCCTTGACAGAGGCGATGGCTTCGGCATTCTCGTATCCTTTGGTTGAGAAATCAATAGTCTCGGTGTTGCCGGAAACTTCACCGCCTTCGCCGGTAATGGTTATGTCATTGATCTTTGTGGGGATGACATACAGGTACTTGCCCTGGGAAGTGTGATAGAGGTAGTAACCGGTGATGGTGACATCCTTGCCGTTCAGCGATGAAATGTCCTCAACGGGCTTCACAATGCTTCCTGTCACAGTAGAGGAACCTGTGACCTCGATATTGTAGTAATTGTCGGAGATGTTGAGCTTGCCCGCAAATGTCACATATTCCCTGGTCTCAGATGAATATGAGGCAAAGGAGGAGGTAATGTCCTTCGCAGTGGGATATGTGATCGCGGCACCTGTAGAATTGACCGTGACTTTCGGGGAAGTCAGCTGGGGAACACCTTGGTACTCACCGCGTGTAGCATCGACAGTGACATTGTCTCCTACTGTTGCCGAGCCTCCATAGACATAGATTTTTGCGCCGTCCTGCTCCATGAGGAAACCTACTGAAGATGATGCTACGACCACGGCCGGGCCAACCTTCAGAACGGCATCCTTGGCAGCTGCGAGAGCCTCGGCGACGGTAGCGTCCTGAGTATCCGGCGGGGCAGCGGCCTCAAAGGAGATGATGTAGGCCTCAATGACCTCGTGCTGGCTGTTCTTCTCGTAATAGTCGTATTTACCGGCAAGGGTGACCGTACCATCATTGGAAATCTTGGATGACCAGTCAGCCTTGTTCGCCACGCTGTAGACATAGATGGTACCGCTCGCATCAGTAAGGTCGAAGCTGCAGTACTGGGATTTGAACTTGCTGACGGTTCCGGTGAGCTTGAAATAAGTTTCCTTATTGGCCGCAGTGATGAATTCCGCGACTGTCTTGGGTTCAGCATTGCTGTAGTCCTCCTGTGCTCCAGCCTCGAACGAAAGAATTTGGGCCTCAATCACTTCGTGCTGGCTGTTCTTCTCGTAATAGTCGTATTTACCGGCAAGGGTGACCGTGCCACCATTGGAAATCTTGGATGACCAGTCAGCCTTGTTCGCCACGCTGTAGACATAGATGGTACCGCTCGCATCAGTAAGGTCGAAGCTGCAGTACTGGGCGTTGAACTTGCTGACGGTTCCGGTGAGCTTGAAGTATGTGGTCTTATTGGCTGCCGAAATGAATTCAGCCACAGTCTTAGGCTCGGCATTCTCATAATCATCTTCCTGTCCAGCCTCAAATGAGAGTATCTGGGCATTGACAACCTCGTGCTGGCTGTTCTTCTCGTAATAATCGTACATACCGGCGAGTTCGACTGTACCTCCGTTGGAGATCTTGGAAGTCCATTCGTCCTTGTTGGTCACGCTGTAGACATAGATAGTACCGCTGTCGTCAGTGAGGTCGAAGCTGCAGTACTGGGCATTGAAACGGCTGACTTTACCCTTGAGCCTGAAGAACTCACCCTTGGCCGCCTTCTCGATAAAGGCGCCGACGTTTGTGAGAGGGAACTTGGTATAGTCAATCTCAGGAGCCTTGGTCTCACCGTTGACGGAAATAAGCTTGCTGCCGGCTGTATATTCAGGAGTCTCTCCCTTGAAATTCACGAGAGTTCCGTAGACCACGACCTCGTCTCCGACTTTAAGCTGATCCTTGGCGGTGAAGGAGACTCCTTCGAGATACTTACCCCTGTAGACCTCGAGCTGGACAGCGCTGGTCCCATCAGCGGAAATGAAATAGGTGGCGTTTCCGTAGCCAGGATCAATGTCGACACTGACCACCTTTCCCGCGGTATAAACATTCGCCGAATTGGAAGAAGTCGGATCATCACCGTTATTGAACGCCTGGAGACTCTTGGCTTTCTCAAGAGCGGCGGCCACATTGTACGGATCGCTGGCGGTTCCGCTTCCGGAAGGCGTCACGTTAGGATCCTCTCCCTTGGCTCCTTTCTGGCTGACTTCAACAGTCCTGAAATCAAAGTCGGTCTTGACCTTGAAGGAGGCTGTCCTGTCTGTGGATGAATTGGCGAGAGCGGTCACCGTAACCGTCACGGGGGCGTCGGCGGCATTACCGCTTGAAGGGTTGAAAGCCAACCAGTCCGCATCGGTGGAGATTGTCCAGGGACGGTTGGAAGTCACTGTGATATTGCCGGTTCCGCCGTTCTGCTCAAAAGAGAGTTCGGTCTGACCAACAGTAAGGGTCGGAATTGATGGTTCCGGCTCCGGTTCCTTGCAGCCAGCGAATAATGACGCCGCGGCGAGGATGCTCAAAAACAATTTCTGGATTTTCATTATAGCGCTATTATATGTTATTCTCGCAGTTTGCTAATATACAATGAAATGTTCAAAAATCAAAGAGACAGGACCAACTCGACCGGACAATGATCGGATCCGAAAATCTCGTTGTGGATGTCCGTCGATTCTATTTTTTCTCTTAAGTCTTCTGACACAAGGAAATAGTCTATTCGCCACCCGGCGTTGTTCTCCCTGGCCCTGAAACGATAGGACCACCAGGAATACTTCACTTCATCGGGATGGGTAGAGCGCCAGGTATCCACGAATCCGGAGTCCAGAAGGACAGAGAATTTGTCCCTTTCCTCGTCTGTGAAGCCGGCGTTGCGGCGGTTGGCCTTAGGGTTTTTGATATCGATTTCCTGATGGGCGACATTCATATCCCCGCAAATCACGACCCCTTTCCTGGCCTTAAGTCCGAGGACATATTCCCGGAAAGCGTCGTCCCAAACCATCCTGTAATCAAGCCTGCGAAGGCCGTCCTGGGAATTTGGAGTGTAGACGCAAACCAAGTAGAAATCAGGCATTTCCAGCGTTATGACACGACCCTCAACATCATGTTCCGGGACACCTATCCCATAGGTCACCGAAATAGGCTGACGCTTGGTGTAAATCGCCGTTCCTGAATATCCTTTCTTCTCGGCGGAATGCCAGTAAGAAGTGTAACCGAGGTATTCCAGATCAAGCTGCCCGGGCTGCATCTTTGTCTCCTGGAGACAGAAGAAGTCCGCATCCAGAGCGGTGAAAGCCTTGTCAAAATCGCCTTTGCCGGCGCAGGCCCGTAGGCCGTTCACATTCCAGCTGATGAATCTCATGTTTATCAATCGTTTATATTATTCACATCATCTTATTGAACCCTTCATACCGTACAACCCAACTACCGTCTTTCGGGAAACCTGGACTCTCTACCACCGACCCGGCCACACCTTTAGGCAACCCATCCCAACCAGCGCACATCATGGCCACGGCAGTCAAAAGACCTCCATTTGCCGGAAAATACGGGAAAGGGTACATGTCGGCCAAACCGTGAGCGTCGAAATTGAACTTGTGGGCGGTCGTACACAACAAATCCACAGCTGTTTCGGGTTCGCCAAGCCTGGCGGCGGCCATAGCGAGCATGGGATAATCCCAGCCCCAGATCCTGTCCATCTGCCATGTCTCCAAAACATGATGGAATGTGCGCCGGAAAGTCTCAACGTCGACACCGTCTCCCGGCAGCCACCCGTAAACACCAGTAAGGGCGGGATGCTCGAAATTATAGTTGGTCCACATGTCCACCATTCCCTCGTGAGTGATGTAATATCCATCCTCCGTGGGAAGATCAGAGAGTTTGCGGAGAACATCTTTCCAAGCCTTCACCCTTTTGGCAGGCAGCCCGAGTCGTTTTGCCCAATCCAATGCGACTCGAAGACCGAAACGCCAATAGCCCAATTCGAATATGGGGTTCATGGTCTCCAGCATCTTCGTGTTCTCAGAAACGGGAATGACAGGCGGCCCTATCACAAAACGCCTCCCGGCCTTGTCCCAAAAGACATAATCGGCCATATAATCGGCTGTGTTTATCACCACATCCGCCCATCTGTCAAGTACTTCCTGAGACGGATTCAAGCGATATTCCTCCTCAGCGAACCAGATTGGATGAGGTTGCTGCCAGCAAAGAGCGGCATGTGGCTCACAAGGCCACTCCCTATTGAAATTCCCAGTGCATTTTGGCCATTTGGCCCCTTTCCGGCCTTCTGAAGAAGCCCGTGAGACCGCCTCTTCCATGAATGCGCTATACTTCGAAAGGTAGCCATCAACGCAATACGGACGATTCCAAAGCAGGAAATGCGCTCCGTGCCACCAGATCATCTCCCAGTGGAAACGTCCATACCACCCGTTATTCACAAGCCCGGCTTCTTGAGGGGGGAATAATCCTGTCTCGTTAAGTCTCAAGACAAATTGTGAAAGGACAATACGACGCTCCAGTTCCGTCCAGCGAGGATCGGAGCTCCCGCTCAGATCCACCGCGGCACCGGTCAACCAATATTTCTCCCAACTTTCAACGGAAGCTTTTTCCACATCTTCAACCTCCAATCCGGACGCGCCCTTTGATTCTGCCACAATCTCATGAGTATCCATTTCCGGAATACTCGAGGGCCGGAAAAGGACTGTGACGTCAAAACTGTCATCTCCTGACGTTACAAACCGGTATTCATGGGCGGCGTCGCTGACCCGGGAAAGATCAGCATTACCTTTCCAGTGAAGCTCAATCTCATATTCGGTATCATCCATAACATGGGTGATCACTCCGCTGCCGGGCACTTGTGAGGACAATGAGCTTTTGTGTTTTTCAGGGCAAGTGAAATCCCCGACCGAGGTCAGCATGCTCTTGCCATCGGAATACGGGAGATCCACAAACAGACCTATCCTACCAGACTGAATCAGAGGTGATTCCACGTGAATTGAAATAAGATCCATTGTGGGATGGCAAGCTGTCCTGACAGAAACCGGCACTCCTTCCAGGGCAAAATGGCTATTCACGATTCCGGTCCAAAGATCAGTCTCCTGACGAGTGTCACTCAAATCTTTCTCCTCAGCCCGTTCCCCATCCGCTTTTGTCAGCACGAAACCTATTCGTCCCAAATTGATCCTGTGGGGGTTCCAACGAAGCCAATCGGATATCTCTGGACATTCCGGATTGTTCAGGATATACGGGATACGAGTCCCCCACGTTTCCAGAACCACCGGCTTGTAGTCCTCAACGGACAGACCGTCCGGGAGAGGATTTGAATGCCAGCCCCAATCACTCAATGTGTTGAAGGAACGGAAGGTTTGGAGTCCGGTTATGTCCGCACCGAAAGCGAAACGGCCATTGCCGACTTGTACGGGGCTTTTCGCGGATGACACATAGGTCACCGGATTGTGCCGGGAGACGACCGCTTTACGATCGATCCCTTCCGCGTTCGCAAGCGAGACCGATGTGACGAGCAACAATACGATCAACGAGTATTTGCTCATATCACAATCTCTTTTGAAAGCGTTTCACTGGCCGCATCCCATGAGTCAAAGGCGGTAAGAGAGATTGTATAGGTACCAGGCTCAAATTGTTCCTGGCCTGCCCAGTCATCACTTCCGATAAGGTCGAATATGCTCATATTCACTTTCCAGACCGGTTTCATCATCGATGGCTGAGGGTACTTATAGAAATCCGCCAGGATTTTCTTGCTCATGATCAGCTCATCACCCTTGCTCAACGTCAAGACATAATGATGGACAAACTCGTCATCAGTCCCGGCGGGGAAGCTCACCGAGAAATAGCCCGGCTCGCTCTTCTTCCAAGGCTCAGGTGATTTCTCATAGACAACATCCATCGATGGCAGTGTCGGAGGCTCATTCGCCGCCTTACGGAGATGGAAAGAATACGCGTCCAGATGCTTCCCGTTTTTAGATGGCTTGGAAATAATGATTGGTTCCCCGATGACCGCTTTATTGTAGAAATCCATCCTGTGGATCATCATATTGCCCTTCTTGTCGAACTGGACCAGATACCCCTGAGAGAACTCATCCTTGTCTTTCATTATGGTCTGTCCAGCCATATCCTCATAACCGCCCGCCTCTATGGCCATATACCTTACGGAACCGCATCCCAAAGCCGTGAAAGCCCCTTGCCAGATACTCCGAGGATCATTGAGAGGGAAATGGAGATGTCCTCCAAACGCCACGACCTGCGGATATTTAGCCAAAATCTCAGGCAGTTCCCTGGTCGCCCAATAGCCCGGGCTAAAAGACTTCCAGATGCCGTCCGCCTCTCCAAGAAGGCTGCCGTAGACGGTGTCATATAGCATCGGGTGGGTGATCAGGATCACGTATCTGGAAGGGTTCTTAGATGTGACTTCGGACAGCGTTTTGTCAAGCCATTCAAGCGCTTTAGGATCATAGACTACAGGGCTGGTCCCGTCAGGAGATATGGCTATGATATCATAATCACCGATGACGCAGTGGCGGCATTCGAGACCGGTTCCGGCCTCAATATCGACATCTGTCTGGAAATAATTATCCCCTAATGCTTTACGAATATATTCAGCATCCTCTACCATCGTCTCGCTCCACTTGTAATTCGGGACATCATGATTACCGACGGTGTAAATCAACGGCGTTTTGACAGGATCCATCACAGACTCATAGACCCGCTTGAATTCCTGTATCGCCGGGTCACTCGGGTAATCTATCAGGTCTCCGGCCACAAGCACTCCGTCCAACCCGTCAGGATCTGACTCGGCGGCCTTCGCCTTGAGTTGCTCAAGGGCGCTCTTCCACTTGGCGGAAGTCACTGGAAGACCGGTGTTTATATGAACATCACTGACCGCCGCGACGGACAAAACCACGGCGCTCTCGTCGAAGCCGACTTGCTCTCCCACCCGTCCACAGGACAACACCAAGGCGGCAAAAGCGGCCAGCGCCACGAATGATAATCTTATCCTTTCCATAAATGCAAATATAACACATCTACCGTGATTTGGAAACTGTTCAGCATAAATGATTAACGAGAAGTCCATCCCCTCGGAATAAGGGGATGGACTTGCTTTAAAACCCTATGTATCAATTAATTCTGAATCAAGCCTTTAATTCATCACGGGACGGATCATGGCACCCATGTAATTATCGTCATTGAACGTCGTCCCCTTGTTTCCCTCTCTGATGAAGAAATCGTAGTCATGACCCTTGCTGAATGTAGTAGCCGTCCAATAAATGCCGACGGGATCTGACTGGAACCAAGACCATGTGTTGATGTTCGTAGTCCCGTCCAAAGCGCCGGAAGCGGGGATGAAAATCCATTTGTAACTGTCTGTTTTCGAGATGACCCTGAAACCGGGACCGGCATAATCAAACGCTCCGTACTGGAAATTTTTAACCCATGTCCACGTCACATTACCACTCGAAATCAAAGCCTCACACTCAGAGGCGGTGGGCATCCTCCAGATACCTCCCAGATTGGCGTTAGCGGCATCATCTGAAAGGTCGATGGTTAACCCGCCGGAAGTGTATTTGCTGGTGATGACTGAACTATGATTGGCGGAAGTGTAACCGCCTTCCATCCCTGTCTTCCAGACAAGAGGATCAAGAGTAGTATAATGAGGTTCAATCTCTCCCCAGGCGAAAAAGTCACCGGATTCATACTCATGATCGGCTCCGACGTTGGTATCGCACCAGTAAAGCCTCCGTCCGTTGACATCCACTCCGAGATCCATGGGTTTGTGATTAGTGACTTGGGTCCAGTTCCCGATGGCAGGAAGTTTGACGGCGCGTCCTTCAGACTCCCCCCTGTACAAGGTCTTGCCTGAATACGACTTGAAATAATACTGGGCAGATCTGGCACTTGAGCCTTTCACAAAGGTGAAATGGTAATCAGAAGAGGCTCCGCGGGCGTCTTCTTCAAGTATTCCGCTGAAAAGATAGCCCTTGCACTCGCCGGAAGCCTTGTCTTCCTTGTCGTAAACATAACCTGGTAGCGGGGCGCCATGAGCCAGTTCGGCTGTGTTGACAGTACCATCAGAATCGACAGAAACAACCCCGACAGGGGTGAGTTTCGGTTCCCTAAGTTCGACCACATCGCTTTCAGCCGCGCCGTCCTGATCAATAAAGAACTGGATGAATCCTTCGGGAATCTTCATGCCGAAACACCCTGAGACCGTGTTGTCCTTGACTGTATAGGGAAGTTCCGCGGTCAGATAATAGGAATAGTAAATTGTGCTGAACTTGTAGCTTCCGTTGTCGTTGGAAATCGTGGCTCCACTGCCGAAGGGAAGATAGACAGCGGTCATCGTTCCAGTCTGGCCATTGCTGAGGGCTAGGCTGTTCTTGGTGGTCTTGACCCACTTGGTACCGTCCCACTTCATCTCAAGATAAGCCGGAGCAGATGCGCCAGAGAAAAACACGAATACGACATCGCCAGTCTCCCAACCGGTCTTGACGGCTCTTGTGGCCGTGCCCGGATGCTTCGCGTCAAGGTTGAATACAATCTCTTTTGGCTCTTGAGGATCCTCTGAATCAAGTTCTATGGACCGCTTCTCGCAAGAAACCATAGTGGCTATCGCCAAAATAATGAAAATGAATGACTTTCTCATCGCTCAATCCTCCTTAATTACCGCCAGACAAATCATCTTCTTCACCAAATCCGTGATAATCGACGCTTGTGGCGATGACTATCCCGACATCCACCTTCAGCACCTCGGCTGAAGGAGCCTCATAGTCTTTCTTGATTGTCCTCTCCATTATTGATTTAATTATTAATGCTTTTAAGGCCACGCATTTAAACAATATCCCACAGTTATCATAATATTCGTCGAAAATTGTAAATTTGTGAATCGCATAATCATATAGCATAGCATCGAGATGAAAAGACTTCTATTTCCGGTTTTGATGGTGATAGCGTTTAGCGCCATGGCCCAAACGACACCGAAGTTTGTTTACACGGAGGCCAGTGATCTGACCCTGACAGGTAAGCTGATGAACACCCCGAATCCTTACCATAGAGTGGACACGGTCAAATTCAAGGGTTTCACCAAAAGCGAGAACAACCAGGTCAGGAACTCGGCCGGAATCGGAGTGGCCTTCAGGACCAATTCACCTACCATCACGATACTCACAAAGTACGGTGATGTCGGCCGGCCTAACAACACGGGCGGATTCTCAGCCAGGGGATATGACCTGTATATCAGGGAAAACGGCAAATGGGTCTGGGCTGGAGCAGGAGTATCTGGAGACCTCGAGCAGCCTTTCAACCTGATTTCCGGAATGGACAGAACCATAAAGGAATGCCTGATGTACCTGCCGATCCTCAGTGAGGAATATTCAGTGAAAATCGGTGTTGAAGAGGGTTCCGTGCTGGAGGCGATGCCCAACCCTTTCACAGGCCGGATCGGTATATTCGGCTCGAGTTTCACTCACGGAATATCCACAAGCCGCGCCGGAATGGCCTATCCGGCCATATTCTCAAGAGACACAGGACTTCAGCTTTTAAGCCTTGGATGCAGCGGAAACTGCAAACTCCAGGATTATTTCGCTGATGTTCTTGTGGCCTCGGATGTAGATGCCTTCATCTTCGACACCTTCTCGAACCCGAGCATCGAGCAGATCAAAGAAAGGCTCTTCCCTTTTATCGAGAAAGTCCAGGCCGCCCACCCCGGCAAACCGTTGATCTTCCAGCGGACCATCTACAGGGAGTGGCGCAATTTCAACAAACGGACGGACGAGGCGGAAGCCAACAGGATCGCTGTCGCTGACAGCCTGATGAAAATCGCCTGCAAGAAATATAAGGATGTGTATTACATCCATCCGAGCGCCTCGGCCCCTGACCATGAGACGACACAGGATGGTACGCACCCTTCTGATCGAGGCTACCAGCTCTGGGCACAGTCTATCGAGAAGCCGGTAAAGAAGATTCTACGGAAATATGGAATAGTGGCTGGCAGATAACTGTCTCAAAGTCAGTTTATTCCTCAATTTTATAGTTGCGAATATACAAACTTTAATACTAGATAATATATTATGAATCAACGATTTATCCGCCAGCTTGTCACCCTGTCAGCCGCGGTGCTGATGACGCTCGCCACCGCAATGGCTCAGACCAAGACAAGCTATGTTGATCCCTTTATCGGCACAGACGGAATGGGTCACACTTTCCCCGGAGCATGCGTGCCTTTCGGTGGCGTGCAACTCAGCCCGGACACCGACACTATTCCTCATAATATTAATGGAAAGTATCAGCCGATGGTCTACGAGACCTGTGCCGGTTACCGCTATAACGACCCTACGATCGTAGGATTCAGCCACACCCATTTCAGTGGAACGGGCCACTCAGACCTCGGAGACATATTAATAATGCCCACAACTGGCCCGCTAAAGCTGAATCCCGGCACAGCGGACAATCCTGACAGCGGATTCCGTAGCAGATTCAGCCATTCCACGGAGAGTGCCAGCCCAGGACTGTATCAAGTGACACTCGATGATTATGGTGTCAAGGCACGTCTAACCGCGACAGCAAGGGTCGGAGTTCATGAATACACTTTCTGTCATCCTGAGCAAGGCGAAGGATCTGGACAGATTATCCTGGACCTCATCCACGGCATCTACGATTACGACGGGAAGACTCTGTGGTCAGAAGTTCAAGTACTTGACGACAAGACTGTTACCGGATATAGAATCACCAACGGCTGGGCCCGGACCAACTACACGTATTTCGCCATCGAGTTCTCCCAACCCATTGTTGAATATGGCTACACAGACCGCCAGAAGATAGATTATAAGGGCGGCTGGAGCAAGTTCGACACCAGCAAGAATTTCGCGGCTATCGCCGGACGGAAAGTCGTGGCCTGGTTCAAGTTCGCCACCTCAAAGGATCCCAAGCTGACCGTCAAGGTCGCTCTCTCCTCAACCGGAACGACCGGCGCCCTGAAGAACCTGAAAGCAGAGGCTGCCGGAAAGTCATTTGACCAGATCGCCGCTGATGCCAGAAACGCTTGGGAGAAAGAGCTTTCCGTAATGGACATCAAAGGCACTGACGCTGAGAAGAAGATGTTCTACACATCCCTTTACCACACGATGATCAACCCGTCTGTCTACATGGATGTGGACGGATCCTACAGGGGCCTGGACCACGAGATCCACCAGGCCAAAGGCTTCACGAACTACACCGTGTTCTCCCTTTGGGACACCTACAGGGCGGAGCATCCTTTCCTCGCCTTGTTCAAACCGGAAAGGGACAGGGATATCGTCGAGTCAATGCTTGCCCATTACGACCAGAATGTTCTTCACATGCTTCCTGTCTGGAGCCACATGGCTAACGAGAACTGGTGCATGAGCGGCTATCATGCCGTGCCGGTCCTTGCCGACGCCATTGTCAAAGGTCTCGACATTGACAAGAAACGGGCCCTGGAGGCCATGGTGACCACATCCAAGCAGGAGTGGTATTGCGGGCTCGGGGACTATATGAAGTTGGGTTATGTCCCCTACGACAACATCTCCACCGCGGCCAGCAATACCCTTGAATATTCCTATGACGACTGGACGATTTATAACATCGCCCGTCTAACCGGGGACTCAAAAGTGGCGGAAGAATATGCCCAAAGGGCGCTGTACTACCGCAACGTATTCGATCCCGGGCTTGGCTTCTGCCGCCCGAAATACACCGACGGTTCCTTTAAGAAAGAGTTCGATATAATGCAGACTGTCGGAGAGGGCTTCATTGAAGGTAACTCTCTGAATTTCACCTTCCACGCTCCTCAAGATGTGTATGGTGTGATGACCATGATGGGCGGGGAGAAGAAATTCATCGCCGGTCTTGACGAGTTGTTCTACAACGACCTCCCCGAATATGCCTACGCCGACAATGAGGACATCACAAAGGACTGCCTTATCGGAGGTTATGTCCACGGAAACGAGCCGAGCCACCATATTCCTTATCTCTACGCCTGGACCTCGCAGCCTTGGAAGACGCAATACTGGATGAGAGAGATCATCAACAGGATGTACAAGCCGGAGATCCGTGGCCTGGGCGGAAACGACGATTGCGGCCAGATGAGCGCCTGGTACATTTTCGGTACTCTGGGCTTCTATCCGGTTTGTCCGGGAAGCGACCAGTATGTCATCGGAGCGCCGTTCTTCAAGGAGGTCAATATCAATCTTCCTAACGGGAAGTCACTGGTTATCAAGGCCCCCAAGGTCAGCGACACCAATCGCTACGTGAAGAAAGTGACCTTGAACGGCAAGGATTATTCAAAGCTCTACTTGACTCATGCGGACCTGCTGGAGGGCGGTGTTCTCGAGTTCGAGATGGCCTCCAAGCCCAACAAGTCCCGCGGCCTCAAGCCTGCCGACAAACCTTATTCAATGACCGGGAAATAATAACTTTTGCCATGAATATTCTCAAAGCATTGGCCGCCACGGCTCTTTTTTCCATAACACTCTCTGTATCATTAGTTTCCGGACAAAAGAGGTTGATTGACGATGTGAACGTGTTCGTGGGGACGGACGGGTTCGGGAACGTGTATCCCGGAGCCCAACTGCCTTATGGAGGGATCCAAATCAGCCCTGACTGCGATGACAAGGATTATGACTGTGCCGCCGGGTACAAATATTCCAAGCCATCAGTCCAAGGCTTTAGCCTGACCCATCTGAGCGGAACGGGTATCCCGGATCTCGGAGATTTTCTGTTCCTGCCCGGAACCAACTCTGATCCAAAGCCTTCCAAGCTTGATCACAGCCAGGAACACGCTCACCCCGGATACTACGGTATCACCTTGGACAGCGGGGTAAAGGCCGAAATGACATCAGCCCTTCGTTCCGGATTATTCAAATTCACTTATCCGTCCGGCAAGGACGCTTATGTGACTATTGATATCGACCACACTCTCCAGTGGAACTGCGAATGGTCTGAAGTGAGACTGCTTGATGAATATACTGTCATCGGCAGCAAACTCGTCGCAGGCTGGAATCCGAGCCGTCGAGTGTTTTTCGCCGCACGTTTTTCAGAGCCGATAAATGACTTCACGATCCTCCAGGACGGACAACCGGTGATCTACAACACGAAACGGTTCCGCAGTTCGCTAGAGGCCTGGGGACGGAAATTGAAAGTTGTGGCCGGATTTGAAAATGCCGGAACTTTGCAAGTCAAGGTCGCCGTGTCAGGAGTCGGCACCGATGGAGCCCTTTTGAACCTCAAGGAATTGGATGGCAAGGACTTCGACAAAGTGCTTGCCGAGGCGGAGAACACATGGGAGAAGGCTCTCGGGACATATTCATTGGACAGTGACGACAAGGTGCTTCGGGAGACTTTCTACACCAGCGTGTACCGTACGATGCAGCATCCATTCCTGTTCCAGGACGCTGACGGCAGGTTCAGGGAACACGACGGCACGATAGGCAAAGCGGAAGGATACACCAACGTCACGACATTCTCCTTCTGGGACACCTTCAGAGCCTTCGAACCGCTGATGAATCTCGTAAACAGGCCCCTGCAAGCCGACATCGCTAACTCCATGCTCGCCCACTTCGACAAGAGCGCCGAGAAGATGCTCCCCTACTGGTCGTTCTACGGCGGCGAGACCTGGTGCATGATAGGCTATCACTCATGCTCCATCCTTGCCGATATGATACTTAAGGATGTGCCGGGATTCGATTACGAGCGGGCTTTCCAAGCGATGAAGACCACCGCCACCAACGCCCATTACGACTGCATTCCCGAATACACCTCTCTCGGCTATGTTCCTTTCGACCTTGAGAAGGAGAGCGTTTCCAAGACTCTCGAATATGCCTACGACGACTGGTGCATCGCGCAGGTGGCCAAGAAACTCGGTCATAATGAGGATTATAATTTCTTCCTCAACCGCTCGATGAACTACAAGAATCTTGTCGATCCCGAGACCGGATACATGAGGGGAAAGGATTCGAAAGGCGCCTGGCGTGATCCTTTCGCTCCGATAGCTTATCAGGGTCCCGGCTCCGTCAACGGATGGGGTGACATTACGGAAGGGTTCACTATGCAGTACACTTGGAGCGTTTTCCACGATTTCGACGGATATGTCCAACTGGCCGGACGCCAAAGGCTTAAGAAATACCTTGACGAGCTCTTCACCATTGAGCTGCCGGAGGATATTCCCGGAGCGCACGACATCTGGGGCCGCATCGGCGGCTATTGGCACGGAAACGAGCCCTGCCATCACGTCACATATTTATATGACTATTTCGGAGAGCCCTGGAACTGCCAGAAATGGGTCCGTTACGTGGCAAAGAATTATTATGGCAACGAGCCTGGATCGCTTAGCGGCAATGACGACTGCGGACAGATGAGCGCCTGGTATCTGTTCAACTGCCTGGGATTCTATCCATTCTGCCCCGGAGCCGACTGGTATTATGTCGGTTCACCTTGCGTGCCAGGAATGTCCCTGACCCTATCAAACGGCAAGAAGATCGAGATGACCACCAAGGGTTGGAGTGAGGACGCCGTCTATGTCAAGGCCGCATGGCTCAATGGCAAGCGTCTAGATTCCCCTGTCATCAAGTACGATGACATAAAGAATGGAGCCACACTTCATTTTGAAATGGCTCGCAAACCTGTCAAGGGGGCGTTTAAGAAATAGATCTTTGAGCGACGAAGCCTGGTGTTTTTCTGTGGTATTATTCCGAAAAAGTAATGAAGTTTAATAGAATACCGCCTCAAACCACATTGAGGGCGGGATTGTTGTATTTTTTTTTATTTGTTTATATATTTGTCAGGTTATATTGGTATTATAGGGTGTTAAAAAAGATTAATGTTTTTATTCTGATTTGCTAATAATTTAGAGTTTAAGCACTTACAAATCATTTAATAAATAATAAGGTATTTTGCAGAATTCGACCAATAGCAACTAAATCCTTTTAAATCATTCATTTTATGGGTAAACGTTTCATTACGGTTATGCTTGCGCTTCTTTTTATAGGAGCTCAAGTGTTCGCACAGACCGCTGTGTCCGGTAAGGTCACAGACCAGTCAGGCGAACCTCTTGTCGGAGTGAATGTCCTCGTAAAGGGCACCACCACCGGCACAATGACGGACCTCGACGGTAATTACAGCTTGTCCAATCTCAAGCAGGGTGCCGTCCTGGTCTTCTCCAGCATCGGTTACGCCTCTGAGGAAGTCACTGTCGGCTCGCAGCGGACCATCAACGTCCAGTTGAAAGACGACTCCGCTTTCCTTGATGAGGTCGTGGTTGTCGGTTACGGTACCGCCCGCAAGAAGGACGTGTCCGGAGCTATCGCTAGTGTTAACTATGGGAATGACAAGAACATTTCCGCTCTTCCGAACCCTAATGCCCTCTCTGGACTCTCTAGCCGTGTAGCTGGTTTCAGCTATGCTCCTACAAGTACCGCAGGCGGTGACAACACAGCGACGATGACTATCCGCGGTAAGAACGCCATCCCTACAGGAGGAAGTATCTCCTCAAGCGCGCAGAGTGTCAACCAGCCTCTGCTTGTCATCGACGGTGTTCTCTCCTATGGCTCGATCAACTCTATCAACACCGCTGACATCCAAAGCATTGATGTTCTCAAGGACGCTTCAGCCGCTGCTATCTACGGTTCCCGTGCAGCTAATGGTGTTATCATCATCACCACCAAACATGGAACCAGCGAGAAGCCTGTCGTCAACTTCAACGCCAGCGTCAGTCTCTCTGACTGGAGCCGCATGCCCAAGATGGTTAACGACAAAGAGACCTTCCTGAAGAACCGTTTCTACAGCCAGCAGGCCCTTGGTAACGCCAACTTCAAGGACAAGAATTGGAGTGATTTCGGAAGCCTGGACAACGCCGCCAATTCCGGACTTCTCTCCGCCCGCGAACTTGATGCTTGGAATAACGGACAGTGGGTCAATTGGCTTGAAGAGATATCCCGCAAGGGTGTCGGACAGAAGTACGACGTCAGCGTGGGTGGAAAAGCCAAGAATGTCAGCTACTACGTTTCCTCTGACTACACTCGTCAGCAGGGTATCCGTAAGGGTGACGACTACGAGAAAGCAGGTGCGATGGGTAAGGTTGACATCAATGTCACCGATTGGCTGACCGTTGGTGCAAAAGCCAACTATCTTTGGGCCAACAGCTGGGGTCAGACCGCAAAGATCCAGAACGCTTTCTGGATGACTCCTCTTTCTTTTGTCCATGCGATACAGCCTGGTTATGAGAACTGGTACAACAGTGTGCCTGATGGAAGTACCGCCAGCCCTTATTGGGGTGCTGGAGAGAATGACTCCCACCTTTGGACAAAACGCGGAAGCAAGAGCGCCAACCTCAATGGTGTGGCCTACGCCCAAATCGACTTCCCGTTCATTCCTGGATTGAGCTATAAGATCACCATGCAGGGACAGCGCAACGCTTCCTACTCGGATGTATTTAACATGCCTGAAATCAAGGTGAACACCGAAAGGGTTACCGACATGGACAATCCTCAGCAGTTCAACGCATCCGCCAGCGGTAATTCCTCAACGTCCAACTATGCGGCTTGGAATATCGACCAAATCCTGACCTACACAAAGGATTTCGGAAAGCACCATATGGACTTTATGCTGGGTTACACCCGTGAAAAGACCAATAGCAACGGCCTTTCCATCGGATTCAGTGGTTTTGACACTCCTACCAACCTTGCCCAGTACAACCTTTCAACCGCAAAGACATGGACACCTAACAGAACCCGTGTTGAATCACAGGCTATCGGTTATCTCGCCCGTGCCAATTACAACTATGCGAATAAATACTATGCGACTGTGAACTTCCGTCGTGACGGTTATTCCGCTTTCGGAGTAGGTCGCAAGTGGGGCAACTTCTACGGTGCTTCCGCGGCATGGGTCATCTCCAACGAGGAATTCATGAAGGATGGCATCTTCGATTTCTTGAAGCTCCGTCTCTCTTGGGGACAGAACGGATCCCGTTCCGTTTCTCCTGGCGCTACACAGGCTACAGTAGAGAAGGCCACAAGCAACAATGGTAACATCTCCATGACTTGGCTCGGTGACGACAGCAATCTTGGTATGGCTATGACCAATGTTCCTAACCCTAACCTTACTTGGGCTACTGTTGAGAAATACAATATCGGTTTGGATTTCGCTCTCCTTGAGAGCCGCCTGAATGGTAGTGTGGATGTCTACGCAGGCAACACCACCAACATGCTTGTTCGCCGTAGTGCTCCTTACTTCTCCGGTTACACGGATGTTTGGGACAACGTGGGTAAGGTATCCAACAAGGGTATTGAAATTGCCCTCAATTCGATTAATATCAATGGAAACGGAAAGGAGACTTTCCGCTGGGAGAGCAACCTAGTGTTCGATTCCAACGCCAATAAACTCGTCTCCCTCTTCGGACCTGGCTATGATGGTAAGGAAGCTGATGATATCGCAAATGCCACTTCTTATGGTTTTGACTCATACTACGCACTCCAGGTTGGTTATCCTATCGGTGCCGGTTACGATGTTAAGAAGCTTGGCGTTTTCCAGAATCAGGCAGAGATCGATGCTCACAAGGTCCAGCCGGACGCTGTCCCTGGTGACATCAAGTTCGAAGACTACAATGGTGACGGCGAGATTTCCGCTGACGACCGTCATTACATCGGTTCTCCGGATCCTCTCTTCACAGTTAACTTTGGCAACACCTTGAGTTGGAAGGGATTCTCCCTCTACTTCAACTTCCGTTGGGCACAGGGTGACAAGACTCACTTCCTCTGGTTCGACCCGAACGCCTTTGGCACAACAATGACTGGTGGCGCACAGCTCGCTTCTGTCAAGCCATGGCAGGCTGAGGGTGATGGAGACAGGTATCCACGTTACGGATGGGGCAGCTCCACTCTTGGAAAGTCTCTCAACTATCAATTCTGGAACTCACGTTCCTTCCTCAAACTGAAGGACCTCGTGTTCTCCTACAATATCGATCCTAAGATCACTAAGGCCATCGGCCTTGATGCTACTCGCATTTATGTCGCCGCCACTGACCTTATCACTATCTCTAACTGGTCTGGTATCGATCCTGAAAATGCCGGCACAATTGCCGCCAACGCTGGTTCAGACCGTTACGGCAGCAACGGAGCCTACAAGACTGTTACCGTCGGTGTCAACCTGACATTCTAACATTAACACAGAAGGAATTATGAAGATTTATAAAATATTCGCTGCTCTCGCGGCCTGTGTCATTCTCTTCAGCGCCTGCAATGATGAGGAATTCCTTGAGGAAAAATCCTACAAGAACGACTCCGCAGGTTTCTACCAGTCTGAGCGCGCTATGGAAATTGGACTCGCATCCTGCTATGCGGAGGTACAGTACATGATCTATGGTTGCATGCGTACGACTCACTCTTTCATGCTCCTTGGTGTCGGACTGGATTCATTCTCCGAGACTAGCGCTACTGACCACATGTCCAACTGGGCTACTCTGACAGATCAGAGTGGTTATGCCCGCCACTGGCCAGATTATATGTACAAGCTCGCCAACCGTGCCAATACCGTTGTCGACATGATTGACCAAAACGAGGGTGTCACCTATTCCACCGCCACCAAGAAGAATGAGCTTCGCGCTGAGGCTATCTTCATGAGGGCTTGGGCATACCGCGTCCTCGCAGGAATGTACGGCGGTGTCATGTATTCAGAGCACATGACCACTGAAGCGCGTTATGACTACGAACTCCTCTCCCGTCAGGAAGCTTGGGAGAAGATCGCCGAGGATTTCAAGTGGGCTGAGGAGAATCTTCCGACAACTCCGCGTTTGATGGGAACCATAACCAAGGCTGCAGCCGCCCATTACCTTGCTGAGACCTATCTTGCTCTCGGTAAGTTCAAAGAAGCAGAGGATGCCGCTTCCCGAGTCATTAATGGCCAGGATGGCGATTACCATATCATGACAACCCGTTTCGGTAACCGTGCCGATCAGGCCGCTGACCGTTACGGCAACTCCCTCGCGGCTCCTCAAGGCGCTTATTGGGATCTCTTCCGTTGCTCCGCGAAAACCGATGGAACCAATGCGAAAGATGGTAATTCGAATGACCCTGCCAACAAGGAAGCTATCTGGGTTTGCCAGTCAGACTTCTCCGATTCCGATCAATGGACCCTCGGTGGTTCCGGAGACTCCTGGTGGCGTACTCATACCGCTCCTATCGAGGCGGTATGGTCACCTTGGGTTCCTATGGGTGGTAAGAATGGTACCCGTAAGGATAAGGACGGCAACGTCTTCTATATCTTCTCAACGGATGCTGTATGCTTCCCTGCAGGAGCCAACGTTCCTAATGCCGGAGCTCCTAACAAAGATGTCAAGGACGCCGTCGGCCGCAAGACCATGTATAACCTGAGCACAGGTCTAGACTCTCTTGCTTGCCGTTCACAGGGTAATGGTGCCGCCTATGGTCTTACCCTCCTCGCCAATGAGTATGTGACCCGTCCCGCCGGCGACATTAATGGTAGTGTATGGGATGATCCTAACGACTTCCGTGGATCCGAGGTCATGATCCAGCGCGACTACTATACCCCTTCAGGTAAAAAGTGGTCACAGATCAAAGCTGAACTCAAACAGCGCGAGCTCGATCATCCTGATGACAACGCTTATGTGATCACCGCAAGTGATACTATGAACATCACTCCTCGTTTCTGGAAGTTCTCCGATGATAAGCATCCTTTCCGTAACGTCTATGCTTACAATATCTATGACTGCGACTTCTACATGATCCGTATCGCCGAGACCTATCTGCTCCGCGCTGAGGCTCGTCTCGCCCAGAACAACCCCGCCGGTGCCGCCGATGATATCAATGTCCTCCGTGACCGCGCAGGTGCAAAGAGGGCTGAAGCAAGCCAGATTGATATCGATTACATCATGGACGAACGTATCCGCGAGCTCTTTGGTGAGGAACAGCGCTGGATCACTCTAAGCCGTTTGTCTTGCAACCCGAACGCCACCTATGTGACTTCCAAGTATCCTACCCAGGATGCCACCACGTCCAACTATATGTATGAGCGTGTTCACAAGTATGGTTTCGGTTACGAAGGTGTCGCTAACAATCCTCGTGAGTCTTATATTGACGAAATGGGGAAGACCCGCCACTACAGCAACTTCAAGCCTCATAACTATGTATTCCCGATCCCTGCTCAGATCATCGATTCTAACAAGGACAAGCAGATTCCTCAGAATGCTGGTTATTAATAGCTTATAAATCAGAATTGACCGGCTCCGGCAAGGGGCCGGTCTTTTTATTAATCATGAGACACATTTATTTCACACTTCTCATATACGCACTGGCTCTTATTTCATGTGGAGAGAAAGGATTGGCCCCAATAGCGAGAATCCATCTCCAGAATAAAGTGAACGAGGAAATGGCAACTTACCTCGGCGTTGTAGGAGACACTGAAGTTAAAGACCTTAAACTCATTTACAATTGTGATAGCCTATGCATATTCCAGGGATATGCCATAGGAAAGGTTACGGAGGAAAAAATACTCAAGGAATCTATTCGCTATATTTTCATCAAAGACTCTTTTGTAAGTGCAATAAGCGGCAAACCGACTTATTATGAAGCTGTCAGAGGAGCTGATTACTTATCTAGAAAAGGAATCAAAGATTTCATCAAAAAGATGGATGAAGGAGGAACCGATCTTTACCAGCAATATCTCGCCATGGGCGACATGGTGAACGAAGTCAGTAATTTGTAACTTCGCTTAATAATATGTAGGTTTGCATAACGCAAACCATAACTAATGAACCATTACGCCCTGGCATATCGCGAACAGCAACAGCTGTTCATGTTCGACAAGGCCTGGATCTTTGGCACCTTGTTCAAAGTTGGTGGGCTAGCAGCTTTGCTCGCCCAGTTCATCGTACAGTTTTTCTGGAATCCAACTCTGGCATTAATCCTGACACTATTGCTCCTTGCCCTCTCTGGTTATCTTCTTTGGGTAGCAGTGAGAGGATCCCGGAAGGATTGGCGGATAATACCTCTATGCCTTTTGCCAGCATGTTTCATAGGAGCCTCTCTTTCAGACAACAGCCTCCATTTTGATTATCTGACAGCAATTCTCCTTGTAGAAACCGGGCTGGTTATCTTCAAAAGAGTTCATTCGTACAGAGTCCTGTGGGGCGTAATACTTACTATAATCCTCTATTTCACAGCTGGACCAGCCGCTATCCTATTCGCTCTCTGTGTAGCATCGCGGTACCGGAAGAAAGGGTTTTTGCCCATCGCATGGTTCCTTTTGCTCATAGCCGTAGCCGCGGCCTGTGGTGTGGCCGCATTCTTCCTGGCAGTTATTCCTACATGGGCGGCAGCTTTTACCCCGGTCTTCTTCTACGACCTTGACGCGACAATGCCAGCGATCCATTGGGCTCCTTGGATAGCTATTTTAGTGGTATATCTTCTTACTGAAGCAGTTATCGGCACCTGGGCAGATTCAACTTCACCTAAACGAGAACGGACTGGAAAAACGATATTAACAGGATCCTTAATCATATTCCTGGCATCATTGTTCTATTCAGGGAAAATCGCCAGGAACTTCGACCGGAAGTCCCAGTTAACGACGTATGAATATGAATATTATACTGTCAACGACAGGTGGGATGAGCTGATTGCAGCCTGCAGACACCACGAATGGACTCCGGGAACCGCCAATTATCTCAATCTCGCCCTCGCAATGAAGGGGCAGCTCACGGAAGACCTGTTCAAATACGATCAGAGAGGAGTCACCTCTTTGACTTTTATGTCGCAGGGAGGAAACGTAGATGTCCGCCTCGCCCATATAATGTTCGCCATGGGCAACATGGCAGCAGCGCAAGACATATCTTTCAACATCTTGAATTCTTTGACCGGATATTGCCCCAACATGTTGAAGATGAACTCCCAGATTGAGTTGATGAGGGGTAATTATACTGTTGCGGACAAATACCTTTCAATGCTTGAGAAATCACTCCGTTATAGAAAATGGGCCAAGGATCAACGGAGATTCCTTTGGAATGACAGTGCGGTAGAAGCAGATCCCGTACTCGGAACAGGTAGAATGGATTTCCCGAAAGAGGACGGTTTCGCGATGTTCAGCAATCCGTTGGAAGAACTTATGAGGGTTGTCGAAGCCAATCCATCCGACAAAAAGGCCATGGAGTACGCTCTATCTTTCCTCCTGCTTGCAAAGGATATGGATGGACTGGTGCGCTTCGTTGATCGTTATTGGGGAGCCCCAGCTCTTCAACAGCTTCCAGAGGCAGCCCAAGAAGCCTTGATCTTCTATAGTGAGTATTCGCGCAACATCGGAAGTATTGAACCTATAAGCCTTGAATGGTGTCTTTACCATGGAGTAACGGAAAGCACGGCAAGACGTTTCCAGGCTTTCCAGCAAGCTAGCTTGCAAAACGGAGGAAAATCTCCTTCCGGATATAAGGGAACTTTCTGGAACTACCTATTATACACGGAAATATGAGAACACACACGTCATTCATATTCCTCATTATCGCAGCCATCTCAATCATGGGTTGCAAAGGTAGGATGGAAATCTCAGGTAAACTAGAGGGACAGCCTGAGATATTCCCGGATTATCGTGGTGTTACAGTACCGGATAATATTGCTCCTCTTGATTTCGATTATTCAGGAAACCTGACCAGCCGTTTGATAGTCAATGGGAAGATGTTAAAGCCTAAGAAAGGGGGCAGATTCATTTTCAGTAAAAGACAGTGGAAAAAATGGATGAAGGAAAATATCCTAGAAATGACTGTCGCTATCAAGGAGAATGGTATTTGGAAAGCATATAACCCTTTTATTATTAATGTTTCCCATGACCGGATTGACCCTTGGTTCTCCTACCGCCTGATTCCCCCTGGTTATCAAGGCTGGCAGGAGATGGGAATATATCAGAGGAATCTTGAGTCATATTCAGAAAAGGCCATCCTCACGAACGACCTGACCGGTGGGAATTGCATGAATTGCCACACTTATCTGAATGGAGATCCGTCCAAGATGGTTTTCCATTCCCGCGCCACCTTTGGAGGTACCGTTGTCGTTAACGAGGGAGAGATAGAGAAACTGAACACCAAGACCGACTCTACCATAAGCGCGCTTGTTTATCCCTATTGGCATCCTTCGGGCGATTTAGTGGCGTTCTCGGTCAATAAGACATTACAAGCATTTCATAATCACGACGCCAACAGGATCGAGGTCTACGACGAAGCCTCGGATGTTGTGGTTTATAACGTGAATACCAATGAGATTTTCTGGTCCCCGCTCACGAAGGCGGAAGATCGTTTCGAGACATTTCCGACCTTTTCTCCGGATGGGAAATGGCTGTATTTCTGCTCAGCGGAAGCTGTCGCTCCGATGCCGGACAAGTACCGGGAGGCCCGCTACGGCCTGTACCGTATCGCATTCAATGCGGAGGACATGAGTTTCGGCGATTCCCTTGAATGCGTTTATGACGCTCCCGCCGACAGTGCAAGTGTTTCATTCCCACGTATTTCCCCTGACGGACGTTTCCTCTGCTTCACCCGCCACGGCTATGGCAATTTCTCCATTTGGCACAAGGATGCCGATCTTTGGATGGTGGATCTGTCTGATGGTTCGGTCAAACCTATGGAGAATGTCAATTCCGATGATGTGGACAGTTTCCACACATGGAGCTCAGATGGGAAGTGGTTGGTTTTCAGCAGCCGACGTGATGACGGCCTTTACACCAAGCCTTATTTCACCCACATTGACGCTAATGGCAACGCCTCAAAACCTTTCCTTCTCCCGCAGAAGGATCCAAAAGCATATTACAAACGTCTGATGAAATCCTACAATCTGCCGGCGTTCACCACGGATAAGGTCTCTGTAAGCAAACGGAAGCTCACCGATGTCCTGCGAAACTCTCCCGGCACCGATGTAAAAGTCAAATAAAACAAAACCAATATGAGAAGAATCCTGCTCCTGTTCACGGCCATGCTAACGGTTCTATCCGCACAGGCACAAATCCACCAAGCGTCTTCTTTCGGAGTAAAGTCCGACGGTGTGACCCTCAACACCAGGTCTATCCAAGCCGCCATCGACTACATCAGCAGTCATGGCGGTGGCGTTTTGGAACTCTCTGTCGGTCGCTATCTGACCGGAAGCATATTCCTTAAAGATAATGTGGAATTACGCCTTTTGGAAGGCGCCGTGCTCGTAGGATCTACCAATCCATACGACTACGACATGGTCGAGGGTTATTATGGACTTCTTCTGGCTAAAGGACAGAAAAACATCTCCGTGAAAGGAAAGGGAGTGATCGATGGCCGTGGTTTCGACTGCGCCCTCAATTTCCTGAACCTGGTTCATTTGGGGTTACTTGAGGACACGACCAAAAATGACAGGGTCACTAAAAGACCGAAACTCATTTATTTCCGTGAGTGTGAAAACGTGGAGATCGATGGCGTGAATCTGAGAAACTCCGCTGAGTGGACCTTAGTGACCGACCAATGTGAGAACCTCACAATCAGTGGAATTCTCTTGGACAGCAAGAACTACTGGAACAACGACGGACTTGACATAGTGGACTGCCGCCACGTATTGATAAAGGACTCATTCATAGATGCTTCCGACGATGCCATCTGTTTCAAGTCCCACTCTGCGGAGCATCTCTGCGAGGACATCGAGGTCCGGAACTGCGTGGCTCGCTCAAGCGCCAGCGGTTTCAAGTTCGGAACGGTCTCAAAGGGTGGTTTCAAGAACATCCGCATAATCAATAATAAAGTTTACGACACCCACCGCTCCGCGATCACCATTCAGTCCGTGGATGGCGGCGAAGTCGAGAATATCTTTGTCGACAACCTCGAGGCGGTCAACACCAGTAACGCGATATATCTCCGGACCGGAATACGCTGGAATAACGGGAAGAAGGGCTATCTCAAGAATATCACCCTATCCAACATCAAGGTCGAGGTACCTCTCGGAAAAGCCGATGCCGGCTACAGTTACGAAGGTCCTATCGAGGATTTGCCGAGGAATATTTCTCCTTCCGGGATTGTCGGCATTCCTGATATTCCGATCGAGAATGTCGTCCTTAAGAACGTGGAGATCATCTATCCCGGAGGCGGAAATAAGAATTACGCCTATCGCGGAACCTCTCCCGAAGAGCTTGACAGTATCCCCGAGATGATTGATGTTTATCCGGAATTCTCTCAGTTCAAGGAACTTCCGGCCTGGGGACTGTTCATCCGACACGCTAAGGGTATCACCCTTGACAACGTACGTCTCGTGGCCGGAGCGAAGGATTACCGCCCCGCGGTCGTGGCGGATGATGTAGACGGTCTATTGATAAAGGACCTCAAGACCGACGAGCCTGCATCCAAAGGAAAGAAGCAGGTTGTCAAACGGAATGTCAGATAATATGATAGCGTTGGGAATATGAAAAAGATCTTGTTTGCGTTTGCCTGTTTGGCCATTAACTCGTTATTTGTTGTCAGTTATGCCGGGCAGACGCTCGAACCCGCTTATTCTGCCGGAGCGGCCTCCGAGCTTAGGCCGTACTCAGGCGCAGCGGAACGAGGATGGACTCGGCCGGGCTCGGACGGCCGTCCGGCTGCTGCTTTAGCGGCTGAAAGCAGATCCTTCACTACGTTCAGGATGACATTGGCTGATGGGCACAATGTCCTGGTGGACGTGTGTGACGAAGGGATTTTCAGAATAAGAATCAGCCCGCGGAAAGAGTTTGAGGAATCGTTGATGGAACGCTACGGCTGCATCAAGACCGACTGGGCCCCAGTTAAAACCACAGAGTCCACCAAAGGCAACGACTGGACAGTCAGCACGAAAGGTTATTCATTGACAGTCAATAAGAAAACAGGAGTCATCACCCTCAAGGACGCGAAAGGTAACCCGGTCATCAGGGAAGTGAAACTTCTTGACAACAAGAATAAGCTTTGCGGCACCCTGAGGGAGACCATCAACAAGAAATGGGAGGACCTCAACGTAGTCAGCAACGGTGGCGGCATCATCGGGGATGACAAGGAATTCGCCAAGATAGACAAGAGGGAGATTCCCGGAGCGATGGAAATCTGCGCCATCTCCATCAAAATGGAGGATGGAGAGCGTTTCTATGGCGGAGGCAGCACCAGCCGCGACCATATCCAGCACCGGGGCGAGCTCCTCAGAATGTGGGTCACCTACCAGCACACCGAGATCCCGATGCCCTTCATGATGAGCTCCCGGGGCTGGGGAATATACGACAATACCACCCGAAAGAGCTTCTTCGACATCGGCAGCGTGGACAAGGACCTTTTCAATATCGTCAACGCCTATGACGAGGCCGATTTCTTCCTGATGGCAGGCCCCGATATGCCAGCCATTCTGAACGCGTACACCACAGTCACCGGACGCACCTATGTGCTTCCGAAGTGGGCCTACGGCCTTTGCTTCGGCCCGAATATGCGTGAGGAGCAATTCGACATACTCCACGATGCGGCTATGTTCCGCCAAATAGATGTCCCCTGCGACGTTTTCTGGCTGGAGCCGCAGTGGATGGCGAAACGCTATGATTTCTCCACACAAAAGCGCTGGAATTACGACCGTTTCTCCCCCGAACCCTACTGGGTGCAAGACCAATACCCCAAGCAGCTCCACCACAGGCTCTTTATAGGAAAGCTCCGCTCCATGGGTTTCCACCTCGGCCTATGGCTTTGCGAGGAATATGACCTGAGCCTTGTGGAGGAAGATCTTGTCGCTCTAAAGGAAGGCCGGGACACCTCCGGTCAGGAGCACTGGATGGACCATTTGAAGAATTTCATGGACCAGGGGATCCAGGGCTTTAAACTGGATCCGGCCCGCACCATCGATAATCATCCCGATTGGCCATATTACAATGGAAAGACCGATGCCGTCATGCATAATCTCAACCAAATTCTGCTGCCAAAACAGATGGCGGAGCTTGGTAGGAACTACAATGGAAAGCGTACATGGCACCACTACTGTGGCGGCTGGTCAGGAACGCAGCATTGGACAGCTTCAACTTCGGGTGACAACGGTGGAGGAAAAACCGCCCTCTACGACCAGCTCAACCTCGGAATGAGCGGCTTCCTCAACACCTCCTGCGACGTGATGAGCGTTCCCCGGGACCTTGAGATGCCTTCGCTCCATTTCGGCCTGTTCCTTCCTTGGGTCCAGATAAACAGCTGGTTCTCAATGATGCAGCCCTTCTATTACGACAAGCCCGAGCAGGACATCTACCGCTTCTATGTCAAACTGCGCTACTCCCTCGCCCCTTACATCTACTCAATGGCGCTGGAAGCCACCCAGGACGGCATGCCTATCGTCCGCTCGATGCCGTTGACCTTCCCGGAGGACAGGACCTGCGACGACATGACCTACCAGTACATGTTCGGTCCATGGTTCTGCGTGGGAATATTCACAAATGAGATATATCTCCCTAAGGGCACCTGGACAGACGCATGGACCGGGGAGAGGATTGTCAGCAAGGGTGAGACTTTTACAAGGGATTATCCCGCCGACAGGGCCGGCTTGCTCTTCATCCGTGAAGGAGCCATAATCCCCTCACAGGGAGATGTTTCCTATCTAGGAGCCCGTCCGTTCGAGAAAGTGACTCTGAATATCTATCCTTGTGGGGATTCCGAGTTCACTATGATGGACGACGATGGTGAGAGCTATGGTTATGAGAAGGGTGCCATCGCTAAGACACTTGTGGAATGCCATGAGAAAGGTGGTGTCTCGAAGATTATCGTCAATCCAGTGAAGGGCGGCTTCGAGGGCATGCCTTCAACTCGTGAGTATTCTTTCGCTATCCAAAATGATGGCAAGGCGACAAAAGTGCTCGTTGGTGGTAAGGAACTGAAGGACTGGACCTTCGAAGGCGGAATGATCCGCTTCTCGCTTCCCCGGACCGCCGTTTCTGAAAAGATAGTCATAGATGTTTTGTGATCATATCGCTAACGGTTTATTATGATATGGACAGAAGAGACTTTATAAAAGATTCGGCGATGGTCATGGCCGCAGGCTCTGCGATGGTGATCCCAGGAGTGAACGAGGCGGCGAGAATGAAAGATAGTCACCCAGCATCCAGTTACCCTTCACCCAGAAAGGGCTCTGGTATCGCAAAGGATTTCAAGTATAACTCCGACGGTTCATTCAAGGTTCTCCAACTGACTGACACTCATGTGGTTTTTGGTGATCAACGAAGCGAGAGAGCCTATGAGAACGTGGACAAAATGCTTCAAATCGAGAAACCGGACCTGGTAATACACACTGGAGATGTCATTTTCGGCCGTCCGGCCGAGGAAAGTCTTCGCAAGGTTCTTGGAATTATCGCGGACCACAAGATTCCATTCGCGGTAGCCTTGGGCAACCACGATAGCGAGTTCGGCCTGACCAGGACCGAGGTTCTGGATGTTATCCGCACGATACCATATAACATCAATACCCCGGCGGATAAAGGCATCTCAAAGGCCACCAACGATGTTATCACCCTTTCCGGACCGGGAGGTATTGACCGGGTGCTGTATCTGTTCGATTCCGGCCGTTTGATTGAGGTTGAGGGTGGTGGATACGACAACGTACATGCGGACCAGATTGAATGGTACGATTCCTACAGCAAGGAATTCACCGCGAAGAACGGCGGAAATCCGGTCCATTCACTCGCTTTCTTCCATATCCCACCTGCGGAATTCGACTACAGCTTAAGGTTGGCCGGAAACGACGGATGGACATTCATAGGCCATATGGGAGAACATATCGGCTGCTCCAAACTGAACTCGGGGCTATTCCAAGCCATGAAACTGAACGGCGACATCCAGGCCATTGTCTGCGGCCATGAGCACAATAATGACTTCGTGATGCAGTACATGGGAGTGATGCTTATCTATGGCCGTTTCAGTGGCTGCGACACCGTCTACAACGACCTTAAGCCCAATGGAGCGAGGGTATTTGAGTTCACCGCCGGGCAGCGGGGTTTCACGACTTGGGTCCGGCTTAATTCCGGAGAAATCGAGAACAAGGTGTTTCTGGATCCCCCGATGTCAGCCAATTTCAGGGCACATAAAGAGCCTAAGGAAAAATGAGACATAATATGAAGAGATTTACGATCCTTCTTCTTTTGTTGGCAAGTCTTGCTTCTTGCGGAAAGGAAGACTGGAGGGACGAGTCGTTACCAGCTTCTGACAGGGCCAAGCTGCTACTGAGAGAAATGACCTTGGAGGAGAAGGTCGGACAGATGTGCCAATATGTGGCTCCCTGCTACGTTCCTCCGGGACAAGGATCGCCCTACAAAAACATAGATGCCACTGACGAGAACCTGGGCAACAAGGATCTCGCCGACAAGATCCGTCGAGGAGAAGTCGGCTCTTTCCTTCATTGCATGACCACCAAAGAGGCGATCGCCCTTCAGGAACTTGCCAAGGAAAGCCGCTTGGGAATCCCGCTTCTCATCGGCATTGACGCCATCCACGGAAACGCCCTGATAGAAGGCTGTACCATTTATCCGACAAGTATCAATCTCGCTTCATCTTTCGACCCGGAAATAGTCGAGAAGATCGGAACCGAAACGGCTCAGGAAATGCGTCAAAAGGGTCTTTACTGGACTTTCGCCCCGAATCTTGACGTGGCTCGAGACGCTCGTTGGGGAAGGATGGGAGAGACATTCGGAGAAGATCCGTTCCTTGTGACCGAGATGGGGAAATATTCCATCTGGGGTCTCCAAGGTAGGGACAGGAATTTTGACGAGGGTCATGTCATCGCTTGCGCCAAGCATCTGATCGCGGGCGGAGAACCCTTCGGAGGTTTGAATGCCGCCCCTATGGATGTGTCAGAAAGACAGCTTCGGGAAATATATCTCCCTCCCTTTATAGCCGCGGTCCAAGATGCCCATGTGGGTACCGTGATGGCTGCCCACAACGAGGTCAATGGAATTCCCTGCCACGGAAACAGCTGGTTATTAAAGGATTTGCTTCGTGACGAGCTCGGTTTCGACGGCTTTGTGGTCAGCGATTGGATGGATATCGAAAGGCTGCATGCGATGCACCACTGGGCTCCGGATTCAACCGAGGCGTTCATCCGTTCGGTCGAGGCTGGAATCGACATGCACATGCAGGGCGACAATTACTTCGAGACTGTGATCGGTGCCGTCAAATCTGGAAGGATACCGATGAGGCGCATTGATGAGGCTGTCGGCAAGATTCTGGAGATGAAGTTCGCCGTTGGCCTGTTCGAGGCTCCAATGCCGTCCATGGCGCCTCTAGAGAATGCCGAGGCTCATCGCCAAACCGCTCTCGCCGCCGCCCGTGAAAGTATCGTCCTCCTCAAGAATAACGGCGTACTGCCCCTTTTGAAGTCGGAGAGGGCCAGTCTGGATGGCGAGACCCATGCCACCCTCGGCACTGTAAGAGGGGGAACCGGAGCGAAGCGAAGCGGAGCGAGCGGTGGGGCCTCGCACAGCGAGGCGGTCGAGCCACCAGAGCTGGCCTCGCCGACCCTAAGACGGGTGTTCGTCGTCGGGCCGAATGCGGACAGCCAGACGATTCTTGGAGATTGGGCGGCACCGCAGCCGGACTCTCTGGTAGTGACAGTGTTAGAGGGCATCAGGGCAGAGTTCCCGAAAGTTATGATCGACACTATGTGCTTCGGCGGCATGATCTCGAACATCAACGAGAAAGGTATAGCCGAAGCCCGACGCAAAGCAGCCTCAGCGGATGTCTGCATAGTCGTCGCCGGAGAGAATTCTCAACGGTATTCAGCATTCGGACGCACTTGCGGCGAGAACTGCGACCGGGACGACCTTGATCTTCCTGGAATGCAAGAGGAACTACTTGAGGCTGTGGCATCTACAGGCAAACCTACAATACTTGTCCTGATGACCGGAAGAGCCAACAGCCTCGCATGGGCGAAGGAGAATGTGGATGCGATAGTGAATGTTTGGGAACCCGGGCAAATGGGAGGCCAAGCGGTAGCTGAAGTGCTTTCCGGAAAGGTAAATCCGTCCGGCAAGCTGCCTGTGACTATGCCCCGTAGCGTCGGCCAAGTCCCGACAGTTTACAACCACAAGCATTCACAATATTCCCGCCTCTTCGCCACCAACGAGACCGGCCCCCTCTGGCCCTTCGGCTTCGGCCTCTCCTACAGTAACTTTGTTTATTCAAATCCTTCATTGTTATCCGGCCAGACGTCCGGACTGGCAGAGCCTGCCTTAGACGCTCTGGCTACGGTTAGCATCACCGTCACCAACGAAGGACCATACGATGGGGCTGAGGTGGTGCAGTTGTATATCAGGGACGAATACGCATCAGTGACCAGGCCGGTGAAAGAACTGAAGGCTTTCAAACGCATATTCCTTAAGAACGGCGAAAGCGCCACCGTGACCTTCGACATCACCCCAGAAATGCTCCAATGCTTTGGTGCCGAAAACCGTTGGAGCGTCGAACCAGGTGAATTCACGATTATGGTCGGATCCTCATCCGCGGACGAGGATCTGCAAGCTATAAGCTATGTTGTGGAGGAATAGGATCACCACGGAAGTCGACAGGATACTGGGCACCAGTCTCCTCCAACTTTAAAATCATCTCCTTCAACAACTTCCGCACCCGACCATGGCGTCTGGAAGACAGGTCTTTTGTCTCAAAAGGATCCCTCTTGAGATTGAACAAGGAACATTGCGGCTTCTCCGGATGATTGGGATTATAATAGTAGATCAGTTTCCACTTATCGTGGCGCCACACAGTGAAATAGCTACCCCTATGCTCATGAGGAAAATGCATCAGGAACTCGTCCTTATGACTCGCGGGCTCCGGCCCTCCCCCAAGAAGAGGACTTAAATCCTGGCCATCCACAGCATGGTCTGAAGGAATATCGGCACCGACAAATGCCGCCAAAGTCGGATAAATGTCGCAAATAGAAGCCACCTCCGTCCTGACAATATCAGGCTTGATAGGGAGTCTGGCCTGCGAGAGATTGTCCTCCGGAGCAGCCCAGGCAATAATGCATGGAACCCTCATACCACCCTCGAACTCAGTACCTTTCATGCCTCGCAAAGGAGCGCTGGAGCAATAATCCCGGTCCGTCCCGAGATAAAGACCCGTCCCATTATCTCCCATGAATATCACCAAAGTATTACCGGCTATCCCCTTTTCCACCAAATGGTCAAGAATATCCCCGAGAGACTTGTCCATACCCTCGATCAATGTCGCGAAGCCCTTGGCATTGGCAGGCTTTGAATCGTCACCCTCATAATGGCTTATAAATCTCGGGTCGGTCTGATGAGGTGTATGAACGGCATAATGGGACATGTACAAGAAAAACGGAGAACCATCCTCAACCGCTTCGTCAATCTGCCCAAGTGCCTCAAGAGTAAGAGCTTCCGTAAGGAATGTGTCTGTTCCATGGTACTTGTCCAGCCCCGGGACAGCCCTCGGCTTATAACCTTTAAGAAGGCCATAGCCATCCTCCCCGAAATAGCTTCCCGGCTCCCCGATCGAAGATCCCGCAATGTTAATATCAAATCCGACTTTAAGCGGATCCGCGGCAGGAGATTCATTGTTACCAAGATGGGCCTTTCCGACATGAATCGTACGGTAACCCTGGTCAGAAAGAAGACGAGGGAGGGTATAATCTTCCGGAGATAACCCGTCCCAACCCCAACCATAAGGACCATAGGTGTTCCGGTTGTCACTTTCCGAATTGATCCAGTTCGTGGTGTGATGCCTGGCTGAGTATTGCCCGGTCATAAGGGAGACCCTCGAGGGGGAACTGACACTCATCGCATAAAACTGGGTGAAACGAACGCCTTGGGACGCGAGACGTTCCATCCCCGGAGTACGATACCAATCATTGAAAGGATATCTCTCGGGGTTCCCGGACCTGTCGGTGATGAAAGGGACACTTGTGTCCATCGGCCCCATATCATCAGTAAGGAACACTATGATATTCGGCCTGTCTTGAGCTTTCATGGCCATACTCCCTGCCATCAGCATGAAAGCTCCCGGAATATATCGGGAAGGTCTCATCTTCTATTTGGCGGTCAGGAAACACTCCTGGCCGGGCTTAAGGGTTACTGTCGTGAGGAAATACGCTCCATCTTTTTTCGTCCTGGAGGAGGCTCCTTTGACTTTGACCGGAACCGAGGTGCGGACAGCGATTTTTGAGGAGCCACCCAAGGTGACAGGCGAATATCTCAATGCTGCTGTCTTGAGTTTTCCACCAGTCCAACTCATATCGACAGACACTGCTCCCCTAGCCTTCAAACCCTGGACAGAACCTTCTTCCCAGAGTGAAGGAAGAGCCGGAAGCAGGTGAATCTCACCGTTTTGACTCTGGAGGAGCATCTCCCCTATTCCAGCGACACTTCCGAAATTACCGTCAATCTGGAACGGCGGATGGGTGTCCCAAAGATTCGGGAGCGTGGATTTGCTGAGCAGCTCCCGATACATCTTGTGAGCGTGGTCACCGTCCAAAAGCCTTGACCAGAAGCAGATTTTCCAAGCCTTGCTCCAGCCTGTTCCTCCGTCTCCTCTTCTTTCAAGAGTCTTGACCGCGGCCTTCGCGAGTTCCGGAGTCTTCAAGGGTGAAATTTCATGGCCGGGATGCAGGCCGAAAAGATGGGAGACATGACGATGTTCAGGTTCGACATCCTTCCAATCCTTATACCATTCGACAAGGTTTCCGGCGGCACCGATCTGCAATGGATGCAAGTTGTCCCGGTAATGAATCCACTTCGCCCTCAGTTCGGGATCGACACCCAGAACCTCGGAAGCCTCGATCACGTCGGTAAACAGCTCCCAGCAAATCTCCAGATCCATAGCGGACCCGATGGTAACCTGTCCCCGGTTGCCATTATCATCGATGAAGGTGTTCTCAGGTGATGTCGAAGGAGAGGTGATATATTTCCCGTCCTTCTCGATCAGCCAGTCCATAAGGAACTCAGCTGAGCCCTTGAGCAGGGGATATGCGGTCCCGGCCAGGTAGGCCTTATCTTCGGTGAATAGATAATGCTCATACAGATGGGTGCAAAGCCAGGGACCAGCCATCACATAATTGGCCCATGAGGGGCTTCCGGCCTTGTCTCCTACAGGGTTGGCGGCGCACCAGATGTCGCTGTTGTGGTGGACTGTCCAACCGCCCATATTGTACATATTCTTAACTATTTCCGCACCTGCGACCGAACTGTTCTTGATGAACTCGATAAGAGGCAGGGCTGTCTGGCTCAGGCCGAGAGGCTCGGCTGGCCAATAGTTCATCTGGACGTTGATATTGGTGTGCAGGTCGCTTCCCCACGCCGGGTGACGGTCTTTGCACCAAAGGCCTTGGAGATTGCAAGGGACTTCGCTGTCTTCGCGGGATGAGGAGATGAGGAGGTAGCGGCCGAACTGGAAATACAAAGTCTCGAGATACAGATCCTCCGCTCCCGCGGCATAGGCCTCCAGACGTTTGTCAGTCGTCATGTTCAGTTCGCTTTGGGCCGGAGCGCTGTCCGAGCCCGGCCGCGTCCATTCTCGCGTCGCCCCTCGACTAAGCTCGGGGCTCGCTGCGGCTGAGTACGGCCTAAGCTCGGCAGCGCCTCCGGCGGGCCCAAGAACCAACTTGACGGCACCGAAAAGCTTCTGGTAATCAGCGATATGGGCGTTTCGGAGCTCTGCCAGGTCCTTCTTCTCAGCCTTGGTTATAAACGACTCCGCAAGCGCATTCTCATCTCGTCCCTCGATGTCCGGCCTCTTATCAAACCCGTTGAAACTAGTCGCCGCACTGACAAGAATCAACACATCGGAAGCGCCAGAGACATGAAGGCAAGGGCTGGTGTAGACCTGTCCGTCGCAACGTACCACCTTGACCCTGAATTGGTAACGCATGCCTTTCTCTCCATTTGGACCAACTTGCCACTTTGAAAAAGGCTCCTCCCATTTCGTGCTCTGGTAATATCCGACCTGTCCCTTGACAAGATACTCATTCGAAGAAAGGCTCTGGACAGTGCTACCGTCCCACATTGTCGCCCCATCGAGATCGAACTCCAGTTTCCCTTCCTCAGAAGAAGTGAGGTGCATCACCATCACCCGGTCAGGATGGGAAACGAATATCTCCCTGGAATATTCCACACCATCCACGACGAAACTTGTCGTGGCGATGGCGTTGTCGAGATCAAGGGTGCGGAGATAGCCTTCAATGGAGCTGGTCTTGCTCTCGGGAAGAGCGGCGTTATTGCCGCTGTAATCGAACACAAGGACGTCATTGTCAAAGCTTTGCCGCAAGTGCAAAGTACCCATCGGAAGGTATGAGTTGACATATTTCCCCTGGAGACCCATGACCTTTTTCTCAGCGCCGATCCAATCCTCTTTCTCCAGAAGGGCCCTGACCTCGGCCAACAATTCCGGGCCACCGGTCGGGACAGGGTTATTATCAGGATTGGCGCAGCCTCCCCAAAGGGAGCCCTCATTCAGCCATATCAGGTCATCGGCGACACCACCTGACACGGTCGCCCCGAGATGTCCGTTGCCTAATGGAAGCGCCTCCTCAAACCTCGTCGCGGGTTTGTCGTACCTCAAAACCAGCCTCTGTCCCGAAGCATACACACAAGCCAGCAAAGTGGCCAAAACAACAATCAATCTTCTCATATCCTAAATATAACTATTTTTCATAAACCGAAAAAGACCGGATAATCGGCTGGTTTTTGTAGGAATCCACCACCAGCCTCAAGGAAACCAACTCTACAGGATTGAACTTGGCTATGCGCTTGTGGCCGATGTTGGTTCCTTCGCAGAGTCTCACGGTTGATCCATCGGGAAGCGCTCCTTCCAGATGCCAAGACAGAACTCTCTCTCCTTCAGATATTTCCTCCTGCAAGACCACCCTGTCAACGGTCATCTTGGAAGGAAGTTTCAGGGTAATATCAGCCCCTTTTCCAGAAGTCGTAGCGGCAGGGTTTCCGTAACGCTGCCGGATCGCGTTGCCATATTCCTCCGCGCGCTTGACATCAGCATCGGGAATAAGCCCACGGTTGTCGATCACCAAGCCGAGAAGCATGTTCGTGTTGCGACCCACGCTTGTCTCGTATTTATCCATAAGCTCATCAAGGTCATACAGCTGGTCATCCTCACCCTCGTGCCACATCCAGCCACCGCCGAAAGAGCTTTGCCGACGAAGTGTGAAATCCGATTCCCCAGGGCACCAGAACGGGGCATCGGGACGACCGTTGAGTCCGTTCACGACAAGCACTCCATCTGAGTTGGTCGTGGAGTCAGCCGTCGCCCAACATGGATCAGGAGCGGCTCCGACTTCATTCCCTACCCAACGGATAAGATTCTCATAACCATAGGGGCCTTGGAAGGCGATAGCCTCGGGTTGCAGTTTCCTTATGAGCGAGAGCACATCAGCCCCTCCCTGAGCGGGCGAAAGGATCCCTCCGTCGAACCAAACCTCGAACAAGGGACCGTAATTGCCCCAAAGCTCAGTCAGCTGCCGCATGATTATATCACTATACTGCTCCTGGGTGATTGGCGAGCCTGGTTGAACCAGTCCCGGATTGTCTACCCAAAGGTACCCGTTGGTCGCCATATTCGCATATATTCCAGGCTTTATACCGTACTTACGGCAAGAAGCGACAAAATCAGCGACTATATCGCCCTTCCCTTCTTTCCAGGGGGACCGGCTGATATTGTAATTATGTGTCGAGGTCGGCCAGAGGGTGAATCCGCTACCATGTTTGGCTGTGAGGACGGCATATTTCGCTCCTAACTTGGCGGCAGTCTCAATCCATTGATCCGTATTAAGTTCCGTCGGATTAAACGTTGAGGGGTCGGGATGGGTCCCATAGTTCCGATGGTTGTATTCAGGATGGAATACGGGCATATCAAGATGAAGCAAAACACCGATTTCGGCCTCTGCCCAATTCTGTTGTACCTTATTGGGACGCACGATGTGGGTGTCCGGAACTCCTGCCCTCATAAGTGCTTTCAATTCATCGAGATACTTCTGATAGACGACTCTCGGGGAGCACCTGTGGTCCTTGCAGATCGACGCTGCCATTCCGACGACCTCGCCCATCATCCCGCCGGTGCGCATAACCCTGATAGTCCCGAGAGCGGCGTGGGTCACACTGATGTCACGCCCAGCCATCATCAAGTTGCCTATATTCCTGGAATACAAACACCTGTAAGGCACTGCATACTCTTTATGCCATTTGGTCTTGCTTATCGCTCTGAACGGTTCCTCGTCCTCCATTCCAGGCTCCTGTTTCGGATAGTGCAAGTCCATCCCCCAAGTCGTCGTGAAAGTAGCGTCTTCATACGCCACATCCTCGGTCATGTCTTGCTCCTTAAGAATCACATCCCCCATCAAGCGGCGGGACTCACGCTTGCCACCTATGCAAGCGACCCATTCAAGTCGCTTATTCTCAAATTGTTCCTTGAATTTTGGACTATTCTTCAAATATGCCCAGTTGCCGTAGACCGCCCTAAGGCCATGGTCCCTGATGCGCTCAATCTCCTCCACCTGGTCCCTTCCGAGTCCTGTCTCCCAATCCCATTCGCCATGGACTATAGGAATACATGTCGTATCTGTGAACTGGATCGCCCAAGGGCATTCAGGGAACCCGGTCCCTGAGCCTGTCGAAGGGGCAGCGTCAGACGCATACCACTGGACAGAAGTGCCCATAGTCAGCATGTCCGCCTCGTCCGGTGCCTGCGTCTCACCTGTCTCCGCCTTACTCTCACGGCCCATACGATAGTCCGCCCCGGCCATGAAACCCAGATTGGCATCTCCTGTGCAGTCGGCGAACAACCGTCCCTTCAGAACAATCTCCTCACTTGTGAATATGTCTTTTGCTACCACCGAACGAATCTTCCCGCCACGGGTCTTCGCGGAAATGACTTGCTTGCTGAGGAATAAGGTTATATTCGGCTCATTCAGAACGGCTTCCAGCTTCTTGTCATCCTCGTAGTTGGAGGCCGGACCAGCGTTATGGATCATCTTTTCCGGGTGCTTCTTCAAGACATCCAGTATATGCTTGCTTCTTGGGGTGTCGGGATTCTGCCTGGCCTCGTGATTGGTCCAGTGGCCGATTCCTCCTATCTCATCCATAAGACGACCAAGATTCGGATATGGCTCTTTATAAATGAGCCCGGACAATCCTACCCTGATCTCGGAAGAGTTGTTACCTCCCAGAACGGGACGGTTCTGCACAAGAGCCACCTTGCAGCCGAGACGGGCCGCCGTGATGGCCGAGCATATTCCGGCGATACCGCCTCCGACAACAACAAAATCGTATTTCCCGGCTTTCTTCGGCCTATTGATTCCCAGCGCTTTACGTCTGAAAGCCGCATCAGGGTCCGGGGCTGGGGCCTCAATATCCTTGGAAAGGTAAATAGCGTCGCAGCGCCCCTCGAAACCGGTCAAGTCGTGGAGAGCTATCTTATTCTCACCTTTAACCAATTCGACTGAACCTCCGTCCTGCCATGCCCATTCCTCTGATTCTGTTCCGAATACGGCCTTTGCCGACTCTCCATTTATGATCACTTGAAACCGTCCCGGACTCTCTGTCCGACCCCAAGTCCTGGTCCAGTCACGGGTTCGTACCCATAGACGGTAAGTCCCTTCGGAAGGAGCATTGAAGACAGTGAAGGCGTCAGCCACCGGCCTACCGAGACCATGTGCGATGAGATAGGGCGACCCCATCTGATCCATACTCTGGTTGTCATTTGTCCAGCCTCCCAGCTCGGCGAATCCCTCAGCCTCAAGGAAAACAGACTGGGCGGAGAGAGATAGCGGGAAAAACAGCGCCGCCAATATGAATAAACCACGAAATCTCATTTTATTGATCATATTTGTCCATGAAAAGACCGACGTTGTTGATAATGGGAGGCGCGAAAGATGAGACGCTAATCTCTATCTTCGATGTTGTGACCGTCTCCACAGGGACTATCCTCTTGAATCCGATGGTAGTCTCGGAAGCTATCTCTTTCCAAGAGCCGTCGGCAGTCAATACTTTGATAGTGAAAGCTTTTATTCTTTGTCCTAAAAGAATATATTCTTGAAGAAGAATCCGGTTGAAAGTCTTTTCAGCCCCAAGGTCGAATGTCAAAACCGCTTCATTTATCCCATCCGGAGCTGCCCAGTAGGAGTCGTAATCTCCATCAAGAATATTGGCAGCCTTGAATTCACGGCCTCTGTCGGAGGAAGCCTTAACCGTCGCTCCCTCAGCAAGATTGGTGCTGAATATCTCTTTTATAGCCGCTCCGAATTCCATCAAACGGGCTGAGTCAGCCGGATGGATGTGACCCGTGATGTCCGGGGCGACTCCAAGAAGAAGGAGGGAATTGCGTCCGACGCTCGTGTTGTAAATACTGACCAGTTCCTGTAGGGACTTGACCTTGTCGTTCTCGCTCTCCCTCCAAAACCAACCCGGACGTAGAGGAACATCGGTTTCCGCTGGTACCCAGGCATTTCCGTGAATATTGCCAATCTGGAGAGTATCTCCCGGGGGAGCTCCGGCACCAGCGGTGAAACCTTCCGGTGAGAATGTGCTCCAGTTGGTTCTTCCGGCTATTCCGCTCTCGTTCCCGACCCAGCGGCAACCGGGACCAACATCACTGAACATCACGGCTTCAGGCTGGTATTTCAAAACAGTCTCGTGGAAACGATCCCAGTCGTAGACTTGCCTCTTTCCATTCGGGCCTTCGCCGCACGCCCCATCGAACCATTCCTCGAACACACTGCCGTAACAACCATCCAGGGCACTTTCCAAAGTCCTGACATAGACATCGTTATATTCAGGAGTACCATAGTGCGGATCGTTGCGGTCCCATGGCGATATATATATTCCGAACTTGAGTCCTTCCGCCGCACAGGCATCCGAGAGTTCCTTCAGCACATCACCCTTACCGTCTTTCCAAGGACTGTTGGCCACTGTGTGGGTGCTCTCCGGGTTAGGCCAGAGACAGAACCCGTCGTGATGTTTCGCCACGATTATCAACCCCTTGAATCCGGCCGCCTTGGCTATAGAGACCCATTGTCCACAATCAAGATCAGAAGGATTGAAAACATCCTCTGATTCCGTCCCGAGCCCCCACTCCATCCCGGTGAAAGTGTTCGGCCCGAAGCAGACAAGGAAGTTCATTTCCATCTTCTGCCATTCGACTTGCTGGGGTGAAGGGACGGCCCCGTACGGCTCCGGAGCCTTCCGGGCACAAGCCTGGAAAATGATGACCGCAAGTACGGCAATATGGAGCTTACAATTTGACATCCACATAGTTAGGATAATGATCTGTCAGAGGGAGGGTGTATTCATCCATGATGCAATAATAGGTAAGGACCTCCGTTCCATCCTGGGCATTGTGGATGAAGAAATGATCCAAGGCCCCGGTAGCCCGGTCCGGACCCTTTCTGGAACTCTCGGCTGAAAAGGCTTTGGCATCACAACGGTGATGTCCGTTATGGTTGTCACCGAACACCTTAGCCACTTTGTAGCATGGCAAGTAGCCATCGTCAAGAAGCTGGCGGATAGGGACAGTGTCTTCCTCGCAGTTCATATCACCCATCAGGAAAATAACGCAGTCATATTCAGCCTTCAAGGCGTCGGCCTCGGCCATCATCAAGCGGATCTGGGAGGCCCTGGCCATGTTGCTTCCCGGCTGGGCTTCATCGGGTCTCCACCAAAGGTGGGTATTGAGAATGGCGAAAACCTTATCGGTTTCTTTATGACGGAAGACCGCCGAGGTGAAAGACTTTGTGTTGGCGTTGCTGTACAGCTGTGGAGTGTAGAGGTTATATCTTACTTTGAGAAGCTCTACCACAGTGCTGTCATAGAAAACCGGTGTGAAATTCCAGGAACCATCTGACTCACAAGCGTTTGTGAATCCTTGTTCCCTAAGTTTCGGGGCCAGGTGCCCGTCCATATGGGATGAATATTCCTGAAGGGTGACTATGTCTGGCTTGTAGTCCGAGACCAGTTTGGCGAAACCGATGCTCCGGACCGAATCTCTCGGATCCACGCCAAGAGGAACCCACGCCTCCGGAATCGACTCGCCGTCATTCTGCCAAATATTGTCGTCAAATATTCTAAGATTCGTCCCTTCGCACCGTATCGCGGGATCGGTCACAGGCTCGAACTTCAACTCAGGAAGCACACGAACTTTATAAAGCCTCCAATCCGGATTGAAACTCAGCACTTTATCCGGACTGACACAATAGACATGGTTTGTCCACCAGCTGGTCTCCGCTACCGTGTAAATGAACCTTTCGCTGGCCTTGTCATAGTTCAGCGACTTGACATGTTGCCTTCCTTCAAGAGGCGCGAATGGAGAGAATGATTTCCCGATAATATCGAACACATACACCCCTCCGGTGTTGGTAACGATCAAACCATCCTCTCCGGCTGGAGACAACTCATGTCCGCCGACTCCCGGCAATGAATATTTCTCCTCCAACACCAGGGAAGGCGTGGTGGAATCCCAATCCTTAAGGGCATATTTCCTGAGCTCATCGAAACCGAGAGCGAACAAGCGCTGATACTTTTCAGACCAAACGACACCGTGTCCGCTGTATAATGTGTCCTTCCAGACGCACACATCAGGATTGGACACATCGTAAATCTCCAGGCTGTTACCTTTTGGATTTGTGGAATTCGCCACGGCAATCCTGTCTCCGGGCAGTTTGTCCGCTGAATGAGACATTGGTGTCAGCGCATAGAAAAGGCACTTCTTGGTGGCGATGTCCAGAAGCAAGGTCCCGCCAGCAGATGAGGTCAGCAGAAGATGCTCACCTCCATCCACCGGCTTGCAATCGTCCAAAACCCGCATGGCGTCACGGTACACATCCGGAATCTGTCCATAGGACTCAAAAACATTCCAGTGCCAGATGACTGCCAGGGACTCCTCCGTGGATTTGGCCACATCCACGATGTAAAGATCCTTGTCGCCACAAGCGACAACATAATCGCCCCATGCGGAGGGGATTGATTTCTTGTCAGAACCGCAGCCCGCAGAAAACAACAGCGCTATGGCCGCGAAGAATATAATCGAGCGTTTCATAACTCACGTACAAGGTTAAACCATTCAACAGAAGATTTAATGTCACCCTTTGACCAACAGGAACCAACACAGTATGAGAAAGTTCCGCCAGAAGGAACATCTTTCAGCAAGAGTGCGTGGTCAAGTTCCTCCGACACCAGGGTAGAGTCAGCGTCCGGCACGACTATCGCCACACCGATCAGCCCATCCTCAGGCTCCACGCTTTGGTCGGAGGCATATTCCCAAATGGCCAGACGGTCACTCGCCTCAAGTTGGTCACGAACAGTATTCTGCTCGCCATGCAGTTTGAATCCGGCAGCTATAGTGAGGATGTCCGTTCCGGAATAAGTGTAAGTGTCATCAACCTTTATGAAATATGTCCCGGCGGTCACAGTGACTTTTTTTACCAGGGAAGCGCTGACTCCGTCTGAGACCTCCCAAGCGGGATAACTAAGTTCAAAAACTATTTTTTCAGAAGTCTTTTCCAGAATCTTATACGAGCGGTAATTCGTGGCCGGCCAGCAAAGTTGACCATCAATCAAGGGCACGGAAGCGCCTCCGCCAAGGCTTACGGCCACCTTATAGCAATCCTTTCCCCCATGGTCCTTGTGGTAATAATTCTCTTCTGTCAAGGCGTTAGCGTACCACTCGTCCGCGACAAGTTTTCCAGGCAGTTTAACCCAAATATCCAAGCCGGGCGAGGTCGGATTACCTTCCAGGGCCTTGCCGTAAAAACGTCCCGCGATGAGATCGTTTTCGAACACGAAATCATCGGCTCTTTCCGGGACAACTCTGGCCATGACTTTCTTTTGGGCCGGAGCCTTGCACCCGACAAAAGCGAGAATGGTGGCGAGCACAAGCGTCACTACTTTTCTCATTCTATCTCAAGTCTTTAGTCTCGCACCAGTCCATGTCATTGTAGTCATCATTCTCCCCGCACATTCCCCAGATAAAGGTGTAGTTGCGGGTAGCGCAAGCGGAATGGATGCTCCACTGAGGAGATATGACGGCCTGCTCATTATGCATCCAGATGTGGCGGGTCTCCTGGGGCTCTCCCATGAAGTGGCAGACAGCCGCATCTTCGGGAAGCTCGAAGTAGAAATATACCTCCATACGACGGTCGTGAGTATGTGCGGGCATTGTGTTCCAAGTACTTCCGGGCGCAAGCTCAGTCATTCCCATTTGAAGCTGGCAGCACGGAACCACTTCTTTGACGAGCAAACGGTTGATAGTCCGCTCGTTGGACTCTTCAAGGCTTCCGAGGTGCATGACGACGGCGTCTTTCTTGGTCACTTTCTTAACTCCCGTCTCTTTATGAACGTTCGCCGAGCAGAAATAGAAATGAGCCGGCTTGGAAGTATCGTCGCTTTTGAATATGACATGGCGGTCACCTCTTCCGACATAAAGAGCTTCCTTGTAGTCGAGGTGGTATTCATCCTCACCCACTTTAACCGTGCCGGCGCCGCCGACGTTAATTATGCCCAGCTCCCTACGCTGGGTAAAGAAATCAGCCCTGAGTATTTCGGGAGCCGAAAGGAGCAAATCCTCTTTTACCGGGACAGCCCCACCTGTGATAATGCGGTCAAACATCGAATAGACCATATTGATCTCGTCAGGTGCCATCACCTTCTCTACGAGGTATTCTTTCCGTATTCTCTCGGTGTCGTAATGCTTGGCGTCGAGATTGCTCGAGGCCTGGCGAACCTCACAATTCAATTTCATATCATGATTGTTTTTTCGTGTCATTCTGAGCGAAGCGAAGAATCTACTTCGGCTGCTTCCCTATATAAGCCAGTATCCCTCCATCCACATAAAGGATGTGGCCGTTGACCGCGTCAGAGGCGTGGGACGCCAGAAATACCGCAGGACCGGCAAGTTCCGAGGGCTCCAGCCAGCGGCCGGCCGGGGTCTTGGCGCAAATGAAGGAATCGAATGGATGGCGGCTTCCGTCAGGCTGAACCTCCCTGAGCGGAGCGGTCTGAGGCGTGGCTATATATCCCGGGCCAAGTCCGTTGCACTGGATATTATACTCCCCGTACTCGGAGCATATATTCCTGGTCAGCATCTTCAGACCGCCTTTGGCAGCCGCATAAGCGGAGACGGTCTCGCGGCCGAGCTCAGACATCATCGAGCAGATGTTGATGATTTTCCCTTCTCTGCGTTCCATCATCTCCGGAAGCACGGCGGCACTCATAATATATGGCCCAACAAGGTCAGTGTCAACAACTTCCTGGAATTCCTCCCGGCTCATCTCATGCATTGGAATACGCTTGATGATCCCGGCGTTGTTGACAAGGATATCAATCTGGCCGACCTCTTCATGGATTGTCTTCACCATGGCCGCTACAGCCTTCTCGTCCGTCACATCACAGAGATAGCCTTTGACATTCTCTATCCCGGCAGCTTTGTAATTATCCAAACCGAGTTGGAGGGTTTTTTCGTTGCGGTTATTGAATATGATTGTCTTGGCTCCGGCGGCGACGAACGCCTTGGCGATCTCGAAACCGATACCGTACGCTCCTCCGGTGATCAAGGCGTTCTTACCCTCAAGTGAAAAGAGATTGGTCATAGAATTAGTGTTTTCAATAATGATTGCCCTATACAAAAGTACAAACGATCGCGTTAAAAAAGCAAAACATTTGTATTTTTGTGTACAGTGTCACAAAACATATTAACCACAACCAATCTCAAGAAATGACGTTTATAAATGACAACTTCATGCTTGGCAACGAGACCGCAAGTATGTTGTACCGCGAGCATGCCGCCAAAATGCCTATCATCGACTATCATTGCCATCTGATTCCCAAGCAGATAGCGGAAAATATCCAGTTCCGTGACATAACCCAGCTATGGCTCGTGGACGGACACGCCGGCGACCATTACAAGTGGCGCGCGATGAGGGCGAACGGAGTTCCTGAAGAGTATATCACAGGAGGCACCAAGTCATCATGGGAGATATTCGAGAAATGGGCAGAGACAATACCCTATACAATGCGGAACCCGCTCTACCATTGGACTCATCTTGAGCTAAGCAGGGTATTTGGCATTGACAAACTCCTGAGCCCCAAGACGGCCAGGGAGATTTTTGAAGAGTGTAACGCGAAGCTGGCGACAGAGGAGTTCCGGGGCCAGGCCCTTATACGTAAGTTCAATGTCGAGGTAGTCTGCACTACCGACGATCCGGCTGATGACCTTCGTTGGCACAAGATGATAGCCGAGAAACCATTCGGTACCAAGGTGTTACCGGCATGGAGGCCTGATAAGGCAATGGCCGTGGAAGACCCTCAGAGCTATAAAGAGTACCTGAAGAAACTTGGTGAGGCCGCGGATAAGAATATAGATTCTTACACCGACCTTATCGAAGCCCTGCAAAAACGTCATGATTTCTTCGAGTCCATGGGCTGCAAGCTCTCAGATCATGGGATGGACACCTTCTACGGAGCGGATTATACGCATCTTGAGATAGAGCTTATATTCAAGAAAGTGCTTCTCGGGAAGGCTCCCGGGCCGAAGGAGATTGAGAAGTTCCGCAGCGCGTTCCTTCACGACATGGCTGTCATGGATGCGGAGTCTGGTTGGGCGCAGCAGTTCCATGTGGGTCCCTTGCGCAACAACAACTCCAAAATGTTCAAACTGATCGGCCCCGACACTGGATTCGATGCCATCGGAGACCTTCCTGTCGCCGCCGCCGGACATCGCTTTTTCGATCGTCTCGCCTCTGAGGACAAACTCGCTAAGACCATTCTTTATTGCCTCAACCCGAAGGACAACGAGGTCATGATGGCTATGGCATATACATTCAACGACGGGACCTTCCCCGGAAAGATGCAGTTCGGTTCAGCATGGTGGTTCCTGGATCAAGAAGACGGGATGAGAAAGCAGATAAACGCTCTTTCATCACAAGGCTTGTTAAGCCGGTTCGTGGGAATGCTCACGGACTCTCGCAGTTTCATTAGCTATCCCCGCCATGAATATTTCCGCAGAATCCTTTGCGATGTGATCGGAAATGATGTGGAAAACGGCAAGCTGCCTGCCTCAGAGCTCGATTTTATAGGGAAGATGGTAGAGGACATCAGCTATAACAACGCGAAGAATTACTTTGCCTTCTAATATGCCACGAGTCATCACTTTCGGAGAAATAATGCTCCGCCTCTCGACACCTGGTCACCTGCGTTTCCCGCAGGCGAGGCAGTTCGATGCCACCTTCGGAGGCGGCGAGGCAAATGTGGCTGTATCTCTGGCGAATTATGGCTTTGACGCTCAATTCGTGACCCGTTTCCCCGAAAATGACATCGCGAAAAGCTGTATCCGAGACTTACATTCCTATGGTGTAGGAACCGGCTTCTGTATATTTGGAGGAGAGCGGCTGGGAATATATTTCCTCGAGACAGGTGCGGTCGCCCGCCCGAGCAAGGTGGTCTATGACAGGGCTCATTCGGCAATCTCGACAATCGAGACCGGAATGATTGACTGGGACAAGGTTTTCGAAGGCGCGGACTGGTTTCACTGGACCGGAATCACTCCAGCCTTGAGCCAAAGCGCGGCAGACGTTTGCCTTGAGGCGATTAAGGCCGCTAACCGCTTGGGAGTCACAGTCTCCTGCGACCTCAACTACCGCAAGAATCTTTGGAAATACGGCAAGAAAGCGTCTGAGATTATGCCCTCGCTTGTCGAAGGTTGTGATATCATCCTTGGCAACGAGGAAGATGCGGACAAGGTATTCGGAATCAAACCGGAAAGATTTGATGTGACGGCGACCGGAGGCACCATCGACCAGAAGAGATTCCAGAGTGTCGGAGAGCGGTTGATGGAAAGATTTCCAAAAGCCAAGAAGGTCATAATCACATTGCGAGGTTCAATCAACGCTAATCATAATACCTGGGGCGGAGTCCTTTGGGACGGGAGAACTCTTTATCAATCACCGCGTTACGATATTACCCATATCGTTGACAGGGTCGGTGGCGGAGACAGTTTCATGGGAGGCCTTATCTATGGTCTGCTAACATATTCAGGAGATGACCAAAAAGCTCTCAACTTCGCGGCCGCTGCCTCCTGTCTTAAACATACGATATTCGGAGACTACAATCAGGTGACGGTCGAGGAAGTGGAGAGCCTGATGAATGGCGACGGCTCCGGACGGGTGTCCCGCTAGGTGTCATTCTGAGCGATGCCCTGAGCCCGTCGAAGGGAGAAGCGAAGAATCTAAAAATGAATTATTTATGGCAAAATATAGCAAACTTCAAGTGATTCAGACAATAACGGAGACGGGTTTGGTTCCTGTCTTCTACAACTCTGATGTCGAACTAAGCAAAAAAGTCTTGAAGGCTTGTTATGATGGAGGTGTTAGAGTATTCGAGTTCACAAACAGAGGCGACTTTGCCCATGAGGTATTCATTGAACTCGTAAAATATGCCAACAACGAACTTCCGGGGTTGATTCTGGGTATCGGATCTGTAGTGGATCCGGAGACCGCGGCTTTGTATATTCAGTTAGGCGCGAACTTCGTGGTCGGCCCGCTTTTCAATCCGGAAATCGCACCGATCTGCAACCGCAGGCTTATTCCTTATTGCCCCGGATGCGCCACTCCAAGCGAAATTGGAGCCGCCCAGCAGGCCGGTTGTGACATATGCAAGGTTTTCCCCGGGGACGTTCTCGGGCCGGCTTTCGTGAAAGCGATCAAAGCTCCGATGCCATGGAGCCAACTGATGATAACCGGTGGAGTCAAGCCCACCAAAGAGAACCTCGAGGCCTGGTTCAAGGCAGGTGTGACATGCGTAGGCATGGGCTCCAACTTGTTCCCTAAAGAAGTCATCGAGGCAGGTGAATGGAATATGATATCCGAGCTTTGCGCCCAAACATTGGAAATAATAAAATCATTGAGATAAAATGTCAACACAGAAGAAACTGATGACCGATTGGAGATGGTGGATATGCAGCCTTCTCTTCGTCGCCACGACTGTTAACTACCTTGACCGTCAGGTACTTTCACTCACATACGAGGAATTCATCAAACCGGAATTCCACTGGTCTGACGCCAATTACGGTACAATCACCTCATTCTTTTCAATTCTTTACGCCATCGCATGCCTGTTCGCCGGAAAGTTCGTGGACTGGATGGGAACTAAGAAAGGCTACTTGATTGCCATTGGAGTCTGGTCAGCTGGTGCCGTAATGCACGCCGCTTGCGGTTGGGCGACAGCGCACATGGGTGGCTTTGAGTCAGTCGCGGCCATGAGGGCTGTTGAGGCCGGATCGAACGCGGCTTTGGCCGTAGCCACAACTTCAGTTTATTTATTCCTGCTATGCCGAGGAATACTCGCGTTAGGTGAGGCTGGCAACTTCCCGGCCGCCATCAAGGTCACGGCTGAATATTTTCCGAAGAAAGACAGGGCTTTCGCCACGTCAATCTTCAATGCGGGAGCGTCCGTGGGAGCCTTGGCCGCCCCACTTTGCATTCCTCCGCTCGCTAAAGCTTTCGGTTGGGAATGGGCTTTCATCATCATTGGTGGACTCGGTTTCATCTGGATGTTTTTCTGGAACTTCATGTATGACAAGCCGGAGAAGAGCAAGCATGTGAATGAGGCCGAATTGGAATACATCCTCCAGGATGACGCCGCTGACGAGGCGGAGAAAGCCGCACTGGCACAAGAAAAGAGCATTCCGTTCATCCAGGCGTTCAAATATCGCCAGACCTGGTCTTTCATAGTCGGTAAGTTCCTGACTGACGGAGTATGGTGGTTTTTCCTGTTCTGGGCTCCCTCGTATTTCAGCAACCAGTTCGGAGCTCCGGCTACCTCCGCGAAAGGACAAGCCTTGATATTCACTCTATATGCCATTGTAACAGTGGTTTCCCTCATCGGAGGCTACCTTCCGAAATTGTTCGTGGAGAAGAAGGGTATGCATCCGTATTCAGGCCGTATGCTGGCGATGCTCCTTTTCGCCTTCATCCCGCTTTGCTCCTTGTTCGCCCAGCCACTTGGAGTCCATTTCAACTCCCCTTGGTGGCCTGCGATCCTGATCGGCCTCGCCGCGGCCGGACACCAAGCCTGGTCGGCCAATATCTTCTCAACTGTCGGAGACATGTTCCCAAAGGGTGCGATCGCGACAATCACGGGCATCGGCGCCATGGCCGGCGGAGTAGGATCAATGATTATCCAGAAGGTTGCCGGAAACCTGTTCACCTATGCTGAGAACGCCGGAGCGGCATTCCATTTCCTTGGTTTCGAAGGCAAGCCCGCCGGGTATTTCATGGTATTCTGCTTCTGCGGTATCGCCTATCTCCTGGCTTGGATCATAATGAGGATCCTCGTACCGAAGTATAAACCAGTGGTGATCTGATTAATTTCCGGATATTTATGAAACGATTATTATTACTGCTTCCCGTGGTTCTTTCCCTGATTGGCTGCGGGAAGCGGCCGGCGGAACTGAACCTATTGGTCGGAACATATACCGACACGGATAGCAAAGGAATATATTCATTCAGGTTCAACCAGGAGACAGGAGACTGCTCACCTCTTGCGGTGACCGGGATTCCGAACCCCTCATTCCTCGCGGTCACTCAGGACAACAAGACAGTTTATTCCGTCACCGAGCAACAAGTTGACGCCTCTGTGTCCGCCTTTGGTTACAACCCCGCTGACGGCACTCTCAAGCTGTTGAGCAAGCAGCCCACAAATGGCACCAGCCCTTGTCATGTCACCTATCTTGGAAAAGAGGTGGCCGCCACAAACTATTCTTCAGGCTCTTTGACCTTATTTCCCTTAGAAGGGGACGGCAACCTTAAGGAAGGCACCCTGCTGGAGTTCTTTGAGACTGGTCCCGATTCCTTGCGGCAGGAAGGTTCCCATATTCATTCCTCGCAGGTCTCGCCCGATGGGAAGTTCTTGTTTGTCATAGACTTAGGCGGAGATTTTATATATCGCTATCCGGTCAAGGACGGAAAGGTAACGAGCGTAGAACCTGCCAAAATCAAGGTTCCGGCCGGAGAAGGTCCACGCCATTTCGACTACTCAAAGGACGGACGTTTCATGTATGTGATAACCGAGCTCGAAGGTAATGTCCTGGTATATGATTATAATGACGGAGACCTACAGCTGATACAGACCATCGAGGCCGATCCGCTCCATGCGCGGGGAAGCGCCGACATACATTTCTCCCCTGACGGCAAGTTCCTTTATGCCAGCAATCGTCTGAAAGGTGACGGTATAGCTATATTCAAACAAGATAGCGAGACCGGGCTCCTTGAATATGTGGGTTATCAGGAAACCGGCATCCATCCAAGAAACTTCGCTGTCTCTCCTAACGGGAAGTATATCATTGTCGCCTGCCGGGACAGCGATGTGATCCAAGTTTTCAGGCGCGATCCCAAAACAGGTCTGCTGAAAGACACCGGCAAAGACATCAAGGTTCCACACCCGGTCTGCGTGATCCTGACCCCGACTTCCGCCCAGCGTTAAAAACGAAAAGTGTTATCAAATATTCAAAATGTTATCATTTTGTCATATATTTGTCAAAATGATAGCATGAATCATGGAAACAGTTAGAGTTAAAGTGCAGACAGGACTCCGGCTCCAGCCGGAGCTATATAACCGGCTTAAAATGAATGCGAAAAAGCAGCGGAGATCCTTCAACAATTATGTTGAGGCGATCCTTGAGGCCGCGGTCGGTATCGAATACCCGACTTTCGGTAAAGACTTCAACGCGTCTGAAGAGATCCTTTCTCTCGGCGACACCCTGCCGCATTACACCAAAGAAGAAATAGCTTCAGACGAACGCCTGGCCTATCTGCTGTCAAAATGAGAGTATTCCTGGACACTAACATCATTATAGACCTTCTGGATAATTCCAGGGAAGGTTTCATGAGCGCAGCCCTAATCTTTGAAGCGGCCAAAGAAGGGCTTCTTGATGTCTGCCTATCTTCCCAATCTATTACAGATTGCGCTTATATCGCCAGAAAAAAGCCGTTGGCGGTTTTTCAATCAGCGATAGGTCGGGTTTTGCCTTTCGTGGATGTCCTGCCTGTGACGAAAACTAATTTGTCCAAAGCCTCTACCAGCGCATGTCCGGACTTCGAGGATGCCGCATTGATCGCCTGTGCCGAGGAAAATCTCTGCGATATAATAATAACATCTAACACGAAGCATATCAAACCTTTCACAACCCTTCCAGTACAGTCGCCAGGAGAGTTTGTTCAGCTGGTAAAAGGTTAATCTATAACTCTTTGGAGGTGGCGAGGGCGATGCCGCGGTTATTGTCCTTGTCAACAGCGCAGTAGAAATGATACACCGTGCCCTTCCATTTGACCATGCATGGCTTGTGGGCGTAGCGGTTGTCGAATGGCTCCGAAGGCTTGATCAGCGGCTCTCCGGTCCAATCGGTCCAATGGACAAGATCATATGAGCAAGCGAAAGAGTCCCAGGCGTAATTTCTCGACTCATCCCAATTGAACCCGAAATAGAACATCACCCATAATTTGCCCATTCTCTGGACGTGGGCGTCGCCGGTGATACCCCTGTTCCCGTGCTCCAGGACTGGATCTGAACCGAACCGTTTCCAAGACACCATATCGTCACTCACGGCCATCCCGATTCTCTCGGCATTACCTAAGGCGTTGTAATACATAACGAAAGGATGCCCTGTGAGTTTCCAAGGGTCCCGAATAACGCTATTCTTGTAAATCTTGACATTATCCCACCAGGAGACGTCAGGATCATTAGGCGACAGAATAGGCTTATCCAGCCTGTCCCACTCGTGAGGTTCGGTCGGGTTCCCTGTCGTATAAGCCATCCCTGGAGACAGGACTCCGCTCTCATAGCCGGAAGCGTCTCCTCCAAGATAGCTCATCCAATACTTGCCGTCATATTTCTCCAACTCGTACGACCCACCCCATTTCGGGTCGACCAGAGCCAGATAGCCGGCTTTCTGATTGACATCCCAATCGGTGTCATCTGAATATGACATAATCCTGCCAAGTGTCTTCCATTCAAGTAGTTCCTCACTCTCAGCGAGCCAGGTCTCATACCCTCGTCCGTCGAAAATGATGTAAACCATGTACCATTTCCCATCCTTGCGGAACACGCTGGGGCTGTCGACCGCCAGCCCATCCCGTCCCGGAATGACAAGACCACGCTTGAAAGGAGTTTTGACCTCCTCGAACACCTTCTCCATCTCCTCCTGCGGGACGGTTTCGGGAAATTCCTTGACGCAACCAACCACACAGAGCAGAGTTGTCAAAACCACTATAATCGCTAAATCAGTTCTCATAAACGCCAAGTTAAGAAATAATGGGAAATAACGGAAATAATAGTACCTTTGTGGCACTTTTCATTAGAGTATTATGATTAATAATAAAGCATATCGTTCCGTCTCGCTCATCCTTATTGTTTCCCTCGGCCTGTTGATATCCGCCGGTTGCTCGAAGGAAGAGCGCGCTCCTTATGACCCGATCCCTGAATACGTGATGGAGCATTTCACACATAGCTACCCCGGAGCGACTCTCCTTAGTGACCGTTTCATTGAAGATTACCAAGGTTGGGCCGAATTGGAATTTGTTGATAGCGACGGACTTAAAGCGACCGCCCACTATAAGGGAGGCATTTGGATGATGACCAATAAGGTATATTCAAAAGAGAATTTCATCTACCAGATTCCCAGGAAGGTGGCCAGGGCGTACGTCGGCACGGGAGTGGATAACGAAGACTATTCATCTGATAATAGCTACGTGATGGAGATATCCCGCCGCTATTTCGAGAAGAAACAATATGAGTTTTGTTTCGAGATTCCTTATGAGGACAAGGATGCGATCAACGGTGTTATTTATGAAGCCAACACCATAGCGATCGATGAGGATGGCGACTTGCTTTATTATGAGCATGACCATGTGAATCCCTCATATTGGTGGAAGGATATCACCACGTCGCTAAACAGCGTAAGCGGGTTTTTACCGTCGGGCGCGACTGTCCTTGGGAGCGTGAATGAGGCCGGCAACAACCTCATCTTCTTTATGGACAATGGTATCATCAAGACAGCCAAGTCTTCGCAAGGCCGTAACTGGGGTTGGGAAAAGACATACTTCCAGATTGACCGCTTGAACCTCACCGATGCGGCGGCCAAAGCGAGGGATGAGTTTCTATCCGAGCACGAAGGCTACCGCTTCACAACTCTGTACATTGTTGAGGACCGGTTCGGTAAATACTATGGTCTCAAATTCGAGAAAGGAGACTGGAGCAATGCGGCGGCAACCGACTGGAGCGCCACAACTATCTATATTCCAGCGGAATAAACCCTACAGCCTGACTTTATGGATGCCGGGGGCGAAGGTTTGTCCGCCGGCTTGGCAAGTTGTTCCTTCCGGGACAGTTATCTCGGCGTCAATCCTCTTACCCTTCTTAACTAGGGAGACTTCAATCCTGCCGTAATTGGTCTCAAAACCGGTTTTCAGCCATTTAAGGTCACCCATCTGTGGTTTGACCTCAAACTCTTTATACCCAGGCTTCAAGGCTTCGACTCCAGCTAACTGACGGACCATGGAGATTACTCCGCCACCAGCCCATGCGTGGTTGCATGTGCCTTCGAAATTCCAATGCTCCCACAAGGTTGTGCAGCTGTCATTCATTATGGTAGGGCAAAGCTTCCGCATCCTATCCAGGGCCATCTGCGGCTCACCCATGGTGTAAAGAGCATCAAGGACATAAGGGAACATATAGGTCGTGGCGTTGTAACGCTCAGCGAAAACCTTCTTCAGCATAGGATACTTATCCGCGCCAGCCACTCCGGAGATTACAGCTAAAGCCTGGACACGATCGTCAGGAAGGTCCTCGAAGCCTGGAGTGATATAGGCTGAACCATTCCAATATTTCGAGTTCAGAACTGTCGCTATTTTAGACATAATAGCTTCGTCCTCAGTGGCTTCCGACCCCTTACCCAGAACCTTGGCAAATTCCGCCTCGGCTTTAAGCGCAAGGTAATACCACAGATGCAGCTGAGCCACCCGGTCTTGGTGAGATCCGGCGTCAGGCCAGTCCCAACCACCTTTTCGGTAGATGGGAAGCCCCTCTGAATCAAGCTGCCAGACTTCGTGAAGATAACGATGAACAGCCGGATAGACATCCGCCACAAATGAATAGTCACCCGAATAGAAAGCATATCCCCTGAATCCGAACCAACCTATGGAGTTGAGAACCTGCATCGGAAGCTCCTTGAAATAGTTGGAACAAGGAATCGGAGCATACATAACCCCGTCGGGCTTTTGCCAGCGGACCAGTTCCATTATACCTTTCCGGGCGAGCTTATCCGCTTTGCGGTCAAGCAGATAGAAAGCCTCATTCAGCTCGTTGACCTCGTCACCCCACCATTGCGCCCTCTCCCGGTCGGGACAGTCGTAATAGGTGTCCCTCATACAGACGTAAAGCGTTCTCTGAGCCTTCTGCCAATACGCGTTGAGAACGGGGTCGGAACAAGAGAAAGATCCCGTGAACTCAGTGTCATAACCAGTCTCACGGAACTTGACACCCAGGACTTTAACCTCCGGAGGAAAAACATAATAAAGCACTTCGCCGTTCATCCATCCGAAACTCTCATATTCCTGGACACCTTCTTTGGTGACATACTCGGCGCTGACGCACTTGGCATCGGAGACCATATCGTGATCGGTGTGCATAGAGATCACCATCCCCTTAGGCGCCTCGACTTTGAACCAAGGAGAGAAATGGCCATTATACGGCAACTTGCAATAGAGCGTGTCTCCGCTCTGCCGGGTTGAGATATAATCCTTCAAGCCATAGTTCTTCCATTGAGGGATCGGCCTTTCCACCAGTTCTCCCATCGGAACATCTCCCGGAAGGAAAGGAAGCTCGATTGACGACCCCAACCACTCTGGAGCCTTTCGTGGCACCGGCTTTTCGTCCGGTCTGGGAATAGGAGTTTGGAACCAATTGTAATCGAACAAGTTGGCGTCGTAGCGGATGTTGCTCTCCGAGAGACGGTAGTTTGTGATCGGGTGCGAGGCTGTACCGTAACCGTACTGTACGGAACACTCCCATGTCTCGTCGGAGAGAATCTCGATCTCTGGGCCGCGGGCATCGAACAACAGGGCGCAAGTGCCGCTGCTCATATGGCTGAATCCCGCTTTGCCCATAAACCAGACAAGGACGGAAATCCTATTCTCGCCTTTTTTCAAGTATGGCGCGATCTCGACTTTGTCGTAATATCCTCCACCAATGGACGGTCCTCGCTTCAGACCTCCCTCATAGACCACAGGCTCACCGTTGATCCAAAGCCAGTACTTCGTGTCAACGGCGATCCTGGCGATAAGGGAAGCCGGAACCTTCTCAATATCAATGTCTTTACGGAAAGCAAGCCATGAGTTGGTCTCGCTCTGGTAATATTGCTTGCTGATCCACTTGGCCTTCCAGGAATACTCTTCCGCTCCAGCCCTGAGCCATAGGCAAAGAACCAGAGACAATATAGCGAGAATCTTTCTCATCGTGTGTCTGAGTAGCAGCCTTCGACCTTTACGTCACCGCCCTCGATAATGTAGAGGGAGTTCTTTGTCGCGGGGTAACGGAGTATGAAGTCCTTGAGACTCACATTCTGACAATCCTTCAGATAGACAAGGGTCGGAATGGCGACATCATCAGGAATATGCTTCATGTTGGTCTGCTCGAAGATATTACGGAGAAGTCCGGGACCACGACCGTCGATGACACCTTTTCCTGAGATGGTCACATCTTTGACTCCCTCTCCCCAGAAAACACCCATCTTGCCCTCATAGGCATAGATGTTCGTCGAACCGACAATAACCGCACCTTCACGGAGATAGATATCAACCCCCGATTGGAGTTCGACAGAGCCTGTCAGATAACGTCCAACGCTGAATTCAAGGGTTCCACCACCCTTCGAGGCGATGAATTCAAGAGCCTTCCGGATGGAATTCGTGTTATCGGTCACACCATCACTCCTGATTCCGAAGAAAGAGGACTTGTAAACCGGTTGCTTGTCCTGCGCCATCCCAGCCAGCGATACGAGCAGCAGGGAGGCTATGATGAATATCTTTTTCATTTCTTCTTGATGTTCTTGGTGTCCTTGGTGATAATCTGCTTCTTGCCCTTCTCGGCGGTGTCCTGGTTGATCTCCACATCTTTGAGTCTCAAGCCGTTGACATCGTCAGTGACGATAGCCGGACGGTAATCCTCACCATCGACTGTGATCTTGACGTTGTCGAAAACAATCCCGTTGGCGTGGCGGATATAGAATCCCCAAGCGGGCAGCTCCTTCCAGTTGGAGAATTCAGGATAGCTGGTTTCCATCTCAGGAATAGCGTCAAGCTCTTCTTTTGAAGAGCCCCTGTAGGCATATTCAGGATCAGCATGTCCGGGATAGACAATCTCTATATTCTCCAGACGGACATTCTCGATCTTAATGTCAGGGTTGCCGTAAATGATGCTGGGAAGAACGTTGCGAGGCAGGTCCTCAACCGGGCCTTCGTAGCTGTAACCGGCATCCGGCTTGTCCAAAGGAACCTCGGCATACATGTTCTTGATGACGATGTTACGAAGGATGGGCTTCTGGTCGTCACGGGTGTGACGGGTACCGGTACGTAGGAATATAGGGTTGCCTGTGTGGATGCTCTCGACACCGTCGATCTCCACGTCCTCGATTATGGCACCGTCCACTGTGGCAATCGTGATAGCGCTGCGGTAGGTGTCATAAATCTTCATATTCTTGAACTTGAAGTTGCGGAATATGCCTCTGGTATAGGTTCCGAACTTGATGCCGTTGGCGCTTGAACGGCCAACGCAATTCTCGACAAGAATATTCTCGCTGATGCCGTCATTGCTATGGCTTTTGAAGCAATACACATCATCAGCGGCATCGAAGAAGCAGTCGCGGATGATCACGTCGCTGCTGTCCACGATGTCGATTCCATCGTTGTTCCAATAGGACTTGGCGTCAACATGAACCCTCTCCACAAGGATATCGCGGCACTTGTCGTACTGCTGGTTCCAGCAGCCTGGATCCTTGAGCAGAAGGTCCCTGATGACAATGCCTTCGCACTTGTAGAAATGGATGTTCTCAGGGCGCTTCGCCTCTTGTAGACGGTCGTTGGTAAGAGCGTCCTCGAACACACCCAGATGGACGAAGTCGATATACCTTGTAGCGATAGCGAAGCCGCGTCCGTCAATAGTTCCGCCACCCTCTATACCGATGTTCTTCTGGCCGATGGCGAATACAAGAGCGGTCCATTTGGCGTCAGGATCCTTTATGTAATCAAAAGGGTTGAGAGAACCCAAGAGGGCGGAATCCTCATCAATCCAGAGGGTCACACCATCCTTGAGGTAAATAGATCCGGAGACATAGTCACCTTTGTCCAAAACGACACGGCCACCTCCTTGGGCGGAGACGAAATCAATCGCCGCCTGGATGCTCACCGTATTGAGGGTGAAGCCGTCGGGGACGGCACCGAAATCCCTCGCGAAATAGTCAGCGGCATTGAGCCCCTGGGCTGCGCCGGCTAATAGCAGCAAAGACGCCGCGAATCTAAGGAATCTTTTCATCTGTATGGAGTTACTGATATAATTTTACTGGTCCGATCAACCCGGCGGACACATAAGGCTGGTTCCGACGCAAGACGAAACGCTGAGCCGCCGTGTTGTCTTTAAGGGTTTGTATGTAATTACCCATCAAGGTTGTGACTTTCACTTCAATGGTGTTGTTCCCGGCCTTGATGTACGGGGTTATGTCAAAGATTCTCTCTCCGAACCATTTCATGCCGGCGTCCCGGCCGTTGATCTTGAGCTCGCAGATGTCCGCCACCTTGCCGAGATCGATCTGCTTGGGGAGATTTTTCCCGTCAAGGGTTACGGTTGCCTTGTAAACAATCGTACCCATGAAATTCTTGAAGGTGGTGTCGGCCATATCCTTGAAATCCCGCAGGGTGTCAAGGGTCGCGGTCCAGGTGGAGTCGAGTTGCGGCTGGGTGAGAGTGAGGTCCCAAGGGCCACGAACTTCGCCTAGATCCTTCGCTTCGCTCAGGATGACAGGAGAGGCGGAAACAACCGGGCTTCGGAAGGCAGGAACCTTACCGGAAGAGCGACCATCCTTATTGAAAACGAAGAGGTACGTTTCTGAAGGTCCGAAACGGAAATGAGCCTTGCCGCCCTTATCTAGTTTCAAAGGACTTCTGGAGCCCGTGGCCGGATCGTAAATCCAGGCATTCTTTCCGGAAGTGATTGATTTAGGGAATATTATATCCGTTTCTCGAGCCTCAGTCATGTGGGCGTTCATCACCATGAAGAAATCAGATTTGTCATCGGTGACATACCTGTCCTGAAGCAGGAAACGGTCAGGGTTGGAAATAGTGATCGAGTGAGGCAAGGAATATTTCTCCATAACCTTCTCATACCACTCAAGATATTTCCCATCCTTAGGATTCTCCAGAAGGATGAAATTATCCGGATACGCCTCAAGACGTTTGACTCCCTCGGCAATAGCCTTGTCCCTGGCCTCGTAATCCTTGAATCCCAATGACTTCTCGGGATACTTGCCGACGCAGAAGACCCTTCCGCCCTGACGGACAAACTCCTCCAGTTTGGCTATGGTCTCCGGAGTTGTGCTGGTCACCTCGACAATAAACAAGGTTCCATATTCCTTCGGACCATAACATATCTTGCCGTTCTTTATAACAGCGTCCTTCAAGATTATCTCGCTGACATAGTCGGCGCCGCCGCCGGTCTTGTGGATCGCCTCCCAGATAAGAGAAGTGTAAGGCACGTTGAGTTTCACCGGGAACGGCTCGGTCTGTACTCCCATCGTGGTCCACATGTCATAGTTGGCAGGCAGGATAGCGATGTCCGTGTACATGTCGGCGTTCTGGAGCTGACTCGCTATTCGGGCCCTATAGTCATTGAGGTTCTTCACATAAGGCCACCAGGTATTCCTCTCATTGTGGAAGGTTCCGTACTGGACCCAACCGGGAAACTCGGCCTCCAGCGGGGAGTAATTGAAACCATGCCAGATAGAGTGCGTGATTCCAGAGATAGCGCTCATATCGGACCCGACCTTGAGGAATTCCAGGCTGGTAGTGAACACTTTGTAGGTGTTGGTCATCTCCTCCGCGCTAATAACCCGTTTGCCGGTCATGTGGGCGGCGGATGAGACATATTTGTTAATCATCGTGTAGCCTCTGCCGCGACGGTAATCCTCGTCTCCCATTTCCTCTCCAATCCTATGCTTGAGCCAGTTCGTGGTCCATGACTCACCTTCCGGAAAGTCAATCATCATAGAGCTTTCCAGCGGGAAGAATCCCCTTCCATAAGCCTGGGCGCGGGTTTTCAAGCCCTTGTCCTTAGCCCACTGTCCCATAGTGCCGTAGAAACGCTCATGAAGCAACTCAGCCTTGGTGAGCTCGAAATCAAAACGGACCCTGTTCACTTCCTCCTCGAACTTGGAGCTTTTCTTGGAACCATATTCGAAACTCTTCACATCACCAAGACGGCCGACCTCGAACATGGTGAACGGGAGCCAAGGCAGCGGGTCATAGCCTCTGCGAGCCTTGAATTGCTCGGCGAAATCGAAAGTCCAGTTATTACCCTCAAGCTCCATACTGTCAATGAACATCGCCCTGACATAGCCGGAAAGAGATCCGATTTTCACCTCAATGGCATCGGTCATATGGTCAAGATAGTGTCTCACGGCAGCGGCGTCCATATGGTTCAATATCGAACCGGCGGCTCCCGGAGCCCCGTTGATAACGCTGGCGAAAGACTCGAACTTGATCATGGCGTAAAGCTGCCATTTTCCTTCAGGTACATCAACGCTTAACACGCCATCTTTAATGTTCCCCGACAGGTCTATCGCATCCTCAAGTCCATTCATAGGATCGGGGGCCAGATATATGGATACAAGCTCCGGAGTACGGCGGGGATTCACTATCGTTACTCCCGGATCAATTTCCTTGTAAATATGGAACAGGGATATCTCAAGAGGCTCACCTGCAGGTACTTCCCTCGCATAAGTCAAAAGGACTTCAGCCCTTTCATCCCTTGGCAGGCTCTCCGCGCCGAATGGCCAGCCGGAGCCGATTATGAGATCGCAATACATGCCGATCTTATCAGCCTCGTCAAAGACAACCTTCAGCATATCAATCCATTCGTCGCTCAGCCATTTGAGAGGTTTAGTGTCCAACGTGTCATCTCCAGCCGGAAAAGAGATCGGATTAATCTCGACCCCACCTATGCCCGCTTCCTTCATGATGTGAAGTTCCCGGACAAGTTCCTCGGCTTTCACCCGGTCGCCATTCCACCACCATCGGACGAATGGACGGTAACGTGTGTCAGGGTTCTGGAACTGGGAATAAAGCTGTTTGGAGGACAGTTTAGGCTGTGCCGATACCGAGGTCACAAGCGGTACAAACGTCAGGATGACTGTCGTCAGGAAAAGCCTTAATGGTTTCATATTCAATCTTTTCTGAATTGCTCAATAACAAAGGATATCCCACCCCAAACCAGCTGGTTAAGCTCCTGGGACTCATGGGACAAAGTGGCGAAAATAATTCCGAACTCGAAAGGAAGTCCATAGACATAGGAAACAGCTGCCGCGACTATGAAATGGAATGCCCCGAATCCACCGGGAACGGGAACAATTGAAGAGAGCGCGCCGGCGAGCATCAGGAACATCGCGTCGGTCAGATTAAGGGACTGTATCGTGCTCACCGCGGAGGCAAGGCCGGCAGAGACGGTTGATGTGTCTATCCCTTGCACCGCCCAAAGGATGGTGACGCTCATCATCCAGTAGCATCCCCAAAGAAGGATAGTGAGAAGGAAGAACCACCACGCCCTCCTCATCCTCAGGCAACTCACGAACCCCTGCCAAAGTCCTCTGCAGAAATCCTTGATCTTGCCGAGGGGTTTCCACCTGTTGGCGAAACGGATAACTGTCCAACCGGAAAGAAGAGCGGCAAAGAAAAGAAACACCACAATGGCGAGGTTAACCCAAGTGAACCTTCCGGCGGCGGCTCCGAAAATCTTCTCCACAAAGAAGCCTCCATACTTGTCCCAAGTGAAAAACAGGAAGACCACAAGAAGGACTCCCAACATCACCACATCCACGGACCGTTCCAGCACCGCTGTTCCAAGAGCCTTGTCAAAAGTCGCCAGATGATGTTCTTCTCCTGTCTCAGGGTCTTTGACCTTCTTGGAATGGGCGGTAATATACGTGCATCTCAGAACCTCTCCGACCCTCGGCAAGACCATATTGACGGCGTAACCTATGTTGACTCCGTTGAAGCAGGTCAATGTCCTTGTGGTCGGATCGATCGGAAGCAAAACCTCCTTCCACCTCAAAGCCCTAAGATAAAACCCGCATAATCCGAAAAAAGTCGAGAGAAGGACAAACTCCCATCTGCACGCCTTCAATGCGGCCCAGAAATCATTCCAGTCCACCTTCCTGAAAGCGAAATACAACAGCACAACCGCAAGCAGGATTGACAATCCGTACTTGAGAATATTCCCTACCTTCTTGTTCATGGTAACAAATTTAATCAAATAATCGTTAAATTTGTAGGTTGTGGAGCCATAACGCGCTTTTTGCCTTATGAAATCGATTTTAGGAATAGGAAACGCTTTGACGGACATTCTCGCCGTCTTCCCGGATGACTCTATGCTCCGGGAGTATCACCTCCCCCCCGGGAGCATGCAGCATGTTGACCTGGAGACGGGTGACCAGATATGGTCAAAACTTAAGGAATTCGGAGTGAAATACGTCCCCGGAGGCTCCGCGGCAAACACTATCACCTGCACATCCATCTTCGGGATGCCTTCTTGCTACATAGGGAAAATCGGCAACGATGAGCTCGGTCATCTTTACAAGAGCACCTTGGAGCAGTTCGGAGTGAAAACGATTCTGCTGGAGGGGACCAAAGGTTCAGGAAGAGCCATGTGTTTCATAACGGGAGCTAATGCTGAAAGAACCTTCGCCGACTACATGGGAGCCGCTCTCGAGCTTGTTCCCGAGGACCTGAAGCCGGAATATTTCGAAGGATATGACTATTTCCATATCGAGGGCTATCTTGTTCAGAACCAAGACCTTATCCGCCAGGCCGTCCAAATGGCCAAAGAGGCTGGTTGCAAGATTTCGATAGATATGGCTTCTTACAATGTCGTGGAGTCCAACGAGGCCTTCTTCCATAATCTGGTGGAGAAGTATATCGACATCGTGTTCGCCAACGAGACCGAGGCCAGGGCATTCACAAAGAAAGAGCCGAGAGAAGCGCTTGCCGAACTCGCCAACCAATGTGAAATCGCGGTTGTGAAGGTCGGTAAAGACGGCTCTATGGTCCAAAGCGGTGATGAGTATCACTACATTGAGGCTTGGCCAGCGGCTACGATTGACGCCACTGGCGCCGGAGACACTTATGCCGCCGGTTTCCTTTACGCCCACTCTCTTGGGATGCCTTTAAGGGTTTGCGGTGAAGTCGGCTCGATAATTGCGGCGAAAGTCGTCGAGGTTATCGGAACAAAGATTGATGTCCCCCGTTGGAGAGATGCTAAAGCGGAGATCCGTGACCTGATCGCCTCTGTCAACATTTAACGCGTATGTTTGATTTCGTAAAGAATATATTCAGGAAAAGTGCCTTGAAGAGGCACGCCAGCACAGTCCCGACAGAGATCCTTCCGTTGACAAAGATCAAGTCCTATGTGGCTATCATCGACGTTGAGGATCCCTCGTTCGACACTTGCAAATCAACGATAATGAACTACTTCCGTGGCATGGACATCAATGGTGCCGTGTTCTTCCAGGATTTCAGGAAGATCGGTAGCGAGGACCGCCTCATCACCAGTATCCAGACCACGATCACCAAGAAAGACCTCGACTGGTTGGGCCGTCCTAACAAATACAAAATGGGCGTTCTTGAAGAGAGGGCTCCGGACGTTTTCATTTCCCTGATCAAAGAGCCTGATTTCGCGATTGAATATATGGCCAGGGCTTCCAAGGCTCGCTTCAAGATAGGACGCAAGCAGCTCGGTGGCGACCTTTTCGACCTGGTGGTTTCCGACCCGGCAGGAAAGGACCTCTCGCAGCTTGACAGTTTCAACGCGATGAAAGTTTATCTCGGCAAGATTCAGTAACCAATGGCGAACATAGTCAAGAATCTGGTTGTCGCGCTCAAGGGATATGCCATGGGCGCGGCTAATGTCATTCCGGGGGTTTCCGGAGGCACTATCGCTCTTTTGACAGGAATATTCAACGAGCTGATTGAGGCGCTTAACGCGATCTTAAGCGTATCCTCATGGAAGCTGCTGCTTAAGGGAGACTTCAAAGGGTTTTGGAAGGCAATCCACGGAATATTCCTTTTATGGCTCGCTATCGGCGTGATAATCAGCGTGTTCTCTCTGGCGAAGCTGATGGGATATGTTCTTGCCCATCATCCTGTCCAGACCTGGGCTTTCTTCTTCGGGTTGATTATCGTTTCCGCGGTATTCATGCTCGCTGACATTAAAGGCTGGAAAGGGTCAGATACCCTCTGGCTTGTTCTCGGCATTGTCCTCGGAGCCATAATCTGTCTCCTATCCCCGACAGAGACCACTTCAGACCTCTGGTTCATAGCGCTTTGCGGGGCCATCGCCATATGCACGATGATCCTTCCCGGAATATCCGGGAGTTTCATACTTGTCCTCTTTGGAAAGTATGAATATATCATGAACGCTGTCAGCGAATTGAATATTCCTGTGCTGATAGTCTTCTTCTTAGGATGTGTCTTGGGCATCCTGGCCTTCTCGAAGTTCCTTCACTGGCTGATCGGAAAGTATGAGAAACAGACCCTGCTGGTTTTGATCGGCTTCACCCTAGGAGCCCTCGTCAAGGTTTGGCCGTGGGCTGATAAAGCCGCTTGTGAGGCCGCGAATGTCCTTAACGGACAACCAGCCGGCGCGCTTCACATTGGCGGAGCTATCCTCTGGGCATTGATCGGGGTCGGAATGGTGCTTGCCCTTGAACTGCTGACCAGGAAAAAGAATTCCTGATATCACTTCACGTAATAAGCCTTTAGCTTGGCTATATCCTCATCGCTCAAAGCGTCAGCGGTGATGATGAACTCATCCAGTTGGGCCGCCAGATGGGCACCGTAATGACCGGTTCCGTCTTGTCCGATATTCAAGTCAAGGGCATCGAAGGAGACATTCCTCAATGATTCGGGGATGTCATAGTCCAACTCAGAGGCGAAATCATAGAATAGCCTGATTTTATTCTTATCCCGGTCCACGACAAGGATAACATGCATCCATCCGTTCTTGTAATCAAGAGGCAACCCGGCTCCGGCATCCATCCTGTCGCCGTTGTTGCCGGCGTTGAATTTAATGTCCTCGTCGCTACGGATGGACAAAACAAAGCCGATATTTCCTCCAGAATTCCAATTCTTATTTGAGATTATGCAAGGGTCGGAGGGCACACCGTTTGTCTTTATCCACAAAGCCACTGAGAATGAGTTGGTTCCGACGGCGACATCTTTGAGCGTTATATAACCGTCAGACATATCGGCGCCTTTCCCGTAATAAGCGTCAGAATAATAAAGCTTGCCCGTCGTGACAGTCTCAACCTTTCCTAGAGCATCCTTCTCATCACCGTCAAGCGGGAAGTAGGCGATGACGTTATGTCCCTCAAGCAATGACTTGACATTATCTAGGCTCGGAGTGGGTTCTGTTTGGTGCTTACGGTTCTCAGACACAGGTATTTCCTCCGGCTCCATCTCATGGCGCTCCATCGCTTCAACGCCTTGGAACAGGCCACCGGGGACTATTCCGGTCCAAGTCTCGGGAAAGTCAAGACCAAAGGCGTAGGCGGAGATAGCCGCGATATCCCTGACCTCGGGCTCCTGAATCTGGCCGCCCTCAACGACGGTCTTTCCCGCCACCCCGAGGAAGACATATCTCTCAGCATCCGTATCGCCGCCATGGGATCCTTCAGGTGTGCCGCCGTGGTCTGCGGAGACCAAGAACAGAGTATCATCCAGGATGCCTTTCCGTTTTACGGCGTCATATATATTTCCGATTAAAGCGTCAACCGCAGTTATAGCGGACAAGTGTCGCGCAGATCCATATCCGGAACCGTGGCCGGCTCCATCCACAGAGTCAAACTGGACGAAAACAAGGGTCGGATCATTGCCCTGGATATATTGGACCACCTTGTCTGCGACTTCAGGGTCACTTCCCGTGCCCTTGACTACACCGAGATTATCCTCGATGATGCCAAAATTAATCGGGTTCCAGTTGCAGAAGGAAGCCATATTCGCATTTGGGAAAGCCTCTTTTACAACCCTGAATATTGAAGGGAAGGGACTGTCCGGTTTGAATGGTTTGCTTCCCACCGTGCCGTTGGTCAACCGGTGGAACTCGGGAAGGACAGAATGAAGCATCGAGCCCCAGCATTGTGCGCTGATGGTGGGATAGGATGTTTTGGTCCTATAAGATACGGCTCCTTTCTTGAATATGGCATCCATTCTAGGAGTGGAAGTGTTCTTGAAGAACGCACCTCCTCCATCTACTCCGATGATAATCACATGATTATACGCTCCTTTCGACACTGGGATCGGTTTTGCCTCGACACTCACGGCGCAAGTGGCGGTTTTGCCACCGTCCGCCGTAGTGGCCGTGATGGTCGCGGTTCCCGGAGCGACAGCCGTCACTTTTCCATCCCCATCCACGATAGCCACATCGGGCCTTGAGGAAGACCAGGCGACAGATTTGTTGGTGGCAGTTGACGGTGAGACAGTTGCGGAGAGCGACTCGCTATCTCCTTCGACTAGAGTGATAGCTGTCTTGTTAATGGATACACTGTCCACGGGGACGATAGCAGGCTCGTCGTCTTTGCAACCAACTACAGAAAAAGCGGAGATGACAGATAAAACAAAGACTAGAGTCTTAAGAGGTGAGTTTTTTCCAATAATCATGATTCTTTCAACACTAAACCCAAAGAATAGGCAAATATAACGATTTAAAAGGCATTAGTCGCACCTGTTTGTACCAATATTTTTGTTCAAATGGAAAAAAGTGTAACTTTGCACAACTTTTTCGGGAAGACTTGGTTCCGTAGCTCAGCTGGATAGAGCAACAGCCTTCTAAGCTGTGGGTCTTGGGTTCGAATCCCAACGGAATCACAAAACGGCAGCCGCTTGGCTGCCGTTTTGCGTAAGACTTTGATATTTAGCGAAGTTTTTTTGTATATTGTCCCCACAAAACCACATAGTTATGAATTCAAACGACAACAACGGCAACAGGGTCAGCCTATGCGAGGACGGCAAATACCGTTGGACCTATCCGCTGGATATGCTGAAGAACCCGACCATCCTTTTCCTCATCTTCAAGATTTTCAGCATCCTGTTCAGTATTCCCCTGCTGATCGCACTCATCTCGGCGGCAGTCAACAATGACTTGGCGAAAATATGGGACAGCTTCATAAAAATATGGCTCATAGTTGTCGTCGTATTCTTCTTGATAATTATCATCTCCTACCTGATCGTGGTCTGGATGAACGGTGGCAAGTACATTGTACATTTCACAATGGACGAGAAGCGCATCGTACACAAGCAGGAGCCTGCCCAATTCGATCGGGCGAGAAAAGTTGGCTTTTGGGCGGCTTTGATCGGAATATTCGCTAAGCGGCCTTCCACCGCAGGAGCAGGGGCGCTGGCCGCCTCCCGCAACACCTCCATTTCCGATTTCGACAAAGTCCGGAGAGTAAAAGCCAACCGCAGGCAGCATCTCATCAAAGTAAACCAAACACTGGAGAGGAACCAGGTCTATGTCACTGAGGAGGACTTCGACTTTGTTCTCGACTTCATCCGCAAACACTGTCCCAACGCAAAATAACTCTCTTACCTATGGCATTCTGCATACACTGCGGCACCTCCCTGCCCGACGGTGCCAAATTCTGTCCCGTTTGCGGCAACCCCGTCGTGACCACGTCGGCAAGAACCTCCCCGGACGGCCGGGGCATAATAATCGATGCCCCTAAAGGCGCGACCGTCAGCATATCGGACAGTCCGGAGAAGTCTTCCTCTTTCGAGGCTCCGGAGCTAAAGGGGGAATTCACTTTAAGCGAGTGGGGCGAGCCAGTTGAAACCAAACAAGCAGCCGCGGCCTCTAAAAAACCACCTTCTGGCAAGAAAGGGAAAAAGAAGAAAAGATCATTCCTGGGGCGTGTCTTCCGCTTCATCTTCGGTCTTGTCATCACGGCCATCATCCTGCTGTTCCTATACTGGTTCTATCAAGGTTACACCTCCGTTTAAACCGCTTGCGATGAAACGATTACTGATAATATGCGGTGCTTTGCTCCTGGCCGGTCCTTTTATACGGGCGGACTACAAGGAGTACACACGAGATGGATTGACCGTACGAGTGGATATTCCGGGAGTAAAACTGCGGGACTTCGATCCTCAGAAGGAGAGTATTGACAACCTTACCAACGGTTTAATCCAAAGTATAGAAGAAGGAACTGTCGTCTGGGTCGGGACCTACAAGCCCGGTACCACTCTCGAGATAGATGTTTCGGCAGAGACGGAACATCTCGCCTATAACCGAAATTATGCCCACAACAATCGCCCTGAACATACTCCTTTCTGCGCATTGACTCTTCCCAAATTCGGCCCCTCCTCATACAGTTCCACTAGTCGCGAATACACAGGTTGCTTTGAGAAGATAGACGATACGGATCCATTCAAGTGGTATGGCATCTCACGCCCAACCGGGCACGTTAACTTGTTTAAAATGACCGAGAGAAACAGAGGGTTATATCAGCATTTCATAGCTTCAACCCTTGTGGAAAAACCGAAGTCCAGGCCAAATGAATACCATAATGTTCGCCAAAACATTGATTTTTACGTGGTTTTCCTTCCAGAATCTTCCGGCACCTACGAGACAACAACCATCGCCTCAGATGATTTCGGCGAGGGAGGGGATGAAAATGGTGAAGATGGAGGTGACCGCGAGAAGGGAACCGAAATTCCTTGGGAAATAATCGGGGGCGGAGCCGCCATCATCGGTACTGGGATAGCGCTTGGTCGAAGAAAGCGGAAGAAAAATGGAGCCAAGGACAAGGATAAAGGGGATAAGGAAGACAAGAAGAAGGATAAGAAGGAGAAGCAAAGCACCTTCCGTATGATTCTGTACAAGAATTTCGGAAATACCATTCCCCGAGATAGTGATAACCTGCAAGTAGGCGCGAGAATTGAGGAGACTACTCCTGATGGACATAAAGTCGATCGCCGGGACCTTACATCCCAAATCACCATTGAAGACGAGGAGAACTGCGTCATTAGCAAGGTCAGAATGAACGGGCCATATCAGCTGGCTCAGGTCAAGGCTTGCGAGAACCCAAGCTCATCCGGAAGGGCTGTCGTGCGCCTCGGCTTCAAAGGGAAAGGCGGATCATTTGTGAACCACGTCGTATTCAAGTTAGAGCAAGCGGTGGAAATAGTTATGGATGAGGCGCTTACATTTGCGGCTTGCAGCGGGAAAACTTACGATATGGAGTTCGGCATCAACCATTTCAACGAAGAGGTGACGGCTCTATCAGCAGACGCCGGTCCCAATGCAAAAGGTGTCTTCAAGATCACTATTGAACAGGTGAAGGAAGTTCCCGGGAAGTTCGTCGTCCACGTGACCGAATGCGGCAGCGAAAAGATGGCTTCAGGCGACATCGACAGATACACCTGCGATGTTTCTGTCAAATCACGGGCGAGGAGTAAACCCATCACAGGCTCATTCAACATTTACCGGGTAGGGCTCGGACTTCGTCTCGATATGCGCGCTATCAAAGCATATCTTGTCGAATTCGACAGCACCTATGACAGCGAGCGGCTGGCAGCGGATCCGAAGGTCCGTAAGAAGTTTGCCGAGAGCAAGATAACCTTCAAACTAATTGCGGAGGATCCCGAGACAGGGGAAATCCAGGCCGTCATACCTGACAGCGCCCCGGAGTTCACCTATGAAGACATCAGGCAGGAGAGCCTGCTGTTCCGGGACAAATACGGCAACGACGTCCTGTCCCCCGTTGGAATGATGCAGCCAAAATACGAATTCATTGACGTCGACACAGACAACACTGTCATCGGTATCATACATTCCACGGCTGGCGGTCTGCTGCCACCTAATCGCGGCAAGGCCAAAGTGACACTCAAGGTCGGTTGGAAGGGGCAGACTTTCGAGGAGAGCATCACCGTCCCGGTCATCTCACAACCTTTCGTGGACATCGTTGACACACGGGAATACAACAACTGGCTCAACGAAAACCAGAAGAAATATGAGCAGATGGTGGACATCCGCTCTAAAATCGCCTATGATCCTCGCTTCGCCGAGCTGCTTCCATTCTACTACAAGGTCTATGCGTTGGTGGAAGGTTACGACCCGAAGTTCGGTATCTATGAACCTGATTACCAGAAAATCAAGCGAGTATTCGACAAATATTGCTCCGGTGAGATCGGCCACTATTTCGTGAATGACGCCGTATGGACACCGGCGTGGACCGAGGCGGATGAGAATTTCAACGCTTTCGTGGCCACCTTCGGCAAAATGGAGAAATCCATCCCGGTCATCGGAATGCGCATCGCGCTGGGATTCTTCACCGCAGGCGCCTCAGAGCTGGTTCTGACTCCCTATAGCGGAATGATGAAGATGCGAGATTACGTGAACAAGGGAGGTGACAGCGCCTGGGAAGGCTTTGTCGTGGGCAGTAAAGATGTTCTTTTTTGGGAGGGCGTATTCTATGTAGGCGGAAAAGCCTTTGAATTCGCCAAACAGAAAGGTTGGACGCAAACGGTGAAAGACAAAGCGAAAGAAGGCTTCTCGAAACTAAAAGAGAACTTCAAGAAACTGAAAGACGGATCGGAAAAAGCCGATGGCGCCAAACAGGCCACGGAAAACCTGTCAAAAGCGAAAGACTTCAATACCGCCGGACTCGGAGATAAAGTGAAAAACGCCGGAGACAAGGTGAAACACACCAAGGAAAGCGCCGCGGCAGGTGCCAACGAGTCAATCAAGCGCACCAGGATGAAGGGAGACGCAGTGTTCTCAAAGAATTCCGTTTATGCCGAGGAATGTGCCAAACGGGCCCGGCAAGACGCTCGCAAGATTGTCGATGAGTTTGAAGCCGTTATGAATAACCCCACAGCGACTCCTGAGGAAATGAGGCGTGTGACCTTGATGCTGCAGGGGAATAAAAACGCCCAGAACTTGCTACGAAACCATCCTTCAGATATGCTGAGGGCCAATTTCAACGCCCAGATGCAGGAGATGTACAAGAATACGGATCCTGTCGCCATCAAGAAAATGGCCGAGCGTCTCGGGGTGCCGGAGTCGGACATCCAGGTCTGGAACGGCGCCACAGGCAATGACGCCAGGGATCTCTATCTGGGCAGGAAGATCGGTGCGGACCGGGATGTGACCTTCCAAGTCCGGGGCAAGGACGGGAAGTGGGTGGATATAAAGGAGGAAATCATGGAGGAATGCTATGCGCAGGCTTTCGATGAGGTCCATTTCGGATTCTATTCACATGACCGTCAAGAACTTCTGAAGACACTGAAAAAATTCGACCAGGCGACCGTCAATGGTCTCGAAGGAGCCGAATCCTACGGGCAAGATCTGGGCAGGATCATCGACAAGGCGAGGCAAACCGAGAAACTCATTGATCCACGGCGTGTCGCCAACACCTTCAAGCACAAATGCAAAGAGTTCATTGGCCAGGGAGAAAGCTGTAGACGACAGGCGGAAAGCTTATACGAAGCTGGACTCTATGACGAGGCGATGCGGATACAGGGATATGGAGAGGCCTTGGTCGAAGAGGGTATCCGACAGAACGTCAAGCAGTTCAAGCGTATCTTGGATCCCCGCATAGAGGTGCTTGCCGCTAAAGGTGTCGGCAAGGATTACTCGCTACTGTACGAGAAAGTCCGCATTCTGGAAAGCCTTGGCAACCCGCCGCCCAAGGACGCCTTGCCCATCACTCTGGAAGAGGCCAGGGTGGTGCTGCAGGACCAATATGGGACCACTTTGGAGCAGGTTGTGGAAGAATGCGCTAATGTCATAGAAGAAATCAATCCTCTCCTTTCTTGATCCGTAACTAATCAAAGCCTAAAAAAGCGTATCTTTGAAAAAAAGATTGTATGAGACGTTTTTGCTGGGTTTTGGCGATATTACTGATTATGGGCGGAGGACTATCCGCCAGGGAAAAGAAGGCCGTCATAATCATTGTGGACGGAATCCCTAAGGATGCGATTGAGAGGCTTCATGTTCCCGTTATTTATGACATCGCCCGGGAAGGAGCGTTCGGGGCGAGCTTTGTCGGAGGCGAAGTCGGGATGTACAACCAGACCCCTACCATCTCCGCTGTCGGCTATAACACCATGCTGACCGGTACCTGGGTCAACAAACATAACGTCTACGGAAACGACAATCTGTCACCAAATTACAACTACTGGTCCATTTTCAGGATCGCCAAAGAACAACGGCAACCCCTCACGACAGCCATATTCTCCAGTTGGACGGACAACCGTACCGTCCTGCTCGGAGAAGGCAAGCCGGAGACCGGAAACCTTAAGATAGACTATGTGTTTGACGGCTACGATCTGGACGATAAAAACTTCCCCCACAAGGAGAAGGACATGCATGTGTTCGACTACGATGAGCGTGTTTCCCGTGAGGCGGAGAAATGTATAAAAGAGAACGGTCCGGACCTCAGCTGGGTATATCTCTGGTACACAGACGACGCCTCCCACATGTTCGGAAACGGCTCATATTTCGATGAATACATTCTTAAGGCAGGAGAACAGATCGACCGTGTGTGGCAGGCCGTCAAATATCGTCAGAAGGCTTTCGGGGAGGACTGGATGATCATAGTCACCACCGACCACGGACGCACCGTCAATGGTCATGATCACGGAGGTCAGTCCCTAAGGGAAAGGACTACCTGGATCGCCACCAACCAAAAAGTCACAAAGCGCTTCAAAGAAGGCAAGGCCGCCATGGTCGACATCAACCCCACCGTCTGCGAATTCCTCGGGATGGAGGTTCCTCAGCAAGTCAGGTGGGAAAGGGATGGAATCCCGTTCTACGGTAAGCCCGAGGAGATCAGGGACCTGGATGTCATCAACTACGACCGGGAAGTCTTTTTGCGATGGACCGCCGTTAAAAAGAACGCCCAAGTGAGCGTCTATGCCGCTCCCGCAAATGAATATAAAACCACCGGCAAGGAGAATTGGATCCACCTGGGGGACATTAAGGCCAGAGAGGAGGAGTTCCGCTACGACCTTGACAAGATCGGAGATTCCAAACTATACAAGTTCGTGGTAACAAGCGACCATGTGAGCCTCAATCGATGGATGGTTTTGTAAATTAACAATATAATGAATATCAATTATTTCCACAAAGTATTACTTCTTTGCGCCATCCTATTGGCGCCTTCTTGCAAGGAATATGTGACCCATCCTGATTGGAACCCGGACGCCAAGAAGGCTATCAACAGTTTCATCCGGACAGAAGGCAATAAAAAGGAGCGTCCTTATGTTGTTTTCGATTTCGACAACACCTGCTCAATATTCGATATTTCAGAGCAGTTGATGATCTATCAACTTGAGAACATGTGTTTCAATCTCAATCCGGAAAAGTTCGCCGATATGGCTTTTACCGGGATGGGAGCCTACCCGGAGAGCCTTCAGAACGTGTTGAGGGAGATTGTCAACGGTTATAATGACCTTTACAACCGATATGGTCCGTTCACTCCCGCAGGAGTTGACAACAAGACAGGTGTTCTCATGAGGGACGATCCCGCCTGGAAGGATTTCGCTGTCGGTATGGGACGCATGTATGATCTGCTTCAAGATTATATGACCGCGGACGAAGCCTACCTTTGGACAATGGGATGGTTCGCCGGAATGACTGGCGAAGACCTTTATGAGATGGCGAAAAGATCGCATCTGCTGTATTCATCCGTGGAGACCTTGAAACGCTCCTGGACCGGATCATCAGGCACCCACTCGTGGATCGACGGCGTGAGCGTGACGGACAATATCCGGGAACTATGGAAGGCGCTGTATGATAATGGATTCGATATCTGGGTATGCTCCGCCTCGGAGGTCGCACCAGTGATGGCGGCAGTCGATGTGTTCGGACTTCACGATTATTGCAAAGGAGTCATTGCCATGACGATGGCGAGGGACGAGGAAGGAAGGTATCTTCCTGAATATGATTTCATTAACGGATGCGGTTTCCTCGCCGGACCAAATTGCACATGGACCAAAGACGATATTCCTACCGGGACCCAGCCTTGGGGCGCCGGAAAGGTTGAAGCAATACGCAAATGCCTTGTTCCCAAATATGGCGGGAAGGGCCCTCTCGCTGGATTCATGGACTCCACCGGCGACTTCAATTTCTGCACAGAGTTCGCTTCCATGAGGCTTGTGATCTGCTTCAACAGGGCCAACAGAAAGGTCACCGAAGGCGGGGGACTTATTGCGGAAGTCGCTATGTATGAGAAACAAACGCTGGGTTACAATTTAAGGAAAGCCAAGAAGGCCGGAGATATTCTCTACATTCTCCAAGGCAGGGACGAGAATGGGATGCGGAGTCTGCTCCCAACCGAACAGACCTTGCGCCTTGGTGAGAAAAACCTTAAAACTTTTGATGGGAAAGAGAATTACAGGTGCCTGGAATATTTCAACGAGAAACATCTCTCTGTCAAGGAGATACTTGAGACTTTCAGCATCAGCACAGATGTCTCCGCCCCATCCAACACCTTGGGCTTCACCTACGGTTTTCTCGACAAATACGACGGTTACCGCAGCAAGGAATAATGATTTTTACCTATCTTCACGGAAATTTGAAAATCAATTGAATATGTACTCTTTTGTCCAAGATGGCGACAAATATGTCGTGAGCATTGACAACCACGAGGAAGTGGTGGCAGCATTGGCCGCTTTCTGCGAGAAGCAAGGGATTCTAGCCGGGGAAGTCTCTGGAATAGGGGCTGTGAACTCAGCCACACTGCGTTTCCTTGATCCGGCGACCAAGAAATATGTTGACAAGACTTTTGATGAGCAGATGGAGATCTCAAGCCTTGTCGGGAATATCTCTGAGAAAGACGGCAAGCCATATCTCCACCTCCACGCCAATTTCGGGCGCAGGGACTACACTGTAGTCGGTGGTCATCTGCTTTGCTGCACTCTTAACGGCGCTTGTGAGTTGGTGGTCACAAAGTTCCACTGCGAACTTGGCCGCCGTTTCGAGCCATCACTTGGTCTCAACCTTTACGACTTTTAAAAGGCGTTTTTCATAAGTTGTTAATCTATAGTGATTTATGGAAAATGTGTAGCTTAATTATTTGTAAAGTGCTCATTCTTAATTAATTATAAAATACGGCAAAATTGAGCAACATAATAAACATCGTACATTGCGCCATTTCGGAGGTCGGGAAATGTCTGCTCGCATTAGAGGCCGGGGTGGGCAGTTCCACCGCCTCCCTGCGCTTCGCGCCCTATCCGGGTAAATGGTCGGCGGCTGAAACTCCCACCCCGGCTGCCGGACGGACGCATCAGCTATTCATAGTGTGCGACCGGAATGTTCGCAATCTGGCGGAAATGATTGGGATAGAGGCGGATGGAATATTCGAGATTGACGCCACAGAAGACAATAAGGACATCTCCACTGTCGTTGAGATCAATCGTTGGCTGATGGAAAATGGAGCGGATCGGGAGGCTCTCCTGCTGGGAATAGGCGGCGGCATCACCACTGACATGACCGGCTTCGCCGCATCGGTCTACAAGCGAGGCATACGCTTCGCCTTCGTGCCGACAACCCTCCTCTCACAAGTCGACGCCGCCATCGGAGGAAAGACCGGAGTCAACCTCGACTCCTACAAGAACATGATTGGAGTTATCCGCCAACCGGAAGTTGTGTTTATATGCCCGGAACCTCTTGAGACTCTGCCATATTCACAGATTATCAGTGGAGCCGCCGAGCTTCTCAAGACCTTCATTATCGACAACTCAAAAGGCCTTTATCAGAAGGCGGTGGAGACCTTATCCAGCATCCGGGAAGCCGGTGGAGATATATCCGGTTATTCTTCTGCCCTCAACTCTCTGATCGCTGAAGCCGCCCAGGTGAAAGCCGGGATAGCCGGCAGGGATCCTTTCGAGAAAGGGGAACGCAGGTTGCTCAATCTCGGACACACCTTCGCCCATGCCATTGAGAAGATGTCCAATGAGAATATAAGTCACGGCGAGGCCGTATCGATGGGAATAATCCTCGCAGCTCGTTTTTCCGAAATAAAGAATTTAGCAAAAAAGGGCTTTGCGGATAGTTTGAAGGCCGATTTTGAGGCATGTGGAATGCCTGTTGATTGCCCTTTTAATGTCCGTGACCTGACTGGAGCGATGCGAAAGGACAAGAAAGCCGAAGGCGATATCGTCCATTTCGTACTGCCTTTCGAGGTTGGCCATGTAGAGACCAGAGACCTGAGTCCGGAAGAGGTCGCCAGCTTATTAGAAAAATAAACATGATTTGCGTCACACTGCAGAACCGCTCGGCCGAGGAGATTCTGGATCTCCTTGAAAACGCTTCCCCAGCCATCCAGATGGCGGAGATACGACTTGACCGCTGTCCATTGAACGAGGATGAGATCGAAACGGTTTTCTCTTCTTCGGATACTCCGCTCATAGCCACTTGCAGAGTGGCGGGAGATGGGAACGGCACATGGGAGGAAGCCGAGGCTAAGCTTCAGGCCGCCATTGAAGCCGGAGCCGCGTTTATCGATCTGGAACTTGAGGCTCCAAAAGAGATTGGAAAACGCCTCCGCAGGGCTTGCAGCGAATATGGCACAAGGATGATCCGGTCCGCTCATTTCTTTGACGGGACGCCGTCTTTTGAAGATATGAGGGAGACCGCTGACAGATGCCGCAAATTCGGAGGAGAAATCATAAAAATCGCTGTGTCAGCTAGTTCCGAAGCTGATGTCACCCGAGTCCTATCCCTTTATAATGAATATGAGGAAGGACGCCTGGTGGCTTTCGCCATGGGTGAGGCAGGACGTTCCAGCCGTTTAGAATGTCTCCGTCTCGGGTCGCCTTTCACTTACGCCGCCTTAACTTCGGAAGAGGCCGCGGCCCCCGGCCAGTGGCCATATTCAGAGATGACTGAAACGCTGTATGGTAGATCCTTCGGAGGCAAGAGCCTCCTCAGGATGACAACCACCTGTCATTCTGAGCGGTGCCCTGAGCCTGTCGAAGGGCAAAGCGAAGAATCCGACGGTGCGGCACTTCAGATGCCGTCGTCAAAGAGTTTCGCCCAACGAGCCATCATCGCCGCGGCGCTGGCAGATTGTCATTCTGAGCGAAGCCCTGAGCCTGTCGAAGGGCGAAGCGAAGAATCTCATCTGGACGGTTACACCCCTTGCCAAGATAGCGAAGCCGCTAAAGCCGTCGCTGTCATTCTGAGCGATGCGAAGAATCTACCCGGTCAAATCCATGTCGGCGAATCCGGTCTGCTGACACGACTCATGATCCCGATTGTGGCCGCTCTCCAAAACGAAAAGTCCAAGGTCGTGAATATCACCGGAGAAGGCACATTGCTGAACAGACCGTTAAAGGGCGCCACAGAGATCATGGCCAAGTTCGGAACACTTTTGAGGCCTCTTGGCGAGCAGGCAAGTGGCGATATTAAAGTGCCTCTCTCTGTCCAAGGTCCGCTTCTTCCCGGAAAAGTGGATATTTCCGGAAAAGATGGCTCCCAACTGATCTCAGGACTGTTAATGGCCCTGCCTCTACTTAAAGGAGACTCCGTGATCCATGTCCATGATCCCAAGAGCATTCCGTACATGTTCATCACCATCGACGTGTTGAAGAAGTTCGGAATAAGGATCGGAAGCGAGATGGAGGGTGACGAGGAGTTCATGGAGACGCAGGACTGGGGACTCTGCACAGGAATCACATTCAAGATTAAAGGTGGTCAGGAATATAAACCAGCCAATTTCTGCATCGAAGGTGACTGGAGCGCCGCCGCGAACTTCCTTGTGGCGGGAGCCGTCTTCGGGATAGTCCGGCTGCAGGGCCTTGACACGACTTCCCTACAGGCCGACATCTCAATAATGGACATCCTGATGGATGCCGGAGCCAGCCTCTCCCAGGAGGACGAAAGCGGCATCATCACCACACAAAAGGCACCCCTCCGAGCCTTCGACACTGATCTCAACAACTGTCCGGACCTGTTCCCGATTGTCGCCATCCTCGCGGCCTTCTGCTCCGGAACAAGCCATATTCTTGGATTCAAACGCCTCGCGAGCAAGGAGAGCGACCGAGGGAAGGCTATTCTCGAGTCTTTGACTAAAATGGGAGTCTCCGCCTACGCTGAAGGCGACCAGCTGACCATCGAAGGTCACTCCCTCGAGAGCCGCATCCTGAACGGAACTCTTCTAAAGGGCGGTGAATATACCTCCTTCCACGACCATCGTATGGCGATGGCCCTTACCGTGGCCTCACTCGGAGCCGACGGTCCAATCATCATCGACGACACAGACTGCGTCGCCAAATCCTTCCCCGCTTTCTTCGACATCTGGCGACAGGGCTTCCCCAGCGCCTGATGGCAGAAACATTTCAGGCTTCTCTTCCTTGTTTCCAAATCAGCTGCACGCCGGCCGTGATTTGTAAATAATTGATTAGTAGGAAATAAAGCAAAAGCCATCCCTTCGAAACGATAGGATGACTTTGCTGTTTATGGCTGAAAATCAATTATTTCCAAATCACGGACACCTCTTTTGGTTTTTACAAAGTAAAACACTAAACTTGTAAAAACCGCTTTTACTATGAACTTCAGAAAAAACAAATTCTATCGGGAAGGTGCTTTTCACCACCTCTACATTAAGGCAAAGAACGGGAATGTTCTGTTTTACAGGATAGAGGACTATCTGTTTATCTACACATTAGTCAGTGTTCTAAGCAAAAGACACAATGTGACAATTGAGTTGTTCTGCATCATGTTCAATCACCTTCATGGCTGTGTCAAGGCGCAGTCTAAAGATGTCTTCAGGGCGTTTCTACGGGACTTGTCCTCCTTGTTCACCATAGGTTATAACGAAGAGTACCACCTGTCGGGATCCATTCTTATGCCTTGCGGATACGTCCCTAAATCATCTGAGAAGTATCATAAGACTTGCCTGATCTACATCGCTAACAATCCTTCCGCAGGAAGGTTGGTTAAATCCGTCCTGGAATATAAGTGGGGACTTGTCCCATATTTCTTCTCAGACCATCCTTTTTCGGATAAGCTTGTCAAAAGAAACGCTCGGTTCGCGATGAGACAAGCCCTGTCGATTGTTGATGGATGCGAGCGCCGAGGCCAATATTTGAACTACACCACCCTCGGGAGAATATTCAATAAATTGAATTCCAAGGAAAAAGCTCAAATAGTGGACTACATAATAGTCAAATACTTCTTCCTGGACAGGCAATCTTTCTTCTCCAATTTCGAGAACGAAGAGAAAGCGCTGCTGGCAATGGACTCGTCAGCGGGTTCAGAACATGATATTTATGAACCATGGGAAGATTATTCCGTCTATTTGGAGATGATTCGCACTACTCTTTCTTCCGGTCTTGACTATAAGAAGTTCCGCTTTCAAGAGATGCCTGCGGACCAGCTGAACGCTCTTCGACGCAAGCTGTCCAGAATTCCCGGTGCTACAAATATGCACATCGAAAGATTCTTGCATCTTGTAGATGATGAGCCACGTTGAGCCGTGATTTGGAAACACCTGATTATCAGCCAAAGACGAGAAAGACATCCCCTCGTTTCGAAGGGATGGCTTTTGTTTATCTTTTTGTAAATCAATCGTTTCCAAATCACGCCGCTGATGCCGACCAGCTCCGGGAGGAACTAACGCTCCACGATGCTGCCGCAGGCGCCCCAGAGCCAATGGGCCGAATAGAAGGGTTTTGTGCCTTTAGGGACGGAGACGGTTATCTTGGATCGGTCCGTAGTGTTGAAGTAGAACGGTGAAGGATCGTCGTATGCTTTGTAAATATTGTTTATTTCTGAGGCGGTAGACCAGTTCAAGACTATCTCAAGAGGGGTCTTGCATTCTCCGCAGAAGAATCTTTCAAAGATGAAAACGATGCTCGTGGGGATGATGATCTTGTCTATGGAAGTATGAAACAGCGCATATGAACGAATGGCTCCGGTTCCCTCCATGATGGAAAAGGTACCTGTCTTCTTCTCGGGAAGCCACCTAAGCGCTATACCGTAGCTGGGATCCTTCCAGTATAATGCGCCGTCATTTATAAAAAAGAGCGGATTCTTCTCAGAAACAACAATTTCCAGTTTGGGACAGAACGCAAACACTTGGTTGGCCCAATCAATACTCTCAAGTGATGCCGGAAGGGTAATCTTTTCCAGGTTCTCGCAACCGGCAAAGCCGTATGGTCCGATTACCCGGAACCCCTCGGCTAATTCCACGCTGATTAATGATTCACATCCAAGAAACGCCCTGTCGCCGACTCTGTCAACCGTATATTCGATGCCGTTGTAGGTTATCTTACCTGGAATCTTTATATTTCCGCTGTATTTGACATTCTCATCAGGATTAGCTATCACCTCAAGACTCCTCATATAGTAATTCCTGTAGAATATCCCGTCCACCTCCATTTCTCCCGTCTCGCTCACCACTGTTACCACACAATTTGATGTCAAACCCCCATCCTCGGAGGTGACAATGACCTTGGTCGAGCCAGCCCCTATGGCCAGGATCGTTCCCTCGCTGTCCACGGCTGCCACTTCCGTATTCTCAGACTGGAAGGTGATGTTTTTGTTCGTTGCGTCTTCTGGCAAAACCGTCACCTTAAGGGAAACGGTTTCTCCGGCAAGCATCGTGATTGACCAGTTATCGACATTTACACTGGTGACAGGTATTACCTTGGCCTGTACAGTCAACGCACATGCCGCCGAGAATGACCCGGCCGTGGCGGTTATGTCAGCATTTCCAGCAGAAACGGCTGTCACCTTGCCATTTTCATCCACTGTGGCTATTGAAGCATCGGAGCTGCTCCATGTTACTTTCTTGTCGGTAGCATTCTCGGGAGCAACCGTGGCTTTCAATACCAGGTTATCCCCAGCCACTATGGTGGCGCTGGTCTGGTCCAAAGTGATACCCGTTACCGCCACTTCCTTCGCCGCAACAGTCACCGTACAGGTTGCCGACTTGGAACCATCTGTGGTTGTGACTGTTATAGTAGTTGAGCCGGCCTTGACGGCGGTTACTTTGCCGCTATTGTCTACTGTCGCTATGTTTGAATCGGATGATTTCCAACTCACCGCCTTGTTGGTCGCATTGTCAGGAGTTACGGTCGCCGTCAAGGTCTCTGAGGTTCCTTCAGTAAGGCTGATGGAGGCCTTGTTGATGCTGACTCCTGTCACGGCAACAGTCTTGGGACCGTCATTGTTCCCGCCTCCATTAGGACCGACGGGCTCGTCTTTCTTGCAACCGGTGGACACTGATGCCACCGCAGCGGCCATGGCTATCGCCAATGCCACTCTCCAAATGGTTTTTTTCATAAGTCGTAAATTATTGAATATTGTAAGGGAACACATGTTCCAAAGATAAAAATATATTCTATATCCTCCAAATAAGTCGCTATATCTCAAACACTTAATAATCTCCGTATATTTCCCGTAAGACGGCTAGGGAGCGGACGTTGACGGCGGATTCGGTGTGGTATTCGATGTATTTCAGGATGGATTCCGCGATGGCGTTTCGGTCAGCGCCGGAAAGAGGCAGCAGTAGGGCCTCAGCGAAAGGACTCTTCAGAAGCGCCTCAATATGAATCAGTTTCTTGTCAGCGAATGGGGCTAAACCAGCTAAATCAGGATCGAAACCCAGAGCCGCACAAAGGTTAAGCAAAAAGAGCAAATGGAAATTCGCGAAGTCGCTCTGTAGGGCATCCAGTGTCAGAATCTGACCTTTCAGCCAATCCGCCAGTCCGTCTTCATTAGTCTGATCTTTCACGACACGGTACAGAACCTCACTCATGAAGAGCGTCATCGTGTTCTTGTGAATATTACTTCGAATTCCATTCAAAGGATTGACGCTCACAAAGTTCCGTGCAAACCAAAGACTGGATTTAGGGTTCTCCGTCACCTCGGCCTCAAGGATATTCAAAGGCAGGAACAAAGCCATGGCGGTGCGGGGACTGACCTTAACCAGAAAGCCCCGGCGGCCATATTCGGAACTCAACGTGTGGAGCACGATCGAGTTCTCTCCGAATTTGGTGTGATTGAGGATTATCAGTTCCGCCTTTGATTTCATAAAGCAGATTCTTCGCTGCGCTCAGAATGACAAGAATGCTCAGAATGACAAGAATGCTCAGAATGACAGGAGAGAAGGAAAGCGGCCATGGCGCGGAGGGCTTTGCCACGGTGGGAAATCTCGTTTTTCTGCTCCTCGGTGATGTCGGCGGCGGTCAGACCTGGATATTCGTCAGGAATGAATATAGGATCGTAGCCGAAACCTCCGCGACCGGACTTTTCACGAGCGATGGTTCCGTCCATAACCCCTTCGAATTGATGAACTTCCCCGCCGAGAATCAATGTCACCACGCTGCGGAAACGGGCTCTTCTTGTCGTCTTAGGGTCTTGAGCCTCAAGAGCTTCCAACTCGGTGAGCACCTTGTCCATATTCTTCCCGAAATCCTTCCCCTCTCCAGCGTAACGAGCGGTATAAACTCCCGGGGCACCCCCCAGAGCCTCAACCTCAAGGCCCGTGTCATCGGCGAAGCAGTCGCATCCTTTCCTCTCGAAAATGTATTCCGCTTTCTGGCGTGAGTTCTCCTCCAATGTGGTTCCGGTCTCCGGAATGTCATCAGTCAGACCGAAGTCCATAGGTGTGTAAAGCTCATACCCCTCGCCGAGAATCTCTGAAGCCTCGCGAAGTTTACCACGGTTGCCAGTGGCGAAAACGATTTTAGTCTTTTCCATATATGCAAATATCCGAAAAATGCGGGTATATTCCTCTTTATTGGTTAAATTTGTAGATAACTAATTCGGAAGTACTATGGCTGTTGACTACGAGAAAGCGGGCGTGAGCCTGGAAGCGGGCTACGATGTTGTGAGAAGAATCAAGAAGCACGTCGCCTCAACCGCGAGGTTAGGGGTTATGGGCAATATCGGAGCTTTCGGCGGGATGTTCGACCTTTCGGCTCTTAACATCAAGGAGCCGGTCCTGGTGAGCGGAACTGATGGCGTGGGTACCAAATTGAAGATAGCCTTCGCTATGGACAAGCACGACACAATAGGTATTGATGCCGTGGCCATGTGCGTCAATGACGTGTTGGCCCAAGGTGCGGAACCTCTTGTGTTCCTGGACTATGTGGCCCAAGGGAAGACCCGTCCAGAGGTGGTCGAGGCTATAGTTGCCGGAGTGGCTGAAGGTTGCCGCCAGGCCGGATGCGCCCTTGTAGGCGGTGAGACAGCGGAAATGCCCGGGATGTACGAGGACGGGGAATATGACATCGCCGGCTACACCACCGGAGTAGTCGAGAAGAGCAAGTTGATTGACGGGACGAAAGTCAAAGTCGGGGACGTCCTTGTCGGAATCGCCTCCACCGGAGTCCATAGCAATGGCTTCAGCCTTGTACGGAAGATATTCGCTGACAATGAGTTGGATCTCAATAAGGCCTATCCGGAGCTTGGCACCGACGAACCTCTCGGACTTGTGGCCTTGACTCCCACTAGAATTTACGTCAAGCAAGTTCTTGATGTGATCCGGCAACTGGATGTCCATGGGGTGGCCCACATCACTGGTGGCGGCTTTGACGAGAATATCCCTAGAATCCTTCAGGAAGGCCAAGGAATCGAGGTAAACGAGGGCACCTGGGAGATTCTTCCGATTTTCCACTTCCTTGAGAAATATGGCAAGATTCCGCACAGGGAGATGTTCAACATCTTCAACATGGGCATCGGCATGGTACTGGCGATGGATCCAGCCCAGGCAGGAGAGGCCATTGACATCCTGGCCCAATATGGCGACAAGGCCGCCGTCATCGGCAAGGTCACAGACCAGCCGGGAGTAAATATTTCGCATATTTGAAGCAATATTCCATAAAATCTTGTGTTTAGTCTGTAAAGACTACAAAGATTATGAGAAGGTTACTAAAAAAACTCCTTTCAGTTTTCGGCCCCTCGCTTATCGGTGCCCTGGGATTCACAAGCTGCGATTTACCCTTTATTCCCCGCACCGAATACGGTACGCCTAACTGTGATTTCAAGGTGGACATAACCGTACAGAATGAGGCTGGAACCCCGTTGAAAGGCATCAAGGTCTCTCCTGTCTTGATATCAGCGCAACATCGTGAAGAGTTGGCTTACATTGAGACAGACGCTTCTGGAAAAGCATCAGGGTCTTATAATCTGTTCGGAGTCACAAAAAATATCCGGGTAGTATTCGAGGATGCTGACGGAAACCTCAATGGTGGCACATTCGCGAAAGATTCCATGGACTTCACGCCCGTTCAGACCAAACAGGGAGACAATCATTGGTATTCAGGTGAATACACAATATCCGGAACCAAAAAGATGAAAAAGGAGTAATGGCAGAGGTTTCACTCAGAAGAAGGTTGGCGCTGGATATCGCCCGGTCTTTGAGAAAGTCAGAGACGGAGGGCTATCCTCTCCGACAGCTCTTCTGGGAGAGCACTTTGCGATGCAATCTTCGGTGCCGCCACTGTGGAAGTGACTGTAAACAAGTCGCTAACACTCCAGATATGCCCAAAGAGGATTTCTTTAAGGTCCTTGACGGGATTGCCACTCATACGGATCCTCACAAGGTCTTCGTGATTGTATCCGGAGGCGAACCGACCATGCGGGCCGATCTCGAGGAGTGTGGCAAGGGAATATATTCCCGGGGCTTTCCGTGGGGGATGGTCACCAACGCCTACGGACTGACTCCGGAACGATACAAGAGGCTTTTAGCTTCAGGACTCCACTCCATGACAATAAGCCTGGACGGCTTGCAAGAGAATCATGACTGGCTGCGGGGACGTGAGAACAGCTTCGAGAGGGCTTCACAAGCCATCAAGATGGTTGTGGACTCTGGAGCCATCGCCTTTGATGTCGTGACTTGCGTTAATCGTCGGAACTATAAGGAACTCAATCAGATAAAGGAACATCTAATCAGTCTCGGCCTGAAGGACTGGAGGCTTTTCTCTATCTTTCCGACAGGGCGAGCGGCCTTGGACCCGGACCTTCAGCTCCCGGCTGAAATGTACCGTGGGATGCTCGATTTCATCAAAGAGACACGAAAGGAAGGCCGGATACACGCCAGTTTCGGTTGCGAGGGCTTCCTAGGGCATTACGAAGGTGATGTCAGGGATCACTTTTTCACCTGCCAGGCTGGAGTCACGATCGGCTCTGTCTTGATTGACGGGTCCATCTCAGCCTGCACCAGCATCCGCTCTAACTACCACCAAGGCAATATCTACAAAGATGACTTCTGGGAGGTATGGACAAACAAGTTCCAACCCTACAGGGATCGCTCTTGGATGAAAAAGGACGAGTGCGGGAAGTGCAAATACTGGAAATGGTGCGAGGGAAACGGGATGCACCTCCGTGATTCCGACGGGAGCTTGATGCTTTGCAATTTAAAACGAATAATCGATAAATAACAGAAAATGAGGGCTTTGATCAGTGTTAGCGACAAGACGGGCGTGGTTGAATTCGCCCGTGAACTTGTGTCGCTGGGGTGGGAATTGCTTTCCACCAGTGGTACTATGAGAATGTTGAAAGAGGCCGGGCTGCCTGTGACGAGCGTAAGCGATGTAACCGGCTTCCCCGAAATCTGCGACGGCAGGGTCAAGACCCTCCATCCGAAAATCCACGGGGCCTTGCTGGCGAGACGGGATATTCCAGACCACATGAAGCAGTTGGAAGACAACGGAATAGGCACTATCGACCTGGTGTGTGTCAACCTCTATCCATTCCGTGAGACCATAGCCAAGCCGGATGTGACGATGGAAGATGCCATCGAGCACATCGACATCGGAGGCCCATCGATGGTCCGAAGCGCGGCCAAGAACTGGGAGAGCGTTACGATTGTGGTCAATCCTGAGGACTATGCTACAGTCATTTCCGAGCTCAAGGCCGATGGTCATACCAGCCGGGAGACCCGTCTGAAGCTTTCCGCAAAAGCCTATACCCACACGGCGGAGTATGATATGGCGATATCTTCCTGGATGCGTGTCCAGGCCGGCCTTCCCGAGAAACTTTTCCTTGAATATGACATCTGCCAGCCGCTGCGGTACGGAGAGAATCCTCATCAGGACGCAAAGTTCTTCAAGACCCCTTCCAAGGCTCCATATTCATTGGCCACCGCAGAGCAGCTTAATGGGAAAGAATTGTCTTACAACAACATACAAGACGCCAACGCAGCCCTCAATATCGTCCGTGAATTCAAGGACAAACCTTTCGCCGTAGGCCTCAAGCACATGAATCCTTGTGGCGCGGGAGTCGGGGAGACCATCGCTGAGGCTTGGACAAAGGCCTATGAAGGCGACAAGACCTCTATCTTCGGCGGTATCGTTGCCTTCAATCGTGAGGTCGATTTGAAGACAGCTGAGATGCTCAAGCCCATATTCCTGGAAATCGTCATGGCTCCATCATTTGCTCCCGATGCGTTGGAACTGCTCTGCACCAAGAAGAATCTACGGATTCTGAAAGTCGATATGGAGGGAGATGTCACCAAGCAGATGGCCTGTGTCAGCGTGAACGGAGGGCTTTTGGTCCAAAACCAGGATCTTTCGATTTGCCCTCTGTCGCTCGACCAGTGCGTCACGAAGGCAATACCCACGGAAGAACAAATGAAAGACCTTGAGTTCACTTGGAAGATGGTCAAGCACGTTAAATCCAACGCCATAGTCGTCGGCTGCGGAGGCATGCTCCTCGGCGTAGGCGCCGGACAGATGAACCGTGTCGGCTCCGCGGAAATCGCCCTGAAGCAGGCTCGCACGTTTTTCAAGGCTGGCGCTGCCAGTCTAGATGAAGTTGCTTCGGCAGGCAAAGAATCGGAGCGAAGCGACGCAGGGAGTTTGAGGGGAACGCCCCTCAATCCCCCTAGGGGGTGCAGGGGGGTAGAAGAAGGCATCGGAGATGCCGGCGCCAAGGCGTCAGCCTTGGTGCTAGCATCCGACGCTTTCTTCCCGTTTGATGACTGTGTGACGCTAGCGGCGGAATACGGCGTCAAAGCCATCGTGCAGCCGGGCGGCTCGATCCGCGACGAGGACTCAATCAAAAAATGCGACGAGCTTGGCATCGCCATGCTCTTTACCGGAGAAAGACACTTCAAACACTAGAAATATATGGGAATCAATTCATTACTCCCTTGGAAAAACAGCAACGTCGAACTCGACAAAAAAGCATTCGAGGATTTCCAGCGCAGGATGTCAACCCTAAATGACGCCAAAGTCCTTGTCGTCGGAGGCGGAGGACGCGAGCACGCCATCGTGGACGCCCTATCCCGCTCAAGCCACGTCGGAAAGATTTATTGCGCCCCAGGCAATGCCGGAATCGCCGCGCAAGCCGAGTGTATCCCTATCAAAGACACTGAAATAGAGAAACTTCTGAAATTCGTGAAGGAAAAAGGAGTGGATCTGACAGTTGTCGGCCCCGAGGCTTCCTTGTCCGCGGGAATCGTCGACATATTCACAATGGCGGGAGAAACCATCTTCGGACCGACAAAAGCCGCAGCTACAATTGAGTCCAGCAAGGATTTCGCCAAAAGGCTGATGGAGAAATACGAAATCCCGACAGCGGAATACAAGACCTTTGAGGATTATAATGAGGCGCTGGAATATGTCAAGGAAGGTTCATTCCCTGTCGTTTTGAAGTATGATGGCTTAGCCGCAGGAAAGGGAGTGGTCATCGCTGAAACCCTCGCTGAGGCGGAGTCGGCACTGAAAGATATGCTTCTCGATGACAAATTCGGCCCTTCGACAAGCTCAGGGACCAAGAACAAAGTCGTTGTCGAGGAATTCATGACCGGACCGGAGTTCTCGTTCCTTTGCTTTGTCTGCGGAGAGGAGGTATTCCCGATGGTTCTTTCGCAGGATCATAAACGCGCGTTCGACGGCGATAAAGGTCCCAACACCGGTGGAATGGGAGCGTATTCCCCTCTGCCATTCATTACTGAGGAGGATTATGAATATGCCCTGGAGAGCATTATGCGGCCTGTGGCAGCCGGAATGGTTGCTGAAGGTTGTCCGTTCAAAGGTGTTCTTTATGGAGGTTTGATGAAGACTCCCCAGGGTATTAAAGTCGTTGAGTTTAATTGCCGCTTCGGTGATCCCGAGACGGAGGTTGTGCTCCCTCGCCTCAAGACGGATATCTTTGAAGTTTTCTATGCGATAGCGACAGGCGGGTCAGCACCGGAGCTTCCTGAAGGAACGATAGCTATGGAAGGACTTACCGTTCCTGCTTCGGCTATGATGCCCGAGCTTAAGTGGTCTGATGAGGCCACGCTTGGTTTCGTGATGGCATCCAAGGGCTATCCTGGATCCTACGAAAAAGGCTTTGAGATCACCGGTCTCGACGAAGCACTCGAAGATCCTGCCGTCAGGATCTACCACATGGGTACTAAGCTGGCAGCTCCCGCATACACAACAGCCGGTGGACGTGTTTTAATGGTGGTTGGAGCCGGAAAGGACTTGAGAGAAGCGAGGGATAAGGCGCTGGCTGCGGTACGCGAGATCAAGTGCGACAATCTCTTCTACAGAACAGATATTGGACATTGGGTACTTTAGGAGATTCTTCGCTTCGCTCAGAATGACAATTAAGTAATATAGAAAACGATGGTTATCAGCGGAAAAGAGTTGGCGGCCAAGCTTAAGGCCGAAATGGCAGAACAGGTGGCCACGTTCCCGGAGAAATATGGCAGAGTGCCACATTTGGTAGTGATTTTGGTCGGAAACGACCCTGGAAGCCAGACCTATGTAAGAAATAAAGAGAAAGCCTGTGATGTGGTTGGCTTCAACCACACCACATTCAGGATGCCAGAGGAAACAACTGAAAAAGAAGTACTTGACAAAATTGTCGAGCTTAACTCCGACGACTCTGTGGACGGAATCCTGGTTCAGTTACCCCTTCCCAGGCATATTTCCGAGACAAAAGTCATAGAGACAATCTCCAAAGAAAAGGATGTCGACGGCTTCCATCCCCTCAACACGGCGGCGCTCTGGCAAAAAAGACCGAACGAATCCTGCGTTGTTCCTTGCACCCCGAAAGGAATTATCCAATTACTGGATGCCGCTGATTATAAGATCGCCGGAAAAAGGGCTGTGGTACTCGGAAGAAGCCAGATAGTTGGACTGCCGATCTCTAAGCTGCTCCTTGACAGGAACGCGACAGTCACAATTTGTCATTCAAGGACCGAGAACCTGCCGGAGATAACCCGCCAAGCAGATATCCTCGTGGCCGCGATAGGCAAAGCGAAATTCGTTACCGGTGACATGGTTAAAGAGGGAGCGGCGGTCATTGATGTGGGTATGGATCTCGACGAAAACGGCAAGCTTTGCGGTGATGTTGACTTCGCCTCAGTAGAGCCTAAAGCCTCTGTGATAACTCCGGTTCCAGGTGGTGTAGGACCCATGACTATTTGTTGTCTCATGTCCAACACTATCCAGTGTTTTCTTAATAAAATGCTCTACAAAGAGTAAACTCTACAGTTCTACAAAACTCTACAATAACTCTATAACACCCCCTCTACAAGGGCCTGCAATAAGGTTGCGGGCCTTTGTTTTTCTCTACATTGTTTTGTTTTTTAAATTCGAATCACTATAATTACACCAACAACACTAAAACGACATGGGACTGTTTGACATATTCTCAAGGAAAAACACGACCTCGTTGATCACCAGCATCGACAAACTGCTGGACATCATGGATCATTCCTTGCTCGTTTTCAGGGACGGTGTAAAGGATTACCTTTATGACGACGAAGCCGGATTCGACGAGAATCTGGTCTCGATGGCGACTCTGGAAAGCGAGGCCGGAGAGATAATACGGGAAATCGAGAGGTCACTTTACTCAAGAGGTTACCTTATCAGGGCCAGGGGAGACATAATGAGATTGCTTGAGCGTCTTGACCATATTATCAATATTATAAGTGTGGATCTGGTGCAGTTCGAGATCGAGGCTCCGAATATACCTGTGGAACTTCGCAGGGAGTTCATGAAACTCACAGAGTTGGCATCACTGGCTGTCGAAGGCACAATTCCTGGCACAAAGGCCTATTTCACGCAGCCTAAAGACATCGCTGAAACTACCAGCAGGGTCTATTTTTATGAAAAGGAGGCTGTCAAACTTTCACAGTCCATCAAACGAACAGTCTTCCACAACATGTCAGAAGACCTGAAATTGAGCGAAAAGTTCCATTTGAGGTATTTCGCCCTCCATATCGAGGACCTGGCGAAAGCCGCAGTCAAAGTAGCGGAGCAGCTCTCTGTCATGGCAATCAAACGCTCACTATAGTTCAGCGATATGGTATTATTCCTGTCAATCATACTCTCAGTCATCCTGGTGGGATCCATGCTGATCCTGAAGGATCTCCCGTTCGTCAGCGGGACTATCCTCGCCTCAGGGGCAGGAGAGAGATGGTCTGTCAGGATACTTGCTCCCGTGCTCCTGATTGCCGGAGTGACAGTACCTTTGTTCCTTGGGCACGATTCCATACATGTGGATGCGGGATTATTCGCACCCGCCGAAGCTGGAGCCATTCTGTCCGTCGGATTGGCCACGCTTCTCGCTGTTGTGGCCACAGGACGTTTCAGCAGATTCCCCGCGATAGCTTACGCTTTCATGGCCGCCTTGGCCGGAGTCTCTCTGGCGGCCGGTAACAAGTTGGATATTTCCACAAGCGGATCCTATATTCTTTCATGGATCACAGCACCGTTGCTTTGCGCTGTCCTGGCAGCGATTGTCTACCGATTGTATGCTTTGTCAACAAGGGACAGGATCATTCATCTGGCGATTCTGGACGCTCGCCTGCTTGCCGTGTCCACTTTGCTGTCTCTCATACTTTTAGCGGCGGTAGCATATAATTCTTCATTACTGCTCACCTTCCTTTCCGGAGCCTCGGGATTACCTGTCCTGGCCAAGGCTGGAATTGTGGCCGGAAGCGTACTGATAATCTATCCTTTTTTACACAAGCGCTCATGCCAGAAGAAATGGGATATCGCCGACACTGAGCTTGACATTGATTCGCAGTCTGTACTGGCTGTTTTGATCGCCATGGTGTTGACTTTGGTTTTATTCTCTGGCAACCTTCCCGGAAGAATCGGGCTTAAGGCGACTACACTCCCGGCCGGAACATTGTTCGTGGCGGCATTGGCTGGCATAAGCATTAGTCGTGGCAGGGCTCTGGTGGAAGGCAAAGATATAACATCCTCGTTGGCGGCTGTCGTTTTCTCACCAGCTCTCGCATTGATGTCCGCATACTGCCTCTCAAAAGTGGCGACCGGCTCATGGATCGGTACCATATTCATTATCATCATGTTCCTTATTGCCATCATGATAACGGCACTGCTTCGTTCCAGGGGAGATAAGGACATCCAGAAAGGAATCCTCCTTTCACGGGAAATGCAGGCATTCTCGACCCAGAAGACATTATCTGCCTTGGAGGTGAAAGCCGAGATGACGGAAAAAGATCTTCTTGACAAGCTGGACGGCAAACGGAAGGAGTTGGTAGACTTTGCGTTAGGTATCGGAGACCAGAAGAAATTCATGGAGAGGATATATGACGAGTTGAAAACCGTACGATCGATGCCCGACGGCCAGGACAAGGACAGCATGACAGATGAGCTTCTGTCCTCACTACGGGAGAGAATGTATTTCACGAGTGAGATCAACGACTTTTACGCCCGTAGCGAGGTCCTTCACCGGGACTTCAACAGAAGACTAGCCGAAGCCTTCCCCAACCTAACCGAGAATGAGCGGAAGCTCGCCAACCTGCTCCGGCAGGGATTCTCGTCAAAATACATAGCTTCTTTGATGAATATAGCTCCAAAGAGCGTTGAGATCAACCGCTACCGTTTGCGCGCGAAGCTCGGCCTCAACCGGAGCGACAATCTTATCAAATTCATAAAATCTATATAGTATAATTTTTATCCAAACAATTATGCGTAAAATACCTTTCATTATCGCGTTGTTGCTGCTGGCGGTGCCGGCGGCCTTCGCCCAACAGAACGCGAAGTACAACCAGTACGGCGTTCAGGTCAAATCCGACAGACTTGATGTCGAAGCCCAAGATGGTATCCTCGTACTCGAGTCTCCCACAAGTGGTTACAAGCTATGGTTTGACATTCGCGCACAAGCCGACGCGGCAGTGTTCTTCGGCGCTCCTGACTATGCTGACGCTATCGGAAACGGCGCACAGATCCGCCGCGCCCGTTTCGCAGTCAAAGGACAGATTGACGAGAAGTGGTACGGAGAGTTTGATATGGATCTGGCCAACGGACTTGCCGAGCTTAAGGATGCCATAGTCCGTTACACAGGTATCCCGAACCTGGATCTTCAGGTGGGTAACTTCAAGGAGAATTTCTCTATCCAGAGGAACACCACATCACGTTACCTACAATTTATGGAGCGCCCTATGGTCTGCTCCGCTTTGACTCCTTCCCGCCATATTGGAATCAACGCCAAGTACGCCAAGAACTGGCTCTGGTTCTCTAGCGGACTTTTCTCCCAGGTGATCGCCGGACAGGAGGAATGGACCAATGTCGCTGACAACAACAAGGACTTCGGTCGTAATTCGGGTTACGCATGGACTACAAAACTTGTTATCCGTCCTCTCTACAAGCTGGACAACGCCAGCCTCCACATCGGTGCGGCATATTCCTACAGGACCACGACAACCGATCTGGCCACCGGAGAGTGGGGAACTTACCGCGCGAGCGCACGTAACTCCACCAGCATCAACCGCAAGAAGTATCTCGATACCAACAACTTACCCGGCTTCGACCACAACAATCTGTGGACAGTCGAGCTCGCCGGTCACTGGAATGGTCTCCGCTATGAGGCTGCCTATGTTGGTGACAATGTTCACTTCAAACCGGACGCCGCTGATCCCGAAACCAAGAATTTCGGTGGATGGTACGCCCAGGCCGGCTACCTGCTCTTCGGCGGAAAACAGCGTTATGACTCCAACGGAGGCAAGTACACCAAGGTGGAACGCGCTCATGATTGGGGAGATATCGAGCTTTGCGCCCGTTATGAGAACTGCAACCTCAACTTCGGCAATGTCTATGGCGGTGCCTCCGAGGCCTATGCTCTGGGTCTCAACTTCTGGGTGAACGATAATGTCAAGATGCAGCTGAACTACCAATACAACAATAATGACCGTTACGCCAACGGAAAGGGTAAACTTAATGTGGGTCTTGATTCCAATGGCAAACCCGCCAAGGACTACACCAAGATCGCCACTCCTACCGGAAAGGCCGGTGTTGACTACCACATGCTTGCATTCCGTTTCGAGATTGACTTCTAATCCACTTAAAGAGAATACGATATGAAAAAGATACTTTTACTTTCCGCGGCTCTAATCGCACTTTTCGGATGCGTGGAAGACAAGATATTCGAGGGCCCTTCAAGCATCGACAAGGTGGCCTTCACTCCTGAGGCTCCCACCTCTATCGTACCGGTCAACGTGACCGCAACTGTTTCCGGATTGCAGGCTGTGACTTCAGCCTCCCTCAACTACAACGGGAATAACCTGCCGATGAACGGATCCGGCTCCCAATTCACCGCTACTATTCCGGCCATGCCTGACGGAACAGATGTTTCATTCACCGTCACTGTCACCAACGAGGCCGGCTTCACCACCACCTCCGACAAATTCACTTATAAGGTCGGTGATCCCGCCCCCGATTGGAGCAAGCTCAAACTTAATGAGGTATATGGCGCCGGAGCTGATGAGGAGAAGTTCTTTGAGCTGTACAACGGCAGCGACTTCCCTATCAAGCTCACAGGAGTCACCATCAACAAAGACGAGGAACTGACCTGGACCGGAATTGACGGTGAAGTTGTTCCTTCCAAGGGTTTCTTCGCCATCATCGGCGGTAAGAAGACCACCCCGAGGGGATTCTCAAGCGGTTTCTCTGCCAAGAAGAGTGTTTTGATTGAACTCTTTGACAACAAGGGAAATAAGATTGATTCATTCCAGCGAGGAGAGAAGATGGATACAGGCGAGTGGGGTGCTTCTCTCTCCAACAACAAGGGTTCATGGAGCCGTATTCCTGACGGCACCGGCAAGTGGATGCAGACCGAGAAGTTCACTCCTGGTGCGGCCAACTCCACCGAAGGTGCGGATGATCCTGATGTGAAACAATAATCAACTAATTATCAATTAATACGTTATGGCAGAACTAAAAATCGGCGAGCAGAGCAAGCCTCGCTTTGAATTCCGTAGTTTCGGACAGTGCTTCTGCGAGCAGCACAAGAGAATGGCCCGTCTTTCCGTCCCCGTGCCGGAAAAAGTCTGGGAGAGGGAGAGCGACGAGATCTATATCATCTCGGCCAAGAACGACATTAACAACACCAAGATACGTAACGGGAAAATGGACATCAAGACCTATGTCCAGACCGTGGATGGTCTCGAGCAGTGGAACCCCTTGATGAAGGGCGAGTTCCCTATCTCGAAAGAGGTCCTGGAAAAAGAGGTTTTCCCCGCTTTTATGGTGGAGATGCCGGAGCTCACGAAGGACACCTACACCTATGAGGAGTTCATCGCTATGGTTAAAGCCTGCCCGGATCTCGCCGCTGTCAGAGTCCACAAGCAGCGCTTCGGCTACATGGTCAATAATACCATCTGCGAGGTGGGCAACGTTCTGATCAATGGAGCCAAAGTCGTCACCATCAACTCTGAATCCACTGAAATTGAGGATATTAAGAAGACCATCGCCGACTGCGGTCTCGAGGGCGTTGAGAATATCAACTACCTCCAGGCCATCAAGAGGGTTATTGGCATGATAGACAAACCTTTAGCTAACGAGTAAGAATATGGGACAGGAAATAGAGAAGAAATTCTTGGTCAAAGGTGACTTCAAGAACGAGGCCTTCAAGGCCACAAGGATTACCCAAGGCTACCTCAGCAGCGTTCCCGAGAGGACGGTGCGTGTCAGAGTCAAGGGAGATAAAGGTTTCATCACGGTCAAGGGAATCGGAAACACCTCTGGAGCAAGCCGTTTCGAGTGGGAGAAGGAAATTCCTGTGGATGAGGTGAAATCTCTCCTCGAGCTGGCTGAGCCGGGCGTGATTGACAAGACACGTTACCTTGTCAAGAACACCGACGGCAAGCACACCTGGGAAGTGGATGAGTTCTACGGCGACAACGAGGGATTGACCGTGGCTGAGGTAGAGCTCACCGACGAGAATGACACCTTTGACAAGCCCGCATGGCTTGGAGAAGAGGTCACAGGTGACGCTAAGTACTACAACTCCATGTTGATGAAGAACCCTTATAAGAACTGGAAGTAATCATGGCGACAGATATCGGGACAAAGGCGGCGACGACGTTCGATCCGCTGGACATGAACAACTACAAGATCGAGAAGCTGCCAAAAATGCAAAAATCGACGTTCGAGATCTGGATGGCCAGGCTTGGCGGTCCTCTCGCCATCGTCGCCTTTGTCTGGATATGCTGGTTCTGCCATATAGGCTTCATCGACAATCTTGACCAGACTGGCCTGGCCGCGACCGCCCAGAAACGGTTGGATGCCCTCGGCCTGGATGGTTTCCTGCGCGCCAACTATGCGATGTTGGCGATATTCGTGGCAAGTCTCATACTCTGGATGACCGAGGCTTTGCCAAATTACCTCACATCGCTCCTTTTGATTCTTGGAGTGGTACTATTCAATGTCACGACACAGAAAGAGGCCCTCGCCCAGTTGGGCCACCCTGTTATGTGGCTGAATATATTGAGCTTCGTGCTGGCATCAATGCTGGTAAAGACCCAGTTCGCCAAGCGTCTCGCACTGGCTTTCGTCATCAAATTCGGCAAAAGCGCCAAAGGCGTGCTATGGAGTTTCCTGCTGATCAACCTGGTGTTGTCCGCATTTATTTCGGCCACAACCGTAAAGGCCACCATCATGCTCCCCATATTCATGGTGATATGCGCCATCTATGGAGCTTCTGGAGGAAACAGAAATAATTTCGGGCGCAACTTGGTGATTCAGAACTTGTTCCAAGTCAACATCGGAGCAAATGCCTTCTACACGGGATCGGGAGCCCACCTTCTCGCGATTTCCCTTATCGCCGGATTCCTAGGCTCATGTGATTTCGGTTACGCGGACTGGCTAATCGCGGTGGGACCTATGAGCGTGATTATTCTGGTTGTCGGTCTCCTTGTGGGAATGTACATCTTCTTCCCGATGAAGAAGGATGAGCAGAAACCACAGATTGAAGGCGGAATAGAACGCTTGAAAGTCGAGCTCGACGCGATGGGTAAAATGAGCGCCCAGGAGTGGAGGGCTGTGGGAATATTCCTTGTCGTCCTGTTCTTGTGGGTCACAAAGGGCACTTTCCACAATATCGATGAGACAATTGTCGCCTTGATCGGAGCTATCCTTGCCCTCCTGCCTGGCATCGGGGTTGTGAAATGGAACGACGTTGACATTCCCTGGCACCTGATGCTGTTCTCCGCGGGAGCTTATGTGCTCGGAAGCGGTCTTAACGCCACAGACCTGCCCAGCACAATGGTGAACGCCGCATTTGATTCGATGGGTATCACCTCCGGCACTCCTTATTGGGTGCTATATGTGGTTCTGACATTCCTGATGATGTATTCGGGACTGGTATTCCAGAGCAAGACCATCAGGACCATGGTCTTCGTTCCGATCGCCCTTGGAGTAGAGCAGAGGTTCGGGTTCATGCCTATGAGTCTCGCTCTTCCTGTCTCTATGCTGATCGAACATTGCTACGTCTTGCCTTTCAACAGCAAGCCCGCCGCACTGTTGTACAACACCAACCAGTACAGCATGACAGACGCCTTCAAGTTCGGTATCACGATGATGACTTTTTCCTGGATCCTGATCCTTGTCTTCGGGGAGACGCTACTAAAGTGGCTGCAGATTACACCTGGACTATTTTAAACTGACACAGTTATGACTATAGAGTGGAACCTTATCCTCCGGCTTTTCGTGGCCGGATTGCTCGGAGGCCTGATTGGCTTAGAGCGCGAATTCCGAGCTAAAGAGGCTGGAGTGCGCACGCACTTTATTGTTGCCCTTGGAAGCTCGCTTTTCATGATTATCTCGCAATTCGCCTTCACCGGCCAGTTTGACCATGCGAGAGTGGCTGCACAGGTAGTGTCAGGAATCGGTTTTATCGGAGCGGGTGTGATAATATTCCAGAAAAACGTCGTGAGGGGAATAACGACAGCCGCTGGACTTTGGGTTGCCGCGGCGATCGGACTCGCATGCGGTAGCGGGATGTATGACATCTCCATAGCAGCCACTTTGATGACAATATTATGCCTTGAGACAATGCATTTCATAACCAGGAAAATAGGAGAAAAAATATTCTCTGTCTCGATCACGGAAACCGACCCCGAGGTTCTGGTGTCATTGGCGGAGACATTCAAGAAGTCCGGCGTGGACGTGGAGTCCATGGCCATAACCGAGGGAAAGGCTGTGTTCCAGATCCGTTCCCACCAGAAAGACTATTTGTCATTAGTGAAGAAGATACTCACCCTGACCAAAGATCTCAAAGTCGAGATAGTTTGATATTTGCGGCGAAAAGGTTATTTTCGCGTAAAGACACTTGACAAATCAATTATTATGAGAAGAACTATCTGCTTAGGGATTATTGTGTCCCTGGCGGTCTTTTCCTCATCGGCTTTGATGGCCCAGGACAAGACCGTGAAGAAAATCATTGAGATCGGCCAGACTGACAACAAGGTAATGGAGCATAACAACCATCTCTCCAATTACATTGGCGGGCGTCCGGTAGGCTCCTCAGCTCTTACCCATGCCGAGGCTTGGGTCAAGGAACAATTCGAGTCCTGGGGTCTGGAGGTCATGGTCCAGGAAGCCGGTGAGATCAATGTCGGTTTTGACCGCGGGCCTTGGTTCGGTCGTATGCTGAGCGAGGACGGAATGGCTCTCCATTTCGGAACCCCTTCATACACAGCGCCTACCAAGGGCAAACAGACTGGAATCGTCTTGATTGAGCCTCATTCCAGGAGGGAATTCGAGAAGATGAAGGGCGCCTTGAAAGGTGCATGGGTGCTTCTTGACGCGGAGTCCAACGGAATGGCGATCGACTGGTCTGACAAGGCAAATGAGAACAGGGCGGAGGTTATCAAGAAGAACGAGGAGATCGACATAAAGAATATGGAGATCCGTCGTTACAACATGACCCACAGGGATGAGACCCCTAAGGAGATGATTCCTTATGAGACCGTCGTGGCTCCATTCTACAAGGAGATGGTCGAGGCCGGAGTGGCCGGTTTCATCCGTTCGGCGAAGGTTCCTCTCAGGATCATGTATGACAGGGCCAACTGCTATAACATCACGATGGAGAACCTCCCCAAGGTATGCGACATCTGCCTGGACGAGGCCCAGTTCGACATCATCAAGAAGAAAGTCGAGAGAAAGGACATCTTCCAACTGGAGTTTGACATCCGCAACCATTTCTATCGCGGACCGGTCAAGTACCACAACATCATAGGTATCATCAAGGGAAGCAAATACCCCAATGAATATGTGCTCGCCGGAGGCCACCTTGATTCTTATGACAATGGTGGCGGAGCTGTTGATGACGGTAACGGAGCCAGCCTCAACATGGAGGTCGCCAGGTTGCTCGCGACAGCCGGAGCGAAACCGAAACGCTCAATCATGATCTGCATCTGGACCGGTGAGGAATATGGCTTGCTCGGCTCGAAATTCTTTGTGGAGAACAAGACTGTCCCGCTTGAGAAGATCTCCAACTACATCAACCGTGACGGTGGTCCGTTGATGTCGACTGGTGTGACTGTTCCTCCGGCAATGTACGACGATTATGTATCGATCTGCAAACCTATCATGGACTTGAATCCCGAGATCCCGTTCACTGTCACAAAGAGGGAGGGAGAGCCTCGTCCGAGACCTACTTCAGCTGGTGGTAGCGACCATGCCTACTTCGCCATGAACGGTGTTCCCACAATCGGGTTCCAGGAGACTGATCCTAAGGGATATAACTTTGAGTATCAAGAGATTTGGCACACGGAAAGGGATATCTACAACAAGGTGATTCCTGAGTACATGGAGCATTCGGCCACTGTTACGGCTGTCGTGGTATATGGCTTGGCCAATCTTGACCACCAGCTCTCCAGGACTGGCCTATATAAAGACTAGGATCCTATCGTTCTGAACCTGACATTCTGAATATATTATTCTGAATATGTCATTCTGAGCGGTGTCCTGAGCCCGTCGAAGGGCGAAGCGAAGAATCTTAAACCGGGCCCTCGAGACCCGGTTTATTTATGCCAAGTCGGCAAGAACTATCGCGGCGGCGGCTTCGACTATCACCGGGGTGCGGAGGGCGAAACAGACATCGTGGCGCCCCTTGATTTTTAGTTCGACCGTCTCTCCGGTCTTGACATTCAATGTGTTCTGCGGCTTGGAGATGCTGGATGTCGGCTTGAAGGCCACCCTGAAAACTATCGGAGTCCCATTCGAGATTCCACCATTCACCCCACCAGCGCCATTTTTCTCTTTAAAAGGCAAAGTGTCGTTATGTTCGGAGCCGTGGAGGCGAGCGGCGGCGAAACCGTCACCGAATTCGATGCCGCGGACGCCGGGAATAGAGAATACGGCATGGGAAATAAGCGACTCTACAGAATCGAAAAACGGCTCACCATGACCTGCGGGAACGCCATCAACCTTACATTCAACTATTCCACCAATGGAATCCCCCTCCTTCGCGGTCTCCTCCAACAAGGCATCCCACTTGGACTTGTCGGTCTCTCCACCGATCTCTACCAAACCGGCGTTGAAAGAGAATCCGCACTGCTTCTTGGCGATAACTCCGGCCGCGACCAAAGGAAGGGTCAACCTTCCGGAGAAATGACCTCCACCTCTCGGGTCATTCATGCCATGCCACTTGACCGATGCGGTCCAATCCGCGTGACCAGGGCGTGGGACATCCAGAAATTCCTTATAATCAGCGGATTTAGTATTCGTATTCCGGAATATGATCGCAATCGGAACTCCAGTGGTATGACCTTCGAAGACTCCGCTTAGAATCTCGGGCTCATCCGCTTCGATTCTGGGAGTCGTGCCTTTCGCTCCGCTTTTACGGCGGAGAATATCCTCCATGAAATCGTCTTTGGAGAGCGGTATGCCCGCCTTGACACCGTCCACGACCACTCCGATCGCAGGGCCATGGGACTCACCGAAGATCTCCACCTTGAAATTACTGCCGAAAGTATTCATATTCGTCAATGTTATCGCTTCGAGACAAAGATACTTATTTTCATTATCTTTGCATAATTGAGTTTCGACGATGGATCGCAGAGAAGAAGACAAGATTATTGAAGGAATTACCTCACAGGAATATAAGGAAGGATTCGTGACGGACATCCGGCAGGATTTCATCCCGAAAGGCCTAAATGAGGACATCATACGCACGATTTCAACATTGAAACAGGAACCTGACTGGCTCCTGGAATTCCGTTTGGACGCTTTCCGCAAATGGCAGAAAATGAAAATGCCCACGTGGGGGCATCTTAATCTGCCAGTAATTGATTTCCAGGATATTATCTACTATGCGGCCCCGAAGAATGATTCTGAGAGGCCAAAGGAGATCGACCCGAAACTTGAGGAGACCTTCGAGAAATTGGGGATTCCGGTTCGGGAACGGGAAGCCCTGGCTGGAGTCGTGGCGGTCGACGCCGTGTTCGATTCAGTCAGTGTGGCGACAACTTTCAGGGCTTCATTGGCCGAAAAAGGAATTATTTTCTGCAGTTTCTCTGAGGCGGTCAAGGAGCATCCTGATCTCGTCAGGAAATACCTCGCCAGCGTGGTTCCGGTCGGGGATAATTTCTATGCGGCGCTTAATTCCGCGGTTTTCAGCGACGGTAGTTTCTGCTATATTCCGAAAGGAGTGAAGTGCCCGATGGATTTGTCGAGCTATTTCAGGATCAACGCAGCCGGAACAGGACAGTTCGAGAGGACGCTGATAGTGGCGGAAGAAGGTTCCTCACTCAGCTATATGGAGGGCTGCACGGCTCCGATGAGAGACGAGAACCAACTTCATGCGGCTGTGGTGGAAATCGTGGTGGAGAAAGACGCTGATGTGAGGTATTCCACGGTACAGAACTGGTATCCTGGCGACGCACAAGGCCGGGGCGGTATCCTTAACCTCGTGACTAAGAGAGGAATATGCAAGGGTAATGGGGCACATTTGAGCTGGACCCAGGTAGAGACCGGCTCCGCCATCACTTGGAAATATCCCTCGACAATCCTAAAGGGTGACTATTCCACCTCTGAGTTCTATTCTGTGGCCGTGACAAATAACTACCAGCAGGCCGACACCGGAACAAAAATGATCCACATCGGCCGAGGAACCAAGAGCCGCATCGTCAGCAAGGGAATCTCCGCAGGCCATAGCGAAAACAGTTACAGAGGCCTCGTCAGGATGAATCCTGGCGCTATAGGAGCGAGAAACTACTCGCAGTGCGACAGCCTCCTGATCGGCTCGAAATGCGGGGCTCACACCTTTCCCGACATCCAGAGTCTCAACCCGACGGCGATTGTGGAGCATGAGGCCACAACCTCGAAGATCAGCGACGAGCAGTTGTTCTACTGCAACCAGAGAGGGCTTGACGCCGAAGATGCTGTCGGCTTGATAGTCAATGGCTATGCCCACGAGGTCCTTTCCCGCCTCCCGATGGAATTCGCCGTCGAAGCCACTAAACTACTACAAGTTTCCCTTGAAGGATCAATAGGATAATGAATATATTCGACATAAATAACATCGCTTTCACGATGGGCGGGGCGGGGGTCAGCTGGCTGGAACTGGTCGGCGTGATTACCGGACTGACCTGCGTGGTGCTGGCCGGACGAAACAGCAAATACAACTTCTGGGTCGGATACTTGTATAACATCCTGCTATTCATATTGTTCTTGCAAAGGCACCTGTATTCGGCGATGCTGCTCCAACCGATCGCGTTCGGAATAAACGCCTTCGGACATTGGAGATGGACCCATCCGAAAGAAGACGAGAAGAGCGCTAAGGACGAGACCGCTTTGAAGGTCAGCAGGCTTGACATGAGAGGATGGTGCGTCGCGCTGACTGTCGTGGTTGTCGCCGGAGCGATTTGGGGATATGTATTGAGCCAGCTTGGAACCTCCTGGTGGACAAAGACTTTCAGTCCGGATCCTACACCTTGGCTGGATTCCTTTGTGCTGATGCTGACGCTGCTTGCCCAATTCCTTTCGGCTCAGAAGAAATGGGACTGCTGGATTGTCTGGCTTGTCGTGAATGCCGCCAACATTACCCTTTACTTGAGCGCCGGCCTGGTATTCATGCCGATAGTGAGCGCCCTGTACCTGATTAACGGCCTCTGGTCGCTTTGGACCTGGTACAGGCTATATAGAGAAGGAAAATAAAGATTGACAATAAAATAAACGCCATAATGACATTATTGAAAATACAGGGGCTTCATGCCGGCATCGGTGATAAGGAGATCCTCAAAGGGATTGACCTGGAAATAAACCGTGGAGAAATCCACGCCGTGATGGGACCGAACGGAGCCGGGAAAAGTACCCTTTCCGCTGTGTTGACTGGAAAACCAGACTATGAGGTTACGGCTGGAACTATTGAGTTCCTGGGACGGAACCTGTTGGAAATGAAGCCCGAAGAACGGGCTTGGGCGGGAATGTTCTTATCCTTCCAGTATCCGATAGAGATACCGGGTGTGTCCATCACCAACTTCATGAAGACCGCTATTAACTCAAGGCGCAAAGCCGCAGGGCTGGACCCTATCAAGGGCGGGGATTTCTTGAAGCTGATGAAAGAGAAGATGGCTCTGGTACAGATGAAACCCGAGTTCGCGAAGAGAGAGGTCAATGTGGGCTTCTCAGGTGGTGAGAAGAAAAGGAACGAGATTTTTCAGATGGCGATGCTGGATCCTGTCCTGGCCATCCTTGACGAGACGGACAGCGGACTTGATGTGGATGCCTTGAAGATTGTGGCGGACGGGGTCAACGCCCTGCACACTCCCGAGAAGTCAGCTATAGTTATCACTCATTACCAGAAGCTTCTGGAATATGTCCAGCCAGACAAGGTTCATGTCCTTAAGGACGGGCGGATCGTGGCTAATGGCGGAAGGGAACTGATCGATAAGATTGAAAGCGATGGATTCGAACAGTTCTAACCCCGCCGGAGCGGCCGCCGAGCTTAGGCCGTACTCAGCCGCAGCAAGCCCTGAGCTTTGTCGAAGGGCGAAGCGAGAATGGACGCGGCCGGGCTCGGGCGGCCGGCCGGCAGTAGTTTTGGTTGAATCTTCCCGGCCGGAAAACTTCGTTGTCGGGGCTGGGGAGAGACTGGATGTGACGTTTGTCGTTCTGCCTGGCATTTCCGCGGAAATACCTGTCACCGTGGATATTACCGGACCTGGAGCGACCGTGGACCTGAAAGGATTATACCTGAGTTCAGGAAAAGATCAGGTTACTTTCAATATAGCGATGAACCACCACGCCGGAGGAAGCATTTCCCGGCAACTGTTCAACGGATTGGCATCAGGAGAGGCCAAATGCTCCTTCTTCGGGAAGATCATCGTGGCGCAAGACGCGCAGAAGACCGAGGCATACCAGGAAAACCACAACATAGTCCTGTCTGATGAGGCGCTTGTCAACACGAAGCCCCAGCTGGAAATATATGCTGATGACGTTAAGTGTTCCCATGGCGCCACGGTCGGGAAACTCAATGAAGATGAGCGGTTTTACATGCGATCTAGAGGCATCCCGGAAGAAGAGGCCAAGGTGCTGCAGATGATTTCGTTCGTGGCTCCGGTCATCGCCGGCCTTGATGATGAGATTCTGACCACAAGAATAGAAAACGCCATACGCTCACTGGTCGGCAATAATAACGTGTAGAGATAATGATTCTCCGGACAAATGTAAAGCTGAATTTCGGGCTGAATGTCCTACGGAAAAGAGACGATGGCTACCATGACATCGAGACTCTCTTCGTCCCCTGCCATGAGTTCGGAGACACCCTGGAAGTCATTTCCGGCGACGACTATAGCCGCACCTCCGCCTCTCTATTCGCTCGTTATGGTGGCTTAATGGATCCGGAGGGGCAGCCGGCCTTAGGCGATACTCAGCCGCAGCGGAGCGAGGATGGACTTCGCCGGGGCCGGACCGCCCCTCCGGACCTGGGCGGCGAATTGGCGCAAGGGATCAGCGAGGATGGGAAACTGATGATCACAATAGCTAGGGAAGAGGGGGTCGATTGGGAGCCTCTGAAAGACCTTTGCGCAAAGGCTTACTTCCTGCTAGCCAAAGATTTCCAACTTCCTCCAGTCAAAATATTCCTGGAAAAAAACGCCCCTGTAGGAGCCGGACTCGGAGGCGGATCCGCCGATGCCGCATTCACTCTCAAGGCCCTCAATGAACTCTGCGAATTGAACCTGTCCGACGCGGAACTCGCTGAATACGCTTCCAAACTCGGCAGCGACTGCGCCTTTTTCGTTTGGAACAAGCCGATGATCGGCACTGGCCGCGGAGAGATTTTGGAGCCCTTTGAGCTGAATATGGAAGACTATGTGGTAAAGGTTCTCGTCCCGGAAGGCGTCTCCGTCTCCACCGCCGAAGCCTACCGCGGCATCGTGCCACGATGTTCAAACGACGAGGGTACTATTGCCCCGTCAGAATTTAAGGCCGTCCTCCAGCACCCGGTAGAGGAGTGGAAAGATCTGCTGGTCAACGATTTTGAGGCGACAGTATTTAAGGCGCATCCGGAGTTGGCGGCCATCAAACAATCACTCTACGACAGCGGTGCGATCTATGCCGCCATGTCTGGATCAGGCTCGGCAATATTTGGAATCTATAAGAAATGAAAGATAGGATTCTACAAATTCTCGGAATATTCCTGCTCGCATGGTTATTCATTTATATCTTCGGGAACCAGAACCCGTTGAAACACAGAAATATCTATGTATCAGGTCAAACCACGGGCAACGACCTTGTAGGACTGCTTCAAGATGAAGGGGCGAGAGTCTATGAATATGGCTCCGTGGAGGACGCTCTGGACAAGGCCAAGCCAGGCTCCGTGGTCTTGCTGCTGAGTAATGAATATCCCGAGAAAACTCAGGAAATCAGCACGGAAAACCTTGAGACCATCAAGTCGAAAAACCTGAAGGTATTCGCTGAATTCGCTACAGTTCCTGGCCCTTCGGCCCCTTCGACAAGTTCAGGGTCCGGAGAACCCGAATTGGAAGAGATCGGAGTCGAGAGGGTTGTGGTCACGAAACAGATTGGTGACAACCTTAAACCCATGGATCTTCTGACCATCAACAGGGCTGTTTATTATAAAACGGAAGCGGCTGATCCCTTGATGGTTATCGCAAGAGTCGCCGGGTTTGACACAGCGGTGTTCGGCCTGGAGGACACGCCAAGCAGCCCACTGGTTTTCAAGCCAAACGAGAATATTTGGATAAGCACCTCGAAACTGAGCGACTTCGCCAAGTTGAGGTTCATGCCGGAAAGGAATTGGAAACTCTTCTGGGAAACCGTGATGTCGGATCTTACAGGAAAGAAAGTGTCATTCAAAGAATGGCCCACGACCGTAGCCCCGACATATTCAGAAACCGATAAGCTTCCCAAGACAGCTAAAAAAGACGCGATCGCCAAAGGCATCGAATGGTTCTTTAACGGACATTTCCTGATTCACCAGGACTGGAAAGAATCATGGCTGATGCGCTACATGGGTGACGGAACGATGCCCGTGGGACCAGAACTACCGGCGGACGCACCGAACGGAGACGGCACCTTGGGCGTCTTGGAAGGCCATTGCTCAGCCATCTACAAAGACGGCCGCCAAGCCTACCGCTACTGGATCAGGGACGATATTCAAGGAGAGTCCGCAATGGCCTTCGCCATAGCAGGGGAACTACTTGATAATAAAGAATATAAAGCAATAGCGGAACGCCTGTCGGACTACTCGTTCAAAGAGTTCCGGGATGGTCCGAGAGACAATCCTGAAAGTCCGACCTACGGCCTGCTAGGCTGGGCATACACCCATAAATGGGTCTATTACGGGGATGACAACGCCCGCTCCATACTCGGAACGATCCTGGCCGCTAAAATCCTTGGAACTGACAAATGGGACCAAAAAATCGCGGAGGCTATTGACGCCAACTTCAACACCACGGGGAAGAACGGGTTCCGAGGCGGACGTCTCCATGAGCAAGACATCCAAAAGAACGGCCTGGAGTATTATCAGAACAGGGATCTCATTAATCCCCATCCCCATTACGAAAGTTGGATTTGGGCTTGCTACCTTTGGCAATATGCCAACACCGGGGACCGGAAATACTTGGATCTCACCGAGAAAGCCATTTCCTTGACAATGGCCGCCTACCCGGACGAATGGAGCTGGACAAACGGCATTCAACAGGAAAGGGCGAGAATGCTTCTGCCTCTGGCCTGGCTATATCGAGTTAGTCCAACCGAGGAGCATAAAGCGTGGATAGACACAATTGTGGCTGACATAGCCAAGAACCAAGCCGAGTGTGGTGCGATCCGGGAAGAGTTAGGGGATCCTGCCAAGGGTAATTACGGTGCGGAAAAAAAGAACTCAGACTACGGAAACGGTGAGGCTCCGTTGATATTCCGTAACGGGGACCCTGTCGCTGACATGCTCTATACCTGCAATTTCGCCGTGTTCGCCTTAAACGAGGCCGCTTGCGCCACAGGAGATCCGCAAATAAGGAAGATGGCGGATTCCCTCGGCGATTTCCTGGTCAGGATCCAAGCGAGAAGTGAGGAACACAAAAGCGTGGACGGAGCCTGGTTCAGGGCGTTCAACTATCGTGATTGGGATTATTGGGCATCCAACGCCGATGCCGGATGGGGAGCTCAAAGCACCCTGACCGGATGGATCCAAAGCTGGATCATCACAACCCTCGCCCTGATGGAAGAGGGGACATCTTATTGGGATATCGCTACCGGGAAATAATCAGAAGCCCCTTCCGTGCTTCATCCAGAGGTCTTCCTCCAGCTTTTTCCAAAGAGCGGCAGCCGCATCGTAGATTTTGGCGGTGTAGGCGTTCAGCACTGAAGTCGACGGATTCTTTTCAACTTCCGGAAGCCCCTCGAAACCAAGCTCTTCGATGGTCTGAATATCATTATAGACCCTCTCTTTATTGGTCTGCCATGCCAAGGTGGCGAGACGGTTAGGCCGGCGGAAAGTCCAAAGCGCCCCATCCGGAACATAACGCCTCATGCCACAGGTGTCAAAAGCCGCTGGAAGCTCGGTTGTCCCACTGAATATAGGGAAACGAGGGCTCTCTCCAGGATTGTCCAAAGCATACCAGCAGACTCCTCCAACATCGTCAGGCAACCAGTCACGAGCCTGGATTACCGTCGAATGGGAACACCAGGCGACAGCGATTGTACGGGCGAACTCCACCGCTCCTGGAGCCACGCCATTAATCATATTGCGGGTGTCTGTCGTAAGCCAAGGATTGGCCACGGGGCTGACCTGCTTGGTGGCGGGCTGGCCATCTTTTCCGGGAACCTCGACAAGGAGATTCTTGGTCATGTCAAACTCGAGGCCTTCGTATGTCCCTCGGAGAACCTCCATGACTTTACGGACATCAACCTTGGCGTCCGGCTTGACTGAGAACGGAAGCTCGGGAGCGTCATAGGAAAGCTTCAGAGAAGGAGCTAAAGTGTTGAGTATCACGTATTCCCTCTCCTTGAAATTCTTGCCGTCACCATAGGAGCTATGATAAGCTTTCCAAAACACGAAGTCTCCCTGTCCGTCCCATAGCCCATATTCAAGAGCGACAGCCTCAACGTTGTCGGAAGCCATGAAATATTCCTTGTTGGCCCTGTCTATCTTACCGATTCTGGGAATATTGGCTGAGACGGCGACTTCGTCGTCAGGCACCCTTTGGGCGGCCCAGACAGCACCTACCTTGCCACGTCCGCAGCCGAGGATCTCGAAGAACCACGCCTCTTTCTTATCAATAACCGTAAGGCACTCGCCTCCATCGGCATAGCCGTATTTTTCAGCTAAGGAACCCATCATACGGATAGCGTCACGGGCGTTGTCGCAGCGCTGGAGGGCGACCCTGGCAAGTTCCTCAATGAGGAACATCGAACCACCGTTGCGAAGGGTGTCCGGCCCAGAGAATGTGGTCTCGCCCATAGCCACCTGCTTCTCGTTCATGCAAGGATATGCGGTGTTAAGGTAGGCGTATGTATGGCGGGCTTGGGGAATCTGTCCGGCAAAACGAACACCGGTCGTGTCGCCCCTGAAGGCTGTCTTACGGGTATTTTTGTAAATATCCATCATCTGCTTCCGGCCATAATCAGCAGCAGGCTCGACAGTGATCCAAGTACGGGAGACACCGTCGCAAGTATGTGAGGTTATAACAGAGCCATCGGCTGAAGCGAGACGCCCGACCACCAGGCTTGTACACTCATCTCTTGAATATTCATCATCCTGAGCCCATACGGCAACACCGCAGCACAAGACTGTGAATAGCACGAATAACTTTTTCATATTGAATTATTTAGCTCTTTCTTTTACTAATTGGCCGACTTTCTCGATATCATAGAAATCCTTGTAATTCTTGACAGTCATCTTGGTTTCATTGGGCCCAACAACCTCAACCATGGAATTACTGTCAATAGGAATATCGGGGAGGATTCCTGTATCTATATTCTCGCCTTTAAGCGAGTTCAGCCTTGAGCGGAAGGACGATATCTGGAAACAGAACCCGTCAGCGGTGCACATGGCCTGGATGGCGCAGCTTCCGCCACCGGATTTCTCGCCTATCACGGGGATACCGGCATCCTTAAGCATTGAGGGGAAAAGGTTTCCGCAAGAGAAAGAGATGTCAGAGGTCAAGACTCCGAAGTTGAGATTGTACTTCACATCCTTGTCCTTTTCGTCAAAAACACCGTCAAAATTGCGGTCAACCTCATACTCCACAATGGACCTTTGTCTCGTAAGTGGATTGTCGTAGCAAAGATAGCTCTTGTTCATGATCAGGGATGTCATGGCCATGACTATGTCCGCGGACCCACCACCATTGGAGGTGATGTCAACAATGAAGTTCTCGACTTCAGGATCCGCCTCGGCTTTGTTGAGGGCGTCAAGGAATATAACCATAGAGTCTCCCTTGTTATCATCAATGCCGGGTTTGGGGCCCGTTCCCGCATAATATGCTTTCCAGGCGTCCTCTGCCCTAGTGTTGAACGAGTTGAACACACAAACAGCCGTGTTGCCTTTCTTGACGTAAGTGGCCTGGGCGTCGCCATAGCTCTGTGGACGCAGGGTTCGTACCGCCATGACCTCAAGAGACCGGCCTCCCATAGTGGCGCGCCCTTCCCTGATGGCATCCATGACATCCTTATTCTCTTCTTGGATACGCTTGATGGCGGAGGCTAGCTCCTCATACTGAGAGCGGTCGCGGCCCATGGCTGAAGATATATCCATTGAAGTATGTCCCTCGTAGTAAAGGGCGTTCAAACCTCCCATACCAACAATAAACTCCGCCAAATCAGTGGATTTCAAGAGTTTCTTGATTGTCGGACCCGCCTTGAGATCCTCTTCGAGGGTCTTGTCCATGCCTTTAGCGATAAGCTTGTCATTCAAAGCGACACGGCCGGGGAATCCGTAAAAATGATCCATCGCGAAGCAGAGTTCCTTATAAGTGAATTCCGCCAAGGACGCGGAGCGGGTCCTGTTGGCTAGAAGGGCCTTGTTGTAGTCCGGATCTATCCTGGCGAGACTCACCTCGTTGACAGACGTGTTCGCCACAACCTTCTCACCATTGAAACCGGCGTGGTGATAGAACAGGTCGGAATACATATCGGCCAGTGTGGCAAATGGGAAATAGACCGCTCCCTTGCCATCAGCATGGATGTCTATCCCATATTTAGCGAAATCCAACGTGACAGTGGAGACCGCCGGTGTCATGGTAATGCCCTTGTATCGGATGAAGGGCATACCATCATAGTATACATTGGCCATTCCGGGCTGCAGGAGGCTCATCATATTCGTGAAAGCGTCGAAATCAGAGGACACGAAAACATCCTTGTTGACGTTCACAACCGCCTTGGCGTCGCCATTGGCGAGAGTGTATTCCCCGACACCGGTATGGGTGACGGTCATTGTCGATCCAGGCAGCACAATAGACTGGAAATCAGCGGCTGAGATGTAGGCAACATCGGGAAGGGCGTCGTAGAAACGAAGGGTGACTTCCCCGTCCGGAGCGACTTTAGTGACCACCGGGAAGGTCTTTTCGGTGAACGCGCCACCATCGGGCTGGTCATCAGCGACTCCACGTCTCGAATTGACGGTCTTGGGGCTGCACGCTGACAGAATCACCAGCGCGGCCATGGTGGGGAAAAGTAAAAATCTATTTCTCATAATCATCAATTAATATTCGGAACAATGTCCAAATATAATGATGATTTTTCAGAACTCCAGCGGACGCCCCCGGTAGAAATCAAGCAGTTTGGCGGAATAGAGATACTCGTAGCGGGAACGCACGAGATCGGACTCTGCCCTGAGCCAAGTGTCCCTTGACTCGTTGAATTCGGTAATGTTGGCCTTGCCGTTCTCGTACTTGGCCTGGACAAGTTCGAAAGACTCCCTGGCGCTGGCCTGCGCGTCGACACTGGAACGGTACTTCTCAGAAGCCGCCACAGCGTTGTAATAGGCCTGCTGTATCTCTTTGTAGAGGGATTTCTTTGTGTTCTCGAGAAGAAGTCTCTGGTTTGTCCTGGCAAGTTCGGCGGAACGGACCTGATTCCGGTTCTGGAATCCGGAGAAAATCGGCACGCTGAGCGAAAGGCCAAGATACTGGCTGAAGTTGTTCTTGATCTGGTCGAAGAACACCGCCGAAGGAGCCGCACTCATTGTGTAATAATTGGTTCCGACTCCGCCGCTGGCACTGATTGAGGGCAAGAAGGCGCCCTTGGCGCTCTTGATGGAGAATTCAGTGGCGTCCAGGCGGAACATCTCGGCCTTCACGGCAGGTTTGTTCTGGATGGCCTCCGCATAGATATCCTCCGGATTTCCAAGTAAGATCCCATCGATAGGGACATTCGGACGGACTATGGAAAATCCCTCAGGATCAGGAAGTTCCAGAAGCTGGGACAAGTCCAGAAGGGAGATATTGAGATTGTTGCGGGCCTGGGTGGCCGACAGACGGCTTTGCCCTAGGGCCGCCTTCTGCTGGGCAACCTGGGAAGTAGAGGCCTTTCCGTTCTCAAGCAGAGCCTCGAGCCTGACCAGCTGAAGGGAGTCGATTCCGACCTGGTTCAGGGCCACATCCAGCAGCTCCATGTTATACAGTATCTGGGTATAGGCCTGGGCGACCGACACGCTCATATCCTCCCTGGCTTTCTGCAGGTCGGCGGTGGCGGCTTTAAGGCCCAACTCATTCTCTTTAATTCCATTGCTTATCCTCAAGCCCTGGAAAACCGGAACGGAAGTGCCGAGTGAGAAGCCGGTGCTGGTCGTGTTGGTGTTGGAATAGGTGTTATCTGCGGTGAGGCCTCGTCCGAAGGAAAGATTCTCGCTGGCGCTACCGCTGACCATCGGCAGGCGGCTTCCCTTGGCGGTCTCCAGCTGAATCTCCCTTTGCTTGACCTGCAGTTCCGTCTGTTGGAGGGTAATGTTATTCTCCTGAGCGTGACGGATGCATTCGGCTAAAGTCCAGGGGCCGCTGTGGGTCTGGCCAGAAGCGGCCCAGGACATTAAAATAACGGTTATGGGTAAAAAAAGTATTCTTTTCATCACTTCTTCTCGATTATCTGGTTGCCACGTACCTTATCACCTTCCTTAAGGCCAGACTTGACCTCGATGTTGATTCCATCGGAAAGACCGGTGACAACAGGGGCTTTCTCATATTTCTTCTCACCCTTCACAAGATAGACGAAGGTAGAATCACCTTCGAAGGACAAAGCGCTCTCGGGGATGGACAGGACTCCTTCCACGCCTTCAAGCCGGATCTCAGCGTTGGCGCTATAGCCGGAACGAACCGTTATACTGTCAGGGACGGTCACTGCGGCCTTGATCTCGAACTCGTTGGTCCCGTTCTTCTCCTGGGCCTTCGGGGATATGAACTCCATCACGGCGTCAAAGGTCACATCTTTCAAGGCGCCGACTGTGATCTTCATCGGCACGCCCTCGTGGACACGACCGACTTCTGTCTCATCAATGAAACCGTCGAAAATCAGATCACCCATATTCGCCACGGTAGCGATGGTTGTTCCGTCATTGAACGTGTTACTCTGTGTCACAGAGTTTCCAACCTTTACGGGAATATCCAAAATCAATCCGGAAATAGTTGATCTAATGAGAGTTGAGCTCGACCTTGCGTTGCTCTTCGACACTCCGTCGCGGACAACTTCTAAGGTCTCGATGGCGGCGGCCTTCTCTTCTTTGGCCTGGGCCAGAGCCTGGCTTACCTGGTCATATTCCTCAGCGCTGACAAGATTCTTGTCATACAGGGCTTTCTCACGGTCATAGTTGGTCTGGGCCTGCTTGAGGTTGATCTCAGCCAGGCGGACTCTTGACTGCGCGGAACTCAATGAGCTCATCTCGGGAATAACCTTGACCTTGGCGATAATCTCTCCCTCAACGACATTCTCTCCAGCCTCTTTGTAAAGCTCTGAGATGATACCGCTGATCTGAGGCTTGATATTGACCTCGTCCCTGGGGATAATCTTTCCGGTCACGACGGATGTCTTCTGGATGTCCTTGACAGTAGCTTCCAACTGCTCGTAACGGATCTCTTTCGGCCTGGAGTTCTTCCACAGGGCCACGAATGTGGCCACGAAGATGATGGCGACCAGCGCCAGAATGATGTACTTAAGGTTCTTTCTCATATTATTTATCTTTTTTGTTTTCTGTTTTAGATCCTTCGCTTCGCTCAGGATGACAAGGTTATTCGTCTCGCATGGCGTCTACAGGTTTGATATTCATAGCCCTAAGGGCAGGGGCAAGGCCGGCCAGGACCCCAAGGACAGCAAGCAGTGAAAACACCGCTATACCGATCCAGAAACCGATCTGGAAAGAGATCGGATCGGAGAAATCCGGCAGGCTGGACACAACATTCCCCGCGGCCCAAAGAATCAGCACAGAGAACAGGATTCCGAACATTCCGGCCAGCACTGTCAAACCGACGCTTTCGGTGATAATCTGCGACAGGATCATCTTCGGAGTGGCTCCAATAGCCCTGCGGATGCCGATCTCTGTCGTGCGTTCCTTGACGGTCACCATCATGATGTTGGACACTCCGATAGCTCCGGCCAAGAGGGTGCCGAGGCCGACCAGGATGACAAGGATGTTGACTCCCTTGAAAAGGTTGTCCACTATCTTGAATATCTTCTCCGTGTCAAGCATCATCATGGCGTTCTTGTCGTCCGGGGCGATTGAATGGCGCCTTGACAAAAGGGCTCTGACTTTCTCTTGAAACTCCTCAGAATCAGCTCCTTCCTTAGCTGTCATACACATGATGTCAAACCTTCCTCCCCTATTATTCATCTTGTCCATAAGCTGGTAGGGAATCACCACGCTTTGGGCGGGACTTCCATTGATGTTGATTCCTCCGTCTCGTCCGTCAACACCGATAACCTGGAAGTAGGAGTTCTTGACCTTGATAAAACGGCCGGTAGGATCCTCCCCATCAGGGAACAGGTTGGACCACACCCTTTTGCCAATCACACAGACTTTTCTTTCCTGGGCGCAATCAACCTCATTCAGCCAGCGTCCGAACATCATCTTTGGAGATTCAACTCCACGATATTCATGGGTCATGCCCTTGACGATTCCGGAATATGAATTCTCTCCGTAGGCTATGGCTCCTCCCCAGTCGGCATCCATCATCGTGACTATGTCAGCTTCGGGGATAAGGGTCTTTATGGCGTCGATGTCATTTTTGTCCATGTACCAGAAACGATCCCTCTTAAAGCCCCCGTAAGGCTTTGAGGTTCTGCCGCTTCCAACCATGATGGCGTTGGATGCGAAGCCTTCGAAATTCTCATTGAGAATGGTTTTGAGACCGTTCCCGCCACCCAACATGATGAGCAGCATGAATATGCCCCAGAATATTCCGAAACCGGTCAGGAGGGTCCTGCTGCGGTTGCGTGACAGGGTGTCAACTATCTCTTTATATCTGTCGATATCGAATCTCATGACCTTCCCTCCTATTTATCCGCTCTCAAAGCCTCTATCGGACGAACTCTGGCGCCCTTCCAGGCCGGGATGATTCCGGCGATCGTTCCTGCCACGATGAGAAGCAACGTGGCTTCAATCGCGACATCGAATCCGACTCCAATATTCTTGAATATATACAGCTGGGTAATACCCAGATCCATCGGATGGGAGCCGATAGTCTTGTCCAAGGCGAAATCCGCCACCATCCCTAACACCATGCCGATATAACCGAACACGGCGGTTATCACAACACTCTCGACCACTATCAACTTCATGATTGACATAGGTTTGGCACCCAGCGCCTTCCGGATGCCGAACTCATGGATGCGCTCCTTGACTGTGATCAGCATGATGTTGGACACTCCGACTATTCCGCTAAGAAGGGTCAGGAAACCGAGAATCCACAGAGCCAGACGTATGATACGTATCGCCTTGCTCATCTCTTGATTATTGAGGTAAGCGTTGCTCAGATAGGTCGTCCTGGTGTCTTCGGGATCATAGCCGTGGAATATGTTGATACCTCTCTTGTAGGCTTTCTCAAATTCTTCGTTAGCCTCTTTTGTCTCAAGATCATGGAACTCGAGTGTGATCCTGTTGAGCCATGCTCCCTCGGTGCGCATAGTCTTCGCCGTAGTATAGGGAATATAAGCGTCATGCCCCCAGGATTGTTCTTTAGACTCATTTATCCCTATGACTTTGAACGGGATATTTCCAACCGTGATATGCTTTCCAAGCAGCTGGGAATAGTCTTTTGAATCTCCAAGCAATTGAGAGGCTGCGTCCTCATCAATGACTATATGCTTGCTGTTTTCATCCAGGTCTTTCTTGTTGATGAAGCGACCGGCGACCATCTTGACCCACCAAACATCCTTAATTAGGGGATCTACTCCGTAGACTTCGGAAGAAAGGGCCTCGCGGCCAAAGCTTATCGTATCCGAGAACTCCAGATTGCCGAAAGCCCTGTCTATCTTCTCGCTGAACTGATCAGAGAAAGAGATGTCCCTGTAATTGAAACGAACTCCCGTCCCTTCCTTGATTCCGTTGTAGGGCTTGCTGGTCACGCCAGGGAAGACCGAGATTATATTCTGGATCTCGTCCATAGAATTGTTCAGCAGCGCGTTCATCAAGCCGTTGCCGGTTCCGATCAGAACGATAATGATTATAATACCCCAACTGACGGCAAGGCCGGTCAGGGTCGTGCGCAGCTTGTTCTGCCGCAGGGTACTCCATATTTCCGAGAATAGATCCAGCATCTTTTACCGCTTTATTTAAGGGGTCCGTCAGAGCCGAACCTGACTGAATCATGTGCCCTGTTCTCCTCTATCTGGCCTATGACACCGTCTTTTATATGGATGATCCTGTTCGTGTAGTTGGCGACTCCGCTCTCATGTGTGACAACAATGATCGTAAGCTTCTCTTTCTCATTTAGTTCCTTGAGAAGATCCATGATTTCTACGGAAGTTTTGGAATCGAGGGCTCCGGTAGGCTCGTCAGCCAGGATGATGTCCGGCTTGGTCACAAGCGCCCTGGCGATAGCCACCCTTTGCTTCTGGCCGCCAGACATTTCGTTGGGATAGTGCCCGGCCCAATCTTTAAGTCCCAGGCGCTCAATATATTCCATCGCCATCTCATGACGTTTGTGGCGGCTGACTCCTTGATAGAACAGGGGCAGTTCCACATTTTCGACAGCGGTCTTGAAACTGATCAGGTTATAGGATTGGAATATGAAGCCAATCATCTTGTTGCGGTACTCGGCCGCCTTCGCCTCGCTCAGGTCCCAGATCAGCTTCCCGTTGATCCTGTATTCTCCGGAATCATAATTGTCCAGGATCCCGAGAATATTCAGAAGGGTGGACTTCCCGGATCCAGAGGCTCCCATGATGGACACGAACTCTCCGCGCTCGATCCCGAGGTTGATACCTTTCAAAACATGCAGCGGCTGCGCTCCGAAGTATGTCTTGTTGACGTCTTTTAGCTCTATCAGCATATTTTTTGTTGTTCGTTTTCGCAAAAATATAAATAATTATCGAAAATCAATAATTATTTAATAAAATTTTACATTTCTTTAGGCCTCGCCTTTGTTGTTATTAGTGTATTACAAAACTAATACACTGCAAATGTAAGTATTATTTTCTTATTTGCAACACTATTTCAACAAAAATCGTCCCCTCGCTTATAATAAGACGAAGAGGACGATAATTTGTGACAAATAATTGATAACTTCGTGATTGTAAAAAGATCATGGGACATTTCGAGGGATGCTCATTTAGACCGGAGCTGCCGGAAGGGTTCGACTTACATAATAGTCGGATCCTGCTTCATTGCTGCTGCGCGCCTTGTTCAACCGCCATACTGGAATGGATGGTCGAGGAGGGGCTGAGGCCCGGAGTGTTCTTCAGCAACTCGAACATCGTACCTTTTGAGGAATATGCCAAACGCAGGGACGAGCTGGCCCGGTACGCCGCTTCATTCGGGATGGAAGTAGTTGATGATGAATACGATCATGGGGCGTGGCTGGAGTATGTCAGATGCCGGTTGGTGAGCTTGTCGAACCACGGCCCTTCGACAGGCTCAGGGGTCGCCTTGGCTGGGCCGGAACGGGGACCTAGGTGTCAGGCCTGCTTCGAGTTCCGGCTTTTGAGAGCTGCGGAATATGCCGCCTCGCACGGCTATGACATCCTCACCACCACACTCGCATCATCCCGCTGGAAAGATCTCTCCCAAGTTGACTCAGCAGGCCTTCTGGCCGTCGATGGAACCTCTGTTTCCTGGTGGGGTCAGAATTGGCGCAAGGGCGGAATGCAAGAGCGCAGGAACTTCCTGATAAAGTCCTGCGCCCTGTACAATCAGACCTGGTGCGGCTGCGAGTTCAGCTCCCGAAAGACAGTCGATTTTAAAAAAAATACAAACCAAGGGCAGAGCAATATGCCTTGCAGATGCCTGGAAGGGTGATTCCTTTGCGGAGGCACCCATTTTGTGAAGTGCACCCTAAAAGTTGGACGGGTTATTGAAAGATGATAAGTGTGTAAGTCTATACTTTACAGGGCTCATTTTAAGGCGCAGTTTTATACGGTC
>CACZZF010000001.1 GCA_902785575.1 uncultured Bacteroidia bacterium | reverse complement strand
GTAGGATATGGTGAGAGTCTCAGACCTTCCTATCATCGTGGCGAGACCGCTCGAGAACGTGCCCGGCATGCCAATCTGGCCGGACGGGAGAGTCGTCGTGATGACCGCGGTAGAAGAGTGGCCCTCGCCATCGGGCTCCGCATAAGTCGCGTCACTCCTGTAGGGATACAAACCCCACACGTAATCCTTCTCCGACTCGCCGTCGTCACCGATAATCATCGAGACGAGACCGACGAACTTCGCCTTGCGGGAAGGCTCCGTGTTGATAGAGGTGAACTTCGCGGACTGGCCGGCGCTGAATATCTTGATCGTGTCGCCGGGGGTCCAATAAGTCTTAGGAACCCCGTTCTCGAAGATCAGGGTGGTCCTTGTGGCCGGGTCAACAGTTTTGGCTCCCTCGCCGATGTCGGCGGTAATTGTCACCTCACGTAACTCTTTCTGTATTCCGGTTAGATTCTCCTGATGGAGAGAGACGTCCAATTCCGAGTTCTGGCAAGAGAAGAGGAAAATGAGCGCCGGCAAATAGGTCAATATTTTTTTGACAAGTTTCATGGCTGAAAAATGTTAATGTTTGTATTGATTTGTAACCCGTTCCGTTAAAGGTCGTCGATCAGGATCAAATCAAAGATGGCGTATGCGCTGTTGATGGTGTGGAACACTGCCTTATAGGCCTCCTTACTTCCCGAAGGCACATGAATTGAGGAGATAGGGAGAATCTGTGTTCCTGATATATTAGTACTGAATGAGTTTTTCCAGATGCCACATTCTCCCGGAGTCAAGCCGTCGTACGGAACCGGGGGAGTATCGTTCTCAAAATAGATATTCCAACTTGCCTCTCCCGCGTTCAAGAAGGAGAATTCCGAAACCTTATTAAGATTTGCCCCCAGACGGAGAGTTCCGATTTTCGCATAATAGAAAGCTCCGTAATCCAATTCGGTAGCGGCAGGCAAGTTCAGATGATCCAAAGAGATGTAACCGAACACACCATATCCGACAGTCTGAAGCTTCGGGACATTCACTGACTTGAGCAAGACATCTTCACCAAGGCAATAGAAAGCGCTTTCGCCAGCTGTCACCATTTCCGGCAGATTCACTTCCTCGATCAGCTTGAGGTGATTAAACGCATGGTTGCCAACAGATGTGACCGAAGGCAGGTCAATAGACCCGAATATCTGACCGATAGTCCGTATTGAGAAACAGTTGAGGAACGCGCTATTCCCGATAGTCTTTAATTTGGAAGGATTTTTCAGATACACAGTCTCAAGATTGACACATCCAGAGAACGCGTTCTCTTCGATTTTTGTCACATTTTTGGGTATGTAAACTGTCTTAAGATTTGAGCAATCCTTGAATAAATTCGCGGGAACCGCGGGAAGCACTCCATCGGTGGCACTCACGACTCCAACACCCGGATTGTTGAGATTGTCATTTGGCTCGATATGAGCATATAAATCCTCAGAATCTGAAGGGATGTTAATGTTGGCCGCCGCTCCGTCAGTAGTGGTATACCAAATGGAATAGGCAAGCTGCTCAGCCTTGTATCTGGAGGAATAATCACTCCAATACTGGGCAGTCTTATAAGTCGCCAATAAATTCGAAGGCACATAAATAACCAAGTCAGAGGCGGTATTATCGAACATGTGTCCATCATCACCGAAATGACTATGTATTGTAGGCACGCTTGTATAGTTGAGGTACACTGTCTTAAGACTCACGCAATTCTTGAACACTCGAGAGCCAAACCATGTGATATTCCCGGGAACAGTGATATCCTTCAGGTTGGAGCAATTGATAAACGCTTGATCTTGGAGGGCATTTAAAGTTGTCGGAAGAACCACGTGGCCAACCGTGGCGCCGTCAAACGCGTCGATTCCTATCTTGCGAACATCATCAGGAATAACGTAAGTTGAGTTTTCGCCTAATCCGCCTGTGGCGAAACTAAGCAGAGTCTTGTTGGCCCCTGTGTTGCCGATAAGACATCTTCCATCAGCGGAGATAAATGGACTCGTCCCGGTGAATTTCTTGAGGTTTACGCAACCGGAGAAAGGATTGCGATTAAAAGAATCCGTTCCAATCCATTCAAGTGACTCGGGGATATTGATTGTCTCAAGGCTTTCGCAATCGTCAAAGGCATAATATTCCAGAGTTTGAAGTCCTTCCGGAAGAACTATTGAAGTCAAGGAAGAGCATTCCGCGAACGCGTTTAGCGAGATGGATGTCACTGTCTGCGGTAGAATGACGCTTGTAAGTGTAGTCCTGTTATAAAACGCGTTCATATCCACAATAGTCAACGGCTCTTCGAACCGAATGATTCCAACTCCTCCATTCAAGGCTGGAGCGACGCAGTTCTCCGTGTCCACCACATTCCCACTCTCGTCCGCATAATATGCGTTGTAGCTAATTGGTTGGTTATCACTTGTCGTGTAAAAGATCTCGTTATCATCTTGAGTTTTGAAGAATCTGGACTCGTAGTCATCCCAATACCTTCCATTTTTGTAATATTTGAGTAGATTGGAAGGCACGTAAATCGGGCAATCGTTGGTGTCCTCAAACGCGCCCTCTTCACTTTCCCAATTCGCCCTGATAACATCGCTGTCATTATTGATCTTTACCCACTCCAGTGAATTACACAATAAGAAGGCCACACGCTGGATTGATTCCACAGCGGCTGGTATCGTGACGTTCTTCAGGGACAAGCACCTGTAGAAAGCCATCTCTTGGATCTCCCTCAAAGACTCGGGTAAGACAATCCCGCCGAACGTGCTGGAGGCAAACGCATAAGTGCCGATAGTGTGGATTCCTTCGGGGATAATATAAGTGTCAGATTGGTTCAGCTCTCCGGTGGCGAAAGCGAGGAGCGTCACATTGCCCGGGTCGTCGTCCTGGATCAGGCAGCGGTGGTCGCTGGAGGCGTGGGCTCCGAGGAACTCTTTCAGCTTGGGGCAACTGTGGAAGGGCGCTGCTTCGATTGTGGTCAATGACTCTGGCAGCGTGACTCTCTCAAGGCTGGAGTTCTGAGCGAACGCTTCATGGCCGAGATTCTCAAGTCCTTCCGGGAGGGTCACCTCCGTGAACCCGCATCTCGTGAATGCGGAATATTCAATGGTTTTCAAGCTGGAACCGAAAGAGATGCTTCTAAGATTCGAGCAATCCTGGAATGCGGCAGAACCGATGGTCTCGACTGTTTCAGGCAGCGTGACTGTCTTAAGAATGGTATTGCCAGGGGATATGAAGGCGGACGGGTCGATAACTGTCAACGGAGCCTTGAAGCGGATGATTCCGACCCCGTTGTTGTCACTCGGAGCGATGTTCTCGGCGATCTCGTTCCCAGTGGCCGCTTTTGTCGTATATGATACCGCGGAATTGTCCGTCGTCGTATACCAGATCTCGTTGATGCCCTGCGTTGAGGTTGTGGATGAAGAAATCCAACCCGTGCTTCGGCCGTTGGAAATGTTATTAGCGTTCTCTATGTAGGTGTCGAGAGGATTGTTGAAGGTCTTGAACACGTTGCGGTCCAGCGACTTGACTGTGGTCAGCGACTTGAATGTCGCCTCAACACCTCCCTGCCTTTTGACGGTGAGCGAATAGCCTTCCTCGAGTGCCACATCAGGCAGTGTCACCATGAAGTAGTTTTTACCTGCCTCGAAAGTGCCTCCGTCCGGGGCGTAGACTGTGACGGCTGTCTTCGGGTTTTGGACCTCACCAACGACTACAGGGTTCATGTTCTCGTCCAGCCCGAAGGTCGCCCTTCCGGCGAGAGTCTCCCCGTGGATTCCCTTCAGCGTGACGGAAATGACGTCGCTCTTATTGAACTTCACATAGACTCCTGAGTAGGCGTTCTTATAGGAAATCGTGAGGCTCTCAGATCGTCCTAACATAGTGGCGAGGTCCTCTTCGAATGAGTCGGCCTTACCTTTCTGCATGTCCGGGACGGTGGTCGTGATGACCGCCGTGGCTGACTGTCCCTCGCCGTCCGGCTCGGAGTAGGTGGCATCCTCCCTGTAGGGATAAAGTCCCCAGAGATAATTGATTCCGGATTCCCCGTCATCGCCGACGATCATTGATACCATTCCGCTGAACTGAGCCTTGCGGGAGGGTTCGGAGTTGGTCGAAGTGAACATGGTGGATTCCCCGAGGCTGAATACCTTGATCCTGTCCCCTGGGGTCCAGTGTGTCTTCATCTGTGTGCCCGTGAAGATGACGGAGGTCCTTGTCGCCGGGTCGACTGCCTCGGCTCCCTCACCAATGTCGGCGGTGATTGTCACCTCGCGCAGTTCTCTATTCTGTTCTTCTGCCGTTTTAATGTCAATGTCTTGAATCTGGCATCCCGCCAATAAAACTAGTGTGGCTAGGGGAAAGATACTCTTGATGAGCGATTGTAGTTTTCTCATGATTCAGCGAGTTTTATTGATATCAACTTGCAATATAAGTAAAAACTTTCAGAAAATCAATAATATATAAAAAAAGGACGCCTATCTGAAAAGACGTCCTTAAAGATCCTGTATAAACAATCACACCGGCAGCATCGAACGCTGCCAGTAATGATAATCAAAACTGTAAAATGAATATCCGGCTAATTACTCGTCAGCTTGGGAGCCGGGATCCTCTAACTGAGTGCCATCCATGATCGGGGCTGTCTCTGTGAGGATTTCCTCTGCCTCGGGGGCGACATAGGTGCGATCCTCAAAGATTGTAGTCTTTTTCATAATACGTTGGTTTATAGTAAATTATTAATAATCTTAACGTTTTACCTTGTCTGCCGAGCTTGCTCCGGCCAATTTACAATTCGCAAGATACGAATCTTTTTGAAAACCAGCAAATATTTGACAGAAAACCGTTTTGCGCACAATCGCGGTTTGAGAGTTAAGTTTTTTTGCCTATATTTGAAAGAATATGCGTTTATAAGAGAAATAATGGATCTGGAGTTGTTTCTTGAAATACTTGGAATTGACTCCACTTCGGGTTCTGAGCGGCGTATGGCAGCGTTCCTGAAGGAGCGCCTGGAGGGAGAGATCCACGAGTACGAGGTGGGGGACGGGACTGTCAACCTGTTGCTGGATTGGTCAGGGACTGGGCATCCATCTTTCGTGTTCTGCACCCACCTGGACACGGTACCTCCGTATATTCCGCCGAGCGTGGAATTGGTCAGACAAGGTGACCTCCTGCCTGACGGACGGAAAGCTGTCTCGGACGACACCATCATCAAAGGGCGCGGAAGCTGCGATGCGAAGGGACAGATATTCTCGATGTATAACGCTTGTCTCGAGCTTAGCAAGGAGGGCTACAAGGACTTCGGCCTGCTCCTTCTTGCCGGGGAAGAGACCGGCTCGCACGGCGCCAAGGCCTACACGAAGAACAATCCCGGAGGTGATTTTGTCCTGGTGGGCGAGCCTACTGACAACTGCCTCGCTTCCGCCAGCAAAGGAACCAAGGCTTTCGAGGTGACTATTCCCGGGAAGGCCTGCCATTCAGGCTATCCCGAGCATGGAGCCAGCGCGGTGGAAAGATTCGTGGACTTGATGAATACATTGAAACTGGTCGAGTTCCCCCCGGATCCCATCCTCGGGCCAACCACATGGAATGTGGGCGACCTCCTGAGTTCAAATCCCCAGAATATCCTCAGCCCCGAGACCCGTTTCCGGATATATTTCCGTACCACATTCGCCACTGACGACCTGATCCAGAACAAGCTTCTTGGGGCAAGTCCCCGAGGCACGATCATACAAGCCTTTGGAGGTGACACTCCGATGAGTTATTTCTCTGAAATAGAGGGGATTCCATCCAAGCCGGTGTCTTTCGGAAGCGACGCTCCTAGACTTGACAAATTCGCCCGTAGAGCCATCTGTGGCCCCGGCTCGATCCTCACCGCCCACACCGACAAGGAATATGTCCTGGTCTCTGATCTCAAAAAGGCTGTGGAACAATACATCTTGATTTACAAGACAGTTAACGACAACAAATAACGAACTTAATTAAAACATCGGAAAATGATCATTATCAAATTCGGAGGAACGTCCGTCCAGGACGAGGCGGCGATCGGAAGAGTCATTTCGATCGTGAAAGGAAGATTGAGAGAAAAACCTCTTGTGGTCGTCTCCGCTCTCGCCAGGGTGACCAGGCTGCTCTGTACTCTGGCTGAAGAAGCGGAAGCCCAACGTGAAGACAATGTCAAGGATCTTCTTAAACAACTGAGGGAGAGGCATTTCAATCTTGCCAAGAATCTGCTTGCCGCAAGGCCCGACCTTCTCGAGGAATGCCTCGCCAAGGTTGAGGAGCGTATCGCCGATCTCGAAACCTTCGTCGGGGGAGTATGCCTTATAGGCGAGCTCTCATCCAGGAGTGAGGCGAGGATCATCTCCACTGGAGAGCTACTGTCCTCGACAATAATATCCTACGCGTTCAATGCCGCTGACATCTCCTGCCACTGGATAGATGCCCGCAGGATGATCACCACTGACGACAACTATCTCAACGCCCGTCCCGATATGGAGGTTACTGAGGCCAACATAAAGAGGATTGTAGGATTGGAGTATAAGGGCGCCGACCTGGTTTTGACCCAGGGCTTTGTCGCCGCGACCCCGAAAGGTGCTACCTCTGTCCTCGGATTTGAGGGCTCGGACTATTCGGCAGCCATCTTCGGAATGGCCCTGGGAGCTGAACGAGTCGAGATATGGACCGATGTGGATGGAATACGTTCCGCCGATCCGAGAGTTGTCCATAACACTCGGAAAATAGATGTCATTTCCTATGAGGAGGCCGCTGAGATGGCCGCCATGGGCGCCAGAGTCCTTCACCCGCTCACCATAGAGCCGGCGAGGAAAAAGAATATTCCCATCAGGGTACTCAATTCTACCAATCAGGCCTGCGAAGGAACCCTTGTGGTCCGCGGAGACCAGGCTCCGGATGGCCCCAAGTCCGTTGCCGTCAAGGATGAGATCCTGTTCATAAAAGTGACCTCTCCAAAGCTGGACGGGGTCACGAGGATGTTCGGGAAGGTGTTCGCCGCTCTTTATCCCCGCAGGATTCCTGTAGTGCTCGCGAAAGCCACTGAATCAGAGGTTTACCTTGTGGTTCCCGAGGAGAGGGACACCCTGCAGGACGCCTTGGAGGAAATCGGCAAGTGGGCTGAGGTCACAGTCTACCGCGACAAAGCCTTGATCTCTGTGGTCGGCCGGAATATCGTCGGTTTCGAGGGCCTTGGTGACAAGGTCATCAGTGTCTCCGGCAAGGTCCACCTGGCCAATGTGAGCGCCAATATGATGAGTGAGAACTTCGTGATCGACTCAGACAGGGTGCAGGTCACCCTTGAGAGCCTCCACGACTACATTTTCAAGAGCTGAGAAATATGGTGAAAGTGGTAATCAGCGGCTATGGCCGCATGGGACATATGGTCGAGGCCGCCCTCGCCGCGAGAGGTGTGGAACTTGTCGCCGCCAGCGAGGATATCGCTTCCTTTGACAAATCGGTCGCCAGGGAGTGCGTCTGCATCGATTTCACCTTCCCGCAGTCCTTCAGGGCCAACTATAAGATCCTGGCGGACAATTTCAAGGCCGTCGTGGTCGGCACCACCGGCTGGAATGACATAAAGGATGAGGTGATAAGCTATTTCGAGGCTAAAGGCACCCCGATGATATATTCCTCGAACTATTCTGTGGGAGTCAATGTGCTGTCCGCCGCCGTTGCCATGGTGGCCAAGTATCTCGGCCAGGCCGGAGGCTACGATCCCTACATTGTCGAGAAACACCATATTCACAAGCTTGACGCTCCTAGCGGTACCGCCAAATCCCTGGCAGGTGTCGTTGAGGAGAATATGGGCAAGACCCCTGACACCGCCGCTGTGCGGGTCGGGGAGCTAGCCGGCATCCATACCGTGGGTTTCGAGGGGCTTAATGACAGGCTTACTCTTACCCATGAGGCTTTTTCCCGGAAAGGCTTTGCTGAGGGGGCCGTCTTGGCGGCTCTTATGACAGAAGGCCTTTCAGGTGTACATGAGTTCAAAGAATTGTTTTTTAAAGATTCAAAGTGATGTTACTCAAAGGATGCGGAACAGCTCTCGCGACCCCGTTCAAGAACGGTAAGGTCGATTTTGAGGCTTACAGAAGGCTCGTCACCAGGCAGGTTGAGGCGGGCATACATTTCCTCGTGCCCCTAGGCTCGACCGCCGAGACTCCTTGCCTCGAGGATGACGAAAAGATAGAACTTCTAAAGATCACCAGGGAGCTTTGCCCTGACAGGCCGATAGTCGCTGGAGTCGGGACGAATTCCCCCGTCGCCACTATCCGGAATATCAGGCTTTTGGAGCCTTACGGTCCCGACGCTTGGCTGGTGGTTGTGCCTTACTACAACAAACCCACTAAGCAAGGCCTTTATGAATATTTCAAAGTGATCGCGGAAGCGACGGACAAGCCTATCGTGGCATATAATGTCCCGGGAAGGACGGGTACCAATATGACCGCGGACACCACAGTCAGGATAGCTGGTATTCCGGGAATAATCGCTGTAAAGGAGGCGTCCGGCAAACTCGACCAGATCGAGACTGTCGTGAAGACTCGTCCCGAGGGCTTCGCAGTGCTTAGCGGCAACGATGACCAGACCTTCGATATCATGGGATATGGTGGCGAGGGAGTCATCAGTGTGGCATCAAATGTCGCCCCAGAACTGATGGTAGAGTTTGTGGAGGCCGCTGGAGCTGGAGATTTCGCCAAGGCTAAAGTGCTTAATGACAAGCTCTTCCCGCTATTTGACGCCTGCTTTGTCGAGAGCAATCCGGTACCTGCGAAGGCCGCCCTCTCAATCCTCGGGCTATGCGAGCCGGATATGCGCCTGCCTCTCACTACGGCGGTGTCTTCCACCTTCGACTTGATGAGGAAAGTGATCGCTGAATTAGGTTTGTAGCCATGAGTTTCGAGGAAGTTGTCAAAGCCCTTGAGGCCGGTACTGTCAGGGTGGCCGAGAAGACTGCTGAAGGCTGGAAGGTCAATGCTTGGGTCAAGGAAGCCATCCTGGAAGGTTTCAGGATCGGCAAGCTCGTGGACATGTCCAAGGAGGAATATTCATTCTTCGACAAGGACACTCTCCCTTTGAGGAAATTCTCCTTGGAAGACAAGGTCAGGATCGTGCCAGGTGGCAGCAGTGTGCGCGTCGGAGCCTATCTCGCTCCGTCTGTGATCATGATGCCTCCTTCCTATGTCAATATCGGAGCTTATGTCGACTCCGGCACCATGGTGGATTCCCATGCCCTTGTCGGTTCCTGCGCCCAGATAGGAAAGAATGTCCACATCTCGGCCGCTTCCCAGATCGGCGGTGTGCTGGAACCCGCCGGAGCGCTTCCGGTCATTGTCGAGGACAACGCCTTTATCGGCGGAAATTGCGGCATCTATGAGGGCACGATCGTCGGAGAGGGAGCCGTCATAGGTTCTGGAGTTATCCTGACCAAGGGGACGCCAATCTATGACGCCACTACCGGGGAATATGTCCCCAAGTCAGCCTCGGGCCAGACTGTCGTTCCTCCGGGAGCCGTGGTCGTTCCGGGAAGCCGCCCCATCCTCAAAGGTCCCGGGAAAGATGCCGGAATACATGTCAGCACTCCGGTGATAGTCAAGTACAGGGATGGCAAGACGGATGCTTCAGTCGAGTTGGAAACTCTTTTAAGATAAGATGTTACAAAAGTTTTTCAAATATCACGGAGCAGGGAATGACTTCCTGTTGGTGGATAACCGTGACGGTCGTTTAAGCCTGACACCCTCGCAGGTGAAAAGCCTTTGTGATCGCCACACTGGTTTCGGTGCTGACGGAGTCATGCTTCTTGAGAGGAGTGACAAGAAGGATTTCAGGATGGTGTTCTACAATCCTGACGGAAGCGGCGGGATGATGTGCGGTAACGGCGGAAGATGCATTGTGGCTTTCGCCGCCGACCTTGGTGTAGTCTCAGGAAAGTTCCCGGTTGAATTCGAGGCTCCGGACGGGCTTCACACGGCCGTGATCCTCTCCCGCTCCAATCCGAAGACCATTCGTCTGAAGATGAATGACGTGTCCGGAGTGACCCTTTATCCGGAATTCAAGGCTTGCTTCCTCGACACTGGTACTCGTCACCTGGTCAAGTTTGTCTCCGGTCTGGAAGATTATCCGGTCCGTGAGGAGGGCAAGACCTTGAGAAATGACCCCGCTTTCGCTCCTGTCGGGACAAATGTCAACTTTGTCGAGCCTGTCATTCTGAGCGAAGCGAAGAATCTCGAAGCGAAGAATCTCGAAGCGAAGAATCTCCTCTGTATCAGGACTTTCGAGAAAGGCGTAGAGGACGAGACGCTGGCTTGCGGCACGGGAATCGTCGCCTCGGCTGTGGCCGCGTGTTTCAAAGGGATCGAAGCCAATTCATCCAAGGATGGCAGGGTGACATATGATATCAAGTCCACCATCGCTGATCTGACGGTTGACTTCATTCCTGAGGGCAAAGGGCCTGATTTTCAGGCGAGGGACATATGGCTTACCGGTCCCGCGGCTTTTGTCGGAACTGTGGAGTGTTTTTTGTAGGACAGTGTATCTGTTATAATTAGTTTTAATATGAAATATTTGACCAAGCTTTTACTTTGCGCGTTGGTGATGGCAGCCCTTGTCTCATGCATTGAAAGCCAGCCATCATCCGCCACATTCTCCCAGGGGGTCGCTTTTGAGATGGATGAATTCACATTCTCGGATCATTTCAAGGACAGCCTGATGTTTCTCCCCCAGATATCTTTCGACCAATTGATTTATTTCAATACCTCATGTGACGGCGAAAACCAGGGGTATAAAGGTGGTTTCAAAATCTCCGCGCTGAAGGGAGGACCGGATACTCCGGATGATATCGCGATGTTCACTTCCGCTGACAAGTCCGCCGGAATCAGCGGCAGTTTTTTCTATGCCGGATTCTTCCGCGGTCCAAGTATGTCGGATTATGACATCACCTTGAATCTCGGCCAATTTACGACCGCAGATGCTAGAATAGTAGGCCTTTGCCTATGCAACTCATTGTATAACAGCCGGTTGGCCAAAGAGGGGCTGATTGCTCCCGGTGATTATCTGAAACTTGTTGTGGAGTTCTACAACAACAATACCCTGGTCAACTCTTTTGAGAAGTATCTTGTGGATTACACCGGATCGGATCTCAAGATGTTGAATGAGTGGACCGAATGGGATATATCATCAGAGGCGTCCAAGAGCTCTGTGCAGATCGCCTCGTTCAAAGACTCAAGATTAAAATTGGAGGTCAAGGGCGAGAATCTCAAGCCTTGTTTCTGCTTGGACAATTATCTGATCACCGCGTCCGTGACTTATTGACCTACCATTTGATGACGACTCTGACTCCGTCCGGGTTGTTATCAAAACTGATAAGATATGTTTTTCCGACCTCGTCCCATCGGGCGGGGTCGATTGTTTCAGATCCATCAATAAGGACACTGACTGGATTTGAAGGCAGGAGGATCCTACCGTTGCTTATGGTCTCCGCCGGCCCTTTTGAGAGATAAGAGAACGTCTGTCCTTTTCTGGTTTCCTCATAGACTCTGTCCGCCGAGGCCAGCACAGCGGGTGCCTTCGGGGCTTTTTCTATATTGTAATAATACCCTTGTTGTCCCGGAAATATCTCTTTTCTGGTAAGGATAGGCAACTCATGGTCATATAAGTCGATGAACTTGCCTTCCATGACAAAAGGGTTGTCGCTTACGCTCTCGTCCAAGACAGCAACCAGCTCGTAAGGTCCTCGGCTCAACCGGAAGTTGTTCTTTTCCAGTAATATATCTCCAGATAAAGAATACATGGACCTGACCGCGTCAAGCAACTCACCGTCGCCGCCTGGAGTCAGGACGAATTCTTTCGGATCTTTGCGGATGATCTGGACTGAGCCTTTTCCCCATGCATATACACCGTCGGGTGCTCCAGCTTCGATCCCCATCAGGGAGAACAAGTGGTCAGATGGCGCTTTGAAGTTGTGATCTCCAGTATTCCACCATTCTTGTACCGTCTGGAACGGGTCGTTGTCGCTGCTGGCGTAAATGAGCCGGCCTCCGTTTTTGACCCATGACGCCAAGTGGCCATGTGCCTCCGGATCCATCGGTTTCATGTTGGAATAGGTCATGATCAAGACCTTGACATCCTCAAGAGTCTTTTTGAATCCAATGTTCTCAATATGGGTAATCCCGATGGGGATACCTCTCTTAAGGAGTGGCATCGCCATGCCGAAGAAATCGCTCAAAGAGGGGTCCTCATATCCCTCATGTGTCGGGAAACTCTGGAACATCAATGAGTTACCCATCAAAACGCTTATCCCTCGACTTCCCGAGACTTTCTCTTCGGAGGCGGGGATCTTACCAAGACTGCCGACCATCACCTGCATCATCGTGGCGTAGTCCGCGGGAATCCGGATCATCTCTGAGCTGCCGGCACTCTTAGGATATAAGCGCTCATAAATCCTTTTCGGCCATGGCATTATCTCGAAATCGGCGATCTGGGGGTGAAGCAGTTGGGCGGTGAAAGTGGCGTGATAGTTCTTCCTGTAATCCTCCCAGTCACGTGTCCCGTCTTCGATCGGGTCGGTGAGGAACCAGACCCTGCGACCGGTCGGAGCTGTCATAGAGGCCATGCAGCCATATTCCAGAAAAGCGGTCTCAAAAGTCCTTTGCCTTTTTACGCCGTTGAAATAGTTGAGGACTCTGGCCGTCCCGGTCCAGACCTGGGCGATGTAGCCGTCTACTCCCGGCATCGAAGCCAGGCTGGCCTCGGGGCTGACGATCTCCCATTGGGAATAGTTGATTAGCGAGTGTGTGGGGACATAACATTTTATATCCATACCCTTGCTCCTTCCATATTCCTTGGCGAAAGCGGTGACCTCGTCCAAAGCCCTGTAGTAGAGATGATACTTTAGTTTATTGGCCAGATAGGTGGCCTCCGGAGATTCGTCTTGCGGACGCCATGGAGTACCGTAATAATCTTCCCATTCTCGTTTGAAAGCCTCGCTGTAGCCTCCTCTGTTCCAGAACTCCGGCTCCTCGAAATAGAGGCTTTCCACTCCGGAATCGATGACCCTTTTTACCTGGGTCTCTTTGAAATACTCAAGGTAATTCTTCGTCGGGACGATGTAGGGAACCATTTTGCCGTGCCAGATGGTATCACCGTCCGCCTGCCTTTGTCCCTCGTCCAAATGCGGCTTCCCGTCCCATTTTCCTGTGAAGTAATCCTCGTATCCGCCCCAAGCTATTCCGGTCATGAAATCCACCCTGTAACCCCTCTCTCTCCAGGATTTGATTCTGTTCTCGACAGCGGATTCACCGTCCGGGCCGTCCTCGTCAAGTGGTTTGCCGGCACCGTAGACCATCGCCGCGTCAGCGCGGGTGTCTATCGTAGGCTTCCAGATGCTCGAGGTCTGGAATGTTGTCTTGACATCGGAGCCTGGATTCTCAGGCTTTGTGGTTGAACATGATTGCGAGAAAGCCATTGCCGCGAGAAATGCCGCGACAATGGCTTCGAAAGGGCGTAAGGCGCTCATTGTTTTATATTTCCGAGTTATTCTCCAACGTGGAATGCGACCCTGAGGTCTTCAATCTCGGCATCCGTGATAGGCTTCAGGTCGCCTAAAGGAGCAGCGAGAATCAGGGAGCGGGCGCTGAAATCAGCGACCTCTAGGCGGTCGAAGGTGTTGATGAGTTTGTCGCCTGTGACGACAACGGAGTCGTTCTCAAGCATCACGAAAGGCCTCTCGCGGAACTCGTCAGCGAGGTCGGACAGACGCTCGTCGTACTGGCTTCCGAAAGGGAAAGTGGGGATGTCCTGAAGGAATATCCAACTTTCCGGAATGGTCCTAACGTCGAACTTTACACCTGTGGTGCAGAAGCCCATAAGGGCGGGGGACTGGGTCAATATTATTGAATTGACCTTAGGGTTGCGGCGGTAGATCTCGTAATGGAGAGCCACAGAACGGCTTGCCATCTTTCCTGCCTCCACCATACCGTCCTTGACCTGGACTATGTCTTCAGGATCTATGTCCCAGCGCTGCACGTTGGCCGGAGTGATAAGGAAGTCGTTACCTTTCCATCTGACTGAGGCTGTTCCGTACGAGCTGCACATCAGACCTTGTGAGCAAGCCCTGCGGACAATCTGGCAGATTTCGGTGCGGATGGCCCTCTCGTCAGAAGGATGAGAGACATTCATGAAGTGCTCGAAAGGGGTGTTGACCGCCATCTCGTGCTTGTTTATCTGCTCTTCGCTCAAATACTTGGGCTCACCGAGGGTCTTGGCGTTAAGGATCGTGCGGGCGCAAAGCTCAAGGGTCTCAAAGCGCTGGTAGGCGTCGGCAATGTCCTCTCCGAACAGCACGACTCCATGGTTTTCCATTATGACCGCCTTGTAGTCCGGGTTCTTCTGGAACTCGGAGACAATCTTCTTTCCGAGGAGCTCGCTTCCAGGGAGAGCATATTCAGCGAATCCGACAGGACCGCAGACGGCTCTCGCTTGGGGGATTATGCTCGTGTCGGGAATCTTGTGGACCACGCTGAAGGTCACGAGTCCCGGAGGATGGGCGTGGATAACGGACCTTGCCTTGGGGTTCATCTTGTAGATGGCCTTGTGGAAAGGATATTCCGAAGAGGGCCTGTGGGGACCGACAATAGTTCCGTCAGCCTTGACACACATGATGTCAGATGGCTTCAGGGATCCTTTGTCGATTCCGGCGGGGGTTATCCAAAGATCCCCGTTCTCATCCATTATCGAGAGATTGCCACCGGAGGTGGTGGTCATCCCGCTACGATAGATCCTGCCGATGATGATGGCGATCTGCTCGGCGGGGTGCATCAATTTGATATCCAGTTGTTTCATATTACGCGAGCATTACCTGTCCACCGGTGACGGGGATTGCCTGTCCTGTCTCGCCGGTCTGTTCGATAGCATACATTATCGCCTTGCAGACATCCTCGGGATTGCAGCCCTTCCGCATGGGAACCTTGGAAAGGTAATAGTCCTTGACGTCTTGTACGGTCTTGGCTCCGGGAGCTTTTCCTGCCTTTAGATATTGGATGAAGAGCCCTTTCTCGGGGTCGCTCCAAAGCGGTCCGTCATAGTAGTTTCCTGGGCAGATGGAGTTGACTTTGATTCTGAACGGGGCAAGCTCCAAGGCGAAGGACTGGGTCAGTCCGATTCCTCCGAACTTGCCACCGGCATAGGCGAAATTGGCCTTGCTGCCGACCAATCCGCTCTTGGAATTGATCTGGACGATATCGGCGAAATATTCAGGGTCAAGAGCCGTCTCTATCTTCATCACATGGCTGGCCACCTTCGCGCAGAAGAAGTAGGCCTTGTAGTTGATATTGGTGACGAACTCAAAGTTCTCGGGGGTCATTGCCTCGAGGTCTCCGGCTCTCACGACTCCGGCATTGCTGACGAAGGTGTCAAGAGCGCCGAAATTGACCACAGTCTCCTTGATAAGGTTTTTGAGGCTGTCCATGTCGGCGACATTTGTCTTGACGAATATGGCCTTGTTGGCTTTTGCGATCTCGTTGAAACTGGCGGCGGTCTTCTCGCCGGTCACTTCATTGAGGTCTGCGACCACGATGTTGGCTCCTTGCTTGATAAGTTCCCTGGCTATTCCCTCACCGAATCCCTGTGCGGCTCCGGTCACTATGATCGTCTTGCCCTCAACTCTTCCGGCGGATGAGGTCGAAGCCACTTTGCGGCGGTAGTTTTCCACTTCCCAGTTGTCGATGAAACTGATCTGGCGGGCTGTCATGGGGTGCTCCCCTCCGAAGGAGAAGGCATACCATGCGACCTTCATAGAATCCATGAAAACTTCCGTCACAGTCTGGGCCTCTTTGGAGTTCGAACCCACGGCGACCAGGCCTATTCCCTTGATAAGCAGCACCTTCGGCGTGTGCCCACGCTTCTCGATGTAAGCCTCTATTCTCTTTTCGGCCTGCTTGACAAGATCCTCCGGACCTTTGTGGTCAATGTAGATATACTCGCTCTTGCAATAAACTATACCGTCGGGAGTGAAGGGTTTCAGCACAGCGGCTGCCTTCTCCTTGCTCTCGATGAATCCGCTCACAAGGGCGTTATTGGTGACCTTGAGAGTCTTGAGACCTCTTCCGGAACGGCTCAAGATGGTCCTTATCGCGGGGATGGTCTCGCTGACGCAGTCGCAGATAGGAGCGTCGCCTTCTGGAACTGACTTGACAAGTCCTTCCAATTTGGACATCACGCTGGCGTAGATATCCTCTATCTCCTTGGTCGTGTCGGCGCCCACGAAGATGCCGTGGTTCTGGAGGAATATGACCTTGGGGTCGTTTCCGTGGCCTTTCCTATATTCCTTTATCTTGTCGTACACCTTCTTGAAAAGGGTGTATCCGGGGTCGGTGTAAGGAATATAAAGGGCGTCCGGGAAAAGCTTCGCACAGGTCTCGGCGGCGTCTTTCGAGCACATGAGGCCATTCACGAGGGTCGGATGGAGATGGACCACAAAAGCGGCCTCCAGACAGTTGTGCATCGAGGTCTCGACAGAGGGACGCCGGTCTTTTGTCAAACAAGCGGCCGCGAGGTCGTTCTTGACCTGCTCCTCTCTCAAAGTGGTGTCATCACTATATTTCTTCTCTCCCATCGGGTTCAGCAGGGCTCTGTCGAGCACGGCGAAACCATCCTCCGTGATTGTGGCGAGGGCATGGCCGCTTGCCTTGACCCACAGCCTGTCAGCGGTTTTGAATGATGTGTTCCCGCCTCCGGCGATGACATACCTGGAATCGCCGCCATATTTGCGGGAAACTTCGATCAACTTCTCGATTTCCGACATATTATTGGATATTTAATGTTCTCATTATCAACTCTTCACCGGCATCGGCGGAATCTTTGCCCGCCTGGTGGGCGACCACGGCGCAAGCGCCCTTGAAGTTCGTCAGGCGCAGCTTCTCGCTGAGTCCTTCCGGATGGTCCGCGGTACGGAGCTTAATCGGCTCAAGGGCCGGTGTATTATGCTCTGAACCGAATGTGACGATGAATCCCTCGTCCTGGAGATAGTCTGAATATTCCTCCAAAACCTTTGTCGTGTTCCTGGTTGTTATAAACTCCACGGAGTTGAACCCACGCTTCTTCAAAGTGTCCGCGGCCTTCTGGAGGTCCCCCTCGAAGTCCGTGAACTCACCTTTGGCATTGTCCGCCAGGAAAGGATAGGTTGGTATGCCGCCGGCAGCTCTGATGATTTCGCAGACAGTCTCCATCGGTAGGAAAGCCTTTGGATCCTCGGGTACGAAGGCGGCGCCTCCCGCTTTGAGGAGCTTGCTTCTGATCTCATTCTCGACAGCCGCGATTTTGTCAGGAGCGGATTTGAGAGGCGCACCGCCAAATATCCTTTCGTAAGCGGCCAGCCTGTCGTTATCCGCTTTGAACTTGGACTCTATGGCAAGCCTTAAAGCTTTGGCGAGATGCCGTTCCCTGACAGAACCTTTTGTCAACTCCTCGACTATCCGGGCGAAATCCAGATTGAATCCGGCTCCCACGGCGTCCAGATGAGCGTTAAGTTTTTCGCACATCCTCTCGACTTGGGCATTGGACTCCTCCCTGACTTCCGATAAAAGCCACGCTTCCCGTCCCTTGAGGATTGTCGGATGAGCGAGTCCTTTTCCGCTGATGTAGGTTCGTCCGGGGTTATTGGGGTCGTTGACCCTTAGTCCGGCGGCCTGGTCCTCGCTATTCAGGGATATGAATTCTATTCCCATGATTGGGCAGAGGTGCCTTTTATCGCATCCGTCTTTCCAATCAGTGTATCCTTTCATGGAATAGAAGTCGTTGATTCCCACTACTCCAACTCTTTCCTCGACGGCCATGTCCAGGGCTTGGTCAATCCCGCTGAAAGCACTGAAAGAATAGGGGGTGTGCATGTGGGCGTTGACGTCGACAATAGTTCTCATTCTGTTATTAATTATATAAGTCCTTCGGGAAGGTCGAGAGTTATGTTTCCGCCTTCCTCATCAATATCTACTATGAAATCGTCGTGGAGAGGGATCATCACCGTCTCTTCTCCGGTGTTGACATAAAGGCACGGATTGCCTGGAATGGGCTCGAAATCAGTTATTTCCCCGATTTTCTCTCCTCGTTTGCCAAGGATAGCCCAACCAATCAGGTTCTCAATCGATATCTCGTCGTCATCCATCTCGTCCCCGTTGATCGCGGAGCGTTTGGCGAGAATGTCCTTTCCGGCGACTTCCTCCGCATCTTCCAAATCCTCAATCCCGGTCAGGCGCAGCAGGGCCTTTGACGAGCCTTTCTCCTTCAATGATTCAATAAAAAAGGGAACCGGCAGTCCATCAAACATGATGAACACCGGTTCCTTGAGGTTCAAGTCTTCCGGACCGATCTCACGGAAACCCACAAGGATTTCCCCTTCGGTACCGTAGGACTTCAGTACCCGGGCTATCCGCAGAAGATCTGAAGGAGCCCCGGACATTTTTTTAAGCCTCCTGCTCAGCAGCCTCTCCAGCTTCCTCAGCGGCCTTGGCGGCAGCAGCCTCCTCGGCGGCTTTACGCTGAGCCTCAGCGAGTTCCTCGGCCTTCTTGGCGATGGCGGCAGCCCTCTCCTCGTTGACCTTCTTCTCGGCGGCGACAGCAGCCTTGACCTTCTCGGCGGCATCTTTCACGATACCTTCCTTCTTGGCCTTGATCTTGGAATCCCTCTGAGCTTTCCACTCGTTCCACTTCTGGTCAGCCTGCTCCTGGGTGAGGGCGCCTTTGGCGACACCGCCCTGGAGGTGCTTGCGGAGAAGCACACCCTCATAAGAGAGGATCCTGCGGGTGACAAGAGTGGGCTGGGCACCTACGTTCAGCCAAGCCAGAGCCCTCTCGCCGTCAAGGATGATGGTGGCGGGGTTGGTGTTGGGGTTGTAGGAGCCAAGTTGCTCGATGAAACGTCCGTCGCGAGGTGCGCGGGAATCGGCCACAACAATGTGGAAGAATGCGAAATTCTTCTTTCCGTGGCGCTGAAGTCTGATTTTAACAGCCATTGTGAATCTGTTTTAAAAATAAATAATTAAACCTTATCGCATCCCATCTCGTGGGAGCGTGCAAAGATACTAATAAATATGAAATCGTGAAAAAATTTTGGTAATTCCGGAATAATGTCTATTTTTGCAGTCCCGAAACAAAGGGATACATACCTGCGGTAGTGGTGAAATGGTATACACGCTACTTTGAGGGGGTAGTGGGCATTAGCCCGTGTGAGTTCGACTCTCACCTACCGCACGAAAAAAAGCTCCGGAATGCTCCGGAGCTGTTTTTCGTTATTGCCGTATCAAGGCTACTTTTTCACGAATTCGACTCGGCGGTTCTTGGCGCGCCCCTCGTCAGTTCCATTGTCGGCGACTGGCTCATGGGATCCTTTGCCGACCGCGGTCAGGCGATCCTTCGAGATGCCTTGTCCCACAAGAGCCGCCACGATGGCCTCAGCCCTTTTCTGGGAGAGGGGATCGTTGACTGAGTCGGATCCCGTGTTGTCGCAATGGCCCTGTACCTCGAAGCTCAGTTCCGGTTTCTCCTGCATCAGTTTCGCGACGCGGACTATCTCGACCATTGACTCAGGCTTGATGGTCGCTTTCCCGGTGTCGAACGTAATGGCGTAAGTGACGATCTTGCCTTCGGCTGCCAGACGGTCGTAGAGCGGAACGGCACCTTTGGCGATCCTCACATTGCTGAGGCCGCTGTGGCGATACAGAGAGCCGCTCGAGAAATACAAATATCCGGGAGCTTCCATCGAAGGCACGTTTATTATTCTCACACCGTTAATGTAGCCCTTGAAAGCCCGTTTGTTGAAAGAGAATGAGAAATGGTTCCACTGCCCCGGGAGCAACGGATTGTCCTTGCCGTTGTAATCTTCGAAGTCAGTGCTTAGTCCCAGGGCCTTTTCGCCAGTCGCCTGGTCGTCGGAACCCGGTTTCTTAACGCTCCATGCCATATTGCAGCTACCATCCTCGCGATACCAGAATGTCACGTGTCCGGTGTAATTGTAATATGACCCGTCCCCTCTTTCGCCGAAACAGAGCTCCATGGAGAGAGTGGTCGTCTCATCAAGATTGGAATCTGGCTTGGAGACATAAAGGTCGTACTCGACCGTGAATACGTCCGGCAGCCAGTCCCACTTGTTCTTCATCAGCGGGATGACACTGCCGATGCCGTCATCAGTGAACGCCAGCACTTTGCGTCCTTGAACCGAAGCCATTTCCGAATAGCCGTCCAAAAGGTCCCACTGTGACGGAAACTCTCCAAGCTTTTCGTTCTCGAAGGTGTCCTCGAAGAATATGACGTCACCGGGAACAAAGTCACTTTTGGCATAGGTGGCCTGGGTGTTCTGCTGGGCCAACGCGGAATAAGACAACGCGACACAAAACACGATGACCGATAAAACAGAGATTGTTTTTTTCATTTTCAGCTCAATTAGTAGTGTTACGATTAAGTGTTGCACATGATATGTTTCGCGAATATAGCTAATTATTAGTGCCATATTCACCATCCTTTCAGATAGTTTTATGCCAAGAATACTCGCGACCTTTCAAAAAAGTCCACTCTTAATCGTTTGATTATACGATTCTTTTAAGTATATTTGAACAATCCAATACAAAAGACATAATATTTGAGTTATGATTAAGCTGTCCCGAATTCTGTCTTTGACACTCCCGATTCTTTTTGTCATGTACGCCTGTTCCCCCAAAGAGGAACTGCCGGACAAACCATCGACTCCAACAGATGTGAAGGTCACGGGAGTCTCTTTAAACCAGACATCAGTGTCCCTCTCCATTGACGAGACGTTTAAGCTTGACGCCATATTGTCACCTGCTAACGCGACTGATAAAAGTGTCACTTGGTCCAGCTCTGACCCCAGCGTGGTCGCTGTCTCAAACGGGATGATCAAGGGCTTGAAAATCGGAACGGCCACTATCACCGTAACGGCTGGAGGCAAAACAGCTTCCTGCAAAGTCTCGGTGGTGAAAGAAGGCTTCCCCGAAGGACAATTGCCTCCGGATAATGAGATTTGGTACATTACTTCCGATAAGAAGCCGCTGGAGAAAATAGAACGTCAGGGAACACGTATACCCCAATTCACCAATTACAAAGATGGATATGGAGTAATCCATTACAGCGGTCCTATCACACTGTTTGAGAGACTTTCCATTGACCCGGAGGAATGCAAGAGAGTAACCGGACTGCTTCTCCCTGATTGTGTTGAGACGATTGGAAACTGGGCTTTTGAGCATCCATTCAGTATCAAGGAATTCAGGGTGCCGGCCAAGTTGAATAATGTCGAAGGTTTTTTCTCGTCTTGTCCCACATTGGAGAAGTTTACTGGTCCTCATGTTTCTGAGGATGGGCGATGTATTATCTTTGGCGAATCACTAGTCGCTTTCGCCCCCGGGGGAATTGATTCTTATGAGATTCCATCCGGAGTCACTGTAATTAGTAGTGGCGCGTTCGCTTATACCAAGGGCGTTAAATCGGTTGTCATTCCGTCCGGTGTCAAGTATTTGGAAGATGCCAGTTTCGCCTTATCAAGCTTGGAAAGCATCACGATTCCCTCTTCAGTCATCTCAATCCATCCCTATGCCTTCTTGCGGTGTGAGAAGCTGAAGAATCTTCTTGGAGATAATACCCATTTTATCTCCGAGGACCGGAAATTCATCTATGAGCCTAACGATATGTTTCCGAACACGATTTATTTCTTCGCGGGTAAGGACGACACATCGTATGAGATCCCGGAAGGGATCACTTGCATAGAGAGCTATGCTTTTAGTAATTGCGTAAACCTCAAGAGTATTACCTTCCCGGAATCCCTTATCCAGATCAATGGTAGCGCATTCGAGGGTTGTGTCAATCTCGAGTCTGTGAATGGCAAATACGCCACTACGGATCATAAAGGATATACAAACGCCATCGGAAAGTTGATGCTCCTGGTCCCGAACATTGATGACGATTATGTGGTCCCTGATGAAGTCACAGCTTTGGGATCATATCTCTTCTCCAATAGGCCAACGCTGAAATCCGTCACTATGGGGGACAATGTGACAGAGTTGGGAAATTATGTTTTCTCGCGTTGCGAAGCGCTCAAAAAAGTTGTTTTGTCGGCCAACTTGAGATCAATCGGGTATAACCCGTTTATGTATGACCGGCTCTTGGAGGAAGTGTATTTTCGTGGCATCATTCCTCCTTCGTACACTGACTACCAACTTGTGGAGGCCCCCGCGCTCAAGTTTTACGTTCCCTCCCAATCAATTAATCTTTACACCACCAACAATGGATGGAAAGATTATTGGAATATTATGAAACCTTATGACTATAAAGATCTGCCTACGCCTGAATACTACATGTCCACAGACTATTCCAAGGAGGGAGAAGTGACTGTGTATCAAAAGGCTACGGAAGGGAATGGGATTGATGTCGTCTTTATGGGAGACGCTTATTCTGACCGTCAGGTGGAAAGCGGCTTATACCTTAACGATATGAAAGCCTGCGCTGAAGGTTTCTTCGATGTCGAACCATACAAGTCGTTCCGCCACTTGTTCAATATCTATTTCGTGACCACTGTCTCGACTGCTGAGGGATATGAGCTTGGAGGACAGAGCCTCGGTTCAACTCCACTAACAGGTACGGCTATCACTGGTAATGAGTCCAAATGCTTTGACCTGGCTCTCAAAGCAGTGAAAGATCCGAAGAGAATGGATGAGGTGCTGGTGGTTGTCTGCGTTAACCAAGATTATTCCGAGATTCGTATGGCTGGAACTTGCTCGATGCACGAGCCGGAAGACTGGGCTGGGAGAGATTATGCCAACGGCAATAGTGTGGCGTTTGTCTTAAAGCTGGATGATTCTTTTGATAATACCATTCCGGTGATCCAACATGAGGCGGGCGGCCATGGGTTCGCCAAACTGGCGGATGAGTATAATTATGCCGGTACTCTGTCCTCTATGGATAAGGACAAGATTAACGCTAACTCACCTCACGGATGGTACTCTAATATCGACATGACTTCGGATCCTACCAAGATAAAGTGGTCATGGTTCCTTACCGATGATCGTTACAAGAATGAAGTGGGAGTGATTGAGGGAGGTTATACCTACCAATATGGCGTCTGGCGTCCGTCTGAGACCAGCATAATGAAGAATAATAGCGCCGGCTATTTTAACGCGCCCTCGCGTTATGCCATCTGGAACAGGATTCACAAACTGGCTTTTGGCAAGGACTGGACCGGCACCTACGAGGACTTCGCGAAATATGACGCTATAAATAGGAAACCTTAATTATCAATAGCAAATATCTTTTTATTATGAAAATCAGAATAATACTGACGCTTGCCTCTCTTGCGCTACTGTTTGCCTGCCAATCGCAGGAAATGGTACCGCAAGGACCAGAGGATAACGGCGTGTCAAAGACGGTCACTCAACGAGAAGTGATCATCACGGCTGACATTGCTGAAGGAGCCGAGTCCATCGATCAGACGACAAGGACATCTGTTGCCTTCCAAGGAACTCAGTTGAAGACATTTTGGAGCCCTGGGGATCCGATCAATATCTTCAGTCTCGGAGTGTCCACAATGTTCACTTCCACCAATACTGAGCCCGCCCGCAAGGCTCAGTTCAGGGGAACGGTCACGGTAGTGGTCGGTGACGACGGTGAGTCCGGAATCAATTATCTATGGGGACTTTATCCCTACAATGTGGATGCGGTTTACTCCGAGCCGGACGGCAATTCCGCTACAGCGGTCATCACGACCAGCGTTCCCGATCTGCAGAGAGGTAAGGCCGACACCTTCGACAATGGCGTCGCTACGATGATTGGACGCTCCGAGAGTTTCACCATCAATTACAAGAACGCCTACTCCGGAGTCTATGTGAGGTTTAACAAGGATGACGTGATCTCAGTTACTCTCAAGGGACTCCATGACGAGACTCTCGCAGGCAACGCGACCTTTGGACTGGATGGGGACATGAACCCTGTAGTCGTTGGTGAAGTCCAAAACCCCAAGAAGTCGATCACGGTCTATGCTCCTAATGGAGGCACTTTCGAGCCTGGGAAGAACTACTTCATGGTGACACTGCCTGATGTGGCGCTCGAGGGAGGTTATTCGCTAACCGTAAAAAGGCTGGGAGGCATTGAGGCGACATTCAACTCACTGACCACAGTCAAGTCGCTGGACCGCAACGTGTTCAAGACCTTTAACAATCCTCTTGACACCTACATCGAGAACGCGACTAACATTTCCAACGGCCGAAGCACAGGATGGATTAATTCTTCCGCGGCTTCAGGCCAGCCTTTCAATGAGATATGGTACACTACCACTGACGGAGAGGCTGTCGATTATTTGTCTGCCGCATCGGCGGAAAACACTGTGACAGAGACTGTCGCTCCTAAAGACAACAACGGTGTCGGAATCATTCGTTTCCTTGAACCTGTCACGATAATAGACAATAACGCTTTCAAGGATGTCAATAATCTAGAGACTGTCACTTTGCCGGATTATGTCGAGAGAATTGGTCAATCTGCCTTCTATTCTTGCACAAACCTGGTTGACGCGTATCTTGGCACGAGCCTGACTACGATTGATCGTTCAGCTTTCTCAGGATGTGGTTTTGAAGAGATTGATTTCCTGCCGGAGAGTCTCAAGAGAATCGGGTCTCTCGCATTTGATGATTGCCCGAATCTCCTCGAAGTGACAATACCAGAGTCAGTGGATTTTCTTGGGTATTATTCAGATACTTATGACGTTCCTTTAGGAAATCCGTTCGCCGAGTGTATGATGCTCCAGCGTTTCAATGGCAAGTTCGCTTCCCAGGATGGAAGGTCTTTGATTATGGTCAAAGATGATGTCAGGTATCTTGTCAGTTTCGCGACCTATGGTATGGACAACCAGTCCTATACTGTTCCGCCGACTGATTATATCTCTTTCTATGCGTTTTTGGGTACTACTCTTGCCCAGGTAGTATTGCCTGAGAGTTTGAGTGTGATTTCCGATTACGCGTTCTCTGGATGTGAGCATTTGACTTCCGTCACCATCCCTTCCGGAGTGCAAGTGGTTGGTGGAAGATCTTTTGAAAATTGCACCTCCTTAGAGTGGATCCGTATCGAGGCTTCTATCGTGCCAAGTGCGATAGGAACTCCCAGATATGCTTCCGGTGGAATGTTTGACGGCAGCAGTTGCCCGATCTATGTCCCTAATAATCTGTTTGACAGTTACCAGAATACAGCTTATTGGCTCGATTACGCGGACCGATATAGGATAATAGGTGGTGCGGATGGCGCGTTTGTTTATGTATCCCCTTTTGAAAGTGGAGAGAACTGGTAAAAATAGGAGGAGATGATTATGAAAAAGTTATTTATACTATTCATTTCACTTTTCGCGCTAGTCGCTTGCAGTGAACTCTTGATTGAGGAACCTGTCGCTCCTGATAAAGGCCAGGGCAACCAAAAGTTCAAGGTGGCTCTTACCATTACCAGGTCCAATGTCTTCGATGAGTCTCCCGATACCAGGGCGGCTGTGAAAAGTGGTTGGGCTGACGGTGATGTGGTCTTCTTGTTCATCAATGGAGTTGCCGCTCCAAAGTATTTGGAAATGGAATATAATGACGGTGAGTGGGAATCAACGCCGATGAATGGTCTTGTGGCCTCTGACCTAGGCGCGTCCGGCACACTGACTGCCGTTCATTTTCCCAATGCGAAACACGCTACCGTGGCGTACCAGGGAGGAGAATTTGTCTTTCTTGGCTTGGGCATGCCTTACAATGGCGTCTTCCTTAAAGCGACACAGGTTCGGTACATCTTTGAAGATGGACTGCTTGGTGACGTGAATATGGAGGCCCCCGCGCTCACTGGCTCGGATAAATACATCCACTTCGATGTCTCTGGATATGACTCGAATCATTTCTATACTCTATTCCAGGATAATGTGAAGCCTGTCGTCTTCAATGGGGTGTCCGCTTCGGGAGAATTGAATTACTCTATCGGTTCCGCTGGCAAGGCCATTGTCGGTTATTTTGATGAAGCCGATTCCTTTTTAGGTTTTTCTGGCGTTCTTGATGGGAGCGCTGTAGGAACGGCGGTGAATTATGATTTCTCAATTAACGACGAGAACGCCTGTGTGCTTTACACCCGGAATGTTGGAACGAAAACGGTCAGCGCGTCCAAGTACATCGGCATCGGTGACATCAGTGGTTCCGCCTGGATCGCGACAGAATATGTCAATTTGGGTATAAAGAATGATGCTGGTGAGAGTCTGATGTTTGCCAAGTGCAATCTTGGCGCGAGCTCTGAGACTGGCTGGGGTGATTACTTTCTTTGGGGCGTGCCACAACCGAGGCAAGGCGTTGCTTGGTCAAGTTATCCTCTTTGCAATGGTAGCCGAGATGCCTTGACAAAGTACTGCACAGTATCCAGTAGAGGTTATCAGGGTTTTACTGATGGTAAGACTATCCTTGAACCGGAGGACGATGCCGCGACCCAGATTTTGCATGGTCTTTGGCGAATGCCGACCAAGAATGAATTAGTTTCCTTAAATGACGCTTGCTCACGTTCTTGGGTAGAGAATTATAAGTCCTCCGGAGTAAATGGCTACAGATACTTCAGCAATTCCAATGGTGAGACTGTTTTCCTTCCTGCCGCAGGAAATTCCACCGCAAACTTCCCGGTTGGGTTCAGAAATGAAAGATGCTTTTATTGGTCATCCGAAGTGTATGATTCATATCCTTATCAAGCATTTCATTTATTTGTTCTGGGTAGCTCGTATTCTGTAGGTATCTATGATCGGAACAATGGCTGTACTATTCGTCCAGTGTTCAGTGTTGAGTTGGTGTCGGGCGTGAATCCGGCTGTGGGCGAGCTGGAAAGCCGCGGATATGTCTATATGGGCAATGGACTCAGATGGGCCAGGGTGAACCTCGGTGCTGAAAGCCCCCTTGAAACAGGAGACTATTTCGCCTGGGGTGAGCTCGACACATATTATTCGTCCTTAAGTCCTCTTACCTGGAAGTCTGGCGGGTATGATTGGTACTCATATTTTGACACTGACGGCAGCGGCAGCGCTTTTATGGAAAAGTACACTCTCAGCAGCGGGTTGACAGTGCTCCTGCCTGAGGACGATATCGCCCATAGAAGATGGGGAGGCTCTTGGCGTATGCCGACCAAAGCGGATTTCGATATCTTGACTGACAGGACCCAGTACGATTGGGTCTGGGATTCTGTGAATCTAGGATATGAAGTGACCTGTAAGGCGAACGGCAACAAGATGTTCCTTCCCGGCAATGGTGGATCCTTTGTGCAAAACTCAATTCAGAATTCCACAAGTATGGCAAGTTATTGGTCATCCTCACTGGACACCTCCAACCAGCAAAGAGCATATTATATGACTTGCCCGGATCCTTCTGTTTTTCCTAATATGCAACAGATCTCAACGGCCAACCGTTACCAAGGAATGTTTGTGCGTCCGGTAGCTTCTATCGAATAATCGTCTTCTAAATACTGAAGCGGTCGTGGCTCCCTCAGCCGCGACCGCTTCTTTAATTTGAATAGCTTCAATAGGTCAGTAAAGTGAATAGTTCTTTCCTCAAGGTTGAGTTATAATCGTCTGTTTTTGCTGATTGCAAGATGGGGGTTTTATTTGTTTTTTTATTGAGTAATCTTACTCATTTTACTCAATTTGAGTATGAAAATGAGTATATTTGGGCGATTTATTACTCATGAGACCTATAAGTATATACTCAAAGGCCGTTTTTTTGGTGATTTCGCTGTCTCTGCTTTTTTCTTGCGATGGAGGCATCGATATACGGCAGGAACAAAGTGTATCCACCTTGTTGGAAGAAGCGGAAAGACTGACATCACAGTCCCGTTACGATGAAGCCGTCAGCTTGGCTTTTGACGCTTTAAAGATCGCCGATTCCGGAGAGAAGATTGACCAGGCCCTTTCTCACCTTACTCTTTCAAAGCTCTTTCTCCAGACCAGCAGGGATTCCTTGTCGTTTGAGCATGCCTGTCAAGCGGAAGACATCGCTGTTCAGGAGCGAGATGATTCCTTGCTGGCCGCGGCGCTGCTGCTTAAGGGTAAAGTCTGCTCCTATTCCAATTTTTCCGCCGAACAGAACAGGGACGATGAGGGAATTGAATATCTTGAAAACGCTTTGACACTGGCTGAACCCAGGGGGTGGAACGGGATCGTGGCGGAGTCTTGTTATTTTCTGTGCGAGTTGTACATCAACAAGAACCGCTGGAATGATGTCCTGGACAGGCAGATTTACCGAAAGGCTGGTGAGTGGCTTGAAAAAGCGGAGGAGATTGACGGTGGTAAGACTTCCGCGAGAGCTTTATCCTCCCGGATGCGATATCTCCGGCAGGGAGACAAAACTGATGAGGCCATCAGTTTCTGCACGCGGATTATAGGAGAGACTCCAGAGACAGATTACCTTAAGTTGTATCAGATATATGACCACTTGACCATTCTGTATCTGCGAAAAGGGAATATCCGGCTGGCGACGGAGGCTCATCAGAATTTTTCCTATTACATGCAGCTGTACATGCGTCAGAAAGGTGACGACATTCTCCAAAACCTCCAGACTGAGTATCAGACTGAACTTAAAGACAGGCAGATAAAGACGAGGACCGGTCTTGTGTTTCTTTTCGGCGCTCTATTCATCTTGGCTATGGCCGCTATCGTCCAGTTCATCCGGCTCAACCGCCAGATTTCCCAGAAGAACAAAAGTATCCAGGCTATTGCCCGAAGCCGTGAGATGCTTTTCGCCGTGATCGCCAAAGACTTGTATGATCCTGCTCTCGCTGGAATCAAAGATAGTCACACTTTGGATTTCATCCGGAAATGGCCCACAATGAGCGAGGATGAGATACGGCAACGTTGCGCCAGTCTGTCCGAAGGCGACGCCCCGATGGATCCGGTGGTCGTGAATTATATTTCCGAGCTGATGATTTCGAGGAAGAAGTCGTTGGGTACCAGAGGTTTGAGCTCAAGGGAGCTGGAAATAATATCCCTCAGTAAAGAGGGCCTTTCCGACAAGCAGATAGCGGATAAGCTATGCTTGTCAGCCCGAACCGTTAGCAACCACAAGTACCGTATCTATAGTAAGCTCGAAGTCAGCGGCAATACTGAAATGTTGGCGAAAGCCGAGGAGCTGGGACTCTGACGTCTTTATTCTCCGGCTATTATCTTGGTATCCTCAACTTTGTCAATACCGGCCTTCCTGGCCAGTTTGTCCTTCCGTTCCCGGATCACTTCCTTGTGGTGTATCACCCAGTTCTCCGCGAAAATGCAGGCGCAGGAAAGTCCGAAATAGATTATGGTCTGCAGGATCATGATCCTCATCTGGCTTCCAGCGGCGTTGATGTCACCTCCGGCAGTGCTGAGGTTGATATAGGACTGGACCCCGAAAGTTGACGGGAATATGTAGGAAAACACCTTCCAGAATCCCGGAAATGCGACTGTGGGCCATGAGCAGCCTGTCAGGAACAGGCAGATCGGAGACATGGCCAGGAAAAGCAGGAACACCGACTCTCGTCTGGTGATCAATGTGCTCCAGGTCATGCTGAAGAACACGCAATCCGTGATGAAGAATAGCAGCATCGCCAAAATGTCACCGAACTGGCCGCGTTGGGGAATCCCGAATATCGCCGGAACGATGAAGGCTATATACATGCCGATCCCAAGGTAAAGCAGCCAGTAAGCGCCGCCGCGGCCAAGCACGACACGGATCATTCCGTGACCTTCCAGTTTGTCAGGCAGGGAGGCGAAACTGTGGTTCCTTTCCCTCTGGGTCCCCGCCAGCAATGACATTCCGTAGAACATTGTCTGCTGGATGATTATCATCAATATGGCCGAGATCAGGAATAGACTATAGTTGAAAGTCCTGTTGAAAGGATTATTGTCCTCATAACCAAGAGGTTTGATGACTTGGGACGCCTCTTGTTCCGTCATCCCCGCAAGCGAGTACCTCTCCATTTGGATCTGCCCTATCTCGTGAAGCATCACGAAATTAGTGGCGATCATGGCGTTCTTATAATACAAGAAACTGCTCATGTCGGCGTAAAGAGAGAGGGTCGCGGTCTCGTTCCTGGCCAGTTTCTCACCGAAGTCCCTGGGGAAATACACTATTCCGTTGATTTTTCGGTCCCGCATCAGTCTCTCGGCCTCATCCATATTGACACATTTCGCGGCGACTTCCACCTCCCTGGTGGCATCGATCTCCCTTATGAACCTACGGCTGTCGGAACAGTCGGCGTCGTCCACTACGGCGACCGGAGTATCCTCCAACAGGCCGTTGAGATACACCACATTATATAAAAGCGGGTAGGCTAGTCCGGCGATGATGAAAATCAGCATGACTCCTCCGTCGGAGAATATCTGCTTGAGCTCGTGACAGAAAATGTCCCACCAGTCCCGAAGCCAAGTATTTATGAATCTGTTGTTTGCCATGGTCTATTCTTTTGGGAAGTTCTGATGGATATATGCGTTCTTTAGCCTGCTGAGGCCGACGAGGGGGACGAACAGGAATACCAATAGATGGATCACCTCATCCCACCATCCGGCGAAACCTGCTCCGAAGATGACCTCCTGGACGTGGAAAAGGTAGTAATGTCTCAACGGGAACATGACGGCAAGCCCTTGTATGTAGGGTGGCATCGCCTCGAGAGGTAATGTGAATCCCGACAGCGATAGGCCAAGCACGCTGTACAACGCGCCGACACTCAACGCCAGCCTTGGTACGGGTAGCATCTCCAGGATGAATATTCCGGCAGCCTCACTTGCTATGATCATCAGGAACATGGCGAGGAACATATTGAATATGCTTCCGCTGATCGGGAAATGGAGCCAGTGGTACAGGAGCATGATGATCACGAACCCTATTGCGGAAAACACAATCGTCCAAACCAGGAGTTTGCCCATCAATGCGGTCACTATCGAATGGCCGGATGTGTCCATCAGATGCCTCGACGTCCCGAACTTCAACTCCGCACCCAAAGAATATATAAGTACCAGGATCACAATCATTTCCAGTATTCCCGGGAGCAATATTCCCGTAAGGTAGTAGTTGTAGTTGGTCGTGACGTTGCCTATCTGGTGGGTGTCGATGTCTATCGGACGTATCATGCCCATTATCTGGCTGTCATTGAATCCTTTCGCCCTTAGGATCTCCCTTTGCACAGCGCCGTTGGTCAGGTTGACCATAGTCAACAAGTCTTTCCAGGCAAGTGCGCCGCTCACGAAATACAACCCATTCACATAGAACGTGATCTTCGGTTGCTTGAAAGCCTGTATATTCTCGTTCATCCCCTCCGGGATCACGCAGACGGCGGCGATCTTCCCGCTTGTCATGTCTTCCCTCGCAGCAGAGAATGAATCGTAACGGACTACCTTCCCGAGCTGGGTCGCGTCGAGTTGAAGGCAAAAGTTCCGTGAGGTTGAAGACTGGTCCTCATCTACAATACCTATCGGGATATTGTCCGGAAGACCATTGTTCAAGAAAGTCAGGAAGAAAACGGCGCAGAACGCGATCACTCCGACCGAGCCCATGAAATAAAGAGGACGGTTCCTGATTATCCTGAGCTCGCGCCGAGCGACCGATAATATCCTTTGCCAGTTGTTCATTTTATCCAAAAGTTATTTCTGTTTCACTATCGCGGACATTCCGGGGCGTATCCCCTCGACCGGGCTGTCAGGTACTGCCCTGACCTCGAAGGTCTTGGCGTCGTATAAACCAGTCTCCTTAGTCGCCTTCCAGGTGGCGTAGGATTCCCTTACGGCAATATAATAGACAGTCGCGCTCACTTCCTTTCCGTCCAGGGCGGGAAGTTCCACGGTGACCTTGTCTCCTTCTTTCATGCCGTGGAGATAGTCCTCACGCACGTTAAAAGTGAACCAAATGTCATTGATGTCAGTCACGCTCGCGACAGGGGAGCCTTGGCCAACCAACTCGCCGACCTTTGGATAAGTGGCCGAGATTATACCGTCGGAAGGGGAGGTGAGGTAAAGCTCTCCAAGGTAGGACTCGACCTCCTGGACAGCACCTGAAGCCTGCTCCACAAGGGCTCTAGCCGCGGCTTTGTCCTCAGCCCTGGCTCCGCTTACCGCCATGTCATACTGGCTCTTGGCGGCTTTGGTCTGCGCTACGGCGGCATCGTACTTGGCTTTGGCCTCATCATATTTCTGGGCGGCGATTACCTTCTGCTCATATAGCCTCTCGACCCTGTCCAGGGATTTTCTCAGGACATCTTCCTGAACAATCGCCTGTTGCCAAAGCTGGTAGGCTCCCTGGATCTGCTCGGACCTGGCGCCGTGACGGGCCTTGTCGCTTTGCGCCGCCGCAGCATTCTTCGCGGCATTGGCCTGGATCAGTTTCGCCCTGACCTCGGGGGAGTCGATGAAGGCGATCGTATCGCCTTTGTGAATCATCTGACCTTCTTTCACATAGAGTTCCTCAATCCTTCCGGGAACCTTTCCGGAGACCCTGTACTCACTTGCCTCGGCCTCGCCTTGGATCACTAGCGGTTTGGGTTTGGAAACAAAATAACCGACGATGGCGATAACCAAAATGATGGCTATCAACGCGGCTATGCCAATCACTAGATTGTAACTTTTCTTTTGCTTTTCCATTGTATTGATTTTTAATTATTTCCTTTATAAAGTTGCCTTATGGTTGCCCTCGGCCTTGTCAAGATTGGCGGCGAGCATCTGAAGCTCCACCCCCGCGTCGATATACTCAGAGCGGGCCTGGAGCCATGCGGTGTGGGCTCCTAGAGCCGTGTTGGCATTGATGACGCCTTCGTTGAAACCTATTGTCGCGGTCCTTAGGTTCTCCTCGGCGCTGGAGAGGTTGCTTTTGGCCATATTCAATTTCTCTACAGCCTCGGTCTCCTGCTTTCTGAGTTGGGTGACCTGGAGGTTGATGAGATCCTTCGCGTCTTCCAGTTGCGACCGGTATAGAGTCGCTTCGGCTTTCGCCTTGCGAGTCTTGTTGAGGGCCTCGAACCCATGGAATAACGGGACGTTCACGACGACTCCGACACTCCAATAGCCATTCCACTGCTTCTCAAACCCGTTTTTCAAGCTTGGATTGGAGACCATATATCCACCCATGGCGGCGACCTTCGGGAGCATGTCAGCTCTGGCGACAGCCACTTTCTTGTCATATATCTTAGAAGCCAATTCAAGACTGCGGGTCTCGGGTCTGTCGGCATAGATGTCTTCCAGGCTCTTCTCCGATCCGATTCTCGCTAGAGGAATCTCTTCCAGCTGCTCATCAGCCAAAACTATATCTGTTCCGAGATCCAGGCCTATCCTTTTGCATAACAGCATCTTGGCCAGGGCTAGACCATTCTCGGACTTGGTCTTCAACATGTCAGCCTCGTTTGCCTTGACTTTTATCTGAAGAGCGTCAGACTCGGTCGAGACGCCTTCCTTGACGGCCAGCTCGACATCATGCTCCATATTATGGAGAAGGTCGGAATATGACTCAGCGAGTTTTTTCTTGGCGGCGATAGAAACTATCTGCCAATATGCCTGGTCGACATCAACTATAGTCTGCTGGTACCGCTGGTCGTAGCTTGCCTCGGACAATTGCTCGGCCAGTTTGGCTATCTTATTGGCGGCCAAAATTTTGCCGCCCATGAATATGGGCTGTTGTACCGTCACTGACCCTACTAGGATGTTCTCGAGATCCGGATGTAAAGCGTCATCTATCTCTTGTCCTATCGAATTGATCGCCTCTGACATGTCTACCGCAGATACTTTAGCCAAGGCTGTCTGCAGAAGCGGATCCTGCATCAACTGCATGTATTTCATCGCACTCGCCGGATCGGTCGCCGCAAGTTGCTGTATATAAGCGGTCAGTTCTCCCATAACTTGCTGCTGGTACTGCTGTGAGGCTCCATGCAGGGTTGTACCGGCGTTCCGGAGAGTCGCGGATCCCGACTCACTGATCAGGGCTATGTCATTTGGATTGTGAAGGTACGCTCCGGTACCTGAGATGTTGGGGAGATAGTTCGCGAACGCGATCTTACGGTCATAGCCTGCCATCTCCACTTTTGTCCTGGCTTGCTCAAGCTCTCTGTCGCCATTTATCGCCATCTTGCGGCATTCTTCAAGTGTGAGAGTCCTTTGGGCTGAAGCGCTGAAAGGCGCCATCATCGTGATGACCAGGATTGGAATCAAATACTTTTTCATATTATTCATTATTGTCAAATATTCAGCTTGTCTCCCTTCACAGGGGCCACGGAGGGGCTACAAAGAGATTGCCATCCGGCCAAAAAAGAATGTTCCAAAGGAGCATTCTATTGTCAAAAGGTCGAATTTGGCGAACGGCTCGTGAATTTTCGGGCAAATTATTATATTATTGTTCAAATTCTTTTTGGGGCTATGCGAGACACACTTCAGAGCGTTGGATTTGAACAGATCAGAAAGTTCCTTCCTCCTGGTGATGATATCAGTTTGGGAAATGATTTCCTTGTTGTGGATGTCCAAAAACATGATCCGGGTTCTTTCATCGACAGTCCTTTCCGCACGGACACTTTCCTCGCCATATTCTGCGAGAAGGGTGGGTTTGAAATAGAGATCAACCTCAGAAAATTCCGTATACAAGACAACACCCTTGTGGTTTGTATTCCGGGATACATTTTAAAAGTCGGGAAAATGGGAGCCGGGAAGGACTTGAATGGTAGAATTGTGGCCATGGCTCTTTCCAGGCAGTTCATTTCTGACATCAAGTTTGACTTCTCGAGGCTTTTTGAGTCTAGATTGATGTTCTTTTATGACCCGAGGATAATGCTCACGGATAATGAGATGTCCTTCTGTTCCAAGTATTTCCATCTTGTCAAATCAATTCTTGATACTGGAATTCCGACAAAAATCGCATCTGTGAAATCGTTGGTCGAGTCACTTCTCCATGTGCTTGAGGGAATGGTCAGCGAGAACAATGACGAACCGGAACCGGAGCCATCAAAATCGGCGCAGACTAGGCTTAACATGCTATTCGAGCGTTTCATGTCCCTTGTCTCTGAATATCACTCCACCGAGCGTGGGATGGCTTTTTACGCGAATCGGCTTGGAATTACTCCTAAATATCTTTCCAGGCTGATTAAGGATGTAAGTGGGCGTTCCGCCCCGGAATGGATTGACGCTTTTGTCATCCAGGAAGCCAAGAGCATGCTAAAATACACTGATGATAGCATTAAAGAGATTGTGTATAAGCTCAATTTCACCAATGCGTCAGTGTTTTACAAGTTTTTCAGGTCACAGACAGGGATGACTCCCAGCGAGTATCGCAACAGGTAATTCCTTAAAATTTTATAAATAAAACGTATAAATAATTAAATTATTTTAATAAAAATCGTTTTAAATTTAACGGAAAATAATTTGACTTTTTAAAAAAACTTTATACCTTTGCTCCCAGACAGACAAAAGTTCTTTTTGTTGTCTATTTGTTAAGTTCGTTTTATATACAACTGGCCGGCGCTTTGGGGAAAGCGCCGACCTTTTTATATAAGAATTGGCAACGGACAGGTTGAAGATTCGTCTTTTTTTTGTAGCTTTGTGTAATCACGTGTTTTGGCATTAAACTAACACAATAAAAACAATTCTGCATGGAAAAGAAAAAAACTAACATGGTGGCTATCGTGACGATGTGCTTCATCTTCGCCATGATCTCCTTCGTCACCAACATGGCCGCCCCCTTCGGCGTGATCTGGGGCAACAAGTTCGAGTGGTCCAGGATGGCTGGTAACCTGATGAACTTCGCCGCTTACCTCTTCATGGGTATCCCCGCTGGTAAGATGCTCCTCAAGATCGGTTACAAGAACACGACTCTCGCCGCTCTCGCGACCGGTTTCGTCGGAATCGTCATCCAGTGGCTCTCCAGCAAGATCGGAGGAGGCTCCGCGATCTATGTCTATCTTCTCGGAGCTTTCGTCTGCGGTTTCTGCGTCTGTATGCTCAACACTGTCGTCAACCCGATGCTCAACATCCTCGGTGGCGGTGGTAACAAGGGCAACCAGTACATCCAGATCGGAGGTACCTTGAACTCACTTACCGGCACATTGACCCCTCTGCTCGTCGGAGCCCTCATCGGTACCGTGACGGCCAATACGTCAATGTCTGATGTGGCCCCGTTGCTTTTCATCGCCATGGGTGTGTTCGCTGCCGCTTTCATCATCATCTCCCTTCTGAAGATTCCGGAGCCCGCCAAGGAGCGCAACGCCACTGTCTATGAGCACAGCGCCTGGAATTTCCGCCATTTCGTGCTTGGCGCCATCGCCATCTTCTTCTATGTGGGAATTGAGATTGGTATTCCCTCACAGGTTAACTTCTATCTTGCCGACGCTTCTTCCAAGGGAGCTGGTATCCTTGTGAATGGTGCCGCTATCGGAGGCGCGATCGCCGCTGTGTACTGGTTGCTTATGATGGTCGGCCGTCTGTGCAGCACATTCATCTCCGGGAAGGTCAGCACCAGGACCCAGATGATCACAGTCAGTTCCGTGGCCATCTTGCTTGTTCTCATCGCGATTCTCACTCCTAAGACTGTTACCGTCAACATGCCCGGCTACAGCGCCGCTGACGGTTTCGCGATGTTCAAGGTTCCTCTAAGCTGTCTCTTACTTGTCCTTTGCGGTCTCTGCACCTCGCTGATGTGGGGCGCTATCTTCAACTTGGCGGTTGAGGGTCTCGGCAAGTACACCGAGGCCGCTTCCGGAATATTCATGACTCTGGTTGTCGGTGGAGGTGTGATGCCTTTCATCCAGAATCTGATTGCCAAGGGAGCAGGCTACATGAACAGCTACTGGCTCGTTATCGCCATGCTCTGCTACCTCCTCTACTACGCCCTGATCGGCTGCAAGAACGTCAATAAGGACATCCCTGTCGACTAGAAGAGATGAATATGGAAAATATTGATCAGAACCTTGTTATTGGAGTCGATGTAGGTGGACAGACCAGCAAGTGCGGTATTGTCGACACCCGCGGCACCGTGATCGCCCAGACTGTCATCAGGACTGACAACCATGACTCTGTGGAGCCTTTCATCGCCGAGCTAGCTGAAGCTCTCAAGAAGCTTATCGCCGAGGCTGGAGCCCAGGGTAAGATTCGTGGTATCGGTGTCGGTGCTCCTAACGCCAACTATTACACAGGTGACATCGAGAATGCTGTCAATTTGTCATGGGGCCGTTCCGGTTCCATCCACTTCGCCGCGATGCTTAAGGACGCCATGGGCGGGATCCCTGTGACCCTGACCAATGACGCCAACGCCGCCGCGATGGGTGAGATGACCTATGGAGCCGCCAGGGGAATGAAGAATTTCATCATGATAACCCTTGGTACAGGTGTTGGAAGCGGAATCGTTATCAACGGGGAGATGGTTTATGGCCACGACGGTTTTGCCGGTGAGCTTGGTCACACTACCCTTGTCCGCAAGAATGGTCGTCTCTGCAATTGCGGTAAGACCGGCTGCCTTGAGACCTATTGCTCCGCTATCGGAATGGCCAGGACCGCTCGCGAGTGGCTGGACATGAGCGACGAGCCTTCAATGCTCCGTAAACTGGACAACATCACCTCTAAAGACATCTATGAGGCTGCCAAGGAGGGTGATAATATGGCTCTCAAGCTGTTCGATTACACCGGCACCATGCTCGGAATGGCATTCGCTGATTTCATCGAGTTCTCCGCTCCCGAGGCTATCGTCCTGTTCGGTGGTTTGGCCAGGAGCAAGGAGTTCCTCACAGAACCGATCGAGAGGTCGATGAACGCCAATGTCCTTCCTCTTTGGAGAGGCAAGGTGAAGCTGGTTTATTCCTCTTTGAAGGAGTCTGACGCCGCTATTCTCGGCGCTTCAGCTCTTGCTTGGTAGGATGCTTTTCAATCCCTTACATTTGGGATAATCATGACAATAACCTACGTTCTTTACTGGACCTTGTTCCGTAAGAACGTAGGTTTTGAAATGACACGGTGATGAAAGGAAAGGAATATATCGAGATCAGAAGGGCGTCAGCCCACAACTTGGCCGGGATCAATGTTGACATCCCGAGGAACGAGTTTGTGGTCGTGACCGGCTTGAGTGGCAGCGGGAAGTCCTCCCTGGCCTTCGACACTATTTATGCCGAGGGACAGAGGCGGTACATGGACACCCTCTCCACTTATGCCAAGCACTTCATGGGCATCCTGGAGAAGCCGGAAGTGGAGAGCATCGACGGCCTCAGTCCTATCATCGCCATAGAGCAGAAGACCACCGGCAATAATCCCCGCTCGACCGTGGGGACCATTACCGAGATTTTCGACTTCCTCCGCCTTCTTTACGCGAGAGCCTCGAGGGCATATTCACCGGTCACCGGCAAGGAGATGGTCCGCTATACTGACGAGCAGATAGTTGACCTGATCATGGACGGTTATAAAGGGAAGCGTTGTTACCTTCTCGCTCCGCTTGTGAGGGGACGAAAGGGCCATTACAGGGAACTTTTCGACCAGTTGCGAAAGAGAGGATACACAGAAGTCCGAGTCGACGGGGAAATCCTTCCGCTTAACGAAGTGGACGTCCTGGACCGTTACAAAGGCCATTTCATTGAACTTGTCGTAGACAAACTCAAGCCCGCGGAGGGGGACACGAAACGGGTACGGGACTCTGTGATGACCGCCCTTAACCTCGGCAAAGGTTCCGTGGCGATGCTTGAGAGCGGGGATGACAAGCTCCGCCACTTCTCCAAGCATCTTGTCGATCCCGAGTCAGGGTTGTCCCTCCAGGAACCGGCTCCCCACTCATTCTCCTTTAATTCTCCTGAAGGTTATTGTCCTCATTGCAAGGGCCTCGGAATGATTGTGGACGTGAATATGGACACGATCATCCCAGACAGGAGCCTCTCAATCGCTGACGGTGGAATCGTTCCCCTCGGCAAGGTCAGGGAAACCCGGAAGTTCGACATTATCAGGTCAATAGCGAGGAAATACAACTTCTCCCTTTACGATCCGATCGCCACAATTCCCGACGAGGCTGTCTCACACATCATATTCGGAAGTGAAGAGATGTTCCGGATCGGGGAAGGGAACCTTTCTGAGATGGTGACCTTCGATGGTGTCGTGGATGACATCGATGAGAAAATAGTCTGCCCGGTCTGTCATGGGACCAGGCTCAACCAGAATGCCCAATGCTTCAAGATTGACGGCAAGACTATTTCTGACGTTGCCGCGATGGAGATGTCAGACTTGAAAGAGTGGCTGGCTTCACTTCCCGGGAAGCTTAATGAGCGGGAGAACAACATCGCCAGGGACATCCTTAAAGAACTGGATGACAGGGTACGCTTCATGCTGGATGTCGGGCTTGATTATCTCTCTCTTGACAGACCGACCGGCTCCCTTTCCGGCGGTGAGAGCCAGCGGATCAGGCTCGCCACCCAAATAGGATCCAAACTCGTTGGGGTGCTGTATATTCTTGACGAGCCATCAATTGGGCTTCACCAAAGGGACAACCGTAAGTTGATCGCCTCCCTCAAAGAACTTCGGGACGAGGGTAACTCCGTGATGGTCGTGGAGCATGATCTCGAGACGATGATGAGCGCCGACTGGCTGGTCGATGTCGGCCCGGGCGCGGGGGAGAAGGGCGGCAGGATCTGCCTGAACGCTCCTTTGAATGCCTTGATGGATTATTCCCCTGAAAACGAGAGGGTCCCGTCATCGGTTGACAAAGCCACCGCCTCCCATTGCGTGTTCGGGAAATCCTTGACTTTGGATTACCTGCAGGGCCGGAAGAAGATAGATGTCCCGGCCACACGCCGCAAGGGTAACGGTTTGACACTTAGGCTTTCAGGTGCGAGAGGAAACAACTTGAAGAATGTGGACGTGACTTTCCCTTTGGGTTGTTTCATAGGAGTCGCTGGAGTCAGCGGCAGCGGCAAGTCGTCATTGATCAACGAGACCTTGATGCCAATCCTCAAAAACAAGCTTCATAGGGCGAAGCTCCGGCCGCTTCCTTATGATTCGATTGAGGGCGTTAAGAATATTGACAAGCTGATAGAGATAGACCAGAGTCCGATCGGAAGGTCTCCAAGGTCTAATCCGGCCACCTTCACAGGGGTTATGGGAGACATCCGTAACCTATTTGAGGACACTCCGGACGCCAAGGTCAGAGGTTTCAAGGCCGGAAGGTTCTCGTTCAATGTCCCAGGTGGACGCTGCGAAGCGTGCAACGGGGCAGGGATCAAGGTGATAGAAATGAATTTCCTTCCTTCTGTCAATGTCGTTTGTGACGAGTGCAGAGGAAGGCGCTATAAGGAAGACACCCTCGCTGTCCACTACAAGGGCAAGAATATCAACGATGTGCTTGAGATGCCTATCAGCGAGGCCTACGAGTTCTTCAAGCCAATCCCTTCAATAGCGAGGAAGCTGAAAGCCCTTGTGGATGTGGGACTTGGATATGTCCATCTCGGACAAAGCGCCGTGACTCTTTCCGGTGGGGAGAGCCAAAGGATGAAGTTAGCCGCGGAATTGTTCCGCAAGGCCACCGGCAACACCCTTTACATTCTTGACGAGCCGACCACCGGTTTGCATTTCGAGGATATAAAAGTCCTTCTGCAGGTTCTCCAGGAGCTTGTTGACCAGGGCAATACTGTGATCATAATCGAGCACAACCTGGACATCCTCAAGAGCGTGGACTACATCTTCGATCTCGGGCCTGACGGTGGCCAGGGAGGCGGCAGGATAGTCGCCGAGGGCACACCGGAAGAATTGGCCGCCAATCCGTCTTCTGTTACCGGACCATATCTGAAAGAAGTGCTATTGAAGATTTCTTGATTTATTTTTAAATTTGTAGGAATAGTCTTCGGTGAGGCGTGATGGTCACTATCGGTCATATTCATATCAAGTCTTTCTGCTTCAATCCTTTCCGGGAGAATTCGTACATTCTCTGGGATGAGGGACGGAATTGCGTGATAGTGGATCCCGGGTGCTACAGCTCGTCCGAGACAGGAACTATGAAGGATTTCATCGCGTCGGAGGGCCTCACTCCCAAAGCGATCTGGCTTACCCACGGTCATTTCGATCATATCTTCGGAGTGGCTGAACTGAGCCGTTCGTTCCGGATTCCGGTGTTGATGGCTCCGGATGACAAGTTTATTATAGAGAGGGATGAAGATTATGCCAGGGGAGTGGGATTGCGCGCCCCTGATGTCAGTTTTGAGACTAAGGAACTATCTGATGGCCAGATCCTTCGCTTCGTCCTTCGACAGGCTCAGGACAGCGCTCAGGATGACAAGGATGCCATTCTGAACGACAGTGAAGAATCTCCAACCTTCAAGGTGATCGCTACCCCGGGCCACACGCCCGGATGTGTCTGTTTCTATGATGAGGAAGATGGTGTCCTCTTGAGTGGAGATACCCTTTTCGCAGGGTCCATAGGGAGAACGGACCTTGACGGTGGAGACTATGACAAGGAGATTGTCGGCATAATGGAGAAACTGATGATTCTCCCCGGTGATGTCGAGGTGTTTCCAGGACATGGACCGTCTAGCTCTATTGCGGTGGAGAGGACTTCCAATCCTTTCCTTCAGCCTTTTAACGAACCTTGGGAGAATGACTTCCATACTGAAAACGATGACTTATGCATATAGGTATAGCAGGTAACATAGGCAGCGGCAAGACCACGCTGACGAGAATGCTGGCGAAGCATTACGGATGGACTCCCAAATATGAGTCCGTCACCTATAATCCTTATTTGGAAGACTATTATAAGGATATTCCCAGGTGGTCATACAATCTCGAGACGTATTTCCTCGCCCAAAGGTTCAAGGACGTTTTGGAAATATCCAAAAGCAAGGATGTGATCATCCAGGACAGGACTCTTTATGAGGGAGTGTACATATTCGTTGCCAACAACTACGCTATGGGCAACCTTTCAAAAAGGGACTATGAGACCTATATGGATCTTTTCGGGGTTATGTCCTCGATGGCTGGGATGCCGGACCTCCTGATATACCTGAAGTGCTCGATTCCGCATCTTGTGGCCCAGATCCAGAAGAGGGGAAGGGACTATGAGCAGACCATCGGCCTGGACTATCTCGCAGGCCTTAATGAACGCTATGACAAGTGGATCTCGGAGTACAAAGGGAAGGTCCTCACGATTGAGACCGACAATCTTGATTTCGAAAGCCGCCCCGAGGATTTCGAATATATAACTGATAAGATTGACGCTGGGCTATATGGCCTCTTTCCAATGGAGAAATAATTAAAAATCATCAAGATATGCATATCGCTATAGCAGGAAACATAGGTAGTGGCAAGACCACTCTGACCAAGATGCTGGCAGCCCACTACGGTTGGACCCCGAAATTCGAGTCGGTCGATTTCAATCCTTATCTGGCGGATTTCTACTCCGACATGGAGCGCTGGTCCTTCAATCTCCAGATTTATTTTCTCAACAAGAGGTTCAAGGATGTCGTGGACATATCCAGGTGCGACGATGTCATAATCCAGGACAGGACCATCTATGAGGACGCCCGCATATTCGCCCCGAACCTCCATTCGATGGGCCTTATGAGCACGAGGGATTTTGAGAACTACTCCGATCTTTTCGACCTGATGATGTCGCTGGTCAGCAAGCCTGACCTGCTGATCTATCTCCGCTCTTCGATTCCGAACCTTGTGGCTCAGATCCAGAAGAGGGGACGCGATTATGAGAGCAGCATCAGGATCGACTACCTGACCGGCTTGAATAAGCGTTATGAGGACTGGATCAAGGAATATGACGGGCATCTGCTGATCATCAATGTCGATGAGATCAAGTTCGAGAATCGTCCTGAGGATTTCCAGAAGATCACCGACAAGATTGACGCTGAGCTCTTCGGTCTTTTCCCAGAGGTCCATCCTGTTGATGAGTAAGCGGTTATCATACATTTTTTCTTTGATGCTTTCCATCGTCCTTGCCGCTTGTGGCAGCGAGGGCGATCCTGTGGATGACGTCGATAATGTATCGCCGGATCCGGTGACGAGTGTGTCTTTCGCCAAGGGAGCTGACATCAGCTGGGCCTCCGAGATGGAGCGAGACGGTATTTCTTTCAGTGACAGCAAGGGTGGGAAGGACATATTCCAGGTTGTCAAGAACCTGGGAATGAACTCGATAAGGCTGCGGGTCTGGGTCAATCCCTTGGATCCTAATGGCTGGAGCGGGCAGAATGATGTCGTCGCGATGGCCAAGCGGGCAAAAGAGGCCGGTATGGCTATTATGATAGACTTTCATTATAGCGACATATTTGCTGATCCCGGCAGGCAGACCATTCCTTCAGCATGGTCTTCCTATTCCTGTTCAGCCGACAAGGCAGCAAGCGCCGTCGCGTCACACACCACGACAGTTTTGAACGCTCTCAAGTCCGCGGGAGTGATTCCGGCTTGGGTGCAGGTCGGGAACGAGACCAACAACGGGATGGCCTGGAACGCCGGAAAGATCGACTGGAACAAGAGCGGAAGCGCTCGTTACTCAGGCTACGTAAAGTTGAGTAACGCTGGCTATGATGCTGTGAAACAAGTGTTTCCAGACACTCCGGTCATAGTCCATATAGCCAACGCCTTCAGTGCGGGAGAATATGACGGCTGGTTCTTCAAGGAGTTCAAGGAAGCTGGTGGCAAGTTCGACATAATCGGTCTCTCTCACTATCCGATGAACGAGTCGGGCAAGACATGGAGCCAGATGAACAGTCTCGCTATATCAAGCATCAAGACCCTTGCCTCGAAGCAGTCCTGCAAAGTCATGATCTGCGAGGTCGGTGTCAAGCCCAACACATCTGACGCGGCGAATTGCCTGAAGTCGTTCTTCGATTCCGTGAAGGGCTTGGGCCCTTCTGTCTGCGCCGGAGTCTTCTACTGGGAACCGGAGGTGGATGGAAAATGGAAGCCGGCCATATATAACAAGAAAGGTCTTGTCTGCGATGGTTGGGGAGCCTATGATATGGGCGCGTTCTCCAGCTCCGGCACCACTTTTACTCCTATCACATCGATTCTCAGTTGTTTCTCCAATTAGTTCACGAACTCTAACAAATTATTATCAAATATGAAAAAGTCAATCATTTATCTTGTGGCGGCCGTGCTTCCGCTCATCTGCGCTTCGTGCGCCAAGAAAAATGTCATCGCCGGACATCTTGATGGCCTGGATGGCGATTCTCTCAGGGTTGAGATTTATGACGTTACCAACCAAAGGACCCCGATAAACACTATCGATGTCTTGGCGAAGGGTGGTAATTTCTCATGCGAGATCCCTGAGACTGAGGTCCGTGGTCTGCTCCTCATTGATCCTGTCAGCGGCTTGAGGACCCCTCTCGTGTTCGTTCCCGGCGAGTACGCCAAGATCGGAGGCAGTTTAGACTCTTTGGTTGTCCTGGGCGGCTCCGCTTTCTACAAGGACCAGAATGAATATGAGACCATCTGCAATGAGGACAAGCTAAAACTCAGGGAGATTGTGGCTGAGTACCAAGCTCTTCCTCCGACCGCCACAGATGCGGCCAAGGATGCCGTGATGGCTAAATACGATGCGGTAAATGACCATATCGCCTCTCTCACCAAGGATTTCATCACCCGCAAGCCCGCTTCCCTCTTCTGCGCCACCTTGGTCAACCATCTGGTCGGAGATGACGGCAAGGACGCTCTGGATGTCCTGGCTCTCATCCCTGACGATGTCAAGCAGGGTGTTATGAAGGTTTATGTGGATCAGGCTACCGAGAGGGCTACAAAGGCAAAAGCTAGAGCTGAAGCCGCCGAATTGGTAAAGGATGGCATGGCGGCTCCCGTATTCACCCTCAAGAATGAGAAGGGTGAGGATTTCAATCTCTCATCAATCTACAACAAGGGTAAGTACATCATCCTCGACTTCTGGGGCGAGTGGTGCTACTGGTGCAAGAAGGGTATTCCAGACATGAAGCAGCTCTACAAGGACGCCAAGGGCAAGATTGAGATTGTGAGCATCGACTGCGGCGACACTGAGGAGGTCTGGAAGAAGGCTATCGTGGATCACGAGCTTCCTTGGCTCCATGTCTACAATCCTGACGGCACTGGTGACGGGATTCCTCTCAAGTATGCCGTGACCGGTTATCCCACCAAGGTTATCCTCAATCCTGACGGTACCATCAACAAGACCATCGTAGGCGAGGATCCTGAGTTCTATGACTATGTCAAGAGCTTGATTAAGAAATAAATCAGCCGATAACAGCGCCGTTTGACACGGCTTCACTCGGGGTGACGAGACGCATGGTTCCGTCACCCTGTTTTGCCATCAGGATCATTCCCTTGGACTCGATGCCGCGGATCATCCTTGGTTTGAGGTTCGCCAAGATGCAAATCTGCTTTCCGAGCATGTCCTCGGGGGAGTAGTATTCAGCTATCCCCGAAACGATGACGCGTTTGTCGATGCCGGTGTCGATGGTGAGTTTGAGGAGTTTGTCTGTCTTCGGGACTCGCTCAGCCTCAAGGACTGTGGCGGTGCGGATGTCCATGGCTCCAAAGTCTTCGAAAGTGACTTCGGGCTTCTGGGGCTCAACCTTGTGAGCGGCTTCCTCCGCCTCAGCGGCTTTCGCGGCGGCTTCATTGGCCGCTTTGGTGGCGTTCAGTTTGGCGATCTGGGCGTCGATGACGCTGTCCTCAATCTTGCTGAACAGCAAGACCGCCTCTCCGAGCTCATGTCCGACCGGCAGTATATCTCCACGTCCCAAGTCGTCCCAAGCCAGCACCGGCCCTTCGACAAGCTCAGGGACCGGCCCGGCCGGAGCAGCCGTCGAGCTTAGGCCGTACTCAGCCGCAGCTTCGTCCTGAGCTTGTCGAAGGGCAAAGCGAGAATGGACGCGGCCGGGCTCGAGCGGCTGTCCGGCCGTATGCAAGGCGCGGCATTCGCCGGGCTTGTAGAAGTTCACCGTCGGCTCGCCTTCACCGGAGCGATGGTCGAAACCAGCGTCCAACCCGACCTTCAGGATTCCCCTCAGCTTCTCAGCCGAGAACGGAGTGAACGGCTCGAACGCGATAGCCAGGTTGGCGCATATCTGCAGCGAGGTGTAGAGGATCGAGGCGGTGCGGTCCATATCGGTCTTCGCGACCTTCCAAGGCTCGGTGTCGGAGATGTATTTGTTGCCGACACGGGCTATGCTCATGGCGTCTTTCAGGGCCTCCCTGAAATGGAATCCTTCGAGGTTGGCCTCGAGGCTGCGGCGAAGCTCGGGAATCTGCGCTAGTGTCTCAGCGTCAATGGTTTCCGGCTTAAGGTTCGCAGGCACCTTGCCTCCGAAATATTTCTGTGTCAGGACAACCGCCCTGTTGACGAAATTGCCCAGGATTGCTACCAACTCGCTATTGTTCCTTTGCTGGAAGTCCTTCCAAGTGAAGTCATTATCCTTTGTCTCGGGAGCGTTGGCGCAGAGAACGTAGCGGAGCGTGTCCTCCTGGCCAGGGAAATCATCGACATATTCATTGAGCCAAACCGCCCAGTTGCGGGAGGTTGAGATCTTGTCGCTCTCGAGGTTGAGGAACTCATTGGAGGGAACATTGTCCGGGAGGATATAATTCTCACGCGCTTTCAGCATCGAAGGGAAGACGATGCAATGGAAAACGATATTGTCTTTGCCGATGAAATGGATAAGGCGGGTGTCCTCATCCTTCCACCATTTCTCCCAACTCTCGGGCAGAAGCTCCTGAGTATTAGATATATAACCTATCGGAGCGTCAAACCATACATAGAGCACCTTACCCTCTGCTCCCTCTACCGGGACAGGAACGCCCCAGTCGAGATCGCGGCTGACAGCACGGGGCTGGAGACCGCCGTCCAACCATGACTTGCACTGGCCGTAGACATTTGTTCTCCACTCCTTGTGGTTCTCAAGAATCCATTCACGGAGCCAAGGCTCGTATTGATCCAGAGGGAGATACCAGTGGGTGGTCTTCTTCTTTATCGGTTCGGCGCCGCTGAGTTTGGACTTCGGGTTGATGAGTTCCTCAGGGCTGAGGGTGCTTCCGCACTTCTCACACTGGTCACCATAAGCGTTCGGATTGCCGCACTTTGGGCAGGTACCGACTATATACCTGTCAGCCAGGAATGTCTTGGCCTCGGGATCGTAGTACTGCTCGCTCTCCTTGGTGATGAACTTGCCCTTATCGTAGAGCTCACGGAAGAACTCAGAGGCGTTCTTGTGATGCACCTTTGAGGTAGTGCGGGAATATATGTCGAAATTGATTCCCAGCCTTGTGAAAGAGTCCTTAATAATGCTGTGGTACTTGTCCACGATGTCCTGGGGAGTCACCCCATTTGCCCTCGCCTTGATGGTGATAGGCACGCCATGCTCGTCTGAGCCACAGATGAACAGGACATCCTCGCCCTTCATCCTCTTGTATCTCACGAATATATCGGCAGGCACATAGACTCCGGCCAGATGGCCGATATGCACGGGACCGTTGGCGTACGGCAGCGCGCATGTCACAAGCGTTCTCTTGAAATTCTTCTCCATAAATAATGATTAAAGATTCGCAAAGTTAGCAAATTCCTCCGGATGTTCCACAAGGAATGTTTTTTGAAGGGTTTTGAGACCGTAATTTATGAATAGGGAATGAAAAATCGTATATCTTTGGCGGCTTTAGCGTTGGTCCTGTTGTCTGTCTGCGCGTCCGCCCAGAACAAATCCCGGAACCTGGATAACCTTTCCGATGACTTTGGCTTCTATGTCGGAGCCTATGTGCCTATGTACAAGGGTCAAGGGACAGATGTCGTGTACGGCGTGACATATGGTCATTTCAATTCTTCCGGACTGGGCTTCCGGACAGGACTCCAGTTCGTTCCCCGTGTCGCCGAGGTGGACAATTCTTTCGGGATTCCTGTGGCTTTCTCTTACCGAACCCCAGCCAGAAGCACAAACGGACAGGTGAGGAGTGGTGCTATCGCCGCTGGGGAAACATTTGGTTATGAAGCGATTATGGGATATTCCAATCCGCTGCGGGGAGCCCTTGCCGCATTCGTCGCCAACTTGTTCAGCCAGGCCGAGTTCTTCGCCGGCATTACCCCGGGGCTGGTTTTTGGGGATAGCTCTCCTGTTTCGACCGCTTACTGGGGGGCTGGATATTCAAATGGGGAAAGCTCTTGGACAGAGAAAAAAGGGGACTTTTTAATGACTCTGGACGCCGGGGCTTGCGCCAATTACAGGATCTGGCGTTTTGACCTTAAGCTCAGTCCCGCTGTCCACTACAATCTCACCAGGAACTATATCAACCACACCGAGACCTTTCAAAAAGAAGGCGGAACGTGTGATGTGAATGTGACCGTTTCCGACAAGCCCCTCCGCTGGTTCTTCTCCATGACCGCCGGCCTGTCGTTCAGGTTTTGATTATTTTTCCCTTCCGAGGCGGACTTTTACGGCTTTGATGGCTTTGCGCAGACGCACAAGGCTTTGCATTATTTCCACTTCACGGTTCTGGTCTCCGATAGTCTGGGCCTTACGAAGATCTTCTTTCAGGGAGCGCTCCCTGTCCTCGAGCCGGCAGGCCTGGAAAACGAGGATTGATTTGGGGACGAACTTTGTCAGCCAAGAACCTTTGGACATCATGGCATCGCGTAAATTCTTGACTGATAGATCGTAACGCTCATCTGTAGATAGTTGTGAAGCCACAAATGCCACGGTCCTATCAGCACTGTCTAGGAGACGTTTCACAATCTCGTCTTGGGTATATCCTTCGTAATACGCGTCGGAGTAGGCGTCGTAAGTGGACTGGTAAGCCGAGTTGGCGAAACCGGTCTCATCTGCCTCAAGAGCCTGGCTGATGAAGTCGAATACCGTCTGTGCCTCTTCTCCATCTCCCGGATAGAATTCAGAGTCGCTTTGGAACTCAAGGAGGGTGGTGCCATTGGCCAGGATGAAGTTCAGCAGATCCCGCTCCGCTTTCGCCATAATTGGATTCTCTTCCAAGGCGGATAAGTCATCATTAGCCGGACGGCCCTCCGGGCCACGCGAAAGTTCTGATACGGCCGGAGCGGCCTCCGGGCTTAGGCCGTACTCAGCCGCAGCGCCGTCCTGAGCTTGTCGAAGGGCGGAGCGAGAATGGACGCGGCCGGGCCCGGACGGCCGTCCGGCCGATACGGAACCATCGCCAGATGCGGTCTTGGTCAAATATTTCGCCCTGGTGGCGCTGACACGCTCTTCAAGAGCAGCCCGGCGAATGTCGAACTTCCTGCTCATGAAGTCGATATAGGTCTCCCTTTTTATAGCGTCAGGAATATCCGCGATAGTGTCAGCGATATCATTGATGACAGAGGCGCGTTTGAGTGGATCGTCCCCGGCGTCCCGCATAAGCAGAGAGCCCTTGAAATCCACGAAGTCCTGCTCATTCCTCGCTATGAAGTCCTCCACCTCTTCCAAGGTGTGTTTCCTCGCGAAAGAATCCGGGTCGTCCCCGTCAGGGATCAGGACTACTTTGACATCCATTCCTTGGCGCAGGAACATGTCGATTCCTCTCAACGCGGCCTTTACGCCGGCCTCGTCTCCGTCATACATTATAGTGACGTTCTTGGTGAACCGGCCAATGAGGCGTATCTGGCCGTCAGTCAAGGCGGTACCGCTGGAGGCCACAACATTGGTGATCCCTAGCTGATGCATGGAAAGGACGTCCAAGTAGCCTTCCACAAGGAAGCACTTGTCTTTCTTCGCCATCTCGCTCTTAGCGAACCATATTCCGTACAAAGACTGGTTCTTCACATAGATGGCGCTCTCCTTGGAGTTGACGTATTTCGCATATGGTTTCCCTTCCTCCTTTGACTTCAATGTCCTGGCTCCGAATCCGATAATCCTGCCGCTCACTGAATGGATAGGGAAGGTGACCCTTTCCACGAATCTGTCGTGGAGATCCGGCTTGTCATCATATTTCGCGCAAAGGCCGGTCTCTAAGAGATACTCATCCTTGAAACCCTTCGCCTTGGCGGCGTCGGTGAAAGAGTGCCGGTCGGATGGCGCCCAACCAAGACCATATTTCGAGATAGTTTCATCTTCCAGGCCTCTAGTGTGGAAATAATTGAGGCCCACCGCTTTACCTTCGCCGCTCTTCAGTTGTTCCTGGAAAAAACCTTCGGCGAAATCCGACACGAGATATAGGCTCTCGTTCCTTTGGCGGGCGGCCAGTTCCTCGGCGCTCTGCTCCTCCTCAACCACCTCGATGTTGTATTTCTTGGCAAGATATCTGAGCGCGTCAGGGTAGGACATGTGCTCATGATCCATCACAAAGCCCACCGAGGAGCCTCCCTTATGGCAGCCGAAACAGTAATATATTCCCTTGGCCGGCACGACATGGAAAGATGGGGTCTTCTCGTTGTGGAAGGGGCAGCAGCCCCACCAATCGGCCCCTCGCTTTCGCAGAGTCACGAAGTCGGCCACCACCTCCTCGATACGGGCGGTGTCAAGGATTTTCTGTATCGTCTCCTGAGGGATCATTGCTCGTCTACAGTGTCATCTTCTTGCACTATGACCTTGGATAACCTGAAGGTAGATATCAACTCAGCTACCCCATAGACCATGAGAAGGCAGCCTGCTATGACACTCATCACGCCGATAGTGAATGGATTGAACAGGAGAAACGCTCCTCCCACTATGGCGAGAATGGACAGGATAAGGGAAGAGAATCCCGCTCCCATCAGGCTCATGGCTCCGGTAAGCACAACTAGCTGGAGCCCTCCGAACAGGATCAGAATCACACCTATAGCATAGACTATAATCCCGACAATCCATTGGGGATTGAAGAATAGCAAAAGACCGATCGCTATGTCCAGTCCGGCGTTGACCAGAAGTAGTTGGTAAACACCGTTTTCCTTGCTCTTGATAAGGCCATAGATTAGAGATGCCACGCCAGCGAGTACAAGCAGGATAGCGATTATTTTCACCACGTTAGTCGGGGCGTTCCCCCCGAAGGCCATCACGAGACCGATTCCGATCGCCGCGATAGCCCTTGTGATGCTGTTGAATTTGGTTTTGTATCCGAGAGTAATCATAGACACAAAATTAATAAAAAAAATAGCTATATTCGTAATATGTTTTTCGACACACATAACCATTGCCAGTTTTCATTCGATGGTGGAGGAACCACTGTCGAGAAGAGCGTCAAGGCGGCGGTCGACAAGGGTTTGGGAGGTATCTGTTTCACAGACCATTGCGACTATTTCGTCCCTAAAATGAAGGAGGAGTTCGAGCCGATAGTATGTGAGGTCTTTAGTGTTGAGGACCAGCAGAAAGAGATCGACAGGGTGTCTGCGATGGTATCCGAAGGTGCCTTCGGGCGTGCCGCGGCCAAAAAATTCCGGGTTCTGAAAGGGGTTGAGGTCGGCCTATACGAGGACTGTCGGGAGCTTAACAAGAATTTCGTGGCGGCCCATTCTTTCGACCAGGTCACCGCATCGGTCCACTATCTTGAAGACACTGATCCTTATTTCGGGCCATATTACAAAGGCAAGAACTGGAAAGAGGCTTATGGACGTTACCTTGAGACACTTCTGAGGGAGATGAAGCGCCTTGGGGATTTTGATGTGATGGGTCATTTCGACTATATCGTCCGATATGCCCCTTATCCTAAAGAAAGCATACTTTACAGGGATTTTCCCGGGCTTCTGGACGAGATTCTGAAGTACTTGATAGAGAATGGGAAAGGGCTTGAGATTAACACCAAAACATACAAGCCTTATGGGCTCCGCACACCTCAGTTGGACCGTGACATCCTTATCCGGTACATGGAGCTCGGCGGTGATATTATTTGCCTCGGATCCGACTCCCACAAAGCTGAGCAAGTCGGGAACAAGTTCGAGTATTTCGCCCAATACGTGAAAATGTTCGGCTTCCGCCGTCTCGGCCATTTTGAGAACAGGCGGCTTAAAATGGTGACTATCTGATCGGAAAGATTATCAGGAGGCCACCTCACAGAGGAATTTCAGCCTCACCAGACGGATCTCCATCTCATCATAATCAGACCCCAACGCCTGCATAGCCTCCTCAACTGAATCGGAGGTCGCCTCATTCTTGAAATAGTCGAAAATCTCTTCGACTATGTCTTCATCCACTACCTGACGGATATAGTAGTTGAGGTCCAGTTTAGTCCCGGTCGACACGATTCCTTCGATGTCCTCTATTAATTTGTCCATCTCAAGGCCTCTAGCGTCAGCTATGTCCTCAAGAGCGAGCTTCCGGTCCACACTCTGGATGATGAATATCTTGTCCGCCGACTTGGTCGGAGCGGACTTGACCACATATTCGGCCGGCCTGGTGATGTCGTTCTCCTCGACGTAGGCCTTGATCAGCTCGATGAACTCCTTGCCATATTTCCTGGCCTTACCCTCGCCGACTCCCTGGCAGCTATGCAACTCGTTGAAAGTGATAGGGTAGAGGATGGACATATCCTCCAAGGCGGGGTCTCCGAATATAATCCACGGCTGGAGATTCAGCTTCTTTGACATGTCCTTGCGAAGGTTCTTCAGCATCGGAAGAAGGATCGGATCACCGCCGCCTCCCTTCATCGCTGCCTTGTCGTTGGCAGCGTCCTCGTCATCATCGTCCGAGCCCTTGTTCGAGAACACCCTGTCCTCCACAAGACGGATTTCCCAAGGATCGGCGTAGAACTCCTCTCCCTTCTTGGTCACATAAATCCTCCCGTAGGACTCGATCTCCTTCTCCAATAAGTGAAGCAGCAGGCCTTGGTGTATGACGGCGCACCAGAATTTGTCATCGTGGTTTTTGCCCTCTCCGAAAAGCGGGATGGTGTCATGCTCATAGGACTTGACCATGGCGTTGACACGCCCGGAGAGTATGTAGGCCAGATGCTCGATTTTGAAGTGCTCCGGGAGGGACTTTATGAGGCGGATCACAAGGCTCATTTCCTTGCGGCCATCATAGGTGGTCTTGGGATGGAGGCAGTTGTCGCAGACTCCGCAATTGTCTTTAGTATAATCCTCTCCGAAATAGTTGAGCAGCATTTTCCTGCGGCAGAGGCTTGTCTCGGCGTAGGCCACAGTCTCCATCAGCAGTTGTCTTCCGATCTCCTGTTCGGAAATGGGCTTCCCGAGCATGAATTTCTCGAGCTTCTGGATGTCTTTGTAGCTGTAGTAGGTTATGCAATCCGCCAACTCTCCGTCTCGACCGGCCCTTCCTGTCTCCTGGTAATATCCCTCGATGCTCTTCGGGATGTCATAGTGGATGACGAACCTCACGTCAGGCTTGTCGATTCCCATTCCGAAAGCGATTGTGGCGACGATTATGTCCACATCCTCCATCAGGAAGCGGTCCTGGTTCTCCGCCCTTGTCTTCGCATCCAGTCCGGCATGATAGGGGAGAGCTTTTATTCCATTAATATTCAGCAGGTTCGCAGTCTCTTCGACCTTTTTACGGCTAAGGCAATAGATTATTCCCGACTTGCCTGGATGCTGGAGAATATATCTGATGATATCTTTTTCGGCATTGACCTTGTCCCTGACTTCATAATATAGATTCGGTCTGTTGAAGGAGGACTTGAAAACCGTGGCGTCCATTATGCCGAGGTTCTTCTGGATGTCGTTCTGCACTTTCGGGGTCGCCGTCGCGGTAAGAGCTATGACGGGAGCCTTGCCGATTGTCTGTATCATGTCCCTGATCCTTCTGTACTCAGGGCGGAAATCGTGGCCCCACTCGGAAATGCAGTGGGCCTCGTCAATAGCGTAGAAAGATATGTCCACATCCCTCAGGAGATCGATATTCTCCTCTTTGGTCAAAGACTCTGGTGCCACATAGAGCAATTTGGTGACTCCGGACTGCACATCCTGCCGCACTTCCTGGATCTGGGCCTTGCCGAGAGATGAGTTAAGGAAATGGGCGATTCCGGTCTGCTCATCCTCGAAACCCCTGATGACATCCACCTGGTTCTTCATCAAGGCGATAAGGGGGGAGATGATTATAGCGGTACCCGGCATCACAAGGGCCGGAAGCTGGAAGCACAATGACTTCCCGCCTCCCGTGGGCATGAGCACGAAAGTGTCCTTTCCTTCGATTAGATTGCGTATAATCGCTTCCTGATCACCTTTGAATGAATCGTATCCGAAGAAAGTTTTCAGTTTTGAGTATAGCACTGCGGAATCTATCTCCATGGCGGAATGTGGTTTTCATAAATATAGCCAAAGTTTTTTTAATAGGCAAACCAAATCGTCATTAATAATGTAAATCTCAATTATTTTTACGATATTCGCGCAAATTTTGACAACTTATAAAAGCTATAAAAACATGAAAAAAGTAATCAAGTTATTCGCTGTGGCGGCCGTGGTTTTCGCCGCCATCGCATGTAACTCCACCAAGCCTGCCGCTGGTGTGGCCAAGGAGCTTGTCCCTTCCAAGGGTGAGATAGACTCTGTCAGTTACCTTCTCGGTATAAACTTCGGTTCCATGATCAAAGGCTACAACATGGGTGACCTTAATTTCTCCGAGATCAAGAAGGGTATGGATGACTTCATCAACGCTAAGGGCAACCAGCGTGACACCAATTTTGTCAAGCAGTTCAAAATCAATCCTGAGCAGATTAATGAGGTCATGAGTAACTTCATTGAGAAGAGGAACGCTTACACCGCCGCGGTCAACAAAGTCGAGCAGGACAAGTTCTTCGAAGATGTCAAGAAGATCGCTGGAGTCGAGTCTTCCGAGACCGGACTTTGCTATCTTATCAAGGAGCCCGGCAACGATGTCAAGCCCGGTCCCCAGGACACCGTCTATGTCCACTATAAGCTCACTCTCAAGGATGGTACCCTCATTGAGGAGGTCCCTGAGAACGATCCTTCCGTGATGCTCACCCTTAACAGGGTTATCCCTGGTTGGACTGAGGGTCTCCAGCTTCTCGGCGAGGGTGGTAAGGCCACTCTTTACGTTCCCGCTGAGCTCGGTTATGGCGAGCGTGGCTCCAACGCCATCCAGCCTAACACCCCTCTGGTGTTCGACATCACACTGGATTCTGTGAAGCCTTTCGTTGAGACTGAAGCTGAAAAGAAATAAGACTCATGGCAGCTCTGGAACTAGAGGGCAAGATTTCCCGTAAAGAGGCAAAACAGAGTGGCCAGAGCGCCAGAGGCGCTTGGGTCAAGCAGGATTTTATCCTGGAATATCAGGATGGGAACTATCCTGCCGAGGTCTGTTTCACATCATTCGGGAACGATAAGGTCGCTGAGTTGGACAAGTACCAAGTCGGAGATGAGGTGAAGGTCTCCTTCAATCTCAGGGCCAGGGAATTCAATGGCAGATGGTACAATGATGTACGCGTTTGGCGCATATCTCCTGTGAACCAGGTCCAGACTGCCGCACCTGCGCCCGCTCCTCAGGTCACTTATGGGGCGATGCCTGAGCAGGCTCCCGCTCCGTCTATTGATGATATGCCCGCTGAAGATGGTTTCAACGACCTCCCGTTCTGATAAAGGCTGACCGGAATATGGAAACGGCCCCGCATTTTGCGGGGCCGTTTTTTATTCTTCTAGATCATCGTCACTCTCTCCCATGACTATCACCAAGTGATCTTCAGGGAGGAGCCGCATGCTCCCATGTGGAACGAGGAAATGCTCTCCTCTGCGGACCATCATAACCCGTATGCCATGGGGAAGGTTCAGATCCCTTAACGTGGAACCTCTGGCCAAGTCGGCATCCGTGACGGTGTGATCCCTTAGAATGCCCATCTCATCCGGGATTTCAAGCCCGAATGTCTCGATTTCAGGATCCTCATCGAAACTGAGATCCAGTTTCTTGGCGACTCGAGACAGGGTCATTCCCTGGGTGACGAGGGAAAGAAGGGTGATCACGAATACTATATTAAATATGTCGTCCGACCCTTCCAGTCCGGCGATCACAGGGTAGAGGGCAAACAGTATAGGTCCGGCACCCTTGAGGCCGACCCACGAGATAAGCACCTTCGCTTTTGTCGACAACTCCTTGAAAGGAGCCAGGCAAATGAATACAGACGCGGGCCTGGCCACGATCAGCAGGAACAAACCGATAAGAAGGGCAGGGACGAGCGAATGCAACATCTGGGAAGGCCTGGCCAGGAGTCCAAGCATCAGGAACATCAGCAATTGCATCAGCCAAGTCATGCCATCGAAGAACTTCAGGACGTCTCTCTTATAAGGGATGTTAGCCTTGTTGTTGATGATTATGGCTGTCAGGTACAATGCGAGCAGGCCGTTTCCGTAGAGGACTGTCGCGATACCATTGGAGAAGAAACCGATACTCAATATGAGAATCGAGTTGAGTGAGTTGCCTGGAAGCTTAACCTTCTCAAGAAGATACTTGGCTCCATATCCTACGGCTATTCCCACAATCGTTCCCACTATGATTTGCAAGATAAGAATACCGACTCCGGTCAGGATCATTCCATGTGGTTTGGCGGCAAGACCGGAAGGGGTCGTCAGTATTTGGACGATAATGATGGTAAGGGCATAGGCCATCGGGTCATTACTGCTGGACTCAAGCTCCAGCATGGTTCCGATCCTTTCACGTAGATGCAACTTCTTGCCTCTTAAAATAGAGAACACAGAAGCGGAGTCTGTGGAACCCATCACGGAAGCAAGCAGCAGACATCCCAAGAAAGTTCCCCCTATCTCCCCGACCATATTCCTGGTGGCGAAATAGATGAATCCACCGGTCAGCAAAGCGGTGATAAACACTCCCAAAGTGGATAGCAAAGCTCCTTGCTTCATCACAGGCTTGGACTCTTGGAGCGATGTCTGCAATCCACCGGTAAACAAGATGATAGTCATCGCGAAGTGCCCTATGGATTCCCCAAGATGGTAGTCCTCGAAATGTATGCCGATCCCATCCGTCCCCGCTATCATTCCTATCACAAGGAACAACAGCAACGAAGGGACTCCGAACTTGGTCCCAATCTGTGTCAGGATAATGGCGATGAACACCAGCACTGACACGAGCAGGAGCACATTCTCAGAGAGGATATTAATTGAGAATACCGAGAGCGGCACCATGTCACTCGATTTCGAAGAGATTCAGGAATCCTGTCATCAAGAATACGTTCCTGATACTGTTGTTGATGTTTCGCACGATCACATTACCTCCTTTGACGGCTGCCGCCTTACGGAGGGAAAGGAATATCCTCAAGCCGGAGCTGGAGATATATTCAAGTTCCTCACAATCAAGGATAAAGGTGCCATTGGCATCTCTCTCTAAAGGCATCAGAGTCTTGGCCACTTCCTGGGATGCGGGAGTGTCCAGGCGGCCTATGAACTTCACGGTTGTGATGTCCTCGTTCTTTTCAATTATTACTTCCATTGTCTTCTCTTATTGTCTTTGTCAATGTTAGGATATTCATGTCATCTTGTCTCTTGTAACTCACCCTGTCCATGATCTTCCGAACAAGATGGATGCCAAGCCCGCCGATGGGACGATCTTCCAACGCGAGAGAGGTGTCCACTTCGGGTGTGGCTGTAGGGTCGAACTCCTGGCCGAAGTCGGAGATAGTGAACCTGAGGGAGTCTTTGCGCACGATAGCGTCCACCTTGATCTCTCCCTCTGTGCCTTCAGGATAGGCATATGATATCACATTAGTCACGGCTTCTTCCAAAGCGAGATTAATGCTCATGGCAAGCTCCGGATCAAGATTGATCTTTTGGGCGATCATTTCGATGAATTCAGTCAGCCTGTCAATCTGGCCGATGTCGTTGCGGAGGGTAAGGCGCCATTGTGAAGGGTTCTTCAAGGCTTCGTTGGTGAAGTGGATGAACAGCATGGTCAGGTCGTCACTTTGCGGGGCTTCACCGACAAACACATCGACTGAGTCATAAACCGCCTTCAGATGATCCTGGGGAGATCTCCTGATATGAAGGATATCCTCCATCCTCTTCTCACCGTACAATCTGTGGTCAACGTTCTCGGCTTCCGTGACACCATCCGTGTAAAGGAACATGGCGTCGTCGTATATGATGTTTGTGTCTTGTTCCTGGTAGTCAAAATCCGGTATGATCCCAAGAGGAAGATTAGAGACTATGGGGAGTTTCTTGACCGTGTCGGTAAGGATAATAGGAGTGTTGTGGCCGGCGTTGCAGTAGCGCAAATGACCGTTGGAGAGATCCAGGACTCCACAGAAGAATGTCACGAAAAAGTTTTGCTCATTCATGTCGGTCAATGACTCGTTCATGGCATTGACGATATGTCTGGGACTCTTCTCATGAACGGATACCGCCCGGAACAGGCTTCTGGTCATGGCCATTACCAAGGAGGCTGGAACGCCCTTCCCGCTCACGTCTCCGATGCAGAAATACAAATGCTCGTCTTTGATGAAATAGTCATACAGGTCCCCACCGACTTCTTTCGCGGGGACGATCTTGGCGGCAAGGTCGATATCTTTTCGCTCCGGGAAAGGAGGGAAGGTCTTGGGAATCATGGACATCTGAATCTCCCTGGCGATTACCAGATCCTGCTCCATTCTCTCTTCGTTCTCAGATAACTTCTTGTATTTCTTTTGGTTCCTATGGGCGGCTAGCAGGATAAGGAGCAGCATGAGTAACCCGACAAACTGGAAAAGCCAGACCATCCTGTTATGCTTCCTGATATCCCCCATAATCTGGTCGTTCGGGATCACGATTGACATGGACCAGCCTGTCCTCTCGATAGGAGCGAAATAGACGTTGCTGAAGCTTTTACCTCCGTGAACTTTCAGATTGCCGCTCTTGCCGGACAGGACGGCCTCAGTGAAATCCTTCATGGCCGCTGTGTCCTTGAATTGTTTCGAAACTTCCTGAATCGTATTGTGCATGACAAGAGTCTCGACAGGGGAGATCATTATCTTGCCTTCCCGGCTGAACAACATGCTGAAAGATTCTGGGTATATGATGACATCATCGAAAATGCTCTTGAGCCAACCCAAAGATATATCGGCCGTGACCACCGCCGCTATCGTCCCCTCATAGTCCCTCACCGGCATTGAGAAAGTCGTCATCATGATGTCCCCGCCGCCAACGTCGAGGTATGGTTCCGACCAGAAACCGTCCTCATGTGTCAATCCTTCGGTGAACCATTGCTTGGTAGGGTAGTCATATTCCTCATAGGCCAGAGACTTGTGGGTTATCTCTCCGGTCTCGGTGTTTTTGAAGGAATATGGTGAAAAGAGGGGTCTGTCTTTATAATAACCCGGGACAAAAGCCACAGTTGAACCTACTATGGCCGGATTCTCCTTGACAATATGCTCCGCGACTTTCCAGATCGTGTCCCTTATCGGAATGCAAGCCCTGACCATCCAGATGTCATTGTTGATGGCGGTCTCCACTTGGTTGAGGATATTCAGAATATCCACCTTGGCGTTCTCAAGGTTATCCTCGGCGCGCTTGGACGCTATCTCCGTGATGCTTTTCTGGGCGAAATAGTACTGGATGAGGGATGTGGCTTCAAGGGTCAAAGCCGCGACGACCAGCAAAAGCATGCCGGTCCAAAGCTCTCTTCGCAGAGCCGTCTTTTTTAATGAGAGATCCTTTTTCATAGCACTGATTTCAACGCCGCGCGGAACTCCGGCATCGGGCTTCCGGTGTCGCGCTCGACAATTAGTGTCTTGAGACCGGCATAGGGGCGTATCTCCTCCTCTATGTCCTTGGGTGAACGGCCCTTCCCGAAATAAACCGGGACGAACTCATCCCAGAATCTCATCGCCAAAGATTTTGGCATATGGAAAGTCTCCTTGATGAAGTCTTCACCGCTCAGATAGCAGCACAGGTAGACCATGCCGACATCGAAAAGGTGGTTCCCATAGCAGAAATCTCCAAGATCGATAAAGTAGCTCTTACCACCAGCGAATATAGCGTTGCTGTATTGGAGATCCCCATGGATGGCGGTATCCTCATCCGGAGTGTCAGAGATGAATTTCCCGATCTTGTCTTTCTCGGCTGAGGTGAAAAAGGGATTGGCTTCCAGGAGTCGGTAATAGCGATCTTTCACATTCTCGAACCGGTTGACATCCAACTTGGTGGAATGCAACTTGAGGCACATCCGGGCGAACTCTCCGGCATATCTGGCCACTTCCTGAGGGTTATCACCCGTCGCCCTGGAGTAGGATTTCTTGTCCATGATGCGATGGAACCTGATCCCGTAACGTCCGTCTTCAGTGACCACATAGTCTCCAGGCTCGGGAGTCGGTATGCCCAAGTCATAAACCTTCCGGGCGAGGATCATCTCGTCCAGAGGCTGCTGTATCTTTCCAGGGAAGTACAGCTTCAGCATTATGGAGGGGTCGGTCTTGTGGTCGTAACTTTCGCCATTGGCCCCGCCGCCTGCCAGGACATAGTCATCAAGGGATATTCTTATCGCTTCCATGGTCATTTCCCGAATACTTTATCAACCAGATACTCGAATTCTTTAAACGCGCTCGTGTGGCTGAGATCCTTGAAGGCTTCCACCAGCCCCCGGTACCGCCACTTGTGATCGGCGGGATCCTTGGCGTGGAAGATGCTCCAAAGGTCATCACCCATAACCTCATAATCCCTGGCGATCGCCCGCATATTAGACAATTTGTCGCCAAGAGCGACTATTTTCACATCTAATGAAGAAGAGACCAATCGGTTCAAAGCCAACTGTTTCCGGGCTTTCCAACTATCTTCCTCACTTATTCCTTCGGCTATGCTCTCGCTCTCCGCGGCCACCAGTTCGGCGACCCTGTCCCCAAACTCACTCCTTATATCCTCCACTTCCACATCCGTGTCCTCCACCGTGTCGTGTAGGGCGGCGGCCGCCAGAAGTTCCTGGTCGGAGGTGATGGTGGCGACAATCTCCATCGCTTCCATCGGATGGACGATGTACGGGAATCCCTTCCCGCGTCGGGCGGTTCCCGAGTGGGCCTTGACCGCAAACTCTATCGCTTTGTCAAGTAATTGTGTGTCAAGAGGTTCGTTCGCCATATTATTGGTTCATAAAAGGAAAGTCACTGGATTGTTCGAGAAGAAGTTTGGCCATCATCTCGTTGCTTTCGGAAGGCCCGTTCAAGGAGTCGAACATTAGTTTGATTCCGGCGCTGCCGCCACCGTTCTTCAGGATATAAGCGATGCAAAGATCCTGTGGACCGATCGAAGAGGCCAAAATGTCCAGGTCTGTCAGTCCGATCTGGTAAGTCGCAATCTGATACGCCCCTTCGGAGTATTCCTTGATTATATCGGCGACTTCGCCAAGGGTTTTGCACCCGATGCCCTTGAATACCGCCAGATAAGGCATGAGCGGAACATTGTGTATCTCAGCTTGGTTGACAGACGCTATCCTTTTGTTCAACTGGCCGAAAGGATCCAGGTCGAGGAAACTCCTGAAAGAGTCTCCGTCAAGTGGCACGTCGTCGAGATTGCCGGAAGCCACAAGCGCCCGTACACGCCTCCTGTAGTCCGTAAGTTCAGCGCGTATCTTGCTGAACTCGTCATCCACAAGCTCAAGCATTCCGGCCAGGCGGCTCAGGTTCCGGAGATATCTCTTCGGCACCTCGACTCCGGACTTGTAGCCGGTGTCATGGTTCATGTTGGCCCAGGCATGTTGGAGGACTGTCCTCATCTGGATCTCCATCCGGAATCCGGAGTCGGGAATCTTGCAGATGTAGTGGAGCGAGAGATAGCCGAAACTGTCGATCTCATGGGCTTTGCGCTTGTCCACGGAATTATCCCAGTCGATTTCAAAGAGCCTCTCCACGGCGGATGCCACCTTGTCCACATCATCGATGTAGAAGGTGATGACTCTCAGGCCGATTATGTCCGTGATGTCAGCGAGGGACTTGTATTTCCCGCCCTTCAACTCAAGTTTTCCAGCGAGGGATTCCTCACTTTTGACCCTATACTCCAAGGCGGCGACAAGAAGACCTGCCGCTGCCAGAGTGGTCTTCAGCGTGTCGTAGGTTTTCCGGGCCACCTCTTCCATCCAGGGCAATTTGTCCCTGTATTCCTGAAGAATCGCCTCGCAATGAGGATCCAACTGTATCTCTTTCGCCATGGCGGAATACTCTTTTATTAATCTACATTCTACAAATATAATATTTTTTGGCAATCAGCCGCTCATACATGACATTTGTAATAACTGTTTTATTGAGTCCAATCTGACAGGTCTTGAGCCGCGGGAATATCGGCGGGCGCCAGGACCCGTTGGCGATTCTCCTTTTCCTCTGAAAAACTAAAAAAAATAGTTTGTGCATAAAAAATTTTTCGTTACCTTTGCCATGCAACCTTTACCTTAAATACATTAGAATCCGAATGAGAAAGTTGACAAAAAAAGAGGAGATGATAATGAAGCTGTTCTGGAAGAACGGCGGGATGTTCGTGAAGGACTTGATTCCGTTGCTACCTGAGTCCCGACCGCACTTTAACACAGTGTCCACCCAAGTCAGGATGCTGGAAAAGGATGGCTTCCTCTCTCATGACAAGTCCTATGGGGGAAGTTTCCGTTATTATCCCTTGGTGACAGAGGAAAGCTACAAGGAAAGTTCGTTGACAGGTCTTATCAGCGGTTGGTTCGGCAACTCGTACATGAGCGCGGTCTCGACCCTTTTGCGGGACGAGAAGATTACCGTGGACGAACTCAAAGAACTCATCCGTCAGGTCGAAGAAAAGAAAGCCGAATAACATGCCCGCATTCCTCACATACACATTCAAGGCAGCTCTCCTGACGGCGGTGTTCTACACTTTCTGGCGTCTGCTTCTTGCCAAGAACACCTTCCATAGGCTCAACAGGATTGTTCTGGTCCTGACTCCTGTTGTGTCCCTGCTGCTTCCCCTGTGCGTAATCACCGTGCATAAAACAGAACATGTCAGCGTGGTCTCTGATGCGGTTTCTTCCGGAGGAGAGGCTTTAGCCGCCGGGCCGGTCGCTTCGCCTGTATGGATTTCGCTGCTTGCGGCGGTCTATGCGGTCGGACTCGTCTTCGTGTTATTCAAGACCTTCTGGTCCATATTCAAGATAAAAGGGATAATACGTGGAGGAGAACACAAGACCATTGATGGAGGAATCGACCTTGTGATAACCGACCGGGACGTGGCTCCGTTCAGCTGGATGCGCCACATAGTGCTTTCCAGGAAGGACTACGAGTTCTGGAACCCGGAAATAGTGGCCCACGAGAAAGCCCACATCGCCATGAGGCATTCCCCAGACATCCTCATAGTAGACCTTTTTTCGGCCCTCCAATGGTACAACCCAATGGTCTGGATGCTGAGGAGTGACCTACGTGGAGTGCATGAATATGAGGCCGATGAGGCTGTCCTTAAAAATGGCATCGATGCCACGCAATACCAAATGTTCCTTATCAGAAAAGCTGCCGCTGACCGCGGGTACACGGTCGCGAACAGTTTCAACTCCGGTACACTCAAAAATCGAATTTCAATGATGCTCAAGAAAAGGTCAAAGAGGATGAGCGCCCTTAGAGTGCTATTCGTGATACCCATTATGGGACTCTCACTTGCGGCCACGGTCAGGACAGTGACCGACTATGATCCGGCCAATGGAGAGGAGGAATTTGAGCTATACCAGCAGGTCGAGGTAAGCCCTACTTTTGGCGGTGGTGATGCCAATGCGTTTTCAAAGTGGGTAAACGAGAACCTGAACTGTCCCGATGACGAAAGCATGGAAAAAGCCCAGAGAAGTGTGGTTATGCAGTTCACTGTTACGGTGGCAGGTGAAGTCAAAGGGGTAAGGTTGCTCCGGGGGTCCGGCATCAAGAGTCTTGATGACGAAGCTCTTCGAGTTGTCAGCTCATCCCCGAAATGGACACCAGGCTTCAACAAGGATGGCGTAGCTGTCCCTGTTGTTTACACCCTTACTGTCAAACTCTAATTATAACAGAGGCATCTGAAATGCATATTCATATCATATTTTCACCAACACCTATATGTGTTACTTTAATAAGAGTATGAGCTGGAAATCTCTTTTGTGTGTTCTGATGTTCTGCTGCGGAAGCCTCATGGCGCAGCGGAACATCAGGGTTTCCTACGCCTTTTTATATAAAAGGGACACGACTGAGAAGAACTTCAGGGCCGAGATGGACATGCGTCTCGACTACAATTGGAAGGAGAGCTGGTTCTACAGCGAAGGCCGTTACCTGAGGGATTCGCTGTGCGTCAAGGCCTTTGACAAGTCGGGAAATATCGCCGACCAGGATGCGTACAACGAGGCCATCAGGCATCGCGGAACGACTGATCTGTGGCGCGTTGATTTCCAGGATGCGTCTTACGGCATATCGTACAAGGCGATCAAGAAAATATTCATTGGAGAGAAAGGGAGCCTTGAATTGCCTTTATGGAACCTGTTGGATTCAGACACGACCAAGACATTCGCCGGATATGCCGTGAAAAAGGCCGAGGCTGAGTACATGGGGCGCAAATGGACTGTCTGGTACACGGAAGAGGTTCCCGTCAACGCCGGGCCCTGGCTGCTCTGGGGCTGCCCCGGACTTATCGTGTATGCCATTGACTCTGAAAAGCTGTTCAATTTCTATATTCGTGACATCGGCACTTTTGATGAGCCGAGGTGGCCTGAAGGCATGAAAGCCTATGCCAGGGCGTGCGAAGTCGAACGCCTGTCGGTAAAGGAGGAGGAGAAGATAAAGACAAGGGCGAGCAGGAACATGGACTACTTCAATGAGTTGACAGGGTATTCCGGGGCAATAGGAGAGGTCAGGAATAAGGACGGCTCGGTCACCCGGATACAATACATGAAATACCAACCGCTGATCGCTGAAAGTTATTGGAAGTAGCTGATCGATATGCGTTTACGGCTGTTGTCATTGGTTATCCTGCTATTGTTGCCGCTCCTTTGCACTGCACAAGGAGCGGTCGAAATACGCGGGTCAGTCTCTGACAGCAAGACCGGCGAGCCTCTCGCCGGAGCGTTCGTCTCAGTCTACAAGTCTTCCAAAGTCCTGGGATATTCAATGACCGGAGAGGACGGATCTTTCGTTGTCAAGCCTGCCGGAACCGCGGTTCCAGACACCGCCATCGTCACCCTGATGGGTTACGCCTCCAGGAAAACGGCCATTACTGATCCGTCGAAGTTCCTGACAATCAAACTTGTCCCGAAAAAAGCCGAACTGAGGGCTTCCAAAGTCACGTCGAGCGTGATCGAGGAGAAAGGCGACACCACCAAGTACTCCGCCGCGGCCTTTTCTGATGGCAATGAGAGGAATATCGGAGAGCTTTTGGCCAAACTGCCCGGCCTTAGCGTCACAGAATCCGGAGGGATCCGAGTGGACGGACAGAATATCAACAAGTTCTATGTCGAGGGAATGGACCTGATGGGTGCCAGATACGGAACTGTCGTGAAAAACCTCACCCCTGACAAGATATCCAGCGTGGAGGTCTACCGGCGTCATCAGCCGGTGAAAGCCCTGGCCGGCATAGTTGTGACAGACAAGAGTGCCGTTAACATCATCCTCAAGGAATCGTCCAAAGGCACATGGCTATTCTCCGGCGGAGCGGCCCTCGGGGCTCCCCGGTTCCCGATTTTCAACTTCAGGGCCATGGTTTCCCGCTTCTCCTCCAGCAGGCAGAACCTCTATCTCCTGAAAGGGAACAACATCGGGAACGACATCCTTCAGGAACTCAGGGAGCAGGAATATTTCGGCCGGGCATCCGGCAAGGCATACGTGCTCCGTGAAAGTCTTGAGCCTGATTTCGCCACCCCGCTCACTCCCACTCTGTCACCCCTCCAGCTCCCGAAGGAGTTCTGGTACGCCAACACGTCTGGGGTGGCCAGCCTCAACTCACTACGCAAGACAAAGGGCGACATGTTGGTGAGGACGACCCTTTCCGCTGCCGCGGAACGATATTCCGAAGACACCTTCACAAGTGAGAGAGTCAACTTCCCCGACGGCGAAGTCCTGACAATAGACGAGAGAACGGAAGTTCTTGACAGGAAACTGTTTATGACAGGTTCTGCCGAACTTGAGAAAAATGCCGGGAAGGCTTATTTCTCTGACAAACTCGGATTCTCGGGGCAACTCAGGGATAATGACTTGGACATCACCAGGGAGGAGCCGGCAGGCGAACACCGTGACCTGCCGTCTTTCAAGGTGGACAACCTGCTGTCTTCGATAATCAGGTTGTCTGACAGGAAAGCCTTGGATATTTCCAGCGACACCAAGTATTTCCGGAATGAGGGGCAGGCGGATTTCAAGTTCGGCCAGAGCGCTTTCCGTCAGGATTACACCATCTCCCGCTTCGACAGCCGTAACAGCGCGAGGTTTGACGCCAAGGCCGGGAAACAGGTTTTTCACTTTACCGCTGGAATCAATCTCACCGGATCAGCCATTGAGTCCAATCTGACAGGTCTTGAGCCGCGGGGAATATCGGCGGGCGCCAGGACCCGGGTATGGCATTTCGCCCCGAGGGCGGCGGTCTCCACAGACCGGAGCATAGGTCGCTCCAAACTGGATCTCAGCATCCCTGCAAGCCTTAATTACGTCGGCGTCTCCGAAGGAGTCAATATGTTCTATCCATTGGTCTCGCCATCCATCAGCCTTTCAGGTCCACTGACGGGCAAGCTTGACTATTCGCTTATCGGCAGGTTCTCCTTGTCCCGGTCTCAGGATGAGTCGCTGCACCGGGCGGCTGTCGCTAGAACTTACCGCGTGCTGGCGATCCCGGACAGTCTGATGAGATCCAAATCCCTGGAAACCACCGCCTTCCTTAAATATTCGAACAACGTTGCCCTTTTCTATGCGACCTTAACCTCGAGTTATGACAAGTCGTTTTCCGACATGACTTCCTCAGCCTTTTATTATGATCGGTTCTCTGTCTCCTCTTTCGTTCCGGCGGTCACTGCTCATGATTTATTCAGTGTGAATGGCAACGTGAAGAAATACATAGGACTCAGAGCTTTGGTCATCGAAGCCAGGGCCGGGATTCTCCTGTCTTCCTATGAAAGCCAGCTCCAGGGAGTCATGGAAGGGTTCAGGGACAGAAGCCTGAACGCGGGCCTGACATTGAGGAGCAACCCTTGGGACTGGATATCGGCGGAAGTCAAAACCGACGGAACTTCCCTCGTATCCTCTTTCTCGAGACAGTCCAGGACAGACCGGCTGACCTGCGACATGACCCTGGCCGTGATGCCCTCGAAAAGGATGTCCCTTCTCACTGACTGCTATCTCAGCTGGTACTCCTTGGCGGGGAAGAAGACGGCTAATCCGCCGCTCATCTCGTCCGAGGCCGTCTGGAAACTGGACAAGTTCAGCCTATACCTGCGTTGCATGAATATTCTTGGCGCTGATGAGCTGAAGATGGACGCGGTCAGCGCTTTCCAGTCGTTCCACTCTTCGAGAAAACTGCTCGGCCGCAGGGTCCTGGCCGGAGTGAGGATGTCACTATAGATCAATCCAATTTATTGAGTCGTCCCTTCTCCACCAGGTCATCTGTTTCTTGGCGTAGTGGCGGGTGTTCCTTTGGATTAGCCTGACCGCTTCTTCAAGAGGATATTTCCCGTCGAGATAATCGAACATCTCCTTGTAGCCGACCGTCTGCAAGGCCTGCAGGTCACGGTAGGGGAGAAGGGACCGGACCTCTTCCTCGAGTCCGAGGCGTATCATGTCCAGAACCCGTTGATTGATTCTTGAATAGAGTTCCTCACGGGGCCTTGAGAGCCCGATCTTCTCTATCTCGAAATCCCTTTTTTTGCCTCCCGAGCTGAAAGACGAGAGCGGTCGTCCTGAGACGAGGCACACCTCCAAGGCCCTGATAACCCTTTGGCTGTTCTCCTTGTCGATCCTGGAATATGTCTCAGGATCCCTGGACTTCAATTCTTCAACCAGGCTGCCTACTCCCTCCGCCCTGAGCCGTTCCCAAAGCGAGGCTCTCAGTTCCGGATCCCCATCCGGCAAATCATCCAACCCTTCGCATACGGCATCAATGTAGAACATGGAGCCGCCTGTCATGACAAGTGTCTCATGACCTTCGTCGAACAACCTGTTGATCAGGGAGATGGCATCATTCTCGTAATCACCCGCGGTGTAGGTCTGGGTGACAGGGACGGTCTGGATGAAATAATGCTTGACGGCCTCGAGCTGTTCCCGGTCAGGAACAGCCGTGCCGATAGTCATCTCTTTGTAGATTTGCCTGGAATCGCAGGAAATAACCGGGGAACCGTATTCAAGAGCCTTTTGGACGCTGAAATCCGTCTTGCCCACGGCCGTCGGCCCGAGTATCACGACGAGCCGGCGGGACATGGCCTAGAAATCCAGATCCTCAGACCCGTCGAAAACCTCCTTGCCGTCCTCGTCGTCATCCTCCTCTTCCTCGTCGTCATCATCGTCCTCTCCTCCAGAGCCTGACGCTGAGTCGGCGAGACTGCCAAGCCAGTCGGGCTTCTGTCCGGGAAGGTGGCGCTGTGAATCCGGCAAATCCTCGAATGCGACATAGCCGTTCTCGAACTCGATCGGGTTGGGCCCCTTGGCGTCGACGATGACCGGCGCGGGCCCCTTGCCTTCTTCCTCGCCTTCAAAGGTCACAATGACGCTTTTCTTGTTGGGGACATCATAAAAATATATGAATGAGGCGATTCCAGCCTCGATAGCTTGCTTGACAGTGACGTTGTCAACCGTTCCGTATCCAAGGTCGAACAGACCATAACGCGCCACGACTCCACCCTCGGCATCCAACGCCTTGAACATGATAAGCTGGTCCTGAGGGAACTCCATATCGGCCCTCATCTGTTTGTGGAACTCGTAAAGCGTGCGGGTCCCATCCATCCTGTAAACCCTGTAGAATCCTTTGATTCCGGCAAGTGTGACTCTGAATTGATAAACCATAAAACTCAAATAGTTATTCAAAAATACAAAAAATCCCCTTGCGTTGCAAAATAATCTGAAAAACGTTAATTTCGTAAGTTGAGAATGAGCCTTTCCGAAAACATCATTAAAGACTCGTACCTGGGCGTTCCAGCTCCGGCGGAAGGACTGTTCAAAGACAATGGCAGCCGCTTCATCTCATTTGCCTATCCTGTTGAGACTGAGGAAGAAGTGAAGGACATCGTGGCCGATCTCAAGAAGAAGTACCATGATGCCAGGCACCATTGTTACGCCTACCGTCTCGGGTATCTAGGCGACAAATTCAGGGCAAACGACGACGGGGAGCCGTCCGGCTCGGCGGGTAGACCGATTCTTGGCCAGATAGATTCACGTTCCTTAAGTGATACTCTTGTCGTGGTGGTGCGTTATTTCGGAGGGATCAAGCTGGGTATCCCGGGGCTCATCCGGGCGTACAAGACCTCGACCGCCGAGGCTCTTGACAACGCGGGATCGGTGGAGAAGATCGCGGGAAAGTGGTATAATGTGAGTTTCGGTTACGGGGAGATGAACCAAGTCATGAAGGTCCTGAAGGACATGGATCTTAAGCAGAAAGACCAGGATTTCGGCAACTCATGTTCCCTAAAGACCTGGGTGAGGCTCTCCCAAGGCGAGGACTTCTTGAAGAGACTCTCCGGAATCTCCGGACTTATAGTGGAAGATATTCAATAATAATTAGTTAATATGCCAAAAAGTCTAATCTCAATCCAGGATTTCAGCAAGGAGGAAATACTCCATATTCTGGATATGGCCGCTCTTTTCGAGAAGGATCGGGAGCGGAGTTTCCTGTCCGGCAAGGTCGTCGCCTGCCTGTTTTTCGAGCCGTCCACCAGGACGAGGCTTTCTTTCGAGGCCGCTATCAACAGGCTTGGAGCCAGGGTCATCGGTTTCCCGGATAACCGCAACACCAGCCAGACTAAGGGTGAGACCTTGGAGGACACCATCAAGATAGTGTCCAACTATGTGGATCTGATCGTGATGCGTCATCCTATGGCCGGAGCCGCTGACATCGCCGCCTCTGTCGCATCTGTGCCGGTGGTAAACGCCGGAGACGGAGCGAACCAGCACCCGAGCCAGACCCTTCTGGACCTGTATTCCATCAGGAAGACACAGGGGAGACTTGACGGGCTGGATATCAACATGGTAGGTGACTTGAAATATGGCCGTGCCGTTCATTCCCTGGTGGATGCGTTGAGGCACTTCAACCCCAAGTTCACATTCACCGCTCCGGAAGAGCTCGAGATGCCCAAGAAATACATCGAGATGCTGGACAGGGACGGTGTCCCTTACAGGCAGGTGTCCAGGATTGAGGATGGTCTCAATGAGTGCGACATCCTCTACATGACCAGGGTACAGCAAGAAAGATTCCCGGATCTCGCTGAATATGAGAAGGTTAAGGATGTCTATCGCCTGACGGCTTCGATGCTTGGCTCTGTCAGGCCCGGGATGAGGATTATGCATCCTCTGCCTAGGGTCGGAGAGATCGCTGAGGATGTCGATTCAACCCCTTACGCCTATTATTTCCAGCAAGCCGGAGGCGGCATGTATGTCCGCATGGCGATTATCTCTTATTTATTGGGTTATTCCTTTTAATTTGTCTATCTTTACACCGGATTTGGTTTTGATTCCTAATCACGCATTTAATAACAGTTATAATTTGATATCTCAAAAATGAAAAAAGTTCACGTATTCAATGCCGGCCCGTGCCTGCTCCCGCAGGTGGCTATCGACAATGCCATTGAAGCTTTGAAAGACTTCAAAGGCACAGGAGTGTCAGTCCTCAGCATCTCCCACCGTACCAAGGAGTGGGACGAGACTATGGATGAGTGCCGTGCCCTCTGGAGGGAACTCCTGCATATTCCTGAGACCCATGAGGTCGTTTTCCTCGGTGGCGGCGCCTCGCTGCAGTTCCTCTATGTGGCCATGAACTATCTTGAGAAGAAGGCCGCTTACCTTGAGACTGGTGTCTGGGCGAAGAAGGCTCTCAAAGAGGCCAAGGGCATTGGAGAGGCTTACGCTCTCGCAAGCTCAGCCGACAAGAACTATTCTTATATTCCTAAGGGCTATGAGATCCCGACCGACATCGACTACTTCCACATCACGACCAACAACACCATTTATGGTACTGAGATCAAGGAAGATATCGACTGCCCCGTTCCCCTCATCGCCGACATGAGCTCCGACATCATGAGCCGTCCCGTGGACGTGTCCAAATACGATCTCATCTACGGTGGCGCCCAGAAGAACGTCGGCCCCGCCGGTGTGATCTTCGCCATCATCAAGAAGGATTCCCTCGGAAGGGTCTCCAGGTATATCCCTACGATGCTTGACTACCGCACCCACATCGACAAGCTCTCCATGTTCAACACTCCTCCTGTGTTCTCGATCTACATGATGAACGAGACCTTGAAGTGGCTCAAGGGCATCGGTGGTGTGGAGGCTATCCACAAGATCGACACCGAGAAGGCCAACCTTCTCTACGGTGAGATCGACCGTAACCCTCTGTTCGTCGGCACCGCCGCCAAGGAGGACCGTTCTATCATGAACGTCTGCTTCGTTATGGCTCCCGGCTATGAGGCTCTCCAGGATGAGTTCATGGCCTTCGCGAAAGAGCAGGGCATGATCGGCATCAAGGGTCACCGCTCCGTCGGGGGATTCAGGGCTTCCCTGTACAACGCTTGCACCCTCGAGGATGTCCAGGCTCTTGTGGACTGCATGAAGGAATTTGAGACTCTTAAGAAGTAATTGATAATGAAAATATTAGTCGCTACCCAGAAACCTTTTTCCGCAGCTGCTGTCGCTGGAATAAAGGAGATTGTCGAAGGAGCCGGCCATGAATTCGCCGCCCTCGAGAAATATGCTGACGCCTCCGAGCTTATAGCCGCCGTGGCTGATGTCGACGCCCTCATTATCCGTTCCGACAAAGTCACCGCCGAGGTGCTTGACGCCGCTAAGAACCTGAAGATCGTCGTCCGCGCCGGTGCAGGATTCGACAATGTCGACCTTGCCGCCGCTACCGCCCATAAGGTTGTCGTGATGAACACTCCCGGACAGAACTCCAACGCCGTGGCTGAGCTGGCAGTCGCCATGATGATATTCATGGCCCGTACCCAGTTCACCCCCGCCACCGGAAGCGAGGTGCAGGGCAAGAAGCTCGGTATCCAGGCTTTCGGTAACGTGGGCCGCCTGGTCGGCGCCAAGGCAAAGGCTCTCGGAATGGAGATCCTCGCCCTTGACCCGTTCCTCACTCCCGAGCAGATCGAGGCAGGAGGCGCCAAGCCCGTCTTTGATCTTGGCGATCTCTATTCCTCCTCGGACTATGTATCCATCCATATTCCCGCCCTGCCTTCAACAATCAAGAGCATCGGTTACGACCTCATCACCAAGATGCCCAAGGGAGCTACGCTCGTGAACACCGCCCGCAAGGAAGTTATTGACGAGGAAGGACTTATGAAGGCTCTTGAGGAGCGCCCCGACCTTAAGTACGTCACCGACGTGATGCCTGACAACTACGAGGCTCTCAAGGAGAAGTTCGGGCTGCGGGTCTTCGCGACTCCCAAGAAGATGGGTGCCCAGACAGCTGAGGCCAACATGAACGCCGGTCTCGCCGCCGCCCGCCAGATTTGCGACTTCTTCGCCACAGGTAACACCCGTTTCCAGGTTAACAAATAGTGTCATTCTGAACGAAGTGAAGAATCTAACGAAGTGAAGAATCTATGGTAAGAGTAAAACCCTTCGCGGCGATTCGTCCGCCCAAAGATATAGTCACAGAGGTCGCGGCTCCGCCGTACGACGTGCTCAATTCCGCCGAGGCGAAGGAGATGGCTGGCGAGAAGTCCCTTCTCCATATCACCAAGCCCGAGATAGATTTCGATCCGATGCTTGAGGATCACGATCCTCTCGTGTACGACAAGGCTGTCGCCAATTTCAAGGAGTGGCAGGCCAAGGGCTGGCTCAAGCGTGACCCCAAAGAGTGCTATTATGTGTATGCCCAGACCATGGAGGGCCGTACCCAGTATGGTCTTGTGCTCTGCGCCCACACCGACGACTACGCTTCCGGCAAGATCAAGAAGCATGAGCTCACCCGCAAGGATAAGGAGGACGATCGTATGATCCATGTCCGTATCCAGAACGCCAACATCGAGCCCGTGTTCTTCGCCTATAAGGACAACGACATCCTTAACAAGATCGTCGCCCAGACCGTCCTGAAGGAGCCTGAATATAACTTCATCGATGAGAATAACTTCGGCCACAAATTCTGGGTGATTGATGACGACAAGACGATCGACCAGATCACCAGGTTGTTCTGTGGTGATGTTGAGGCTTTCTATGTGGCTGACGGTCATCATCGTACCGCCGCCGCGGCCCGTGTCGGCGCTGAGAAGAAGGCTCTTAACCCTAACCACACGGGTGATGAGGAGTACAACTTCTTCATGGCTGTGTGCTTCCCGGAGAGCCAACTCAAGATTTTGGATTACAATCGTGTGGTTAAGGATCTGAACGGTCTTTCCTCCGAGGAGTTCCTTGCCGCATTGGCGAAGGATTTCACTGTGGTAGAGAAGGGGACGGAAATATATCACCCGGACCATCTCCACAACTTCTCGATGTACCTGGACGGGAAGTGGTACTCTCTCGAGGCTCTCCCCGGAAGGTATGATGACAGTGATCCGATCGGCGTGCTGGATGTCACGATCCTATCGAATCTTGTCCTGGACTCCATCCTGGGAATCAAGGATTTGCGTACTGACAAGAGGATTGATTTCGTTGGTGGAATCAGGGGACTTGGCGAGCTTTCCCGCAGGGTTGATTCCGGTGAGATGAAGGTCGCTTTCGCCCTTTATCCTGTCTCGATGGGTCAGTTGATCGATATCGCTGACACCGGTAACATCATGCCTCCGAAGACCACCTGGTTCGAGCCCAAGCTCCGCTCAGGACTCTTCATCCACTCGCTGGACTAACCGTCCTGTCATTCTGAGCGAAGCGAAGAATCTACGCCCATTTATCGGCCGCCACAGGGGTCCGCACGTCGCCCAGATACTGGATCTCAACGACAAACCACTGCCCGGTGCTGGGTTTCTTCCTCAGTTTTACCGGGCGGGGGTTGTCGGCTCCGCCTGAATGGAGGTACAAGACAGCCCAGTTCTCGTTGTCAAATGAGTATGGGGTTGAGGAAACCTTTATCTTATAGGGCTTTGAGGGCGTGTAGTTGTTCGCTGGGGTGGCTCCCTCGAAGAAAGAGTTGACTTTGTAGAACTTCCCGTCCATGAAACGGTCGGAGATCTGCTGGAGGGCCATTGGGGTCAGGGGATCGGGTCCCTTGAGGAAGTTCAGCATCTCGACCGAGGCGTTCTTGTCGCTCTCGAAACGTGTGAGTGCCAGGAGCGACAGCGCCGCGACGGCATATTCGTCAGTCAAGGCCGCTTCAGGCAGGGACTTGAGGTCGTCCACGGTCTGGGGTAATGACTCAAATGTGTAGGTCTTGCTTTTCCCGCTGACGGCCTTGCTGACCGTCTGGCTGACTTTGTTCTTGAACAGGCGACCAAGTCCGCCAAGAAGATCCGATACCAGTTTATCCATAAGTTTTCTCTGATTTTCCGCAATATACGAAAAATAAAGGAAAATGATTATATTTGTGAACTTCCCTTCCTGTGTTGTTTATCAGTTGGGGTAAATAGCTTATTACTAATCAGTTATGTACTATGAGAAAATTATTTGGGACTCTTATCGTGGCCGCGGCGGTGATCTCAGCGGCGATGTTTTCCGGGTGCAAGAAAGATGAGCCGACCGGCCCGAATGGAGGAAATGGCGGAGGAGGCGGCCAGACCGTGGCCGTGACCGGAGTGTCGCTTAACAAGCAGACACTCAGCCTGGTGGAGGGCGGATCCGAGACCCTGACCGCCACCGTGACCCCGTCCAATGCGACGAACAAGGCGGTCAGCTGGAAATCCTCCGACGCCAGCGTCACGACTGTGGACAATAACGGCAAAGTGACCGCTGTCAAGGCTGGTTCGGCGACCATAACCGTCACGACCACAGACGGTTCCAAGACAGCCACCTGCACAGTCACTGTGACGGCCAACTCCGTTGCGGTCACGGGAATCACTATCGACAAGACCGAAATCAGCAAAGTCGCCGGAGAGACCGAGAAACTATCCGCCACTGTGGCTCCGGATAATGCCACTGACAAGAAAGTGACGTGGACAACCTCGGATGCCAATGTCGCTACAGTTGATGAGAGTGGTAATGTGACCGCGGTCGCAGCCGGCTCGGCCACAATCACTGCCAAGGCCGGAGACAAGACAGCGACTTGCTCTGTCACTGTGACGGCGAAGGAAATTGTTCTGAATGAAATAGTTGTCGATCCGGCGACCAAAGAGGTCAAGGAAGGCGAGAAGTTTGAACTGACCGTCAAGTTCCTCCCCGAGGGAGCTGAAGCCAAACCCGTGTCATGGAGAAGCACGAATCCGGAAGTCGCTACTGTTGAAGGCGGCACCGTCACGCCCCTCAAGGCCGGCAAGACGAAGATTTTCGCCAGGGTTGACGGCACGGAGATCGAGGCTTCCTGCGACCTGACGGTGACTCAGGATCCTACTCTCAGGGGAATCGCCTTCACCTCTGACAGATTTGGGGTATCGATCGGAGATCCCAAGAAGCTCGAACTGATATTCACTCCCGACTATGCCGCCAACAAGGTCGTGACATTCTCAAGCTCAGACCCTTCCATCGCCACTGTCAACGCCGACGGAATTGTGAACGGACTGTCCCAGGGCGAGACGACGATTACCGCGAAGAGCATGGAGGGAGGTTTTGAAGCTTCCTGTAAAGTGATCGTGACATCCTCATCGCTCGCTGGATTGTATTGGACTCATAATAATCATCTGATGTACGGCGGAGAGCCTTTGGGAATCCAGACCTATTATACCCCGGGAGTGGATCCTGAAGGGAACATGTACTATGTCCATGTCGATAATTATTATGGTAAGTTCTTGATTAACAAGAACGGAGTGGACATCCATGCTATCAGTGCCGATGGCTTGTATAACGGAAATAAGTCGGCCGCTGGCGGAGGATATTTCTTCATTGAGATCGAGCGGGACTACCGGAAGAGTCTTTCCGTCCTGAGGGTCTCCGATGATGGGGAGGAGAAGGAGTTCTCTCTCTATAAGGCAGATGAAAGCTTTAATTATGAAGTATTTGACGTGTTCGCTGATTCCAAGGGGAACTTTTATGCCGCTGGTTATTTCACTGACGAATATAATGTCGATGTCGCTGCTTTGTGGACTCTCTCGGTTGATGGCAAGGTCACACAAACCACTTTCGGTGATGGTTCCAGGAACATGCACTGCTATGCCGTGGCGGCCTCCGGGAAGGATGTCTGGTGTCTTGTCTGGGAAGGTACAAACAACAATGGCAGGAACATCCTGGCAGCCTACAAGAATGGGAAGAGACAATACCAGCTCTGCGACGATGTGTGCCAGAGAGGTGGGAGTCCATGTGAGATAGGCATTGCCGGGAATGATGTTTACGCGGCTGTCAACAATGACTTTGAGCATAATAACAGGACTTCCCGGATCGAGGTGTTCAAGAACGGTGAGGTTATTTACACTCTAATCGTTCACGAATATGTTTACCTCTGTTCCTTCTTCGTGACTCCTGATGGCGATACCTATGTTTCCGGATACAGGGATACCGATTCCAGGTCCTACAATTACATCTGGAAAAATGACACGGCAATCTATTCTCCTGACGGTATAGCCTGGGGTCTCTTCGTCAAGGAATAGATCCTTCGCTTCGCCAAGATCCTTCGCTTCGCTCAGGATGACAAACATATTCGCCGGAAGGCCGTTTGGCTTTTCGGCGAATATTCTTTATATTTGATAGTTGTAAAAGAACTATTTGTTTGACACTAAGAACATCCATTTGATGAGACGAATAACCACAATCCTCCTTTGCGCCGCCGCGATCATTCTGCTGACCTCGGCCGACAAGAACAAGAAGGCAAACCACCAGGACGGGGGCTACCCCATAACCCCGGTCCAGTTCACCTCCGTTAAAGTCGGCAATGGCTTTTGGGGCCAGAGGCTGAAAGCATCGAGGGAAGTGACTATCCCATTGGCGTTCAGCAAGTGCGAGGAGACCGGCCGTTACGAGAACTTCGTCAAGGCCGCCCATCCGAGTGAGGATAATAAAGTCGGTGGCCTCGCTTTCGACGACACGGATGTCTATAAGACCATCGAGGGAGCCAGTTATGTGCTTCAGACATATCCGGACAAGAAACTTGAGGCCTACATCGACAGTGTCCTGGTGATTGTCGCGGGTGGCCAGGAGCCTGACGGTTATCTTTACACTGCCCGGACTATGAACCCGAAGCACCCCCACGAGTGGTCCGGAGAGAAAAGATGGGAGAAGGTCGAGGAACTCAGCCACGAGTTCTACAACCTCGGCCACATGGTCGAGGGGGCAGTGGCGCATTACCAGGCCACAGGCAAGCGTAATTTCCTGGACATCGCCATCAAGTACGCCGACTGCGTGATCCGCGAGGTCGGCCTTGGCCCCGGGCAGGTGGACAGAGTGCCAGGCCACCAGATCGCCGAGATGGCGCTTTGCCGCCTTTACCTCGTGACCGGTGAGAAAAAGTATCTCGACCAGGCCAAGTACTTCCTCGACAGGAGGGGACGCACCGCCAACCGGGATCCTTACAACCAGTCCCATCTGCCTATAACTGAGCAGGACGAGGCCGTGGGCCACGCCGTGAGGGCGACCTACATGTATTCCGGGATCGCTGATGTGGCTGCCTTGACCGGGGACAAGGAATATATCGAGACGATTGACCGGATCTGGGATAATATCGTCTCAAAGAAGTTCTACATCACCGGAGGCATCGGCGCCACCCGTCATGGCGAGGCTTTCGGGAAGAATTACGAGCTGCCGAACGCCTCGGCATATTGCGAGACCTGCGCCGCCATCGGAAATGTCTATGTCAACCACAGGATGTTCCTCCTCCACGGTGATTCGAAATATTACGATGTCCTGGAGCGTACACTTTATAATGGGCTCCTCTCAGGAGTATCGCTAAAGGGGGATGGATTCTTCTATCCCAATCCTCTGGAGTCTGCCGGAGGCTATGAGCGCAAACCTTGGTTCGGTTGCGCCTGCTGCCCTTCCAATATCTGCCGTTTCATCCCCTCGGTTCCGGGATATGTCTACGCTGTCAAGGATGACGACCTCTATGTCAATCTCTATATGTCCAACACCTTGACCCAAAAGGTAAAGGGTAAGGATGTGGTCCTTCGACAGGAGACTGGATATCCTTGGAACGGGGATGTGAATATAATCATAGACAAGAACGCCGCGAAGTCTTTCTCTTTGAAGCTAAGGATTCCAGGTTGGGTCAGAGGTGAGGTCGCTCCTGGTGGGCTATACTCTTATGCTGATGGGAAGTCGTTGAGTTATAAGGTTTTGGTTAATGGAGAGGAAGTCTCTTCAGACCTTGACAAAGGCTATTTCACGATCACTAGGAACTGGAAGAAGGGCGATAAAGTCTCCCTTCATCTGGACATGGAACCCAGGATCGTGACCGCCCGTGAGGAGGTTGAGGCCGATAAGGGCAGGATAGCGGTCGAGATGGGTCCGATTGTGTATTGCGCCGAGCAGCCTGACAACGATTTCCGTGTTTCCGGTTTTCTTGTCGGAGAAAAACCGGATCTGAAAGTCACGGACGGTGATATTGTCGGCCATCCTGTAAAAAAGATCACTCTGGAAGGCCGGTATTTCACCCATGGCTTAGGAAAGGGTGAGATGATTGTACGGGATGTGACCGCTACTATGGTGCCTTATTATGCCTGGTGTCATAGAGGTGCCGGATACATGGCCGTGTGGCTGGCAAAAGACTTTGACGCTGTCGAAGTGGCGCCTAGTGAAATGTTGATGTAATTGATTTTAAATTATATAGCTATGTTTAAAAAGATTTTCGCTGTTTGCGCGGCCGCTCTCCTGATCATGGGTTGCGGCGGAAAGAAGAAGGTCGAAGTCACTGGTTTGAAGTCCGGCCTTGATCCCGAGGCCTTCCATGTGGAAAGGGATGGGAAATGGATCAACCTTTACACGCTGACCAACAAGGCCGGTATGGAAGTCAGCATCACCAATTTCGGAGGCCGCATCGTCTCCGTGATGGTTCCTGACAAGAAGGGTGAGTACAAGGATGTTGTCCTGGGCTTCGACAAGATCCAGGATTATTTCCCGGAGAACAACCAGACGGACTTCGGCGCCACGATCGGCCGTTATGCCAACCGTATCAACCAAGGTAAGATCACCGTGGAAGGAGTTGAGTATCAGCTCCCTCAGAATAACTACGGCCATTGCCTCCACGGAGGTCCCAACGGCTGGCAGTACAAAGTCGCTGAGGTTGTCTCAGGCTCCGGCAACACCCTAAAACTGAAATTCGACTCTCCCGACGGAGAGGCCAACTTCCCTGGCCATGTCACCGCCTATGTGACCTTCACTCTGACGGAGGATAACGCCATCGACATCCGTTACGAGGCCACCACAGACAAGACCACGGTCATCAACATGACCAACCATTCTTATTTCAACCTTTCCGGCGACCCTGCTGGCCACAGCGTCGAGGATGATGAGCTATACATCAACGCCTCCAATTTCACTCCTGTGGATGACACCTTCATGACTACCGGCGAGATCGCTCCTGTCGAGGGAACCCCGATGGATTTCCGCAAGGCTAAGCTCGTGGGCAAGGATATCAATGCCGACTACGACCAGCTCCACAACGGAAAAGGATATGACCACAACTGGGTGCTCGACACCAAGGGCGACGACACCGTCCTCGCCGCCGAGCTTTACTGCCCCCAGACCGGCATCGCCCTTAAGCAATATACCGATGAGCCCGGAGTGCAGGTCTATGCGGGCAACTTCCTTGACGGAACCGTCACCGGAAAGAAGGGCGTGGTTTACAACTTCCGTCACGCCATCTGCCTGGAGACCCAGAAATATCCGGACACCCCCAACAAGCCCGACTGGCCTTCAGCTACCCTGAAACCCGGCGAGAAGTACACCAGCCATTGCGTCTTCGCCTTCTCCGTGAGGTAATATGGATCTCAACCGCATCACCCTCCAGTCCTGGGACTGGATAGTCATCGCTCTTTTCTTCGCGGGGATGATCTGGATCGTCTGGGATGTCTTCCGGAAGAAGAAGCTCACTTCCGGAGACTACTTCCTGGACGGCCGCTCTGCTACTTGGATCGCCATCGGAGCGTCCATTTTCGCATCCAACATAGGTTCCGAGCACCTTATCGGCCTGGCAGGCACTGGTGCCTCGGCCGGCATGGCCCAGGCCCACTGGGAGATTCAGGGCTGGATGATACTCATCCTTGGCTGGGTCTTCGTCCCGTTCTACCAGCGCTCGATGGTCTATACCATGCCCGAGTTCCTTGAGAAACGCTACAACAAGGAGAGCCGCGGCATCCTGACCTATCTGTCGCTCGCGAGTTATGTCCTGACAAAGGTCTCTGTGACCGTGATGGCCGGAGGCTTGGCACTTAACGCGCTGCTGGGCATCAACTTCTGGGTCGCGGCCCTGGCGCTTGTGATCATAACTGCCATCTACACCGTCATCGGTGGCATGGAGTCCGTCCTCAAGACCTCTGTCCTGCAGACCCCGATTCTGCTTCTGGGCTCATTGGTGATCCTATGGATCGGCCTTAAGGAACTTGGCGGCTGGAACACCATGATGGACATCTGCGCCTCGCAGCCTGTCAATGAATACGGCGACTCGATGACGACCTTGATGCGAAGTGGCAAGGACACAGAGTTCCCCTGGTACGGAGCCCTGTTCGGCTCCGCCATCATCGGATTCTGGTACTGGTGTACCGACCAGTTCATCGTCCAGAGGGTCCTCTCCGGAAAGGATCAGAAGGAGTCCCGCAGGGGAGCGATATTCGGAGCCTATCTTAAGCTTCTCCCCGTATTCCTGTTCCTGATTCCGGGAATGATAGCCTTCGCTCTCACTAAGACGCCTGGCTCACAGACCGGGCAGATGCTCGCCACCGCCCTCGGAGTGCAGGCTGACGGCACCTTGGCCAATCCCGACCTCGCCTTCCCGATGCTGGTCAACACTCTTCTGCCGGTTGGTCTGAAGGGAGTCGTGATCTGCGGCATCCTGGCTGCGCTGATGAGCTCGCTGGCCTCTCTTTATAACTCGTCCGCGATGCTGTACACTATCGACATCTACAAGCGCCGTAACCCTGACACCCCGGAGAAGAAACTGGTACGCATCGGCCGTCTGGCCACTGTGATTGTGGTCGTGTTCGGAGTGCTCTGGATTCTGGTTATCCAGAAAATGGGGAAGAGCCTTTACAACTACATCCAGAGTGTGCAGAGCCTTGTGGCTCCTTCGATCGCTGCGGTGTTCCTTCTCGGAGTATGCTGGAAGAAGACTTCCCCCAAGGCCGGAATGTGGACCCTTATCGCCGGTCTGGCGCTTGGCCTGACCCGCCTTGTCACGATGATAGTCAATCCTGAGTCGCATAACGCTTTCACCTTCATCTTCAATGAGATGAATGTCTACGCGTTCTGCGTGTGGATGTTCCTGTTCTGCGCCGCTCTGGCTTTCGTGGTGACCCTGTTCACTCCCAAACCTTCCGAGGAACAGGTCCAGGGGCTTTGCTTCGGCACCGCCACCCCTGAGCAGAAGGCCGCCACAAGGGCCTCCTGGGGCACATGGGACATTATCCACTCCTGCATCATCCTGGCAGTCACCGTCGCCTTCTATATTTATTTCTGGTAGTACCTTTCTGTCATTCTGAACGAAGTGAAGAATCTAGATCCTTCGGCAAGCCTCAGGATGACAAATTGAAGAATCTATGTTAGAAGAACTGAAACAAAAAGTCTGGCAAGCCAACCTTGATCTTGTCAAAAGCGGCCTGGTCCTGTTCACCTGGGGCAACGCCTCAGCGATCGACCGTGCGACCGGCCTAGTCGTCATTAAGCCCAGCGGGGTCGCTTATGATGTGATGAGACCCGAGGACATGGTCGTGGTCGATTTGGAGGGCAAAATAGTGGAAGGGCCTCTGAGACCGTCCTCTGACACTCCAACGCATCTTGTTCTCTATAAGGCGTTTCCGAATATCGGGGGAGTAGTCCACACCCACTCCACTTACGCTACCGGATGGGCACAGGTGGGAAGGAATATTCCCAACATCGGGACGACACATGCCGATTATTTCCATGATGACATCCCTTGCACCCGCGACATGAAAAAGGCGGAAGTGTTCGGAGAATACGAGAAGGAGACGGGCAACGTGATTGTGGAGCGTTTCAAAAACATGAATCCTGACGACACTCCCGCTGTCATTGTCCGGAACCATGGTCCTTTCACCTGGGGAACAGACGTGTCCAACGCTGTTCATAACGCTGTGGTGCTCGAGGAAGTGGCCAAGATGGCATTCATCTCCTCGACTCTGCAGTTGCCTACACTGGATGTCATCGACCATGAGCCTTCGATGAACAAGCATCTTATAGAGAAACATTATAGCCGTAAACACGGCCCTGACGCATATTACGGCCAGGCCTGTCATTCTGAGCGAAGCCCAAAAGATATTGATTGAATGTCATTCTGAGCGAAGCGAAGAATCTAAATAACACGGTAAATCTGATAATCAAGCAAATAGTAATATGATAAAACAATACGAAAACTACGAAGTCTGGTTCGTCACCGGAGCGCAGCTGCTCTACGGAGGCGACGCTGTCGTCCAAGTGGACGGTCACTCCAATGAGATGGTCGCTGGTATGAACGCCTCCGGTCTCTTGCCGGTGAAGGTCGTTTATAAAGGCACCGCCAACTCTTCTTCCGAAGTTTTGGATGTTATGACAAGGGCGGAGAGCGATCCGAAGTGCGTGGGTGTCATCACCTGGATGCACACTTTCTCGCCCGCCAAGATGTGGATCCATGGGCTTCAGGCACTACGCAAGCCTCTCCTCCATCTCCACACCCAGTACAACAAGGAGATTCCTTGGGAGACCATGGACATGGACTTCATGAACCTCAACCAGAGCGCTCATGGTGACAGGGAATATGCCCACATCCTCGCCCGAATGCGTAAGAACCACAAGACTGTGGTGGGATATTGGAAAGATCCGGATACTCTCGGCCATATCGCTGTCTGGGAGAGGGTAGCGGCCGCATGGGCCGACGCAAAAGACATGAGGATACTTCGTTTCGGTGATCAGATGAACAATGTGGCTGTCACCGACGGCGACAAGGTCGAGGCGGAGATGCGGCTCGGTTATCATGTTGATTATGTGCCTTTCAGCGAGCTTATGACATATTTCGACAATGTGGCTGACGCTGATGTGGACGCTCTTGTCGGAGAATATTTCAAATTATATGATCATGAGACCTCGCTCGAGGAGAAAGGCACCCTTCCTTACTGCAAGATTTGGAGGTCCGCCAAGGCTGAGCTGACCCTGCGGGCTATCCTCGCGGATAAGAAGGCGAAAGGTTTCACGACCAATTTCGACGACCTCGGGGATGTGAATGTCGAGGAGACCGGAAGAGGTTTCGACCAGATTCCCGGTCTTGCCTCGCAGCGGCTTATGGAAGAGGGTTATGGTTTTGGTGCCGAGGGTGACTGGAAATCCGCCGCTCTATATAGGACTGTCTGGTTCATGACTAGAGGCTTGTCCGAGGGATGTTCTTTCCTTGAGGACTACACCCTCAACTTTGATGGTCCGGCTTCAGCTATCCTTCAGGCCCACATGCTTGAGATTTGCCCTCTGATCGCCGCCCACAAGCCCAAGCTTGAGGTTCATGAGTTGGGAATAGGCATACGTAAGACCCCGACCGCGCGTCTTGTGTTCACAAGCAAGACCGGTTATGGAGTCGCCGCCACTGTTGTCGATATGGGCGGACGTTTCCGTCTGGTGGTCAACGAAGTTGATTGCATCAAGCCCAAACCGCTTCCGAAGCTTCCTGTGGCTTCCGCTCTATGGATCCCGAGACCGAGTTTTGAGATTGGCGCCGCCGCTTGGATGATGGCCGGAGGAACCCATCACTCCTGCTTCTCCTATGACCTTACTCCTGAGTATTGGGAGGATTATGCCGAGATCGCGGACATCGAGATGGTCAGGATCGGAGCGGACACTACCCTTGAGGGAATCAAGAGGGATTTGAAAATCAATGAGATATATTACCTTCTCGGAAAAGCTTTGAAGTAATATGGCAAGATACGTCATCGGACTGGACTACGGCACCGATTCAGCCAGGGCGCTCGTAGTGAATGCGGAGACGGGAGAGATTCTCGCTTCCAGTGTCAAGAATTATCCTCGTTGGTCCAGGGGCCTTTATTGCGACCCACAGGCTAACCAATGGCGCCAGCATCCCAAGGATTACCTTGAGGCGATGGAGTTCACTGTCAAGGACGCATTGGCCAAATGCGCCCCCGAGGTGGCTCCTAATGTTGTCGGAATCGCCTTTGACACAACTGGTTCCACTCCCGCTTTCGCTGATGAGTCCGGTACTCCTCTTGCGATGAGTGATGAATATGCCGCCGATCCGGACGCCATGTTCGTGCTATGGAAGGATCACACCGCGATCAAGGAAGCCGCGGAGATCAACGAGGCATGCAAAGCCTCCGCGATCGACTATTCCATGTACGAGGGCGGAATCTACAGTTCCGAGTGGTTCTGGGCCAAGGCCTTGCATATCTTGAGGAATTCTCCTGAGATAGCCACCAAGGCGAGCACTATCGTGGAGTGCTGTGAATGGCTCCCGGCTGTTCTGACCGGTGTGACCAACCATAAGGACATTATCCGTAGTCGATGCGCCCAGGGACACAAGTCGATGTGGAGCGAGAAATGGGGCGGACTTCCTCCTGAGGAGTTCCTCGCTGGAGTTGATCCGCTTCTTGCCGGGTGGAGAGCCAAACTCTTCGATAAGACTGAGACCGCGGATAAGCCTGTGGGTTATCTTTGCCCGGAATGGGCTGAGAGACTTGGTCTCAGTGTAAGCGTGGTCGTGGCCGGTGGCGCTTTTGACTGCCACATGGGCGCTGTCGGAGCGGGTGTCAAGCCAGGTACCCTTGTCAGGGTGATCGGCACTTCGACTTGCGATGTGATGGTCGCTTCCTACGAGGATATCGGAGACAAGTGCATCAGGGGAATATGCGGCCAAGTTGACGGATCCGTTATCCCTGGAATGGTGGGCTTGGAGGCCGGTCAGTCCAGTTTCGGTGACGTCTACGCGATGTTCCGCAAGGTTCTGGAGTGGCCTCTGAGGACTGTGTCCGGTCTTGAAGGAGATGCTTTGGCGGAGGCTTGCGAGAATATTTTACCTTCATTGACAGTTGAGGCTGAGAAGATTCAGATCTCCGAGAGCGCCATGCTGGCCACTGACTGGATCAATGGCCGCCGTACTCCGGACGCCAACCCTCTTGTCAAGGGAGCCATTACCGGGTTTACGCTTGGCACTACCGCACCGATGATATTCAGGGCCCTTGTCGAAGCGACTGCTTTCGGGACGAAGGCCATCCACGACCGTTTCGTTGAGGAAGGCGTTAAGATTGACGAGGTTATCGGCATAGGTGGAATCGCTCTGAAGTCACCATTTGTGATGCAGGTGATGAGCGATGTGCTCGGCAAGCCGATTAAGGTCTGCAAGACCATGCAGGCTTGCGCCCTTGGCGCGGCCATGTTCGCGGCGACCGCATCAGGTGTTTATGAGAGGGTGGAGGATGCTATCGATGCCATGAACTCCGGGTTCTCTAAAGAATATATCCCCGACCCCGCCCGGGGCGAGGTCTACGCTGAGCTTTATAAGAAATACACTGCCCTTGGCACATTCACCGAGAAATGTCTGTAAGCAAAATCGTTCCATCCATCCTGTTGGTATTGTCCCTGGTTGGTTGCGGTCATAAGCATAACTCCTGGGAAACTGGTAATTATCTTGTCCTTGACAGCATCTATTGCAGGGATCCCTTCATTGTGGCTGACAAGGCCACTAAGACATACTATCTTTATCGCAGCTCGACGACTGCCGAGGGACTGGGAGGTGTTGAGGCGTTTCGGAGCAGCGATCTTGAAAAATGGTATGGCCCGGAAAGGGTGTTCACGGTTCCGGCGGACAACTCGCTTACCGGAGTCGTCTGGGCTCCGGAAGTTCACCAGTATCAAGGGAAGTGGTACCTTTTCGCAACCCTCAATACTGACAAGACGTGGGCAGATAAAGTGGAAGGTTGGCCGTCTTTCACATATCGAGGGACACAGATATTCCGGTCGGACAGCCCTTCCGGCCCGTTCCTCCCGTTGGGAAAAGATGTCACGACTCCAAAGGATTATATGGCTTTGGACGGGACTCTTTGGGTCGAGGATGGAGTACCTTATATGGTATTCTGTCACGAATGGGTCCAGATCGTCGATGGAACTTATGAGGTTATAAGTCTAAAGGAAGACTTGTCGGGAACAATTGGCGAGCCGACAATCTTGTTCAAGGCTTCTGACGCCAAATGGACGAAGGGCCTTTCTGACTGGATAGACGAGAATGGCGATGTCCGGAAGTCCTATGTTTCAGACGGGCCTTTCCTTTACCGTACAAGCGACGGTGAGTTGGTAATGCTTTGGTCCTCTTTCAAGGACAGTTACTGCGTTGGGATCGCGCGCTCCGTCTCAGGGAAACTCACCGGCCCCTGGACCTGCGACGACGAGCCCATAGTTGAAGAGGACGGTGGACACTCAATGTTGTTCCGTGACTTTGACGGGAATATCAATTTGGTTTTCCACAGGCCTAATTCCGGCTTCAGTCATCCGGTCATCCTCCCCGTAAAGGACACAGGGAAGACTCTTGAGGTGGCGTAAAAAGAACAAGGTCACAATTCGTGACCTTGTTCTTTTAAATATATGCACGTGTTCTGATTACTTCGCGAAGGCGTAGGAGAAGCCGTTGACTTGGTTCCAGGCGCCACGGGTGAAGTCAGGGACCTCTACGGGCATGTTGCCGTTCTTAATGGAGATTTCTCCAAGCTCGGCAAGGCAGCACCACTCGGCCATGTCATAGACATCGATATCGAGCGGCAAGCCGTTGCGCAGGCAGTAGATCAGACGGTAGTCCATGATGAAGTCCATTCCGCCGTGGCCACCAACCTGTTTCGCCAGCTCCTCAAGCTCGGGAGTCAGGATCGGGTTACGGTATTTCTCCTGATATTCAGCTATTTCCTCACGACTAAGCTGCTTCTCGGTGTTGAAATCCTCGATGCTGGGAGTCTCTGTGAACTTGTCGCCCCTCAGGCAGATTTGCTGGATCGGATACTTGCCGGCGTAGCCATCGGTTCCGACCAGCTGGTACATACGGCTGTAGGGCCTCGGGGTCATCACATCGTGCTCAATGAGGATGGTCTTGCCTTTCTCGGTAAGGATCATGGTGCTGGTCTCGTCACCGTTCTGGAAGTCTTCACTCTTGCGTCCCTGCCTCTTCTCGACATTGCGAGGACCGTTGACAGCCTTTGTCTCCATAGCCACGAGGGTCTTGAAGCGGTCGCCACGATGGATGTTAAGGACCTGGGCCACAGGGCCTAAGCCATGAGTCGCATAGAGGTCTCCCTTATGTTTCTCATTGAAGTCAAGCCTCCAGTTGTTCCAGTAGGCGTCCCAGAAAGGATCGAGGTTGTGGAGATAGGAGCCCTCGACATGAAGGATCTCGCCGAACAGTCCGGCCTGTGCCATCGAGAGGCAGGAAAGCTCGAAGAAGTCGTAGCAGCAGTTCTCGAGCATCATAAAGTGCTTGCGGGTCTTCTCGGACATATTGATGACATCCCAGATTTCCTGCAGGGAGGTCGCTGAAGGCACCTCGCAAGCGACATGCTTGCCGTGCTCCATAGCGTAGAGAGCCACAGGAATATGATGGATCCAGTCGGTGCAGATGTACACCAGATCCACATCATCCCTTTCGCAAAGCTGCTTGTATGCCTCGGTGTCGCCTGAATATCCGGCAGCCCTCGGGAAGCCTCTCTCTTCCAATGTCTTCTGAGACCTTTCCACATTCTCGGGCACCACATCGCATAGCGCGGTGATCTTCACTCCGGGAATATAGGTGAAGCGGGGGACGGCTCCAGAGCCTCTCATTCCAAGACCCACGAAACCGACTCTGACTGTGTCCATGGCAGGGGCTGTAAGTCCGATCACATTCTCCTGTCCCGCGGGGCGGGCGGGAACCTTTACCTTGATGGGACCCGCGGTCTTGTTGGAAGAGCATGCGGCAGCCAAAAGGATCAGCGATGCCGCGAGGATATGCTTAATGTTCATGGTATTTAGTGATTTAAACGATCAAAAATAGCTATTATTCTGAATATTCTGAAATATTATCCATGTAAAGTCCAAAGCCGTTAATCACAGGTGAGGCGAAGGAATCGAGATTGATTCTGATCTTCTTGGTTGTGGTCTGCGCGACAGGGACGATCCTCTTGTAGCCGATAGTGGTCTCCCGGGCGATCTCTTTCCACTGGCCGTCAGCTCCCAGGACCTCGATGGTGAAGGATTTTACCCTTTGTCCCAGAGGAATATATTCCTGGAGAAGAACCCGGTTGAAGGTCTTTTCCCCGGCAAGGTCGAAGGTCACTGAGGCCTCGTTGACCCCGTCAGAGGTGGCCCAATAGGAGTCGTAATTCCCGTCAAGGATGTTCCCGGGCTTGAACCCGCGGCCCCTGCAATCGCTTGCCGTGACTTTCGCCCCGTCAGAGAGGTTGACCTTGAAAATCTCGTCGAGGGCTGCCTTGAACTCCATTAGCCTTGCCGAGTCAGCAGGGTGGATAAGGCCGCGGTTATCCGGTGGAACGTTGAGGAGAAGCAGGGAGTTGCGTCCGACGCTTGTGTAATAGATGCCCAGCAACTTCTTGAGGGACTTGACTTTGTCGTTCTCGCTCTCCCTCCAGAACCAGCCAGGTCGGATAGAGACGTCGGTCTCGGCCGGATGCCAGCAAGCTCCATGGACATCTCCGCTATTGAGACTCTCTCTGGAAGGTGCCCCGGCGCCAGGGGTGAACCCCTTGGTATTCAATGTGCTCCAGTTGGTTTTTCCGGCCACTCCGCTCTCGTTGCCTACCCAGCGGCAGCCAGGACCAGTGTCGCTGAACATGATTGCCCTGGGCTGATACTTCAGCACGGTCTCGTGGAAGAGTGGCCAGTCATATTCCTGCTTTTTACCGTTGGGGCCCTCGCCGTTGGCACCGTCGAACCACTGCTCGAATATTTCCCCGTAGCGACCATCGTGGACACTCTCCAAAGTCTTGACAAAGACATTGTTATACTCCGGAGTCCCATAATGAGGATCATTGCGGTCCCAAGGTGAGACATAGACTCCGAATTTGATTCCCGCGGCCTCGCAAGCCTCCGAGAGTTCCTTCAGGACATCACCTTTACCATTCTTCCAAGGGCTCTGGGCAACAGTGTGCGTGCTCACAGGGTTGGGCCAGAGGCAGAATCCGTCGTGGTGCTTGCCGGTAATGATTATTCCTTTGAATCCGGCGGCTTTGGCGATGGATGCCCACTGCCCGCAATCAAGCTCTGTGGGATTGAATATGTCCTCAGCCTCGGTGCCAAGACCCCATTCGAGACCAGTGAATGTATTCGGTCCGAAGTGGGCGAACATATTCATCTCCATCTTCTGCCATTCCACCTGCTGAGGTGTAGGAATCGCTCCATATGGCTCGGGGGGTGCCACCTTACCGCATCCGGCGATAAGCGCGAGTCCCGCGGAAGCAATTGATAATAAACGTCTCATATCTTACAAATAAATGAATGTTGACAATGTCTCGGGGTTGAATATCATTCTGGCCGCCTCGCGCAGCCTATCGGCAGACACGGCCTCGATCGCCTCCCTGTTCTCCTTGTCGGAAGTCACTGTGCCATAAGAGATTAGGCTTTTGCCCATGGAAAGACACTGGGTCTCACCATTGTCGGAACTAATAGCCAGCTGTCCGAGGAGTTGCTTCTTCGCGGCTCTCATCGCGGATTCCGAGAGGAGGTCGTCCTGCATCTTCCGGATCACGGTCTCCACGCCTCCCAGGCAGCGTTTCAGGTTGCCGCGGTCGCAACCGAGAGTGACCGCCATGACTCCCGTGTCGGAATATTGGCTGTATGAAGCCTCCACACCGTAGACCCAACCGTTCCTTTCCCGGAGCAAGTCGTTAAGTTTCGAGTTGGAGGCAGGTCCACCCATAATATTCGCTAGAAGGATAGCGTCGAAACGCGCTTCCTTGTCATATAGTGACGGGGCAAGTCCACCTATAACGGCGTTGACCTCGTGATTTCTCTTGTCTACTGTTTTTTCGAATACCGCGGGAACAGTGACTGTCTTCAGAACACGTTCCTTGGACTCAGCCCAGGTACCGTCAAATACTTTCTCGGCCAGCCTCAGTATACCTTTCTCAAGCTTTCTCTCGTCAATGTCGGCTACCATTGTCAGAGCCATGTTGCCAGGGGTGAACCGCTCGCTCACAAAACGTCCAAGCTCGGCGCATGTGATTTTCCTGACGCTCGTCGTAGTGCCGAGAATAGGGTTACCGAGCGGGTGTCCGGACAGAAGAGCCTCTTCAAACTTGTCGTAGACCTCGTCAGCCGGGTTGTCCTTATAGGAATTGATCTCATCAATCACCACTCCCTTCTCGATAGCGATCTCATCCTCGGGGAAAACCGGGCAGGTCGCGAGCTCCAAAAGAAGGCCCGCGGCTTTTCCGAGGTCTTCCTTAAGTACTGTGGAGTGGAGAACAATCTCCTCTTTGGTGGTAAAAGCATTGAGGTCACCCCCGAGCCTGTCCAGGTAACTGTTGATGACCCTGGCGCTCTTATGAGAGGTGCCTTTGAATATGGTATGCTCTGTGAAATGGGCTATCCCGCTGTGGAATCCTTCCTCATCCCTGGTTCCGCACTTTATCGTCAAGGAACAGTAACCGACTGAGTTCCCGCTCCTTTTCACCGCATATCCCAAACCGCACGGGGCCTTACCTATGAGCATTATTTCCTTAGAAGTTTAATGGCTTTCAAGTCGCTGTCGAGGAATCCCGCACCTTGTTTTGAAGTGATCCGGTGCTTCTTGTACCAATACAAGTTGTGGTCGTCAGCACCGATGAGCAACTTGTAGCAAACGGAACCTGTGACTGGCTCAGTGGGGGCGACGACATAACTGACCACAGCGTTGAACTTGCCTTCAGCGAAAACATCATCAGGGTCAATGTCATCCCCTTCCACGAATATGTCCTCGTCAAGCGATTTGATGGTCTTCTCGTCCACTTGGGGAGCGAAGTCATCCTCGCAGAAATAGATCTGCTTCATCCTGAGTTTCTTGGAATCTGTCGCTCCGAGAGATGAATATGCTTTGACCTCCGAGCTGGTAAGGCCGATGGCGTGCTCCTGCATGATCGTCAGGAAGGCCGGTAACATAAGGAACTCCCTTCCGGAAGGGTCCTCGGCTGAACGGAAGGGGAATGTCACGACCTCAAACATGTCATTGATCGACTTGTCCGCACCTTCTCCACCCTTCACAAAGGTCAGCATGTCGATTCCAGGCTCGGCCTCTTTCCGCTGCTGGCCCTTGACCACGATCAGGAAGTAGTACTTGTTGTCTGTCTTTATCTTCTGGAACTCATCGCCGGAGCAGAATTCGTAAGGGGAAATGGTCCAGGCGTTCGTTACGCTCTGTTTGAGGGCTTCGTCCAGCACCTCGTCTCCAGTCATGACGACCTTTACGGTCTTGGCTGTCAGATCCTTAAGCTTCTCTTTCCTGGTGTAGATCTGCGCCTGGCCGAAGATGTCTGAGGATATAGTCAACAAGGCCAGAAACGCCAGGAACGTGATAATTCTTGAATGTCTCATAATTTAATGATTTAAGCGGTTTCAATCTCGGCTTTAGCGGCCTCCAAGGCAAGATGCTCAGCCCTGGCTCTCTCAACTGAGACAGACTTTTTCAGGATAAAGCCTGAACCCAGATATTTGGTGCGGACATCCTCGTCCGCGGCGAGAGACTCGGGAGTGCCTTGCTGGAGGATAGAGCCCTCGTAGAGGAGATATGCCCTGTCTGTGATGGCGAGGGTCTCACCCACATTGTGGTCGGTGATAATCACACCGATATCTTTATATTTCAGTTTAGCGATGATGAACTGGATGTCCTCGATGGCGATCGGGTCTACTCCCGCGAAAGGTTCGTCCAGAAGGATGAATTTAGGGTCGATGGCAAGGGCGCGGGCGATCTCGCAGCGGCGGCGCTCGCCTCCGGAAAGCTGGATTCCGAGACTTTTCCTGACCTTCGAGAGGTTGAACTCGCTGATCAGGCTCTCAAGCCTTTCCTTCCTTTCCTCTTTTTTCATGTCTGACATCTCCATGACGGACATGATGTTGTCTTCCACGGACATCTTCCTGAACACGGAGGCCTCTTGCGGCAGGTAACCGATACCTTTCTGTGCTCTCTTGTACATGGGCAAGCCGGTGATTTCCTCATCATCAAGGAAGACTCTTCCGCCGTTGGGTACTATCTGCCCGGTGATCATGTAGAAACTGGTCGTTTTCCCGGCTCCGTTCGGGCCGAGGAAACCGACTATCTCTCCCTGGTTGATCTCCATCGAGACTCCCTTGACGACAGTCCTGATGCCATATTTCTTCACGAGGTTCTCGCAGCGAAGTTTCATATACTGAACTGTTTATTTTGTTTCCAGACCGAAGTCCTTGATCAGGTTCTGGACCTCACCGTTCTTTCCCATAAGGGCAGTGGCCTTCTCTTGGTCGGTGTAGGGTTGGATTTCTTTCTCTTCCATCGGGATCACTCCCACCTCGAGACGGATCCTGGAGGCTCCGACCTTCTTCTGCAAATTTCCTTCCAGAGTCAGCAGGCGGTTTTCCTGGATCCATTTCTGCTGGGAGGCGTTGCTGACTTTGAAGGTGACGATCTTAGTGTCTCCCGCGGTCTCTATCTCGACTGTGGCGTTCTCGAGTGTGTTGGCGAGGCGGATCTGGTTCATGGCCTTGAACTCCTCGGGGATGGCCTTCCAAGCCTTGAGAATAGTCTCGTCATCCGGCAGCTCATCCGAGACAACCGGAGCTTTCTTCTCCTCTTTCTTGCTCTCCTCTTCTTCCATGATGGCGTTCAGTGACAATGCCGATCCGGTCTTAGCAGGCTTCTTGCGAGCTCTAGGGGCGTCGGCTGGTTGTCCGGCGGCAAGACGATCTCCGTCTCCCTGCGCGGTTTTTCTGTCATTCTGAGCGTAGCGAAGAATCTCCTTCCCCTCATTGCCTCCTTGATCGGCCATCCCTGGCCCCCTCATCAGGAAGCTGAGCTTCATCAAGGCGAACTCAATGTGGAGCCTCGGATTGACCGCCTGCTTGTAGCCCGCCTCACATGCGGTGGTGACACCCAGAGCGTCATACAAGAACTTGAGAGAGCACCTTGAGGCCTGGTCCACATATCTCTTTTTCAGGGACTCGGGAAGCTCCAGCAGTGAGTCCAGCCCGCCATTCTTTGTTACTACCAGGTCTCTCAGGTGGGAACTGAGCGCGGCACAGAAATGAAGGGCGTTGAAACCTTTGGAAAGTATATCGTCGAAAGTCAGGAGAGCCTTCCCGTAATCGCCAGCGAGGAAATATTCAACCAGGGCGAAGGAATAGTCGTAATCAAGGACTCCAAGGTTCCTGATCACGTCCTCATATTTCACGTCAGCGCCGCAGAAGGCCACAGTCTGGTCGAAAATGGTAAGAGCATCTCTCATCGCTCCGTCCGCTTTCTGGGCGATGACATGGAGCGACTCGTCGTCTATCTTGACACCTTCTTTGGCCGCTATATTCCTGAGGTTGAAGACCATGTCCGGGATCGAGATCCTGTTGAAGTCGTAGGTCTGGCAGCGGGAGAGGATGGTCGGGAGAATCTTGTGCTTCTCAGTAGTCGCGAGAATGAATATGGCGTGTGCCGGGGGTTCCTCAAGAGTCTTGAGGAAGGCGTTGAAAGCGGCTGTCGAGAGCATGTGGACCTCGTCTATGATGTAGACGCTATATTTCCCGACCTGCGGGGGAATCTGCACCTGGTCCATCAGGTTCTTGATATCCTCGACTCCATTGTTAGAGGCTGCGTCCAGCTCATGGATGCAGTATGACCTGCCTTCCTGGAAGGAGATGCAGGACTCGCACTTTCCGCAAGGCTCCATGTCTTCGGAAGGATTGGCGCAGTTGATGGCCTTCGCGAATATTCTCGCGGTTGTCGTCTTGCCGACGCCCCTTGGACCACAGAAAAGGTAGGCGTGAGCTAACTTGCCCCTGATTATGGAGTTCTTCAGGGTCTGCGCTATGGTGTCCTGCCCGATGAGTGTCTCGAAGGAGTCAGGACGGTATTTTCTCGCTGATACGATATATTCTGACATAACTCACAAATTTAACATTATTTCCCGTAAAGAAAAAGGTCAATGTCTGTTTTTCGGAACCGCTTGATTCATCGCAATTTATGAATAATGCGTAGCCAAATAAGCTACGCATTATCTATATCAGATTGATTTATAACTGTTTCCGAAAAACGGCCTACGGGATGATGACCGGCGGGGTGTGCTCAATCTTGATGTCAGAGCGGGTTCTAGGGGCGGAGTTCGCTTGTTTCTTCCCGCGATTGATAGCGTCATATTCCAGGAACTTCTCGAAACTGGCTTCCTCGCCGCTCAACTCCATGATTCTCTTGTAGATAGCCCATCTCGAAGGAGCATTGAAGTACTCGAAATGGTCGTTCATCATACTATGGTTGGTAGGCCTGTAGGCATTTCTGGCATACAGGGAACCACCTTCGAAAATCCCGACCTCATCCTTGTAACGCTCATCTGTCAAGAAGGCGCTCCATTTGACCGCTGTCGGATCGTTCGTGAAGTCAATGTTGGCGTACCAGCCGTACTTCTCGTACATCGACTTGCGGTGGGCGATATGGTCAGCCGTGGGCTCTGTCTGGATGTTGAAATACTCATCATCGAGGAAGGCGAACGCATGGCCACCGGCCTCGTGACGAAGAATCATTCCGAAACTCTCGGGATTGTTGCCCTCACTGGAAGTGAACGCCACACCTGACTGCGAGGACTCTATCAAATTGGTGATACCACCAGCGTTGCGAGAGTTGACCAGCACGCTGATCATCAAGTTCTTGCCATCCTTTATTTCAGGGACCTTCAAAGCGTATTCGAAACACTTGTCGAGAACCCCTGAACTTGAAGATCCGTGAGTGAACACCGCACCTAAAGCGGTCTCATAGCCAGGACCTGTCCATCCGTTGGGCGATACCACCTTCACGGCGTAGACATTGAACCTTTCACGGAAGGTCTTGAAAGGCTCGATCGCGAAGAACTCCTCCATGCTCTGCTTCATTAATGTCTCATACAGACCGCCCTTGCCCATGTCTTTGTCGACGTAGGCGTCTCCCATGAAGACCAGGTTGATTCCCTTGCCCACGGTGGCTTTCTGTAAGGTAATGACCTCGCCATCCTTGGAGTAATCAGTCGAGGTGTATTCCTCGATTTCCTGGGCAGGACCGAACAGAGTTTCCAGGAAAGGAATCAGTTCCGTTGAGGCCAGGTGGCCATAGCGTTTGCGGACCGGATCGTTGAATTCAAAGAAACCGCTGAACAAGATATTGCCCTCATTGTCATATACTTCCGCAAGAGGAGTCGCACTCGGATAGATCGGCATTGACTCTTTGAAGTCCGGGAAATAACAATTGTACCAGATGTCGTACCCCTTCTCATTGATCTCCCGGATCTGTCCGGGGAGATCATCCCATACCTTAAGTTGTTCCTCGGAGTTCATCACCGTAGCGATGATCTCGAGACCATCCTTGTGATATTGTTTATAGTAATCGACCAGCTGGGGCAACAGAGCCTTTGAGAACGGACACCATGGAGCCCACTCAAGAAAGACGGTATACTTATTCTTTTTCACCACGTCAGCGAACTTGAACAACTCGCCTGTGATTATGTCCTCGACAGCTTCTTTCGGCCAGCAGCCCTTCATGTCGATCCCACTGATGTCAAGTCCTGGAGGATTCTGGTTAAGGATTGTAAGGAGCTTGTAAGGGACATCTTCTCCTGTAAGGAAAGTGTCCGGGATAGTGCCGGAAAGGTTATTCCCTATGAGCGCCATACACTTGTAATGTCTCGCCCAGGATGCTGGTGGAGCGCCTGTGAAAGCGTTACCGATGATAGACAAAACAACCATATCATCGTTCGCCCCAAGGCTTTCGGGCAGAGGCCCGGTCATGCTCTCATTGAAATGAATCATTGTCCAGTTCAACTTGCTTGGAACCGGAAACACGTCCGCTAATGAAGTCATTGATGTGCTTGAGATCTCAAGTGACTCCAGATTTACTAGTTTCTTGAATGACTGCGGAAGTGTCCCGGTGACACCCGGCTCATTCCTTATATATAGTTCCTTAAGTCCTGTCAAATCTCCGATACATTCCGGAATCTCACCTTTGAGGCCGAAACCGTTAAACGATAATTGTAAACTATTGTCCGGAAATACGGTTACTCCTTCCCATAAGCCCAAATACTCGTCCGAGCACCAATTCTCCTGATGTTTCCAGTTGGGACCGTCCATGGCATTGTAGAATTCTGTCAAAATCGCTTTGATTCGGTTCTCCTCGCTTTGTTCGACAGTCACGGCACAGGTGGCTTCTTTCTCTCCTGCCTTGGCGGTGATCACGGCTGTGCCTTCTTTGACTGCGGTGACCACACCATCCTCGACTGTCGCTACCTCGGGATTGTTAGACTCCCAGGTCACGACAGGGTCTGTCGCATCGTCAGGTTTCACTGTAGCGGTCAATGTTGTATTCTCTCCTTCAGTGATGGTCACCTCCGTCTTGTCAAGCTCAACCGACTCGACCTCAACATGTTTCTTGCTGACTGTCACGGAGCAAGTCGCGGTTTTCCCTCCCGCGGCGGCTGTGATGGTCGCGGTTCCGGTCCTCAGGGCCGTAACGTTACCGCTCTGGTCAACCGAAGCGACATTCGAGTCGCTGGACGACCAGTTGACCGTATTGTCTTCGGCGTTGGATGGACTCACTGTCGCTTTCAATGTCAATGACTCGTCTTCCACAAGACTGATCTCAGTCTTGTCCAAAGTCAAGGAAGAGACCGGTGTGACCTTCTTATTGACCGTCACCGAACAGATGGCGGACTTCCCTCCGGCTGTCGCGGTAATGGTGACCGTGCCAGCTGCCACAGCTGTCACTGTCCCGTTGTTGACGGTGGCCACAGACTGGTTGGATGTCGACCAACTCACCGCCTTGTTCGTGGCGTTGGAAGGACTCACTGTCGCGGTAAGGTTAGCGGTGCCGCCAATATCGAGGGTGAGCGAACTTTGGTCCAGAGAAACACCTGTCACAGCGATTACGGGATCCTCCTTCGGGCCGCAGGCCGCGATCAGGGCAAAACACAATAACAAACAGGGCAACATGCCTGATTTGATTGAAGATACGATTTTATTCATGGGTTAAATGTTTGTTCAACAAATATGCGAAAAAAAAACGGACAATCTTTGAAAGGTTGTCCGTTTTATGACTGTTTTGTCAGGTTTACACCCTCTGGCCGTAGCTGCGGTCGGTGGTGTTGACTGTGATCTTCTCGCCCTGATTGATGAAAAGCGGAACCATCACCTTGGCACCGGTCTCAAGGGTGACTTCCTTGAGAGCGTTGGTAGAAGCGGTGTTGCCTTTGACGGCGGGCTCGGAATATGTGACCTCAAGGGTGACATAAGTGGGAAGCTCGCAGGTAAGGCACCTCTCCTCGGGCTCCAGGACGAACATCATCTCAACGTGCTGGCCCTCTTTCATGAGGTCGGCGTTTTCGACGACGTCGTGAGGCAGGTGGATCTGCTCGTATGTCTCCTCGTGCATGAAGTTGAATCCGTCCTCATCTGAATAGAGGAACTGGTAAGGACGCCTCTCGACAGTGATGACGTCAATCTTCATTCCGGCGGTGAAAGTGTTCTCAAGTATTCTTCCGTTCTCGAGGTTGCGGAGTTTTGTCTTCACGAAAGCGGGGCCCTTTCCGGGCTTGACATGCTGGAAATAAACCACCTGGCAAGGCTTGCCATTGTAGTTGATGAACAGTCCGTTCTTGAAATCTGCTGTTGTTGCCATATACTGAATGAATTAAAATCTATAGGTAATTCATGCAAATTTAATCAATTGCCTTTTTTTCTGCAAATATTATTGTTTACCGGTCGATAGCGGTGACTGCGGAGGCGACTTTCTCAAGTAGCCAGCGAGGAGTTGAGGTAGCTCCGCATATTCCGACCCGGTCGTCGGCCTCAAACCATACCGGGTCGATCTCCTCGGGACCGGAGATGTGATATGTCCTGGGATTCTTGGAACGGCAAAGATCGCAAAGGACTTTCCCATTGGAACTGGAAGCTCCTGATACAAAGAGGATAACGTCATGCGATGAGGCGAAAGATGAAAGTTCCTCATGCCTCGACGCCACTTGTGAGCAGATGGTATTGTGGACAGTCAGTCCGGCTTGAGCCTTCTCGGAGAGCACCGAGCATATCTCGGAGTATTCGGTCGGGCTTTTGGTTGTCTGTGAGAATATCTCCAACGGCACATCGACTCTGATGGAACCGTCCTCCAGCGCTGAGAGCAGCATATTCATGTCTTCGATGACAACCGCGTCTCCTCCAACCTGTCCCAGCAGTCCCAACACCTCAGCGTGCCCGATTTTCCCGAAAATAATGATATTCTTATTCTGGTCATATGCTTCGCGGATACTCTGCTGGAGGCGCAGCACTACCGGGCAGGTGCAATCTATGACATTGATGCCTACCTGATCGGCAAGCTCATAGGTCTCCGGAGGCTCGCCATGGGCGCGGATCAGGAGAGTCTCAGAGGATGGATCGGGAATATTTGAAATGTCCTCTTTGCCGATAGTGACAAGTCCCTTTGAGCCGAGTCTGGAAAGCTCGGCTTCGTTATGGACTATCGCTCCTAGGGAATACAGTTTACGTCCGGGAGCTGATTCGAGGAACTTCTCGGCCCGGCTGATGGCCCGGATAACTCCACCACAGAATCCCGAGCGCTTGTCAATCTCGACCGTGAGAGCCATTATTCCAAGATGCCGAACTTGCCTTGGCAAAGCCCCTGGAACCATACAGTCTCCTCATGGAGAGTCATGTCTGAATTGTCCAGGACATAGGCGTCAGCGGCCCTGGAGAGGGGAGACACCTTGCGGTGAGAGTCGATGTAGTCCCTCTCGAGAAGGTTCTTCATGACCTCCTCCATGACAGGTTCCTGGCCCTTCAATTTCATCTCGTCAAAGCGTCTCTGGGCCCTGACCTCAGGCGTGGCGGTCATGAATATCTTAACCTCAGCATTGGGGAATACGGTCGTTCCGATGTCGCGGCCGTCCATGACAACCCTTTTGCGCTGTCCGAAAGCGTGGAGTTTCTCATCTACGAATACCCTCACAAATGGAATGGCTGAGACAGGGCTGACATGGCTCGAAACCTCCAAGGTGCGGATGTCCTGCTCGACCCTGCGGTCACCGATGTAAGTCCCGTCGATCCGGAAATCCAGGTCGAGGGTCTCAAGGGCGACTTTGAGCCTGTCCTCATCAATAGCCCCGGAATCGTCGATCATCCCGTTCTCGAGCGCATGGAGAGTGACTCCCCGGTACATCGCGCCGGAGTCGAGGTAGAGAAAGGAGTACTGTTCTGCTATCAGCTTGGCAAGCGTGCTCTTGCCGGTTGAGGAATAGCCGTCAATGGCTATGATGATGTCTGGAATATTCATAATAACAAAAATACCAAAATTCCGAGAAAAAAGTCCGATATTCGCGTAAAGTTGTGATAGAAAAGCAGTCTGGATATGAAGATTCTTATAGTAGACGATGAGAAGGCCATCAGGAACTCCCTGGGCGAGATTTTGGGTGACGAAGGTTATGAGGTCGATACCGCTGAGGATGGGCCTGCCGCTCTCGCCAAGGTTGACAAAGAGCGTTTTGATGTCATTTTCTGCGACATCAAGATGCCGGGGATGGACGGAACTGAAGTTCTTGACAAGTTGGTCGCTGAAGGTATCGATTCGGCGATCGTGATGATCTCCGGCCACGGAGACATTGAGACCGCGGTCGAGTGCATCAAGAAAGGAGCCTTCGATTTTATCCAGAAGCCGTTGGATCTCAACAGGATACTTATCACCATCAAGAATGCCACCGAAAGGGTTAGCATAGTCAAGGAGAACCGTCAGCTCAAGAAAAAGGTCTATGGCCAGAAGATGGTTGGTGAGTCAGAGCCTATTCGTCATATCAGGGATATGATCACCAAGGTCGCCCCTACTGATTCGAGGGTCCTGATAATGGGTCCTAACGGATCCGGAAAGGAACTTGTCGCCAGAAGCCTTTACGAGCAGAGTGCCAGGAGCTCGATGCCTTACATTGAAGTCAACTGCGCCGCAATTCCCTCAGAACTAATTGAGAGTGAGTTGTTTGGCCATGAGAAAGGCTCTTTCACCTCAGCGATTAAACAGCATAAGGGTAAGTTCGAGCAGGCTGATGGCGGGACATTGTTCCTCGACGAGATAGGGGATATGAGTCTCGCGGCCCAGGCCAAGGTGCTGAGGGTGCTTCAGGAGAAGAAGCTGTCGAGAGTCGGAAGTGACAAGGACATCATCGTGGACGTGAGGGTTGTCGCGGCCACAAACAAGGACCTCCGCAAGGAGATTGAGAAGGGTAATTTCAGGGAGGACCTGTATTATCGTCTTAGTGTGATTGTCATCAAGGTGCCCTCCCTGGATGAGAGGAAAGATGACATTCCGCTATTGGTGGACTATTTTGTGGAGCAGCTCAGCACGGAGAAAGGTTTGCTCTCAAGGCCATTCTCTCCCGAGGCCATCAAGCTTCTTCAAGAGAAGTCATGGCCTGGAAATATAAGGGAACTATGCAATGTCGTTGAGAGGCTGTTGATTTTCGGCGGCAATCCTATTAGCGCGGAAGACGTGAAGATGTACGTCATTCCTGTTCAATAGCCTTCCGGATCGTGGTGTCCACCCCGAGATACATCTTGTAAAAAGCGTTGTCCCCGAGCTTTGAGTAGCGCCCGATCAGGGCTCTCAGCTGCGGGACGAGATATTCCTCAGTGTCCTTCCATTCCTGAGGGGTGCAGCTGATGCCGTCCACTCTGGAGGCATATTCCTTGAACTTTCCGGGAATATCCATTCCGTCGAGGGTCTTGCTGAGTTCATCGAAGTCCTCAATACCGGCGATGGTGCCTTTATATCGGTCGAACATGGCGGAAGAGAATCTCATCTGTGTGGCCTTCCTGTTGCAGGCAATGTAGAAATTGGTTGCCCTAGTGGTGTCGACCGGGACAAAAACGTCCGGGATTATGCCTCCACCGCCATAGACCGTCCTTCCGCTGATTGTCTTGTAAGCAGCTGTGGAATCGACCTTTATGCTGTCGGCATCGTACATCTCCCCGCCGGAGTAACGCTTGTATATATCGTACCTGTAGTCGTCGGAATATGGCTTCTGGATGCACCTTCCGGAAGGAGTGTAGAACCTGGCCACAGTCAGCCTCACCCCTGATCCGTCGCTGAAATACAGAGGTTCCTGGACAAGTCCTTTCCCGAACGAACGTCTTCCGATGATAGTGCCCCTGTCATTGTCCTGGATAGCTCCGGCGAATATCTCGCTGGATGAAGCGCTGGACTCGTTGATGAGCACCGTAAGGGCGACGTTTTTGAGGATTCCCTTCCCGTCAGCCTTGTATTCGTCTCTCTTGCGATGAAGGCCTTCCATGTAGACAATCTCATCCCCTTTTTCAAGGAACATGTTGCTGAGCAGCAGAGCCTGGTCAAAATAGCCTCCGGTGTTGTCCCTCAAGTCAAGGATGAGTTTCTTCATGCCTTGTGACAAGAGTTTCAGAGATGCTATGCTGACCTCATTGTACGTTGTCTTGGAGAACTTCGAGAGCTTTAGATAGCCCGTGGTGTCATTCGCCATGAAAGCGGCGTCCACACAATGTACGGGAATCTTCCCTCTGGTAATCTCAAATGGGATGGTCTCCTTTCCGCGTCCGACCGTGATCTTGACCTTTGACCCGGCGGGACCTTTCATCCTGCGGACCATGCTGTCCTGGGGGAACCCGACTCCGGCGATGACCTTATCGTCGACTTTCAGGATCCTGTCTCCCTGTTGCAGTCCGGCCTTCTCAGAGGGGCCTCCCTTGATGACCTCAATAACCGTGGCGGTGTCGTTGGGGACATTGAACTGGATACCTATGCCGTCGAAATTGCCGGCCAGGTCAGTTTCCGCCTCGTTGAACTCGACAGGAGGCATGTATACCGAGTGGGGATCCAGTTTCGCCAGAGCGGCGACTATTGCGGCCTCTGTGACGCCCTCATTGTCAACCGTGTCGACATAGTTCTGGTCGACCTGGTCGAGAATCAGGTTGAGCTTGCGCCATTGCCCGTATTGGACGTTGTAGAGGTGCTTGCGGGTCCTGTAGGCGTTGTATGTCGTGACCGCCAGGGCACCGACAATGATGCCCAGCACGGCAATAAGGATAGGGGATATTCTCTTCATTATCAATCTACCTTCTCAACCTCAATACCGGCTCGGCGCAGGAGATCCACACCATCGGTAAGGCGGTACTCGTCACGGTACACGACCCTCTTGATCCCAGACTGGATGATCAATTTCGAGCACTCCAGACAAGGGGAGGCTGTCACATAAAGGGTAGAGCCCTGGCTGCTGTTGCCGGATTTCGCCACTTTGGTTATGGCGTTCGCCTCGGCATGGAGGACATAAGGTTTTGTCACTCCGTTCTCATCCTCGCAGATATTCTCGAATCCCGATGGGGTGCCGTTGTAACCGTCAGATATTATCATCCTGTCCTTGACTATCAAAGCTCCCACTTGACGTCTTTTACAGTAGGAGTTCTTGGCCCATACTTCGGCCATCTCAAGGTATCTAGAGTCGAATTTCTCCATTACTTGCCGTTTCTTTGGTACAAATATCTCTTGATTGAACGTTTAGGAGTCCTCTCGAAGTCTTCAGGCATGAACTCGATCTTGCGGATCTGGGCATACCCGGGGATCTCCTTGTTGATGTCGGGAAGGAGACCGTTGAGAGTGCTCTCCAACTGATCCCTCGTCATTCCGTCCAATTCGGCCTGGTGGTAGTCAGGATAAATAAGAGCGGTCAGACCTCCATTGTCCTCAATTACCAGGGAATCAACCACATAGGCGACGGCATTGATAACGGACTCAATCTCCTCGGGATATATGTTCTGGCCGTTAGGCCCGAGGATCATGCACTTGCTCCTGCCTCTGATGAACAGGAATCCGTCCTTGTCGATGATACCCATGTCACCTGTCCTCATCCAGCCATCCTCAGTGAACAAACTGGCGGTGGCTTCCTCGTTCTTGTAGTAGCCAAGGCAGTTGTTGGGGCCCTTGCACTGGATCTCACCCTCGATCCTCTCGGGATCCTCGGAGTCGATCCTTATCTGCATGTTATATGCGGCCTGGCCGCAGGAATACAGCTTCTTCTTGTTGAAGTGGGCATATGTGATGATCGGGGCGCATTCAGTCATTCCGTAGCCGACCGTGTAAGGGAAGTCGATGTCCCAGAAGAACTTCTCAATGTCTTTATTGAAGGCGGCGCCTCCCATAATGATCTCTATGAAACTGCCTCCGAAGGCGGTCACAAGCTCTGTGCGGATCTTCTTGCGTACCATCTCGTTGAGGACAGGGATCTTAAGCATAGTCTTGATGCTGCCCTTCTCAATGGTCTTCTGGATCTTGGACTTGTAGACCTTCTCGATAATCAGCGGAACGGCGATTATGATGTTCGGCTTGACCTCCTGGAGTGCCTGGGTGATGATTTTCGGACTCGGTATCCTGGTGAGGAAGTGGACATGCATACCGATGGTCATCTCGAACAGGAATTCGAACATCATTCCGTACATGTGAGCCGTAGGCAGCATGGAAACAACATTTGACCTGTTGTTAAGCTCAGGCAGCACGTGAGACGCGAACTGGATGTTGGAGCACAGTGCCCTATAAGGAATCATGACACCTTTAGAGAACCCGGAGGTGCCCGAGGTGTAATTGATCATGGCCAACTCGTTGGGGGAGTCCTTGTAGTAGTTGAGGTTCTCCGGTCCGAAGGTGTTAGGGTGACGCTTGCCGAAATATTCATTCATGTGCTCCCTGGCCTCGACGATACGATCATTCTTGGCGTACAGAAGCTGGAATGTGTTGATTCTGACAACCGCATAGACTCCTGGCATCTCTTCGGGGCTCAGTCCTTCCCAGATGACATCATCCACGAATAGCACCTTGGCCTCTGAGTGGTTCACCAGATAATGGATGTTACCGGGCTTGAACTCATGGAGAATGGGCACCACAACAGCGCCGTAGGTCATTGTTGCCAGGTAGCTTACCGCCCAGTTTACCTGGTTGCGGGCGCAGATTGCGACCTTGTCACCCTTGTGGAGGAAGCATTTCTCAAAAGCGATGTGAAGCTTCTCGATTCTCCTGGCGACATCCCGGTAACACAGGCTTACTCCTTGGTAATTGGAGAGGGCAAGCCTGTCCCAGTTCTCCTGGAAGCTCTTCTCTATGAGCTTGTTGACTGATTGGAACTTGAATTCGTTCATGATATCATTTTTTTTCTTTTTCCAACTTGAATGTTCTTTCCTTGCCGTCGTGGCACTTGGCCAGGAAAGCGCCCTTTTCGTTTATGGTGATCTCGCTGTCTGGCCTTATCATTTTATTTCCTTCTCCCTTGATAACGGGATCTCCGCCATCGAAGGGGCATACGAACGCTTGCCTTGAGGTCCTGACGATCCAATACCGTTTGCCATCCTTTTCAAGAAGTTCAGGTAGGGTCTTGATGGTCTCCTCAGAAGTTATGCCTTTCCATGTGCCGACCGGTTTCCCTTTCAAGTCGTACAGGCCTACTGTATTGTCTTTCAGGAGAACCATGGCTGAATATTCCTTATTGTTCTCGAAATCATAGACCTCAGGGCCGAGGGCTATTTTCTTGCCGAGGTCTACCGGGGTGCCGCCAACGAATCGGCCCAGACGGTCGATCATGTAGAGCTTGCTGTCGGCCGCGAAGAGATATTGGAGCTTCCCGTTCTTGAAGGAATCGACCTCCTTCACGTAGCCGCAGAAGGGGAATTTGAACGGAATGCCCCACATGTCCTTGCCGTTCTCGTCCTTGAGACATATCGACAGATGGGAATTCTGATATAAGGTGTTGATTTTCCCGGTCGCCGAGTTCATCACTTTGAACTCCCCGTTGGAAACGGCCACTGTAGTGTCCCTGACTGACGGGAGAGGCATCCTGCCTCCCGGGATCTCGGTTCTGGTCACATCCAGTGAAAGCCCCATTTTATCGCCTTTGGACATAGCCGCTAGGGTCACTGGAACATAACTCACACCGGTAATCATGTCCCGTAGGCCTTCTGCGATAAGAGGACTGAAGTTAGCGCTGATCAAGTTAGGATCCTCTGTCAACGAATGGTACATCCAGAACCCGCAGCCCTTCTGAGGGATCCTGTCGGACAATCCGGCGGCGGAGAGTCGCTCTTTTAGAGTCTCGAAAGACATCATCGAGAACTCGTCCAGACAGTCCCTGGAGCCTACTATAATCCAGCCGTTGACAATAGTGGAGGCGTATTCATCCTCACCGGTGAATATTTCTCCGAACACGGTTTTCGGGAAACCGGCGAAGCGGCTGAAGTCATTGATTCCTTCATCGTTACGTTTGTTTCCCGGCCTAAGGAATAGCATCTGGCGAAGCTTCCCTCCAAAGTGAAGGTCTACTAAGGCCACTTCCTTGATGTCGAGTGATTTGGCCCAGTCCTCAGCGGACTGTCCGGCCTCTTTTTTCTGCTTGGAGAGGAGTGTCTCGTATTTGTCAAGCCTGGCTTTTGAGTCAAGGTAGTTGCGGTAAGCCTTGAGGTAGGAGCCTATATTTCCGATAGGAAGGTCCAGGATGAAGTCCGTGTTGGAAGGAATAGCCTCAGCGATATGTACAGGGCCGGTTCCGGCATGGCGCAGAACGTTCATATAGAATGAGTGATCGCTGCCGTAAAGCAGGGTGCCATCCATTGAGACTCCTGAAGTGGAGTGTTTGGTCGCGCTGAAGGCGGTCCATCCGGCTAGCTCTTTGAAGAAACCGCTCATTTTGCGGTACTTGTGCGCCAGATATGTGTCCAGGATATTATCGGAATAGGCGTTGGAGACAAACATGATGTCGCTTCCCGCCACTTGTGAGGCCAACTCGGCGAAACCGCTCGACTCGATGATAGAATGGCCCTCAGACAAATGTCTGGCTGAGGAGTTGGCTATAGTCTCGGAAGAGGAGATAAGGATCAGACCATCACTGACCCTCGTGAATAGCCCGGCCGAGTCGGCTACAGCCCTTAGCTTGGAGCAATCGTTCCAAACGGTGTCCGATATTTCTTTACTAGGCTTGACGACCAGGAGCGGGGGCATGTCTTTGCTGTAGTGGACAGAGATGATAGCCGGGTCCTTCCTGAGGCCGTCGAATGACTCTCGGGCGAGTTTGTCAAACTTCCCGGAAGTGATCTTCCCGAAAAGAGCGGTAGAGTCTCCCAACATCTCAAGCGCTCTGCCGAAGTTCTTGACACAGAACACTATCGCAGCATCGGAAGGTACCGCTTCAATGAGTTCATGACGCTCTATGAACTGCCCTGTGTCCACCGCTGTCTTGCTCTTGCCGGAGCCGGAGTACAATGACTTCACTGCCACTGCGATTCCAGCGACGAGAACAGCCACGAGGGCGATCAAAATGTATATGGTGCTCTTCCTCATTGCGCTATGAACATATAGACGATATTCCCGATCTGCCTTGGCGGAGCGGAAGTGGATGCCGAGAATTTCGACAATCTGGCAGCCCGGATGGCGAACTCCCTGAGGCACCTGTCATCAGAAGAGGCGTCTTCCTGAACCTTGGCATTCAGCACGTTACCGGACGGGTCAACCGTAATGATAACTGTGACGTGACCGGCTCCTAGACACCTGTAAGCCGGGATGGAAAGCCTGCTGGCCTTCCTTCCGTCAAGAGCGTAGGATACCACTGACGGTCCGCTGTAGGACTGCTTCTTGGGATCCTCCTTCTTTACCGTCGGCTTATTGATGGCGACATAGTCATCATCAGGCTCATCAGCTTTGAAACCGTCCTTGAGCTCCTGGGCAAGCCTCTCGGCATCTTTGTAGAGCTGCTCCGCGTTGGTGTTGCGGTCATCTTTCAGCATGGAACTCCGGTCCACCGCTATATTCCTGATCGGCACTCCGGCGGCTGAGGCTAAGAGCTGGTCGAGCCTGTCGCTGACCTCCTCTTTGAAATTCTCCTCAGCCTTCTTTTTCTCGACTTCCTCCTGCTTGGTGAAATCAAGGACGAAGGTGTTCTCCCTCTTCAGCACGGCACCAATCTGGCATGCGAGGAGTATGATGATAATCACCAAGTGGAATATCACCGTGATATAAAGTCCCGCTTTATCCTCGCCGCGCATGCCGGATGGTCTTTACTTGCTTTCTTCTTTCTTTTTGTCCCTGAGCGACTTCTCAACTGTCGCGGAGATCATGTTGATCGCCACCTTGTTGTGGCCGCCCTGAGGGATGATGATGTCAGCGTAACGCTTGCTGGGCTCGATGAACTGGAGGTACATCGGCTTTACAGTCTTTGTGTAGCGCTCGATGACGGTCTCCACCGTCTTTCCTCTCTCGAGGATGTCCCTTGCCATGACCCTCATTAGACGGTCGTCGTCGTCAGCGTCAACGAATATCTTTATGTCCATCTGGTCCCTGAGCTCCTTGCAAGTGAAGATCAGGATGCCTTCGATGATAATCACATCGGCCGGCGCCACAGTGACCGTCTCCGTCTTTGAACGGGAGCAGGTGATGTAGGAATATACCGGCTGGTCAATGGTCTTGCCCTCTTTAAGCTCCGCCAGTTGCTGGCAAAGAAGCTTGAAATCAATGGCGTCCGGATGGTCGAAATTGATCTGCTGCCTCTCTTCCATGGGAAGATGGCTTGAGTCTTTGTAGTAGGAGTCCTGAGGGATTGTGACAACTTTTTCCTTCAGCCTGCTTGTGATCGCGTTGACCACCGTGGTTTTTCCTGAGCCGGAACCACCGGCTATTCCTATGACTAACATATCGTTGTTTATTAGAATTCAGCGTTCTTAGGTGTCCTCGGGAAGGGGATGACGTCACGGATGTTGGACATGCCGGTGACAAAGAGAAGCAGCCTCTCGAATCCGAGCCCGAATCCACTGTGGGGTACTGTCCCGAAACGGCGGGTGTCTATGTACCACTCGAGGTTCTTACGACTCATTCCAAGCTCCGAAATCCTTCTCTCAAGTTTCTCCAGGGAAGCTTCCCTCTCGGATCCGCCGATAATCTCGCCGATCTTCGGGAAGAGCACATCCATTCCCCTGACGGTCTCCCTTCCGGGAGCGCAACCGTCGTTCTGCTTCATGTAGAAGGCCTTGATAGCCATCGGGAAGTCGGTGAGAATCACCGGCTTGCCAAAATGCTTCTCGACCAGGTACCTCTCATGCTCGCTCTGGAAGTCTGTCCCCCAACTGACCGGGAACTCAAACTGTGTGCCGTTCTTGACAGCCTCTTCGAGGATCTCGACGGCCTCGGTGTAGGTCAGCCTTTGGAACTCGATGCCAAGCACGCTGTGAAGCCTCTCGATCAGGCCTTCATCGTATTTGTTGTTGAGGAAGGTGAGGTCATCCATGCAGTTGTCCAGAGCGTACTGGACAAGGTATTTGACGAACTCCTCGGCGAGGATCATGTTGTCGTTAATGTCGTAGAAAGCCATCTCGGGCTCGATCATCCAGAACTCGGCAAGATGCCTCGGGGTGTTTGAGTTCTCAGCCCTGAAGGTAGGTCCGAAGGTGTAGATCTCGCCGACCGCTGTGGCTCCGAGCTCACCTTCGAGCTGGCCGCTCACGGTAAGGCTGGTCTTCTTGCCGAAAAAGTCCTTGCTGAAATCAACCTTGCCGTTATCCTTCTTGGGGACGTTCTCAAGGTTGAGAGTAGTGACCTGGAACATGTCACCTGCTCCCTCCGCGTCAGACTCTGTGATGAGCGGAGTGTTGAGGTATACAAACCCCTTGTCATTGAAGAATTTATGGATGGCGAAAGCCATGGCGTGACGAATCCTGAGAATCGCGCCGAAAGTGTTGGTCCTGGGACGCATGTGTGCCACGGTACGGAGATACTCCATAGAGGTGTCTTTCTTCTGGAGCGGATACCTCATAGGGTCGCACTCTCCAAGAACCTCTATTTCATTGGCCTGTATCTCGACCGCCTGTCCGCTTCCGACAGACTCCACAAGCGTGCCTGTGACAGATAGGCTGGCCCCAGTGGTCACTTTGGCGAGAAGGTTCTCGTCAAACTTGGTCGTGTCGGCCACGACCTGTATGTTGTGGACCGTCGATCCATCGTTCAGCGCGATGAATTTGATCTGTTTGTTGCCTCTTTTTGTCCTGACCCAGCCCTTGGCGAGGACCTCCTTCCCAGGAGCCTCTTTAAGCAGGTCTTTCACCTTTGTTCTAGTCAATTCGCTCATTTGCTACAAAACTTTACATAATCCCACAAATATACTATAAAAATCAGCCAAGACAAAGAGTGCGGAGCATAAAAAAAGAGGGCGCCACGCGTCCTCTTTTTCCTAATGTCAGTCGTCTGACGGGTTACTGTCCGGCCTTGCGGGCAGCGTACATGATCTTAAGGGCGGAGCAGCGCCTTAGCTCTTGCTTCACGTCCGTCACAATACCCATCCTGACGTCTTCGTCAGCTTTGATATCGACCTGCATCAACTGTCTGTCCGTCTCGCTCATGGCATCGCGTTCAGCGGCGATGAAATCTCGGATATCGTTGGTGGTCTTGAAAGAATCGTTGAGCTGGATCCTAGCCTCGGTTCCATACTGGCCCTGATACTGGGCGGTAGGGGAGCCGATGTAGATATAGGAAGCCAGGTCTTTCCTCTCAAGTTTAGCGACCTCAGTAGCTTCAGGAAGATGTACCTTAACCTTGACTTCACTCGAACGCATCTGCGTTGTCACCATGAAGAAGAAAAGGAACATGAACACGATGTCGGAGCTTGTCCCAAGCTCGGGCATGTCTTTTTTACCGCTTCTTTTGAAAATAGGCATGTGTTGGTCCTCCTGAATTACTTTTTACCCACGTCCTTAGGCTCAGCCTCAGAAATGTTCTGCGGAATAGCTTCCCTCGCGATCTTCTGCTGGTCCTCGGTGACAAGGTTGTACACCCTTCCGAAGTTCTGACGGCAGAAGTCGTCACGAATCTCATTGATGGCCTTGACTAGCTCGTTTTGGACGGCTATATAGGCCTGGTAGCTGGTTCCACGGTCATTCTGCAGGGAGATAACTCCTTTGGTGACCGGGTAATCGCCGAATCCCTCGATGTTCTTTACCTCCCTTTCGGGCAGGTTGGGATCGTCGTTAGGATTCGTCATGAATTCCTTGATCTTATCCTTGAGCTGGCTAACATCCATGAGCTGGTCACCGGCGAACAGCCTGTCGGAAGAGTTGATCTTCACGATGATGATATTACGCCTGTTAACCTTCGTGTCCTCTTGCTTCGCCTTGGGATCCGGCATAGGGGGCAGACGGCGCACAAGGCCGGACTGCTGGTCCATAGTGGAAACCATAAGGAAGTAGCACAACAGAAGGAAAGCGATGTCGGCTGTTGATTGGGTGTTCAGACCCGGAGTTTTCTTTTTAGCCATAGCCGGATATTATTTGTTGATAGCGTTTCTGATCACACCGAAGATGATGGAGACGATAGCGGCACCACCGAGGATGTAGGTCAGTTTCATGATAGTGTCAGTCAGCTTCAGAGTGCCCGCGTCGGGTTGCTTCTTGAGGCTGACGATAGGATCGCTGGAGGCAAGCGCATAGGCGATCGCCACGAGCGCCGCCACGCCGACAATCACGCAAAGGGCTTTGAGCAACCCCTTCGGATTGTTCCTTGCGGTCTGGATGATGGCAAGCCCCAACAGGATGACTACCGCCGCGATGAGCAGGAAGTAGCTGTACCTGAGGAGGAGGTTCACCGGGCCTTCGTTTGAGGCCTCACCCTTGGTGAGACACCAAATTCCCAGCACGATGCCAAGGATACCCAGCACCCAGCCGATTATCTTGGATATATTCTTCATTGTGTGAGATTCTAAAGGTTGTTACAACTAATTATATTATTTCTTCTGCTCGTACTTCGCGAGAGCGTCGACGAGGTTGATCGAAGCTTCCTCCATATCAATTGAGAGGGCGTCGATCCTGGAAAGGATATAGTTGTAGAACACCTGGAGAATCATAGCGACGATAAGACCACCGACGGTGGTGATAAGGGCGACCTTCATACCTCCAGCAACGATGTTCGGGGAGATGTCTCCGGCGGCCTCGATAGCGTCGAAAGCCTTGACCATACCGATAACTGTTCCCAAGAATCCGAGTGAAGGAGCGATCGCGATGAAGAGGGAGATCCAAGAGAGGTTGTTCTCCATGAGGCTCATCTGGACACCGCCGGAAGAGGCGATCCTCTTCTCGACCACGTCGAGACCTTCGTCATAGTGGAGAAGACCATCGTAGAAGATGCTGGCGACAGGGCCCTTGGTGTCACGGCAGACATCCTTAGCCTTCTCGACACCACCCTCGGCGAGAGCGTCCTCAACCTTGGCGATGAGTTTCTTGGTGTTGGTTTTCGCGAACGACAGATAGAGGATCCTCTCGATAGCGAGGGCAAGACCAAGAATCAAGCAGAGGATGATCGCGGACATGAAGGCGGGACCTCCCTGGATGAAATAGGACTTGATCTGCTGGTGGAAAGGAACATCCTCACCAGTACCCTTGAGGAGGTCCTCAGCGGTGAGCTGGGTGGCCTGCTCGGTGGGGGCGGGCTGATCCTGAGCGGACGCGACGCTGGCGGAGAAGGTGAGAGCACCTGCTACAGCCAAGAACATGAAAAACTTTTTCATAACCGTTTTCGTGTGATTTAATTAATAAAGTATTAAATAGTTATATCTTTCTTCTTGATTTCCTGGACAAAAAACCTCACAAAAAACCGTTGCAATTTACTAATTTATTTTCAAAAGGCAAGAGTTACTTTGAAATTTCTCCTTTAAGATTCTCACCAAGTCTCTTTTTCACCCACTCGTTATCATCGCTCGCTCCCAGTAGATGGAATAGCTTGGCGAGCGCGCTTTCGGTCGTTATGTCAAGCCCGGAGACAACCCCGGCTTTCTGGAGGGCTTTACCGGTGGCGTAAAGATCCATATTCACAGTGCCAGAGGAGCACTGGGTGACATTCATCAGAACCTTTCCCATGCGCGCGGCCTCTTTCACGATGTCGAGGAACCATTGGCTGGAGGGAGCGTTGCCTGAACCATAGGTTTCGAGAATGACGGCCCTGGTCTCGGGACCGCAGAGGAAGTACCTCATCACCTGGGGGGTGATCCCGGGATGGATTTTCAGAATCGACACCCTGGTGTCGAGGGCGGTCGAGATCCTCAGTGGAGCTGACCATACCTCAGGCCTCATTATCACAGACCTGTTGTATTTGATGTTTATACCAGCCTCGGCTAGCGCCGGATAGCCTGGAGACTGGAAAGCCCTGAACTCCTCGGAGCTGACCTTTGTGCTCCTGTTACCCCGAAGTAATTGGGAATCAAAGAATATGCTGACTTCCGGAACCAATGAGTGGCCGTTATCGTCCTTTGCGGCGGCTATCTCCACAGCGGAGATCAGATTTTCTTTACCGTCCGTTCTCGGCACCCCGATCGGCAACTGGCTACCAGTGAATATGACTGGTTTCGCGAGATTATCCAGCATGAAACTCAAAGCGGAAGCCGAATATGCCATTGTGTCGGTTCCGTGGAGCACCACAAAACCGTCATACTCATCGTACCGTTCCTTGATCAGCGAGGCCAGGGACTGCCAGAGGCCCGGCTCCACGTCGGAAGAGTCGATCAAAGGGTCGAAGGTGTACGAGTCGATCTTGACGGCATATTTTCCCAGCTCCGGGACCTCATCCACTATCTGGCTGAAATCGAACGGTTTAAGTGTTCCGTCCACAGGGTCCTGCCGCATTCCGATGGTGCCTCCGGTGTAGATGATAAGTATTGATGAAGCGTCTTTCATATTCTTATATTCCGAATAGATTCCTGGCGTTTGATGTGGTCACTTCGGCGACCTCCTCGATTGTGATTCCTTTCAGCTCGGCGACTTTGGCGGCGATGAAAGGGATATATGAACTCTCATTTCTGCGTCCTCTGTACGGGACTGGAGTGAGGTAAGGGGCATCTGTCTCAAGCACTATCCTTTCGAGGGGGACTTTCGCGACCACCTCTGCCAGGGACGCTTTCTTGAATGTCACAACCCCGCCGACTCCGATTGACCAGTCTCCGAGACGCTGGAGCTCCATGAAACTCTCGTAGCTGCCGCTATAGGCGTGCATATTGCCCCGCAATCCCTTATGGCTCCGGAGTATCTCAAGGAAGTCTCCCATGGCGTCCCTGAGGTGGATATTGACAGGAAGATCCCGTTCCTTGGCGTAGTCCAGTTGCCAATGCAGCGCCTCCCTCTGTTCCTTTTCGAATTCCTTGCCGTAGTAGTAATCCAGACCAATCTCCCCGATAGCCACGACCTTTTTGTCCGAATATTCCAACATCCGTCCGATCTCTTTTTCCCATTCCTTGTCCACTGATCCGGGGTATAGCCCCAGCATTGGAAACAGGACGCCTGGATGGCGCCCGGTCACGTCGAACATGGACTGCCGCTCACGGCTGTCCACATCCGGCTGGAGCATTATCTCCACTCCGGCTTCCTTGGCTCTCTGGATGTAAGAGTCTTCTTCTCCGGCGAAAGCCCCGTCAGAAAGGTGGCAATGAGTATCGATGAAAGTCATATCCTCCAAATATACTCATTTTTCTCTTAATCCGTCAGGATTTCGCCACTCGGGGAGAGCAATGTTGGAGGAGATCGACCGATATGAAACCGTCACATTCAAGAGTGGTGACAATGCGGCTGACCTTGCTGAAAGTCCAGCCGAACAGGGAGCAAAGATCATCCATACCTATTCCCCGCCTGGATTTGACCGCCAGGGCTAATTTGATGATGTCTCTTCTCGAGGTCTCGTCCATATCGGCGTAATATTCCTCTACCTCTTTCTTGAAGTCAGCCTTCAAAGCGATGCCGGCCGCGCCCAGGCCTAGCCTTTCCATGAGGTCGGAAAGATTGCCGACAGGTGCCGCTATAGTTTCTCTTATCAGCATGTTACACCCTTGGGACAGGGGATCGTCGACTCGTCCAGGAAGGGCGAACACGTCCCTGTCGTAGGAGTTGGCAAGACGGGCGGTCATCATTCCCCCACCCCGGATCTTGGATTCAACAAGGATGGTGGCGGAGCATATCCCGGCGATGATCCTGTTCCGGCGCAAGAAATTGATCCGGACTGCCGCGGTTTGGGGAGGATAGTCGGTTATCAGGGCACAACCTTTAGTGGCGGCCATCAGCTGGCCTGTCTTTATGTTTTGAGGAGGATAAATGTCGTCAATTCCGGTGGCCATGACTCCGACGGTCGGTAGCCCGAAGTCGAGCGCCGCCCGGTGGGCTGTCACGTCGACCCCGAGAGCCAAACCGCTGACGATCAATGGTTTCACCTTGGCTTTTGACATGGCTTCCACTATATTCCTGCACCAGTCCCTGCCGTAATAAGACAGGCTTCTTGTCCCGATCACCGCTATCTGCGGGCGTTTGTCGAAAACCTCTTCAGGGGATAATACACCTTTGTAATAAAGCCCGAGGGGTGGATCGTCACATTCCAGCAATGCCTTGGGATAACCCTCCTCTCCGATTCCGATAAAACGGCATCCGTCAGAGGCGAGCTTCTCAAGCTCGATGGCAGCGGACTCAAAGGCGCTCTCTGTGATAAGTGGTACGAACCGGATTCTTGAATATGAACCCAGCAGCTCTGAGAGCTCGTTTTGTGATGCTTTGAATACGGCGGACGCTCCGCCGAAAGCCTCGGTAAGGCTTCTTCCGATTTTCGGCTCGAATCCGAAAATCCGGTTCAGGGCACAAAGACACGCCCTTTCTTCTTCGTTGAAATTTTCCATAGTTTCTCATTGTTTTATATTGTCGCGGCGGCGGGCAAAAGTCCCGCCTCCATGCGCTTCGCGCCCTATCCGGGTAAATGGTCGGCGGGGCTTTTGCCTGCCGCCATTCGCGAATATACAAAAAAAGGCCGGCAGGGATTTCCTGCCGACCGCTAATTTCAATCGGATTAATCGTTAGAGGACCAGCATGGCGTCGCCGTATGGGCCGAAGCGATAGTCTTCCTCCAAAGCGACCTTGTACGCGTTCATGATATTGTCAAATCCACCGAACGCGGCCACCGCCATCAGCATCGTGGACTCAGGCATGTGGAAGCCGGACACGATAGCGTCAGGAATGGAAAAATCATAAGGCGGGAATATGAACTTGTTGGTCCACCCGTCGAAAGGCTTGACCTCGTGAGTCGTGGTCACATAAGTCTCAAGACCCCTCATCACGGTCGTGCCGATAGCCACCACCTTGTGGCCACCATTCTTGGCCTTGTTGATGATCTTGCAAGCATCCTCGCCGATGATGAGTCTCTCGGAATCCATCCTGTGCTTCGACAAATCCTCGACATCGACCCTGCGGAACTGGCCAATCCCCATGTGGACTGTGATGAAAGCCTTGTCGATGTCCTTGAGGATCATTCTGTTGAAAAGCTCGCGGCTGAAATGTGTACCAGCGGAGGGAACCGCAACGGCACCTTCGTGTGCGGCGAAGATGGTCTGGTAGTTCTCCTTGTCCTCGGCTGTCACCTTACTCTTAACCCATTTGGGGACAGGAAGTTCCCCAAGATTGAAGAGGGACTGCTTGAAGTCCTCGTAAGGTCCGTCATAGAGGAAACGCAGGGTGCGACCCCTGGAAGTGGTGTTGTCTATCACCTCAGCCACAAGGCTCTGGTCGTCACCGAAATAGAGCTTATTGCCTATCCTGATCTTCCTCGCCGGATCCACTATCACATCCCAGAGATGCTGCTCCCGGTTGAGCTCCCGAAGAAGGAACACCATGATGTCCGCTCCGGTCTTTTCTTTTTTGCCATAGAGCCTGGCCGGGAAAACCTTAGTGTCGTTGAGGACGAAGGTGTCACCCTTTCCGAAATAATCTATGATGTCCTTGAAAATCCTGTGCTCGATCTCGCCGGTGTCCTTGTGGACAACCATCAGTTTGCATTCATCACGCCATCTTGTGGGCTCTTGGGCGACACGCTCCTTGGGGAGGAGGAACTGGAATTGTGAGAGTTTCATAAATATCAATAAATCCGATACCTATTATATACGCCCATTCTCTCCAAAATGTTTCATCTCCCTGAATACCTCCACTATCGAAGGGTAAGTGTCCTTTAGGTAGGGGGATAGGCTGGAGCGGGCGACCCAGGCCGCTTTTGTGATGTCTTCTTCCCGCTGCGGAGTGAGGTCGACAGGGTTGGTGTACAGCATGTCATACCACCAGGTGTGCTTCAAGTGCCAAATGTCGTTTCTACGGTAGCAATGGTCAGTCACGCAGATAAGCCTTCCCAACTCAAGCTCCGGTATCCCGGTTTCCTCCTCGACCTCTCTCAGTGCTGTCAAGGTTATATCCTCTCCCGGCTCCTGATGCCCTTTAGGCAGATCCCAGAGATCATTCCGTCGGATAAGCAGCACGTCGCCCCTCCTGTTGGAAACCACGCCTCCGGCCGCGTTGACCTCCTTGAAACATGAGCGGAAAGCGGCATAAGTGGAGTCCTCGTCATCCGTCGGGATAAAGATCCTGGAAAGAGCCTCAGACGTCTCGAACATGTCGACAAGCCGTGAGATGTCGTTTTGGTTCCCGACATGGAACTCCACGGAGTTTGGATCCGAAAGAGCAGGCTCGTCGGGCGGGCAGATGACCATGCACCTCTTTTCAAGGTAGATCTTGCGCATCTTGAAGATTAAAATCGCTATATTTGTAAGCTACGTCCGCGAATTTAAGAAATCATTTGAAAGAACATGGACTCTATTGACAGAAAACTGGCTGCTGGGTTGTTGGGGATCGGAGCGGTCCTCCTTCGTCCCGAAGACCCTTTCACCTGGGCTTCCGGGTGGAGGTCTCCGATATATTGTGACAACCGCAGGATACTCTCTGATCCTGAATTAAGGTCAATGGTCGCCGAAGCTTTCGCCGCGAAGGTGGCCGAACTGTATCCCGAGGCGGAAGTGTTGGCAGGAGTGGCTACAGGTGCGATCGCTCATGGTGTCCTGGCCGCTGACAGGATGGGCAAGCCTTTCGTCTATGTCCGTCCGAAACCGAAGGATCATGGGACTGGCTCCCAGATTGAAGGTAATCTTCCGGAAGGAGCGAAAGTCGTTGTGATTGAAGACCTTATCTCTACGGGGATGAGCAGTTTGGCGGCTGTCGATGCCTTGAGGAAGGCTGGAGCCGATGTGCTTGGGATGGTGGCGATATTCACTTATGGGTTCGATCTTGCCTCGGAGAGGTTCAAGGAGGCGGGTGTGCCACTTGCGACCCTTTCCAATTATGGCTCACTTATTGATGTGGCGACCTCGGAGGGTCTTGTCAAACCTTCTGACACCGAGGTGCTTCAGCGCTGGCGCGAGGATCCTGCCGGCTGGAATAAATAATAATTAAGGAATATGAACACAGAGATAAAAAGCAAGCACGGGATAGTCTCAAAATCCCCTTTTGAGCTTTACATGGCCTTTGTCGATATGAGGAACTTCGTCCAGATGCTCCCTGAGGACAAGAGGCAGGGAGTCGAGGCTGACTATGACACCATCACCGCCACCATCCAGGGATTCAAGATAGGGATCATGGTCAGGGACAGGATCCCTTATTCGCTGATCCAGTTCATCGACAACGGGGCACCGTTCAGTTTCGGTGGCTCGCTACATTTCGATGCCGTTCCTGACGGCTCCCAAAAGACGGATTTCCATGTTGAGTTCCACGCCGACCTCAATCTCATGATGAAGATGATGCTTTCCGGAAAGATCAAGGAGGCGCTGGACAGGGTCGTGGATGGTCTTGTGTCGGTTTCCGAGGGCAGGATGCCTGAGGGGGTTGACGAGGAGACCATGCGTAAGATGCAGGAGGAGCTTGCCAAGAGGCAGGGGCAGGCGTAGAGGCTGATGGAAGGGATCGAGGACAGGGTCTTGATGGACATCCTTTCAAGGGCGGTCGGGCCGGAGAGGGCCCAGGTCGCCTTTGACGCCCTTTCCCTTCCCCCTTCCGTCTCGATCCGCCTCAACCCCTTTAAGTTCAGGTCCGACCAGAAGGGCCTTAGGGGCTCAACCGCCTCGCTCCGCTCGGCCCCACCGCTCGCTTCGCAAAGCGAAGCTCCGGTCCCCCCTCTTACAGTGCCGAGGGTGGCATGGGTTGCGCTCCCTAAGCCCTTCTGGTCCGACGAGCCGGGCAATCGGGTGCCGTGGTGTGAGTATGGGATGATGCTCCCGGAGCGGCCGAGGTTTGTGATGGATCCTTTGTTCCATGCCGGATGCTACTATGTCCAGGACTCTTCGGCGATGGTTGTCGGTCATATTTTCAGGGAGCATCTCGATGATTTCGAGGGCCTTGGAAGGCCGGTGCGGGTTCTGGACCTATGCGCCGCTCCGGGAGGCAAGACCACGGATTTGGCCGTTTCACTGCGGGAACGTTTCGGAGATGGTTTCCAGCTGGTCGCCAATGAGGTGATGCGTAACAGGGCCTCGGTTCTCGCGGACAACGTCGCCATCTGGGGTGATCCGAATGTCATCGTCACCTCCTGCGATCCTAAGGCGTTTTCAAAGCTTGAAGGCTTTTTTGATGTGTTGGTCGTGGATGCTCCTTGCTCCGGTGAGGGAATGTTCCGTAAGGATCCAAAGGCGGTCGAGGACTGGTCCCCGGAGGCTGTGGAACTTTGTGCCGCCCGGCAGAAGAGAATCTTGGCCGACGCATGGCCATCTCTCCGGCAAAATGGTCTCTTGATCTACTCCACTTGCACATTCGAGGAGGCTGAAAATGATTCTAATGTTGAATGGACAGCTTCTGAATTAGGAGCGGAAGTAGTTGATTATGAATATTCAAGCCTCCCTGGCGTGATTCAGGCACGAACAGGTGGACTCCTGGTCCCGGGATTTGTGCGAGGGGAGGGACAGTTCGTCTCAATACTCCGTAAAACAGCTCCCGCAGGCGCCACGAAAAATGGCGTTGAGGTTCTGAGACCGATCCGGAACGGACTTGAGAAAGGAGTCACTAAAGGTCGTGATTTCATTCCCTCCGCCGACTGGGCTCTCAGCATCGATCCGCCGCTGGACAAGTACCCGGCAGTCGAACTGGACTGGGACACCGCTTTGCGCTTCCTTCACAGGGACGGCATATTCGTTGAAGGACAACCTGATGGTTTTTTGATGGTTTGTTTCGAGGGTCATCCCTTTGGATTTGTGAAAAATATAGGGAAGAGGTGGAACAACCTCCACCCGCAAAACAGAAGGATAAGAATAGATTTATGAATATGAAAAGAATCATTTTGGCGATAGTGGCCGTTGTTGCCCTGCTGCCGCTCTCTGCCCAGACAAAGCCCACAAGGGAAGAGTATTCAGAGCGCTACAACTTGTTGGTATCCAAGCTGGGAGCCGCTGGAGTAGGGATTGAGACCCTGCTTCAGAGATGGGAGAAGGACTATCCGGATGACACCGATATGCTTTTGGGACAGTTCTCCTATTATTTTAATAAGAGCCGTTCAGAGAAGCTCGAGGTGAAGAGTGGAAACAGGTATCTTGGTGTCGCTCCGTCCCTGACGCTGAAAGACTCCTTGGGCAATGATGTCAACTATTTCCTGGTGTCGAGTTTTGATGACGAGCTGTTCGGAAAGGGAACCCAGGCGCTGGACAAGGCGATTGAGCTCAATCAGAACCGCCTGGATTTAAGGATATACAAGATTTCCGCCCTTCTGGATTATGAGAAGGACAGTCCGGACATGGCTCTTTCCAGCCTAAAGGCCCTGATTGATTATGATGGCCATAGTCATCCGACCTGGGAATATCCGGGGTTGGTGTCAGACAAGGATCTGTTCCCGGCTGTGATGCAGGATTGCTGTTTCGCTTTCTATCAGATCGGTACTCCCACCTCTTATGAGGCGTTCAAGGAACTCTCTGAGAAGATGCTGGCCTACTATCCGGATGCCGCGCAGTACATGACCAACATCGGGTCTTATTACCTTGTTTATAAGAAGGATAACAAGGCTGCCTTGAAAATGTATAACAAGGTCTTGAAAAAGCATCCGGACGATTACGCTACGATCAAGAATTGCGTTTTGTTGGCGAGGAACAGCAAGGATGTGAAATTGGAGAAGAAGTATCTTCCGATGCTGATCCGGGTCACGCCTGACGAGACCGAGAAAGCCGCATCCCAGGCCCGCCTCTCCGTGCTTTAACGGGATGAAAGCAGCCAGGGAAGGTTGAAGCGGTAGTGGAGGCGGCTGGAGATGAGGTGGATGATTCCGTCAGGGGTCTGGGTGCAGGCGAAATAGCCTTTGGGTTCGGCGTGTGCCGCATCCATGGTGAAATCTCCGGTCCATGCGCCTCCAGCGATGGTTTTACCCGAGCCGTCAGTCAGAAGTTTCCCATCAGACCAAGTCTCGCCCTCATCGTAAGACAAGAATATAGTCATGCCCTTATCCGTGAAGGTGGCCAACATGATCGGACCTTCAAGGAGTCTTTTCAGCACCAGCCTCTGACCGCTTCCGATAAGGGGAAAACCACTGGCTCGGCTTGTCCATGTGTATCCTTTATCAGTAGAATAACTGACCGGCATCTTCCCATCAATCGAATTGCCCCGACCGAAAGCCATCAGACGTCCATCCTTAAGCTCAACTATTCCGGCATGGATTCCTGGAATTGTCGCCCCGGTGTCTTCCCAAGTTGCCCCGTTGTCCCGGCTCAAGTGGATAGACGTCCCGTCATCACCTCCTGGACCGGCATCACAGCACTGGATGATCGTGCCGTCTGAACAGATTATCGGACCAGCGATAACCTGATGCCTCACAGCATGTTCCGCCTCTGCAAGGATAGGATCTGACCAGGTCTTTCCATTGTCAAGACTGGATCTCACGACCATCGCGAGCCTCTTCCAGTCTCCGGAGTCCCCGACCCCATTCACATGGAGAATAGTCCCATCTTTGAGAGTCAGTAGGGAACTACCGGTCATATTCCTGTCAGGAACTTTGAAAAACATCGATGCCGGCTCCCATTCCTTTGCCCCTTCGCAGAACCTGGATCCGAGGACAACCATTTCCCTTCCGCTCTCAGCATCGGTTGAGAACCATATCGCCAGCAGGTCTCCATTCTCGCACCATGTGATAGCTGGTTGGTGATTATGACTGTAGAAAGGAGTGCCGTCGGTTGGTGGAATGACAAAGGGAATCGGGTCCAGCCATAGAGGCTTGTCGGATGGATTTCCCCATCTGGCTTTTCCACGTTTTATTTTGAGGCTGTTCAAAGGCTTGATATCTTTAATCTTATAGGTCTTGGGAACGTAGTCCGCCTCGACTACCCTGAAACCGATCTGGTTATGTTTGTCTCCCGGCATCGCCGCGGAGCGGGAGGCGCTGCGGAGGAACTCGACAGGAGTGTTATGGCTCCCGCCTCTGGTCACCTTGTACAGGCCATTGGAAGGTCCTCCAGGGTCTTTCACAGGCTTTTCGGGATACTCCCCGTACCAGTCCAAGCACCACTCCTCGACATTCCCGTGCATCCCATACAGACCGAATGGATTCGGCTGCCCGTAAATTGTCTCAAGTGAGACCGGAACCAGCTCTCTCTCAGTCTTTTGGTTCTTGAGCATGTCTTCCGGAAGATTCTCCCCGGTGTAAAACCGGGTTGTGGTCCCTGCCCTGCATGCATATTCCCACTCGGCCTCGCTCGGGAGCCGGTAATTCCTTCCGGTTTTCCCGGAGAGCCAAGCGCAATAGGCCAGGGCATCATCGAATGACACGAATATCACGGCCTCATCATCTCCAGAGGAGAACCCGCTTTTACCCCTCATGGCCTTATGCTCGGGCTTGAACTGTTCATATTGGAGGTTGGTGATTTCCGTCTCGCTCATCCTGAACACTCTGGATATCGTCACCTCGTGGACCGGAGACTCATCAGCGTCGTTGCCGCCCCGATCGCTGCCCATCATGAAGGTGCCAGGTGGGATGGTGACCATTTTAGGCATCTCCTGCGCTTGCAGCGCGGTCGCTAAAAAGATAGTGGCTAACGTTATGAATATGGCCGTATTACGAGACTTTCTCATTATGGTGCCGTTGTTCGTAGAGTTCCCAGGAGTTGACAAGGTTCTGCCAGATGCTGTAGAGGCCTCCCGCTACCGATGTGACCGGAGTCATCCATGTGTACCCCAGCCAAATCAGGAAGCCGTTGTTCTTTTGGCCGAACGCCTGGCCTGCTGTGATAGAGTCCGATTTCTTGATGGCCTCACTTTCGTCAACGCAAGTCCGTCTGCCTATTCTCCTGCCCAGAACAAACTGGATCAGGGTGCAGAGGAGAGAGACGACACAGATCATAATGGCGGCCCATATGGAAATACCGCTGCCTAACAGGGCCTTGGTAGCCAGATATATGGACAGGCAAAGGGTGAATCCCCAGATATAGAAAGCCCAGCCGGCGATTCCGACAAGTTTCTCATGAAGTTTCTTCATGGTGTAGCGTACTAACCAGGCCAGCAGCAAGGGAAACACCAGCAAAGGGAAGACCTTGGCGCAAATCGACGCGAATCTGGTCAGGAAAGAAACCCCCTCAACCGGATGGACCATCGGGATTATCAGCGGGATGACCAGTGCGGCCATGATATTGATAATAACTACGTAAGTGACGGTATCAGAGAGGCTTCCGCCAAGTTTGTCGGTAATTACTCCGGCAGCCGCGGCTGTAGGGCAGATGAAGCAAAGCATCGCGCATTCCACGAGGATCCGGATCTCTCCGGCAGGCAGAGTCATGGCCAAGAGGGAGAGTGCGACAAAAGCGCCCATCTGGAAGGAGAGGACGAGGGAATGCCATTTCCTGAACCGCAAATCCTTAGGGGATACCTTATTGAACTGCAGGAACAGCATAATTGCCACCATGACAGGCTGGACATCCTTAGCGAATTTCGAGAACGCGGGCTCGGCGAATTCCGCGAGTGGGGATATAAGGTGCAGAACCAGACAGATTGTTATCCCTGCGACAATAGCGATGGGAAGCATCCAGTCCTTTATGAATTCGATTATTCTCGACATGTATTCGATTTTGAGGTGCAAATATCGCGAAATAATTGATAACTTTGTAATTCGGTGTTTTGAATATTATTTATTTCATCAGATGAAAAAACTCATATTTATGATGGCAGCGACAATAGCGTTCGCCGCATGTGGTCCCAAGCAGGCCAAGGTGCCGGCTATTGACTTGACAAACTTTGACACCTCTGTTTCCCCGGCGGTTGATTTCTATCAGTACGCCACCGGCGGTTGGCAGAAGAAGAACCCCCTGAAGCCCGAATATGCCCGTTTCGGCTCATTCGACATGCTGAGCGAGTTGAATGTCGAAAGGCTCAACGAGATGTTCCAGGGAATGACCTCCATGAAAGCCGAGAGGGGCAGCGTGGAGCAGAAGATTTCAGACCTTTACAAGCAAGGTCTTGATTCCGTGAGGCTTAACCAGGAAGGTGCGGCTCCGATCAAGGCATATTTGGATCAGATTTACGCTGTCAAGGACAAGGCTGGCCTTGTCGATATTGTTGCCCAGATGCACAACTGCGGCCAGGGCGGTTTCTTCGGAGCCTATGTCAGTTCCGATATGGTCGACAGCGACAGCCAGATCCTTTATTTCAGCCAAAGCGGGCTCGGAATCGGGGACAGGGATTATTATCTGAAACCTGAGAACGCCGCCTTGAAGCAAGGCTATAAGGCATTCCTCGAGAAGGTCTTCGCTCTTGCCGGTATCGAGGATCCCGCCAAAGCCGCGGCCAACGCCCTGGCTGTCGAGGATGTCCTCGCCGAGAACTCATGGGACAGCATCAAGGAAAGGGACGTCGAGGCTCAGTACAATGTATATAGCTCTGAGACATTGGCTTCCAGCTTCCCTGGATTTGATTGGAACGCCTACTTGACCGCCAGGGGAATTCCCGCCCAGCCCAAAGTCATCGTCGGTGAGCCTGACTTCTTCGAGAAGTTCGGAGTATATTTCGCCAATGAGGATCTCGACATATTGAAAGACTATATTGCCGCCAGGGTCATCAGCGGAGCTTCCAGTTCCTTGAGCGATGACTTCTATGCCGCTTACTTCGACTTCTTCAGCACCCAGATGTCCGGCATCAAGGAGCCCAAACCTCGTTGGAAGAGGGCTATGCAGGTTCCTAACGGCATCCTCGGCCAGGCGGTTGGTAAGATGTACGTCGACAGGTATTTCCCTGCCTCATCCAAGGAGAAGATGATAACCTTGGTTGACAACCTCAAGGAAGCATTCCACCAGCACATCGACCAGCTGGACTGGATGGGTGACGAGACCAAGGCCAAGGCTCATGAGAAGCTCAATAATTTCATTGTCAAGATCGGTTATCCGGATGTGTGGAAGGACTATTCCACTCTCGATATCGACCCTGAAAAGAGCTATTGTGAGAACCTGCTCGCCGCGAGGAAGTGGAGTGTCGCTGACAATCTTTCGAAACTTGGCAAACCCACCGACAGGACCGAGTGGGGAATGTCTCCGCAGACTGTCAACGCTTATTACAATCCCAGCACCAACGAGATCTGCTTCCCTGCCGCTATTCTCCAGCCTCCGTTCTTCAACCCGGATGCTGACGATGCGGTCAACTATGGTGGCATCGGTGTCGTGATAGGTCACGAGATGTCACATGGTTTCGACGACCAGGGTCGTCTGTTTGACAGCAAAGGTAACATGTCCGGGTGGTGGACAGCTGATGATGACGCCAAGTTCAAGGCGAAGGCAAAGATTCTTGCGGACCAGTTCAGCGCGGTTGAGGTTCTGCCCGCCAAAGACGGCCAGCCCGCCCTTATGGCTAACGGTGAGCTCTCCCTCGGAGAGAATATCGGAGACCATGGCGGACTCAGCATCTCCTACACCGCCATGCATAACGCCATCGCCGGCAAGGATCCCGGCCTGATCGACGGATTCACTCCGGACCAGAGGTTCTACCTTGGTTATGCGGCTGTCTGGGCCCAGAATATCACCGACCAGGAGAAGGCCCGCCGCACAAGACAGGATGTCCACTCATTGGCTGTCAACAGGGTCAATGTGTCAGTTAAGAACTTCCAGTCCTTCTTCGACGCTTTCGGAATCAAGGAAGGCGACCCGATGTGGCGTCCTGAGAGCGAGAGGGTCCATATCTGGTAAAATTTGGAAGCGACCGGTTTCATAGCCCGGCGCCTTCGTTTCGGAGGGAAGATCGCGATGGTGTCCATCGCGGTCTCCTTCCTGATTATGATTATAGCTGTCTCGGTCTCCTCCGGTTTCCGTGAGGAGATCCGTGACGGCATTTCCGACCTCACCGGTGATGTCCAGCTTCTCCCGGCGGACATGAACTATATCAACGATTCCTCGCCGATGTCCATGGAAGCTGATTTTATTGCTGATATAGAATCACTTCCGGAGGTTAAACGGGTCGTCCCCGCTGTCTACAGGGCCGGAATCATCAAGAATGGGGAGAATATTCACGGAGTATTGTTCAAGGGAGTTCCCAGGGAGCCTGGTGATGCCGACACTGTTAAACTAGGTGTCCGGATCCCTTCAAGGCTGCGGGATCTTATCGGGGTCGATGTCGGGGACAAGATGCTCTCCTATTTTATAGGTGAGAATGTCAAAGTCCGCAATTTCAATGTGACAGGGGTATATGACGGGATCATGGACGGTACGGATAACATGGTTGTCCTCGCCGACATGGCCGACCTCCAACGGCTCGGGGGATGGGCGTCGGATGAGGTCTCGACTCTTGAGATATCCCTTGTGCCGGCTATGAGGAACTCTTTCGGGATGCGTGAGGCGTCTGACAAAATCGGGATGATAGCTATGGAAAACGGTCCTGAGGATAGCGGACGTCTTGTGGCCACCTCTGTGATGAGCCGTTATCCCCAGATATTCGACTGGCTGGACCTGATCGATTTCAATGTGCTGTTTATCCTGGTGCTGATGACTATTGTGGCTGGGTTCAACATGATCTCCGGCCTCCTGATCATGCTGTTCCGGAATATCTCTACTATAGGCACCCTCAAGTCGCTCGGTATGACCGACAGGTCTATAGCGAAGGTGTTCCTGAAGGTGGCTTCAGTGATAGTGTTGAAAGGAATGCTGATCGGCAACGCGGTGGCGATATTCCTTTGTGGGCTCCAGAAATGGACCCATGTCCTGAAACTCAATCCCGAGAACTATTTCGTCCCCTTTGTCCCGATCCACCTGGACATTCCGATGATCATTGTGGCGGACGTGCTGTCATTCATTGTCATCATGCTCCTCCTCCTGATCCCCTGTCTCTTCATCTCCAGGGTCGATCCCGCCCAGACTGTCAGGGCTCAATAAGACAGAAGGCGCTTTCCCTCCATAGGAGACATACCGTTTGATAACAGCTTCCGTGTATGCTGCTGTGGCAGAGCTTCTTTCCTTTCCCTCAAGGTCCTGCAAAGCTCTTCCTCCACCGCTGTTGTAGGCGGCTATGGTGAGCCATGTCAAAGTCTCCGGATCCTCAGTGTATCTTGATAGCATGTCTTTGAGAAAAGCCAGATAGCGGGTCCCGGCGGCTATGTTCTCTTCGGGATCAAGAGGATCCTGTACGCCGAACCGGTCTGCGGTCACTGGCATCATCTGCATGATTCCAAGAGCTCCTCTAGGAGATTTCGCCTGGATACGGAACTTGGACTCACTCCAGGCAAGCGCGGCGAGAAGACGCCAATCCCATCCGATGGTTTGCGCGTTCGCCTTGAGTATATCGTCGTAGGGACTTATCATTCCACCTTTCAAAGAGAACCGGCGTTTCATCTCGGAATACTCCGCTGAGCCTTGGAATTTGGCGAACCACCTTACAAGTTCCCGTGACCGGTGTTTGTCGGCTCCAACGACCCATATTATTGAGGAGTCGCCCATTGCCACGGCAGCCACGTCTGCCGTGTCTTTATATTCAGAAGCCGGAATGACCAGGATGTCTAAGCCGCCCAGGGCGATGGAGTCGATATGATTCCCGATACCTTCTCCGAGTTCCACGGAGATCGAGTCGCTGTGACTTTTCCCGAAAGCCTTGAGTATCTCGTAGTTGAATCCGGTGGCGAACCGGTCCAGATTCTTGTCGGGATAATTGAGACAGATGACACACCTCAATTTCCCGTCTCTGAAAGAATCTTTGTCCTTCAGATGGGAAATCCTGTTACCCGCGATTGGAAACAAGACCAGGGCCAGCAAGACGGCCAAAACATGTGGATACAATCTCATCAGCGACGGCGAGATCCGCCACCTCCCCTTGAGGAACCGCCACCCCTTGAAGAGCCTCCTCCGGAAGACAGACTGGAGCTGGCGTTGACTTTCTGATTCTGTGACGGTTGCAGGTAGAACGGCCAGTAGACACCAAGCTTGAGGGCCCTCTGGGTCCTGATATAGTTGTGGGCGCTGAAGTAGTCATTCTTTTCCATCGGCCAGCCCTGTCCTACATTCTCCGCCTTAACGAAAATGCAGGCCCTCTTCCACTGGGCGTTGATGAAAGCGTCGATAACGGGGCCGTTATTGTACTGTTCTTTCCTTTGGTTGTAGAACACACCGACAGCAGGGTTCCAGCCAGGAGAATAGAACTTGGTGTTGTACCAGGCGTCTCCTCCCATCTGGAGTTTAAGAGTCCCTTGTGAGATATTGAACTGAAAATATACTCTCGAATTGATCGCAAGCTGGGGGACAGGCACCACTTCCTGGTTGGACGACACTTGGAAAAGCACCCGGTTGTCAAGATGAAGCGGGCCGAACGCGAAATTCTTGTTAAGAGCGGCGCTCAAGACACTCATCGGCACAGTGTTTTGTCTCACTACCGCGAGAGAATCATAATAGATGTTACCGTCCAGAAGAGCATAACCTACCTCAGCGCTTATCTTCCATCTGGGGATGTCCAGCTTGGCCTGGACCTTGGTCGTGGATGTCTTCCCGAAATCATTGTCCCACCTGTAATGGTTGGAGAAGAAATGATTGTGATAGTGCTCAGGCTCCTTAAGCGAGGTCTCGAAATGGAGATTCAGAAGGACAGGACTTGTGCGGGCTCTCCGGAATGGATGAAGGGTCAGCAGGGCGTTGGCCTTCAATGACATGTCATTCATCTCGCTGCCGAGGAACACATAGTCTCCAGTGGCGTCCCAATGGATGTAGTCCCTCAGTTGACCCTCCACTCCAGCGTAGACGAAGGTGGAGTTCCAGACCGTGTTGGTGTTGCCCTTGAGGAAGGTCGGGTCGAAGTCGTACCAGTTGGTTATCCTGTTACCGATACCTCCGTTCAACTTGGAAACAATAGCGTCGTCCGCCCATGGCTGGAGCCGCAGGAAGATTCTGTTCTCCAGCTTGGAGACCCTGACCGAGTCGTATGAGTTGGTCGGGTTGTAAAGATAGTTCTCGTAGAACCGCCTGCCTATCTTATCAGTGGTTGCGATCTGATCATTGTATAGTTTCCTGAATACGGTATATTCAGAGCTGTGCCCTATGAAAGCGGTTGTGATGTCGTCAGGGTCGAGAGTGTCCGCTGCGGCCCTTTCCTGGGCGGCCAGGACCACAAGACTGTCCGCGACGGCGATAAGAGATGAATCCCCTGAGGCTAGAATCTTCTCCCTGTAGGCCTTGTCCAGTTTCTTCTCTCTCATCGTGTTGATGAAAGTGAAAGGAATACGGTACTGCTGGTCGAGGGTAAATGTCTTCTTGTGGATACTGTTCGAGGCATTGGTAAGATGGACAGGATACTCTCGGGCATCCAAAGTCGTATCCCTCACCATGCTGTTGTCGGTTGTGCCACCGTTCTCGTTGCGGGTGATCCTGTTGTTGATGTACCCGGCGTGCAACAAGTATTTCTTGCCGGTGTAGTTGACGGAGACCGAAAGGGTCTTGTTGGCAGTGGTCTCGTTCTCCATGATTCCGTTGCCGCCGAATCGGTTATACTCGAGGGTGTAGTTTAGCTCCGGGAATATGTTCTGGCTGGTAAGGATATGGAGGTTGTCAGAGGATTTCTGCGAATTGGCGAACAAGGTGCCGAAATAAGACAATTCGGTGTATGCGGTCTTCGTGTTGTAGAAAGGCAGTGTCTTCGCGGAGTAGCTCCAGGATTCGTATGGCTCGTAGAACGACATTCCGTTCTCGCTGTTCCGGCGGAAATAATTGTAATACTGTACGGGGGAACCTGAGACACCTAACCATGTGGCATTCATGTCTTTCCGGAAGAACGGATAGTCATGGAACCGGAAGTCGGCCGAGGTGTCCGGGAGTTGGATGTCCATCTTGTGGAACTCCCTTTCGTGTGTCCACTGGATAATCCTCTTGTAGAGCATCGAGTCGGGAAACGCGAAAGTCTCCAAAATCCTCGGAGTGTTCTCCCTGATGCTGTCCCTCCTCGCGATCAGGCTGTCTTTTACAAGTTGCAGGCTATCAGCGATTCGCCTCTTGATCTTCTCCTTCTGCTCGATGTCGTATTTCTTCCTTTCCAATTTCGACAAACCGGCGTACCAAGCGTCGAACTCGGCTTTCTTGCGGGCGTTGTATTCCAAGGTGTAAAGGGAGTCCAGGATAGGCCAGTCAATCGAGTCTCCGGCATTCTTCAGGGAGTCGCTGACTATGCTGTGTACCAGGGAGTCTATAATGGCGACATAGTATTTGTACCGGAATGGATCTATGTCTTTAAGGGAATCCGGGGGGAAGATGGAGTCCCGCGCGGTGACAAGGGGAGTGGTGTCGGACAACTCGAGGAATGTCGAGGTGTCGTACTCGTCGATGATTTTCCCGCCACCCCGCTTGATGAATATATTCTTGTACTTGATAGTGTCAGGCTTCTGCGGCCCCTCAGCGGATACGAAACCGAAACCGGGATCTCCTTTTGAGGCGCGGGGACTCATGCCGATGGCGTGGAGTGAGATCACACACACCACAAGCAGCGGGAACCATATTCTTTTCAAATACTCTTTCATCCAGGCGGGACGTATAATCCCACAAAGTTAGTCTTTTTCCATCTTTCCAACAAATCCCGCGCCGATAGGACACTATCACGAAATTTTTCGTATATTGTAGGACTATGAGAAAAGTGAAGAAAATATACGAGACCGATCCTTGGCTCACACCTTACAAGGAGGCGATTGACGCGCGCCACGAGAGGATCCTGGCAGCGAGAAAAAAGATTGTCCCAGAAGGCTCTGAAAGTCTTTCTGATGGGGTCAACAACCATCTTTATTATGGTCTCCACAAGGAACCGGACGGCTCTTGGGTGATCCGGGAATGGGCTCCCAACGCCTCGAGGATTTATCTGATCGGTGAGTTCAACAACTGGAAGCGGACATCGGCCTATGAGTTCAAAGTGGCCGGTGCCGGCAACTGGGAGTTGCGCCTGGAAGGCATGTTCCTCGGACATGGGGATCTTTACAAGTTGTTTATCGAGTGGCCTGGTGGAGGCGGGGAGAGGATACCGGCTTATTGCCCGAGGCTTGTCCAGGATCCGGTGACCAAGGTATTCTGCGCCCAGGTCTGGGATCCCGCCGAACCATATTCCTGGAAACATGACAAGACGCTCAGGCGTCCGCATCCGCTTATTTACGAATGTCATATCGGGATGAGTTCCGAGGAACCTAAAGTCTCGACATTCAATGAGTTCCGGAAAGATGTGCTGCCTAGGGTCAAGGATCTCGGGTACGACACCATCCAGATAATGGCACTCCAGGAGCATCCTTATTACGGATCCTTCGGCTACCAAGTCTCCAACTTCTTCGCTCTGAGTTCCCGTTTCGGCACTCCGGAAGAGTTCAAGAAACTGGTTGACACTGCTCATGGGATGGGAATAGCCGTTGTGATGGACATCGTCCATTCCCACAGTGTAGACAACGAGGCCGAGGGTCTCAGCCTTTTCGACGGCCGGGATGACCTGTATTTCTATCAGGGTCCTCAGGGACACCATCCCGCATGGGGCTCCCGCTGTTTTGATTACGGCAAAGATGAGGTCGTGAGGTTCCTTCTCTCCAATTGCAAGTTCTGGCTGGAGGAGTACCATCTCGACGGTTTCCGGTTCGACGGGGTCACGAGCATGATTTACTGGGATCATGGCCTCGGCAAGGATTTTGGTGATTACGCCCTCTATTTCGACCAGGGGGTTGACGAGAACGCTGTGACTTATCTGGCTCTCGCCAACATGCTCATAAAGGAAATCAAACCTCAGGCCATCACGATCGCTGAGGATGTGAGCGGCATGGCTGGTCTTGCCGCTCCATTTGATGCCGGAGGAGTAGGATTTGACTTCAGGATGGCGATGGGTATAGCCGACCATTGGATCAAGTGGATCAAGGAGAAATCCGATGAGCAATGGAGCCCCGGGGAGATCTGGTACGAGTTGACGAACAAGCGGGCTGACGAGAAGACCATCAGCTATGCCGAATGTCACGACCAGGCTCTTGTGGGCGACAAGACCATCATCTTCCGCCTGATTGACAAGGAGATGTATTTCTCAATGAATAAAGACTCGCAGAACCTGCTGGTGGACAGGGGAATAGCCCTGCATAAACTAATCCGTCTGGCCACTGTCGGAACCGCCGGGGACGGATATCTCAATTTCATGGGCAACGAATTCGGCCATCCGGAGTGGATTGACTTCCCTAGAGAGGGGAACGGATGGAGCTTTGACCACGCCAGAAGGCTTTGGTCGCTCTCTGACAACGGCTTCCTCCGTTACGGCTGCCTGAGGGAGTTCGACAAGGACATGATCGCCATTGTGAAGAAGAATGGTATCATGACTGTCAAGCCGGAGTTGCTAAGAGCTGATGAGGAAAAGAAAATCTTGATATTCAAGCGCAAAAACCTTATCTTCGCGCTGAATTTTAACCCGGCCGGATCCTTTGCCGATTATGGCTTTCAGGCCCCTCCGGGCAAATATGTCAAAGTCCTCGATTCCGATGAGGGGAAGTATGACGGATTCTCCCGGCTCGGGCCAGACTCCGAACACTTTACCGTCGACGGAGAGTTGAGGCTTTATCTGCCGAGCCGTTGCGCGCTCGTGCTGAAAAAAGAAGATTGAGATTAGTAATACAGTAATATGGCTTTTTTGAAATTCAACAAGTCCGAGCTGGTCAATCTCTCATATTCATTGAAACGGGAGATTATCAACGCCAACAAGACCGGAGCCTATTGCAACACTTCCATAGTCACTTGCAACACAAGGCGTTATCATGGTCTTCTGGCCGTTCCGATTGACAAGTTCGGAGGCAAAACGCACCTTCTTCTCTCCTCTATGGACGAGAGTATCGTGCTGAATGGCAAGCAGTTCAATCTGGGTATCCACTGCTATGGCGACATCTATGAGCCCAGGGGACACAAGTACATCATCGATTTCGAGGCTGATCCGGCTCCCAAGGTGGTTTACAAAGTCGGAGGCATCATGTTCGCGAAAACGATCCTTCTCGCTCCTGACGCCGATCAGGTCTTGATCCGCTACGAGATGCTGGCCGCTCCGGCGAAAGAGACGCTTTTGCTGACTCCTTTCCTCGCCTTCCGCGACATCCATGCCCTGACCGAAGAGAACAACTCCGCGCGTACTGAAGGTTGGGAGGTGGCCAATGGTATGGCTTGGAACCTTTATGACGGCTTCCCGGATCTGAACCTTCAGTTCAACACCAAGGATGTCAAATTTGTCAACACCCCTTGCTGGTACAAAGGAATCACTTATTCCGATGAGTACAGGAGGGGATTTGACTGCAGGGAGGATCTTTACGTCCCTGGTCATTTCGAGGTGGAAATGAGCGAGGGTGACTCTATAGTGTTCTCGGCTTCCGTGTCAGAGATCAAGCCTGTCGGGCTCAAACGTCATTTCGACTCGGTCCTGTCGAAGATTCCTCCGGTGACCTCTTACCATGACCAGCTTGTCCGCCGCTCGGACATCCTTATCCGCAACCGTGGCGGGCGCAAGCAGATAACAGCCGGATTCTCATGGATGCAGACCGGCCTTTTGAGGGAGACTTTGATGGCCCTTCCCGGCCTGACCCTCTATTCCAAAGGCGACAAGGCTTCTTTCGAGGAGATTCTTGACAACCTCATCGCTGACGAGCAGGAGAGGCTTTTCCACAAGACCACCCAGGTGGAGGCTCCATTGAGACTCACCAACGTGTTGAGGCAATATGTTGATTTCGGCGCTGACGAGAAGGCTGTCTGGAACAAGTACGGGCAGACCGTGAAGGGGGTCCTCCAGAGCTATCTGCCTGGAAGGCGCGCCGAGGTTTCAATGCAGCCTAACGGTCTGCTTTGGGCCCAGCTTGAAGGTTGGGCGCTCTCTTGGATGAACGCCTACATCGACGGCAGGCCCGTCACGGAAAGGGCGGGATACCAAGTGGAGACCAACGCGATGTGGTACCAGTCCATCCTCTACGCTGTCGAGATGGAACGGAAATATGGCAGCGACGGAGAGTTCGAAACGTTCTGGTCCAGGATCCTCAGTCTTGTGAAAGAGAATTTCCAGGCTGTCTTCTGGAACCAAAGGGCAGGCTACCTGGCCGATTATGTGGATAATTACGGTCAGCATCTCGAGGTTCGTCCGAATATGCTTTACGCTCTTTTGGGAGATGATATTCCTGTCGAGCCGGAGGTCGCCAAAGCTGTGCTTCAGGTGATTGACAACGAACTTGTCACCCGCAGGGGAATCAGGACTCTTTCTCCAAGGGATATCAATTACAAGGGTGTCTACGAGGGCTCCCAGCGTGAGAGGGATCTCGCCTACCATGGTGGAAGCACCAGGGTCTACTTGCTCGCTCCTTATGTGGAGGTCAGCTTCAAGATGAAGGGTCCCTCCTTCCTGAAGAAAGCCCAGTGGCTGGTTGAGGGGTTCTATGAGGATTTGAACAAGCACGGTGTCGGGGCATTCTCCGAGCTGTACGATGGCGATCCGCCCCACGAGCCTCACGGAGCCATATCTTCGGCATTGAGCACTTCAGCCCTGCTGAAAGTGGATAATATCATAGCGAAATACGAGGAGGAACTGTAATATGAGAGTTCTGATGTTCGGGTGGGAATTCCCGCCCCATATCGCCGGAGGGCTCGGAACAGCCTGTTACGGCATAGTCAAAGGCCTTGTCGAGAATGGCGTGGAGACTATCTTTGTGATGCCTTCCGCGTCTGGAGATGAGGACGGGAGTGTGGCCACCATAATCAACGCCAGCGACGTGCCTGTCATGTCGGTCGCTTCCTCGGTCGACGAGTTCCTTGACAAGGTGCGTTTTGTCCGTGTCGGGACCAACATGATTCCTTACACCAACCCGGATGAGTTCTATGAGCTCGTCGAGGCCGAGAAGAAACAGCGCGAGGTGTCTTCCGACAAGATTTACGGGTCGAAATACCGTTTTTCCGGCAAGTACGGGTCCAACCTTCTGGAGGAGGTCGCCCGTTATGCCATGGTCGGTGGAACTATAGCTGTGGAGCATCAGGATGAGTTCGATGTCATCCACGCCCATGACTGGCTGACCTATCTCGCCGGAATAGCCGCTAAGGAATTGACCGGCAAGCCGCTTGTGGTGCATGTCCACGCCACCTCTTTCGACCGTGGTTCTGAGGACATGATCGACTCCAGGGTCTACAGTATTGAGAAACGAGGTATGGAGGCCGCTGACAAAGTGATAGCTGTCAGCGACTTGACCAGGAATATTGTGATCAACAAGTACGGTATTTCCCCCGACAAGGTAGTGACGGTCCACAACGCCGTGGATTTCAGCGGCCGTGAGAATCTCCAGGTCGAGAGGGGAGTCCGCGACAAGGTTGTCACCTTCCTCGGCAGGATCACCTTCCAGAAGGGTCCGGAATATTTCATCGAAGCCGCGGCCAAAGTCCTTAAGAGGACCTCGGGAGTGCGTTTCGTGATGGCCGGGAGCGGGGATATGATGAACCGCTGTATCCGCCATGCCGCGCGTCTGGGAATCTCTGACCGTTTCCATTTCACCGGATTCTTGAGGGGAATGGATGTCCAGAAGATGTTCGCTCTTTCTGATGTTTACATAATGCCCTCTGTCTCAGAGCCGTTCGGAATATCCCCGCTCGAGGCCATGAGGAGCAACGTCCCCTCCATCATATCCAACCAGAGTGGTGCGGCCGAGGTCTTGAAATATGCCTTCAAGGTCGATTTCTGGGATGTCGACGCGATGGCGGACGACATCTACGCCCTTCTCAATTATCCCGCCCTCGCTGATTTCGCGGCGAAGGAAGGCTACGAGGAGGTCAACCGATTGAAGTGGAACCACGCCGCCGCCAAGATGAAGAAAGTTTACGAATCCGTCATAAAATAATCAGCCATGAAAAAGAGTATATGTCTATATTTCCAAGTCCATCAGCCCACCAGGTTGAGATTGTACCGTTTCTTTGATATCGGCAAGGACTCCCATTACTATGATGATTTCACGGACAGGACCATCCTTCATAGGATTGCCCAGAAGTGCTATCTTCCGATGAACCAATTGCTTCTGGATCTTATCAAGAAGTATGGGAAGGATTTCAAAGTCACCTTCTCGATCACTGGTTCCGCTCTTGAGCAGTTCGACAGGTATGAGCCTGAGGTGGTGAGGAGTTTCAAGGAGTTGGCCGATACCGGTCAGGTGGAGTTCCTCGCTGAGACATATTACCACTCTCTTGCCTCCCTCGCCAATGAGGGTGAGTTCAAGCACCAGGTGGAAAAGCATGTCAAAGCTATCGAGGATCATTTCGGAGTCACTCCCAAGGCTTTCAGAAATACCGAGTTGATATATTCCGATGGCATCGGCAAGCAGGTCTATGGAATGGGATTCAAGACCATGTTGACTGAGGGCGCCCGCCACATCCTCGGATGGAAGAGCCCGGATTTCGTTTATTCCAATCCTGTCCAGCCGGGTCTCAAGCTTCTGCTTCGCAACTACCAGTTGAGCGACGACATCGCTTTCCGCTTCTCTGACCAGGGATGGAAAGATTGGCCTCTTACCGCGGACAAGTTCCTCTCATGGATGAAAGCAGCGGATGGTGAAGTCATCAACCTGTTTATGGACTATGAGACCTTCGGTGAGCATCAGAAGGAGGCTTCCGGAATATTCGATTTCATGAAGGCCCTTCCCGGAGTAGTCCTGGCGGACGGATCTCTTGAGTTCACTACCCCTACCCTTTGCGCCCGCAAGCATCAGAGCGTAGGCGAGATCGAGGTTCCGGATCCGATCTCATGGGCTGATGAGGAGAGGGATGTCACCGCATGGCTCGGAAACGAGCTCCAGCAGGATGCCTTCAACAAGCTCTATGAGCAGTCCGAGAAGCTCGCCCTCCTCAACAACGCCGTCCTTTGGGAGGACTTCGGCCACCTTCAGGAGAGCGACCATCTCTACTACATGAGCACCAAGTTCTTCTCCGATGGGGAAGTGCACAGTTATTTCAACCCTTACAACACACCTTACGAGGCGTTCATCAATTACATGAACGCCCTGAGCGACTTCATCATCAGGATTGATGACGCAGTCGCCACTTTCGGGCAGGCCCCTGCCGCGGAAGAGGTCAAACCCGCTAAAAAGAAAAAGAAGTAAATGGCAAAAGAACTGATCAATCCGGACTACTTGTTCGAAGTCAGCTGGGAAGTCTGCAACAAGGTAGGAGGAATATATACGGTCATCGCGACAAAGTCGCTTTACCTTAAAAGCCAACTCCACAAACACCACATCCTGATCGGACCGGATGTCTGGATGGACACTGAGAGTAATCCCGATTTCATCGAAGACAACCACCTTTACAGCCTATGGAAAGCCCAGGCCGCCTCTGAGGGACTCAGAGTGAGGCTCGGACATTGGAATGTCCCTGGCCGTCCCATAGCGATACTCGTGGATTTCAAACAGTATCTCACCAGGCAAAATGACATCCTGACCGAGTACTGGAAACGTTTCGGAGTCGATTCTCTCACAGGTAACTGGGATTACAAGGAGAACGTCCTGTTCGGCTATGCCGCAGGTCATGTCATCGAGAGTTTTTACAAGTTCAACCTCACTGTCGCCGACAAGGTCGTGGCTCAGTTCCACGAGTGGCAGACCGGATCGGGCCTTCTCTACCTGAAGGACACCAAGATCCCTGTAGCGACTGTTTTCACAACCCACGCCACCGTTGTCGGACGTTGCCTGGCCGGGAACAACCTTCCGTTGTATGACTCGATGCAGCTCTACGATGGAGACCAGAAAGCGGCCCAGTTTGGGGTTATCGCTCGTCATTCGATTGAGAAGATTTCCGCCCAGAACGCTGACGCTTTCACCACGGTGAGTGAGATTACCGCGAAGGAATGTGAGCGCTTCCTCGGCCGTGAGGTCGATGTTGTCACTCCTAACGGTTTCGAGAACAGCATAACCCCCGCCACTGACGAGCTCTTTATCGAGAAGCGCAAGGGCGCCCGCCAGAGGCTCATCGAAGTCGCCACCGCCATGTCCGGAGAGGAGGTCTCGAAGGACGCCATCCTAATTGGAATCGGTGGAAGGTACGAGTACCGCAACAAGGGAATCGACGTGTTCATCGACGCTTTGAAAAAGCTATCCGACACCGATCCCGCCGGCAGGGACATCCAGGCCTTCATCATGATTCCGTCCGGTCACAATGGGGCTGACAAGGATCTGGTGGCGAAACTTTCTGGCAACGGGTCTCAGGATTACACGACCCAGGTTTCCCATTATCTGATGGATCCTTGGTCAGACGTGATCACCCGCCGTTTCAGGGAATTAGGGTTCAACAACGCTAAGGGAAGCCGTGTAAAGGTCTATTTCATCCCTTCCTATCTCAACGGTAACGACGGAGTGTTCGGCAAGAAGTATTATGACCTTCTCGTCGGACTTGACCTGACTCTGTTCCCGTCATATTATGAGCCTTGGGGATATACTCCTCTGGAAAGTCTCGCATTCAGGATCCCTTCTTTGACCACAAGCCTTTCCGGCTTCGGAATGTGGGTCAGGAGCCATTATGGCAAAGAGCATCCCGGCATCACAGTCCTGGACAGGAACGACTCCAATTACTTCGAAGTGGTGGACGGTGTCGTGGCCAGGGTAAAGGAGATAGCCTCCCTGGATGCCGAAGGCAGGAAAAAGTACATGGAGTCAGCTAAAGATGTCTCCACTATCGCCCTCTGGGAGAACCAGATACAGTATTATAAAGAGGCATATTCAGTGGCCTTGGGCAAGGTCATAGCCTCACAAGGGGCTTTCCCCGACGATCTTAACAAAGATAAACCAATGGCATACGACAAGATAGAAATCAATGCCCCCCAATGGAAGAGCGTGATGGTCACTCGCCATCTCCCTGAGGCTCTTTCCGGGCTCGAGACCCTTTCCAAGAACCTCTGGTGGTGCTGGAACGAGAGCGCCAAGGCTCTCTTCAAATCCATCGACTCTGTGGTCTGGCACAACACCAGCCACAACCCGATGGCCCTTCTTGACATAGTGAGTATCAAGAGGTTCAATTCCCTCGCCAAAAACGAGGCCTTCCTGAAGAGCTACAAGGCCGTCATGGACGAGTTCAACTCCTATATGGCCCTTAAGGCTGAGAGGAAAGATCCTTCGATAGCGTATTTCTGCATGGAATACGGTCTTGACACTTCCCTCAAGATTTATTCGGGAGGTCTTGGTATTCTCGCGGGAGACTATCTCAAGGAAACCAGCGACATGAATGTCAACCTTGTTGCTGTCGGCTTCCTTTACAGGTACGGTTATTTCACCCAGGTTCTTACGGGACAGGGGGAGCAGGTGGCCCAGTACGACGCGCAGGACTTCACAAAGATTCCCGCCGAACCGGTCTTGGACCAGAATGGCAACTGGATGACCACAAGTGTGGCTTTCCCTGGAAGGAATATCACCGCAAGGATTTGGAAAGTGGCTGTCGGCCGTACGGATCTCTATCTGCTTGACACTGATTATGAGGCCAATATCCCTGAGGACCGCCAGGTTACCTACTATCTCTATGGTGGCGACTGGGAGAACCGTCTGAAGCAGGAGCTGCTTCTCGGAGTCGGAGGTATCAGAGCCCTCAGGAATCTGGGTATCAATCCTCAGATCTATCATTGCAATGAGGGCCATGCCGCATTCACCGGTTTGGAGAGACTCCGTGAATATATCCAGGAAGATAACCTGGACTTCGGTGAGGCTGTCGAGGTGGTCAAAGCGTCCTCTTTGTTCACTACCCACACTCCTGTTCCCGCTGGCCACGACTCCTTTGACGAAGGCCTTCTCAGGAAGTATATCGGCCACTATCCTCAGCGCCTCAAGGTCGACTGGGAGACTATGATGTCTCTGGGTAAGCCGAACGGCTCTGACCAGAATGAGAAGTTCAGTATGAGCTTCCTGGCCTCCAGCCTCTCACAGAATGTCAATGGCGTGTCCTGGCTTCATGGTGAGGTCAGCAAGGGAATATTCAACAGGATGTACCCTGGCTATCTCCCCGAGGAGTTGTTCATCAGCTATGTCACGAATGGTGTGCATTACCCGACTTGGGCGGCGGCCGAGTGGCAGAAGATCCATGCCAAGGTCTTTGGTCCGGAGTTCAAGACCCACCACTATGACAAGTCTTGCTTCGACGGGATCTACAAGGTTGATGACGAAGAGATTTGGAACACCCGGAAGATCTTGAAAGAGAGACTGATAAAGGTGGTCAAGGAGATAATATCCGATTCCACTCTTTGCAACCACTATTCCCCGAGTCAGATTGTCGCCATAAAGGAGAATCTGAGGGACGATGTGCTCACTATCGGTTTCGCCCGCAGGTTCGCGACATATAAGAGAGGAACCCTTCTCTTCACCGACCTCGATCGTCTCGACGCGATAGTCAACGATCCTGAGCATCCCGTGCAGTTCCTCTTCGCTGGCAAGGCCCATCCTGCCGATAAGGCTGGACAGGACCTTATTAAGAGGATTGTGGAGATTTCCAAGCAGGATCGTTTCCTCGGAAAGATCGTCTTCGTTCCCGGATACGACATCCGTCTCGCGAAACGTCTTGTCCAGGGTGTGGATGTGTGGATGAATAACCCCACTCGTCCCCAGGAGGCCTCCGGTACTTCAGGCGAGAAGGCTTCTATGAACGGTGTCATGCATTTCTCGGTGCTTGACGGCTGGTGGGTTGAAGGCTATAAGGAAGGTGCCGGTTGGGCGCTTCCTCAGGAGAGGGCCTATGATGACCAGGGCTATCAGGATGAGCTTGATTCCGCTACTATCTACACGATTCTTGAAAACGAGATCGCGCCCGCTTATTATGATGTGGATCCCGCCCTCGGGCTTTCACCCAAGTGGGTTGGCTATATCAAGAACACAATAGCCCAGGTGGCCAGCAACTTCACCACCAACAGGATGCTGACTGACTATTGCAACCAGTATTATATCCCTCAAGCCAAGAGGGCTGAAGAGGTCATATCCGATGACTTCCGCCTTGCCAGGAAGATCTCCGCTTGGAAGAAGATGGTTCGTCGCCAGTGGAAGAACATTGAGGTGATTTCCCAGACTCAGCCTGATGCCTCCTACAATCTTTCGATGCATAACAGCCTTAAGGTTGAGGTAGTTCTGAACATTGGCGATCTCGCTCCTGAGGACATCGGGGTTGAAGTGATCTTCGCGTCGATCGATCGCAAGCATAAGCTTCACATCCAGGAGCGTTACGAATGCCAGGTGGTTGAGTTCAACGATGGTGTGGCCAAGTACCAGACAGCTATAGTACCGGACAAGACTGGTATGTACCAGGTGGCTACGAGGATGTACGCCAAGAACCCTCTGATGCCTCATCGTCAGGACTTTGAGCTGGTGAAATGGTTGTAGCGACCGGTTTTTTCGACGGTGTCCATCTTGGGCACCGTCTTGTGCTTGAGAGACTTGTCTCCTCCGCGAAGGAAAGGGGAGAAGGCAGTGTCGTGGTGACCTTCTGGCCCCATCCCCGCAACGTGCTGCAGGATGACGCCAGGAATCTCAGATTGCTGACATCCTTGTCTGAGAAGAAAGAGCTGATCTCGTCCATCGGGGTGGACAAGGTTGAGGTATTGCCTTTCACCAGGGCCTTCAGCCGTTTGACGACCAAAGCGTATCTTGAGGAATATGTCAAAGGCCGTTTCGGCGGCAAGGCCATACTTATTGGCTATGACAACAGGATTGGAAGCGACCTGCTTGGCCCTGATGAGATTGGGGAAATAGCTGAAAGTGTGGGACTTGATGTTATAAGGACAGATCGCCTGTCAGTTCCTGGAGGCAAAGTGATCAGCTCCACCAAGATCCGGGAGGCTGTCTCGTGCGGAGATGTGGAGACCGCCGCGGAGATGCTCGGATACAATTATTCCTTGTTGGGAGTGGTTGTGGCCGGGAATCACCTCGGACGGACTATTGGTTTCCCGACGGCGAACATGAGGCTCTACGAGCCGCTTAAGCTCTTACCTGGGAATGGCGTCTATTTCGTTGAGGTCGAGTCTCTTGGACGAGTATTCAAAGGGATGTGCAATATCGGGACCAGGCCTACAGTCAACGCTGGCAGCGACCGGACTGTCGAGACGAATATCTTTGATTTCGATGAGGACATCTACGGGCTTGATTTAAGGGTGACATTCCTGCGGAAGATTCGTGAAGAGAGGCGGTTTGATTCTCTGGAATCCCTTAAAGCTCAATTGGTTCTTGACCGCCAGGCCTGCCTTGAAGGTTAAATGTTCAATGGGATTGTTTTATTTGCTATCTTTACATTTCGTATAAAGCAAGTCGGATAATGAAAAAGAGCTTGATAGCATCATTGTTCTGCCTTGTGGCGCTCTTTGCCGCGGGGTGTTCCTCTCATGAGGGAAAGGTCATGAAAAAGTTCATGTCCAGTGAGATAGTTTTTCCTTCCGACCTCTTGAGGATTGAAGGCAGCCAGGAGAAACATCCTGATCTGAATGTCCCGGCGGTGCGGTTGGTCATCTATGTGGACTCGCTTCAATGCTCAACCTGTCATCTTAATCGTATGCCCCAGTATTCCAAATACACTTCTCTTGGTTCACTGTATCCGGATTTCGAAGTGGTGGGTATAATATGGCCGAATGCTGAGACTCGGGAAACGATCGCCGCGGATGTCGCGCACCGCTCTTTCCCCTTTGACATATTCATTGACGAAGATGGCTCGTTTGGCGCCGCCAACCCTTCAATCCCGAAGAATCGTGACAGCCATTGTTTCCTTTTAGGGAAGGATTTCAGGCCTATCCTGGCAGGAGATCCCGCATCCACCAAAGGAAAAGAGATGCTTCTTGACAAAACGTTATACTCGATTTACGGGGGGAAGTGAAAAAGATTTGATTTTACGGGCTTTTTGATTACATTTGCAATTGACGAACAGGGTTCTGCCAAGCAAGGGCGGAACTCCGTTCAGTTTATGTGAAGAGAATAAACCAAGTATTATGGCAGATATACATTACATGACCCAGGAAGGGTTAGACAAATTGAAAAAGGATCTCGCCGAGGCTCTCGCCCAGCGTCCCGTCATCTCTGCGGCGATCGCGGAGGCCAGGGAGAAGGGTGACCTCTCCGAGAATGCTGAGTACGACGCTGCCCGTGAGGCGCAGGGCCTGCTCGAGGTAAGAATAGCCAAACTTAAAGATTTGGTGGCTAACGCCAAGGTCATCGACGAGTCCCAGGTCAGTACCGACAAGGTGCAGATGTTGAACAAGGTCAAGGTTGAGAACCTGACCATGAAGAGTGTCATGGAGTTTACCATCGTAGGAGAGACCGAGGCTGATTTCGCCCATGGAAAACTCGCCGCGACCACGCCCATCGCCCGTGCCCTCCTAGGCCATTCCAAGGGAGATATCGTTGAGGCTACGGTGCCTTCAGGCGTGATCAGGTTCAAGATTCTTGACATTACCATTTAAGGCTATGGCTACTATTTTCTCAAAGATCGCCGCGGGGGAGATCCCTTCATTCAAGGTTGCTGAGAGCGAGGATTTCTACGCTTTCCTCGACATCAATCCGATGGCTCCCGGCCACACCCTTGTGATTCCCAGAAAGGTTGAGGACGACTATATCTTCAATCTTGATCCTGCCACTTATGAGGGGCTGTGGGCTTTCGCCCGCAAGGTAGCTCTCGCGATCAAGGCGGCCATCCCATGCCAGAGGGTCGGAGTGGCTGTCCTGGGGATGGAGGTTCCCCACACCCACATCCATCTCGTGCCTCTCCAGACGGAGGCGGACATGGATTTCCGGAAAGAGAAGCTCCACCTCTCCCCGGAGGAGAACAAGGCGATAGCCGAAAGAATATTCCAGGAATATGAGAAATTATAGTTTTATATTAGCGGCGGCGACCATTCTGGCGGCCGCTTCTTCGTGTTCTGATAAAGTCCGTGTGGACGGAGTCCTTTCAGGCGCTCCTGATTCAAAGGTTGTTTTCACCAAGCTTGCCGGAAGCACCTTCAACGTGCTTGACACTGTCAAGACAGGCTCCGACGGTTCTTTCTCATATAAGATCGATGTCGCTCAGGGTCAGCCTGAATTCGTGTATATCTTCCATGATGACACCAAAGTCGCTTCCCTCCTTCTCCAGAAGGGTGACAAGGTCAAAGTGACTTCAGATCTTAATGGAAACTACACTGTCGAAGGATCTGAGGAAAGCGCCAAATTGAAGTCGGTTGAGGATGACTTCGCCGCGTTCATGAAAGATTTCTCTACCTCTGTAGACGCGGGTGACAGTCCAGCGGCTTCAAGGAAGTACGTCGAGTATTACAGGTCCAGGGTCAAATACGTGATGGATAATTGCAAGTCATTGACTTCCATTCCGGTCCTGTACCAGAAGATCAATGATGATTTCCCTGTGTTCAGCCAATCGACAGACGCTATACACTTCAGGACGGTTCATGATTCACTTGCCAAGGTGTATCCGGATTCCAAGTATGTGGCCGCCCTTGGTAGTGAGACTGACAGGAGGTTCACTGTCCTGTCTATCAATCAGAAGCTGAGCACCGCTGGTGAGGCGGGTTACCCTGATGTGGAGATGCCTTCCATCGACGGGAAGAAAGTGAAAATCAGTGATTTGGACTCGAAAATAATCATGGTTTATTTCTGGCAAGCCGCTGACGCCGCGCAGAAGATGTTCAACCAGGACGTTCTCCTTCCGATTTACAAGACCTTCCATCCCAAAGGCCTGGAGATATATTCAATCTCCCTGGACACTGACAAGGGAGTCTGGGCAAGTGCCGTCAAGTCCCAGAACCTTCCTTGGGTCAATGTTTGCGACGGGTTCGGAGCTGCCAGCACTGTCATCTACACGTACAATGTCTCAGGTGAATTGCCCGTTGCCTTCTTTATCGAGAATGGGGAACTCAACCCGACGACTGTCTCTTCTGAGAAAGAGCTCAGGGCCTTCCTCTCCTCAAAACTGAAATAGCCCTTCTCAACCACATAAAATAATAACACTACATGGCATTAATGATCATTCAGCTGCTGATAGTTCTCGCCGCCCTCTATGTCGGCTCGAGATATGGTAGCTTAGCGCTCGGCGCGATCTCTGGAATCGGCCTGGCTATTTTGGTTTTCGGCTTCGGAATGAAGCCCGGTACGCCGCCCACCGACGTCATTTACATAATCATCGCCGCGGTCACATGCGCTGGAGTCCTGCAGGCTTCCGGTGGTATGGATTGGCTTATCCAGCTTGCGGAGAAGATGCTTAGGAAGCATCCGGATCGTATCACAATCCTGGCCCCCTTCACAACCTTCTTCCTGACTGTTCTCGTGGGTACCGGTCATGTTGTATATACCCTTATGCCGATTATCGTGGACATCGCCATCAAGAAGGGAATCCGTCCCGAAAGACCTTGTGGTGTGGCCTCTGTCGCATCCCAGGTGGGAATCACTTGTTCTCCGATTGCCGCCGCGGTGGTCGCTTTCGTGACCATTTCCAACTCTAACGGCTATGATGTGTCTATCCCTCAGGTGCTTATGGTGACTATCCCCGCCTGCTTGATAGGTCTGCTGTTCGCCGCCATGGCTTCTTTCCGCAGAGGAAAAGATCTGGATAAAGATTCTGAGTTCCAGAAGAGAATAGAGGATCCCGCTGTCCGTGATTATGTCTACGGAAGTGATGCCACCACCCTTGACAAGGTTATCGATAAGAAGGCGAAACTGGCTGTTTACATTTTCCTTTGCGCCATTCTTGTGATTGTCGCCCTGGCTTTCTGCCAGATGGTGATGAGCAAGGAAGCTTTGGCCAAACTCCCGAAGATGAATATAGCCATCCAGATCATTATGCTCTGCGCCACTGCCTTGATGATCATCTTCAGCAAGGTGGATCTGAAGAAAGCAGCCGCGGGTTCTGTCTGGCGGTCTGGAATGGTTGCCGTCGTCGCCATCTATGGTATCGCCTGGATGGCAGACACTTACTTCGGAAACTATATGGACCAGATTAAGGAGATGCTGACCGGGATCGTGACACAATACCCTTGGTCTATAGCCTTGGTCTTCTTCCTGGTCTCCGTGCTGATCAATTCCCAGGGCGCCGTGGTCGTCGCCATGTTGCCTCTGGCTTATTCCCTTGGCATTCCCGGACCGGTTCTGTTGGGTGTCCTACCGAGCGTTTACGGTTACTTCTTCATCCCGAACTACCCTTCGGATATCGCCACGGTCAACTTCGACCGTACGGGTACCACAGTGATCGGTAAATACCTTTTGAATCACAGCTTTATGATGCCTGGTTTGATTAGCGTGATTGTCTCCACAATCGTGGGTTACTTGATGACCATGGTTCTCTTCCCGGGCTATTTCGCAGGGCTGTAATAGCGTTTTAGGGAAATAGCTGAAAAACAATGCTTTATGAAAATCGTGTAGCTTATTTGGCTACACGATTATTGTATATTATTAATACACAAGCAATTCTGAAAAACACTGTTACATTTTCGTTGTTTTTTCGTTTATTAGAGTAGAGAACTGAAATTGATGGCAAAGGATTTCCTGACAGAGGCGTTTTTGACGTTGAAGGACAGGTGGAAGGCGGAGGACGCCCTCCAAGAGGCTTTCTGCCGCCTCTGGGGAAGGAAATACAAGGCAAGGAGCTTGAAAGAGGCGGTCGGTCTGCTCTCAAGGACAGGAAAGAACATCGAGATCGACGAGTTCAGGAAGTCCAGCAGAAGAAGGACAGTTGGTTTTGAGGGCTTGGCGATTGAGGATGAGGGAGGTTCCCGGGGCGAGATGGAGTCGCTGTTCAGAAAGGTTGAGGCGTCAGTGGAGAAGGAATTGTCTGAGACTCAGAAAGAAATAATAAGAATGCACGAATATGAGGGGATGACTTTCGAGGATATAGCGGATGAGCTCGGTATGGCTCCGGCGGCGGTCAGGATGCAGGCATCAAGAGCCAGGAAACTGTTAAGGGATAAATTCAGGGAAGATTATGAAAAGTGTTAATGAATTGATAGAAGGCTATTTCGAAGGATCTCTCTCGCAGGACGAGGAGACCGCCTTAAAGGTATTCTTGGCATCAGAGGAAGACCAGGGCCCTGAATATGACGAGGTGCGTGCCGTCATGGGCTATTTCGCCGCCGGCCGTGCTGTTATCTTTGGCAATACTAAGGCCATCACTTCCCGGAGGAGTCTCCGACTCCGGGAGATCGTTTGGCGCCGCATTGCCGCTATTGCGGCAAGTCTGGCAATAATCATCACCCTCGGGGTGAGTCTATATAATAAAACTAATGTTTGTGTCTCGTACGTGAGCGGACAAAAGATCACCGACAAGGAAGTTGTAATGAACGACGTCGACAACATCCTTGCTGATCTGCTTTCCGACCGGACAGACATGGAAGAACAACTTACAGGTATTTTTGGAGAATAGGTACTTATGAAAAGATTCATAATCATAACCTTAGGCGCATTCCTTTCCTTGGCCCCACCAGCCGTGGCTCAGGCTGGCCTACAGATAGACAGCCTTTTTAACGGGGCAATTGTGCCGGCGTCCACTATCACTGAATCCGTTGTCAGCGGTAAGGAGCTCAAGTCGTACAATCTGGATTATTTCCGGAGCGTCAGATTCAAGGCGACAGACGCCGAGATAGACAGGATCATCTCCTGGTTAGAGGTTGACGCGTTGGTTGCTGTCAACAAAGAAATGGATTCCGAGGAAGGCAAGTTGGTTTACGCGCTGCTTAGTTTCCCGGCCGACAGGAACAGGAACAAGTACGTGGGCTATCAAATCAAGGAAGTGTCCGGCAGTAAGTTCGTGACAGTGGTTTACCTGACGGGGAAGGCTTCGTTGTCTGACCTGAAGGTCATTTTTAAGCATAGATAGAAATAGTTGATGATGAAAAAGATAATTATCGCGGCCATCATTGCCGCAACCTTCACCTCAGTCGATGTCTTCGCCCAGGAAAGAGCGGACACTGTAAAAAACAAGGCGGCCGATGTAACGTCACAGATAGATACGATCCGGATCCAGATTCCCAGTGGCTCCTCTGATAGGAAGCACGTTCATCTGGATTTCGATATCCCTTTTTATAACAAGATTAAAAAAACCGGCACCAGTGCTGTAGTGGGTGCTATGGGAGTGGGAGCGATATTCTCCAACTCGAGCGCACCGCTGGATTTCAGCCCGCAGAATTCCCTGGAATTCTATTACTATGCCCTTGATTCACACACGTATACCCACGGACACAACACATTCTCATTCGGCCCGGGAATCACTTTTAGGAATTTGGGGCTTACAGGAGGGAACGCAATGAGCATGGCTGAGAACGGGCAGATTCCTGTCGCGCCATTCCAAGGCGGGGCGCTGAAGGTCTCCAAATTGAGGGTGTTCAGCCTAAACGTGCCCATTTTGTATTCTTTCAGTTTCGGAGGAGGCTTCGGTTTTACACTTGGCCCTGTTGTCAATCTCAACACCGGAAGCTCGATTGTCAACAAGTATAGTCTGGATGGTGATAAGATGAAGGATAAATACAAACGTGTCCACTGCAACATAATCACTGTTGACGCGATGTTCCAGTTGAACCTCAAGTACTTCAGCATCTATGCGAAATACTCGCCGATGAATCTAATGGACAAGAAATACTGGCCCGAGTTCAATACCTGGTCCATTGGAATAGCCCCGTTCTGATTATAGCTGGCAGCGGAAAAATATACTTGGAGACCTTGAGGATTCTATAGAATCCCTTTCGGTTTTCGCGAATAATCATTAAATTGCATAGGTTTTGGCGCTCGTTCGCCAAGCCTATGTTTTTTATTAATATCTAAACATCTAACATCATGTCACTGAACAAAGTAATGCTGATCGGTAACGTTGGAAAAGACCCGGAGATACGTTACCTTGATGGAAACAACCCTAACCAGGGTGCGACAAAGGTGGCCCAGTTCACCCTTGCCACAACTGAGCGCTATCGTGACCGCAATGGAGAACTTCGCGAGAACACGGAATGGCACAACATCGTGGCCTGGAGGAATTCTGCCGATGTGGCGGAGAAATTCATCCGCAAGGGCACCCAGGTCTACATTGAGGGCAAGCTTCGCACAAGGTCATGGACTGACCAGACGGGTAACAAGAGATTCACCACTGAGGTGGCGGTTGACAACCTCCAGCTACTAGGGAAGAGAACCGATAATCCCGGAGCTGGCGAGCCTAGTCGCCCTTCGACAAGCTCAGGGACCGGATACCAGCAGCCGCAGCAGCCGGTTTACCAGCAGCCTCAGCAGCCTGTGTACCAACAACCGGCCCCTCAGCAGCCCGCTCCGCAGGAGCCGATGGACATCTCCTTGGGAGATAATCCCACCGATGACCTTCCGTTCTAGTATCCTATTGTAAATCAAAATATTCCTATAAGACATGAGCTCAAAACTTGACGTTGTCCTTGGCCTCCAGTGGGGCGATGAAGGAAAAGGCAAGATTGTGGATGTGCTGGCCGGTCGCTATCCGGCTGTCGCCAGATTCCAAGGAGGGCCTAACGCTGGCCATTCACTCCATTTCGACGGAAAGAGTTTCGTCGTGAGGAGTATCCCTTCCGGAATTTTCCGCGAAGGATCTGTCAACATCATTGGCAGTGGAGTCGTGCTTGATCCCGTCACATTCAAAGAGGAGTGCGCCAATGTTTCCGCTATGGGGATCGAACCCAAGGGGAAGATAGTCATATCCAAGAAGGCGCATCTTATCCTTCCTACCCACAGGCTTCTTGACGCCGCTTATGAGGCGGCCGCCGGAAAGGGCAAGATCGGATCTACGCTTAAGGGCATCGGCCCGACCTATACTGACAAGGTTGGACGTCATGGTCTAAGGGTCGGGGATATTCTCGCTCCTGATTTCAAGGACCGTTTCGCCAAGCTAAAAGGACGTCACCTGAGGCTTCTGGCGGATCTTGGATTCGAGTGCGATCCTGACAAGGACGAGGCCGCATGGATGGAGGCTACCGAATTCCTGAAAGAGTTTGAGCTGGTTGATTGTGAGTATTTTGTGGATAGCCTGCTTAAGAACGGCAAGCCGATCTTGGCGGAAGGTGCCCAGGGTTCCATGCTTGATGTGGACTTCGGGTCATATCCTTTCGTCACATCTTCTTCCACCACCGTCGGAGGAGTCTGCACCGGACTCGGTCTGGCTCCTTCGAGGGTAGGGAAGGTTTTCGGAATATTCAAGGCGTATTGCACGCGTGTCGGTAGCGGTCCGTTCCCGACTGAGCTTTTCGATGAGACGGGGGAGACTCTCCGCCGTGTCGGGCATGAGTTCGGGGCTGTGACCGGTCGTCCCCGTCGCTGCGGCTGGTTGGATCTGGTCGCCTTGAAGTACACTGTGATGATCGATGGTGTGACTGACCTCATCATGATGAAATCCGACTGCCTGGATGATTTCGACACAATAAAAGCTTGCACCTCTTACAAGGTGGAAGGCGTTGAGACTGATCAGGTTCCTTTCGATATCTCGGCCCAGATCGAGCCGGTCTACACCGAGTTCCCTGGTTGGAAGAAAGATCTCACCGGAATCCGTTCCGAGGCGGAGCTTCCTAAGGAGTTCAAAGATTATATCAAGTTCATAGAGAACTACCTCGGCGTCCCTGTCAGCATCATCTCCCTCGGCCCCGACCGCGAAGCCACCATCGAGCGCTAATCATTAGCAATCAAAAGTTTATAGGAGACGGAAGTAACCGTCTCCTATTTTATTTTGGGAATCAAAAATAATTCCCTAAATTGCGTCGTAAACTTAAATTATGTTAAATATGCCAGAATAATTTAGAATGTATGGTTTCCTATTCATGTTTTTTAGTCATGAGCATGAGCCTATGCATGTGCATGTTATAGGGAATAATGGTGAAGCGAAGTTTTCGTGGGATGGACAAGAGTTCGTATTGGATAGCAAGAACAATTGCTGACAACACTGATATCATTGTAAAGCGCTTGGAGGAGTTGTTTGGTTAATAATTGGATGGAAAGGATACTTAAGATATGGTTTGATGGCGAGTGGCTGTATGGGCACGGGGATGACGATAAGGTTTATCGTCAGTCTTTGTTGTGGTATAAGCCTTTGATGACTGCCTCATCGGAACAGAGGCAGAAATACTTTATCAGCGGTGAAGGAATTCATTGGAGAGAGCTTGACACTGATGTCAGTTTCGAAAGTTTTCTATATCCAGAAGCAGAACCATCTGATTTCCAAAGGTTTTTCTTAACTCATCCCGAGATAAACATAGCTGGTTTAGCGCAAAGGGCAGGTATCAATGCCTCATTATTGCGAAACTATATTAATGGTTTCAAGAATCCCTCTCTGGAGACTATAAGGAAAATTAAAGCTTGCCTCCATTCCATAGGGAAGGAGTATCTTGATCCTGGATTCTAATCAGAGTTTTAATCAAAGTGTCGCTAAGGCGGATTCCATGGCGGAGAGGTCAGGGGTTAGGCCGGTCATGAATGGGTACCCGGTCAAAGCCTGGTAGAGAAGCCATCTGTCTCCGGGAATATATATTCCATCAGCGGCTGCGAGTTTGCCTCTGGCGACCTCGTCGAAAGATGGGTTCTTGTAGTTGGCCTCAAGGATGACCTTACCGTCGCATGCCCCCTCTCCAGCGAAATCGTCAGCACTGAACTCTTCGATTTCCGGCAAAGCCATAGGTAGAGTGTAAATAATTAGATCACATTCTTTTACTGCTTCCTTGAAGTCCTTTATCGGATCCGGAATGAAGCCATATTCGGGCATGGCCTCGGCGATAGCCTGGGCCTTCTCGAACGTACGGTTCATCAAGACAGTGCCGAACCCTAGCTCACCAGCCGCTACAGCTGCTGCCCTCCCTGCGCCTCCGCAACCAACGATAAGGGCCTGGGGTTGCTGGTAGAAACGCCTTCCAAGGCTCATCAGGAAGAATTGGTGTAGCTTGATGAAGAAGCGGTCGCCATATTCCTTGATGAATTCCTCTACTATTCCGGGATAATAGGCCTCAGCGATAGCCGCGACTATGCCTGTGAAGTCGGAGTTGTGGGCGGAGATGCCCTCGGTGGTTTTCACAAGAAGGTTGGTGGCTCCGATTCTGGCGACCGGGCCCGAGATCACGCCCTTGCCAAGTTCGGCCAGTTCCTCGACCCTGGCATAGGCCAGTTCCTTGAACGGCGCGGTCACGTTGATGGCGGAATATTCCTCCTCAAACTTCTTGAAAGATGCCTCGAAATCAGCACCTTCGATTAAGTCATATTTGTAGGCCGATCCGTCCGGCTGCTCCTGCCCTTTATACGCCGCCTCGAAAAGAAGCGGACTCCTTGATGTCGCTATCGGATCCCCGATTAGGCCATATTTACGCATTTTTAATCAATTATATAGTTATTAGTGGCTCTCCTAACGCTTCAGAAAGCTTGGCGAGAGAGTGTATTGTATAATTCGGGAAACCCCTGGTCCATCTAGTGATCTGAGTTTCATTACATCCGATTATTCCCGCCAAGTCACGTTGTGTCATTCCTTTTTTCTTCAGTATAGAATCAATCCTATCCACAATCGCACAAGACCACTCCATCTCCTGTTTAACTACAGGAGAAATCGCTTGAAGCTGTTTGTGAAACAAATCATTACGTTTCATATATAAAACTCTTTGTCTTCGATTGCTTTAAGTTCCTTTTCTTCTATCGTGACATATCCTTTATCGATCGCCCTTCTCAATAACGCATCAAATTTCTGTAAATCAAGAGCATAGCCAAATAATATGGCATCATCTTCGTATTTTTGCGCTGTCTTCTTCCCGCCATTCCCAATAATGAGAATCTCGTCTGAAATCCGCAGACAGTATAGTCTTATTTTCCCAGAATCTAAAGGTAAAGCGCAAAGGTTGTCATTTATTTTTCCTTCTGGTCTGAAATACCTTTCCAAAGCACCTTTATCCAATATTATTCTCAAGGCGTTCAGAATTCGTTGATAGTCTTTGTTAAGAATCGCTTCATCCTCGAATTCTTTTAAAAATAGCTCAAATTCCGTAGTTCTGTCTGCCGCAAAGCTAATTGAGTAGAAACTGACCTTGTCAGATTGTTCTACTAACTCCAGTGTTGTTTTCTTTTTCATAATCCAGTTTGGTTTTTACAAAGTTAGTAAACTTTACATAAATGTAAAACACTTTTTGTCGAATAATTGCTCCTTTGTTGTTTGATTAAAGGGTGTTTTTTCTAACTTGTTTATTGTGAATTGTTTATTGAATTATGCATGGATTAATATTCCATGCATAGAGCTTTAATAAGCTATAAATCAGATGCTTCTGAAAAACGGCCGCTACGTTGACGGACGGCTTCGAAGAGGAGGATGGCGGCGGAGACTGACACGTTGAGGGAGTCCAGGGCGCCAAGCATGGGAATGCGGATATGTTTGTCAGCCGCTTTGCGCCAAATGTCAGTCAGGCCGGTTGACTCGGTGCCCATCACGATGGCTGTGGGGCCGGTCATGGGGGTGTCGTAGTAGAGCGAAGAGTCTTGAAGCTGGGCTGTAAGTATCTGAATATTATTGGCTTTAAGCCATGAAATGGTCTCTTCGGAAGTGGCTGCCGCGACCTGTCTTGAGAATATGGCTCCGATGCTGGCCCGGATGAGGTTGGGGTTGTAGAGGTCGGTCAGTGGGTCACAGATGATGACCGCGTCAGCTCCGGCGGCGTCGGCGCTTCTTAATACAGCTCCGAGGTTGCCAGGTTTCTCCACACTTTCCAGCACCACTATCAAAGGGTTCTCGCTCAGCTTGATATCCTCCAGACTTCTGTCTTTGTACTTCATCTCGGCGATTATGCCCTCGGTCCCTTCCCGGTACGCTATCTTTTCGTACACATTCCTGCTGACCTGGAAAAATTTAGGTTCCGCCGGGGAGGGCTGTACCCCCTTCAGGAGTCGGGCTGCGCCCGACCTCACCACTCGCTCCGCTCGCGGTCCCCCCGCTTCCGTGCCGCGGGTGGCACGTCCTTCAGGGGGTACACCCTCCCTGGCGGGAGCATAGATCTCCGGGCAGATGAAGATGGTATCGGGGACGAAGCCGGCGGCGATGCAGTGGTCCAGCTCACGCTGGCCCTCAACAACGAACAGGCCCTTTTCCCGCCGTGCCCTGGACTTCTCTTGAAGTTCAAGAAGCGCCTTGATTTTCGGGTTCTGCCCTGAGGTGATAATTTCCGGAACCATCATTATATCAACGGGATATTGTTTTGGGAGCAAATGGAGCGCATCTCCTCCGGCCATACGGACGCTTGTATTTCCCCGATGTGGGCCTTCCTAAGGAAGAACATGCAAAGCCGGGACTGGCCTATTCCGCCTCCGATGCTTTGCGGAAGTTCCCCATTAATAAGCTTCTGATGGAAATACAGAGAAGCCTTATGCTCCTCACCTGCTATACTCAATTGCCGAGTTAATGCCTCACTGTCGACACGGATACCCATCGAGGAGAGCTCGAAACTATGCTCCAGGACGGGATTCCAGACAAGGATGTCTCCATTGAGTCCCGGAAGTGTCTCACCATCATATTCGCCAGGTGTGCTCCAGTCGTCATAGTCAGCGGAACGGCCATCATGTTTGCTTCCGTCTCCCAGTGCGCAGCCGATACCAATCACGAACACCGCGCCGAACTCCTTGCAAACCGCATCCTCGCGCTCTTTGGGACTCAAATCAGGGAAGCGGCGGCGAAGCTGCTCAGCATGGATGAAATGGATCTCATCAGGAAGGACCGGTTTGATGGAAGGATACTTCTCGCAGACCATGTATTCAGTCCTGAGAAGAGTGGAATAGATCCGGCGTACAATATCCTTCAAAAACGCCGGGGTGCGCTGACCTTCATCCATGACCCTTTCCCAGTCCCACTGGTCCACATACAGGGAGTGGATGTTGTCAAGCTCCTCATCGGCCCGGATAGCGTTCATGTCAGTGTAGATCCCGTATCCGGGCTCTATGTGATATTCGGCAAGGGTAAGGCGCTTCCACTTGGCGAGGGAGTGAACTATCTCACAGACAGTTCCTTCCATGTCCTTGACCGGGAAACGCACTGCTATCTCAACACCGTTGAGGTCGTCATTTATACCGGTACCCTGTTTGACGAACAGGGGAGCGGTGACACGACGGAGCCTGAGTTCCGAAGCAAGGTCCATCTGGAAGAAATCCTTGATCTCCTTGATGGCCCCTTCGGTCTGGCGGGGATTCAACAGAGGCTTGTAGCCGGATGGCACGAATATTCTCATACCATTTTCTCTGGACGCATCTGCGGGAAGAAGAGGACGTCCTGGATGGTTGTCTGGCCAGTCATGAACATGGTCAGACGGTCAATACCCATCCCAAGGCCGGAGGTCGGCGGCATGCCATACTCAAGGGCGCGCACGAAGTCGTAGTCGATGAACATGGCCTCGTCGTCGCCATGGCTCTTAAGAGCGGCCTGCTCCTCGAACCTCTCCAGCTGGTCGATCGGGTCGTTAAGCTCTGAATACGCGTTGGCCAGCTCCTTGCCGCAGACGAACAACTCGAAGCGCTCGGTGAGGGTGGGGTCGACGCGGTGTCTCTTAGTCAGAGGCGACATGGAGACAGGGTAGTCGATGATGAAGGTCGGCTGGACCAAATGGTCCTCAACGTAAGCTCCGAATATGGCGTCGATCAACTTGCCCTCACCCATGGACGGCTCGAACTCAACATTGAGTTTCTTGCAAGTCTCCCTGAGCTGCTCCTGATCCATCCCGGCCAGATCCACTCCGGCGTATTCCTTGATCGCCTCAAGGATGGGGAGACGGCGATATCCGGCCTTGAAATCGACCTCGTTCTCGCCGATCTTCACCTTGGTGGTGCCGTGGAGCTTGAGAGCGATCTTCTCGAGCATCTTCTCCACGAACTCCATCATCCAGATGTAGTCCTTATAGGCCACGTAGATCTCCATGCAGGTGAACTCAGGATTGTGGGTCTTGTCCATTCCCTCGTTGCGGAAATCCTTCGCGAACTCATACACTCCGCTGTAGCCTCCGACAATCAACCTCTTGAGATAGAGCTCATTGGCTATTCTCATGTAAAGATCGATATCCAGGGCGTTGTGGTGGGTGATGAACGGACGGGCGGTTGCTCCACCAGGAATTGACTGGAGGATCGGGGTCTCGACCTCAAGGCAGCCGGCCTCGTTGAAATATTCCCTCATCGTGGAGACGATCTGGGCCCTCTGGACGAAGACATCCCTCACCTGCGGGTTCACGATCAAGTCCACGTATCTCTGGCGGTAGCGGAGTTCCGGATCGGAGAAGCCGTCGTAGACCTTGCCGTCGGCGTCTGTCTTGACGATCGGGAGAACCCTCAATGACTTGCTCAAGACAGTCAGTTCCTTGACATGGACACTGAGCTGGCCGGTCTGGGTGATGAAGGCGAAGCCCTTGATACCCACTATGTCACCGATATCCAGAAGTTTCTTCCAGACGGTGTTGTACATCGTCTTGTCCTCATCGGGGCAGATCTCATCCCTCTTGACATATACCTGGATCCTGCCCGTGGAGTCCTGAATCTCTCCAAAAGAGGCAGCGCCCATGATCCTGCGGGACATTATCCTTCCCGCCAGGCAGACATCCTGGAAGTTGCCTTTCTCGGGGTCGTAACCAGCCTCAATCTCCTTTGCGGTCGTGTTGACCGGATAAAGCGGTGCCGGATAAGGATTGATACCAAGTTCCCTCAATTTCGCCAGAGATTCCCTGCGGATGACCTCCTGCTCACTCAACTCAATGTTCGCCATATTTTATAAAAAATTAAAAATCAACCAAAAAAGCCTCCCTATTGGGCTCAAACTACAAAAATAAGACATTTAATCTATAAACCGAAATTGTAATTGTTGAATAAAGTCATTATATTTGCTTAATATGGCTAAAGAGCGCAAGTGGATAATCAAGGAACCGGCTGATCCGGAGAAGGTGGGAAGGCTTTCCGCCGAGCTGGGCATTGACCGTGTCCTGTCCGAACTGCTTGTCAAAAGGGGAGTTGAGACCTTCGAGCAGGCCCGCTCTTTCTTCCGCCCCAGCCTTGACAATCTCCATGATCCGTTCCTGATGAAGGACATGGACGCGGCGGTCAAGAGGGTGCGCAAAGCCATTACCTCCGAGGAAAAGATCCTGGTTTACGGAGATTATGACGTGGACGGCACCACAGCCGTCGCGTTGGTGTATTCCTTCCTCAGGAGATATTCCCAAAAGGTTGATTTCTATATTCCGGACCGTTATGATGAGGGTTACGGCCTGTCTTACAAGGGAATAGACTGGGCGAGTGACGGCGGTTTCGGGCTGATCATAACTCTCGACTGCGGCATCAAGGCCAATGAGAAAGTGGAATATGCCAAGACCAAAGGAATCGATGTGATCATCTGCGACCACCACCTTCCGGAGGACAAGCTTCCTTCCGCGGTGGCTGTCCTGGATCCCAAGAGGGAGGACGACTCCTATCCATTCGACGACCTTTCAGGTTGCGGTGTCGGCTTCAAGCTTGTCCAGGCATATTCAAAGAAATACGGCATCCCGTTCGAGACCTTGATCCCGCTGCTGGATCTTTTGGTCGTGAGTATCGCCGCTGACCTTGTCACGATGGTCGGGGAGAACAGGATACTGGCTCATTTCGGCCTTAAGCAGCTTAATGAGAATCCCCGCAAGGGATTGCTCGCCATGGCGACTCTCTCCAAGTTGGAGCCTGGTCATCTGACCATAGACGATATTGTGTTCAAAATCGGCCCCAGGATCAACGCCGCCGGCCGTATGGAGACGGGAAGGCTCGCTGTAGAGCTTTTGACCGCCGCTGACGACCATATCGCCAACATTGTCGGAGAGCGTATCAACGACAATAACAACGAGCGCAAGGGAATAGACCGGGAGATTACCCAGGAAGCCTTGGAGATGGTCCAGAACGGAACCGCCCTGTCTACTGGCGCCGCCACGATAGTCTACAACCCGACTTGGAACAAGGGTGTCGTCGGTATAGTCGCCTCCCGTCTTGTGGAGGCTTTCTATAAGCCCACAATAGTACTTACCAAATCCAACGGGTTCATCACTGGATCGGCCAGAAGTGTCGCCGGTTTCGACCTTTACGAGTCGATCGAGAGCTGCGCTGACCTTCTGGAAAACTTCGGCGGCCATGTCTATGCCGCTGGTTTGACGATGAAGGAGAGTAACTTGGACGAGTTCGTCCGCAGGATCGACAAGTTCATCGCCGGAAAGATAACGGATGAGATGCTGACTCCGGTCACGGACATCGACGCCAAACTCGAGTTCAGCCAGATCACCCCCAAGTTCTTCAGGCTCTTGAAGCAGTTCCAGCCCTTCGGTCCCGGCAACAATAATCCTGTGTTCCTGACTGAGAACGTCTCCGACGGCGGCAACGGTCGCAAGGTCGGTGCCGGCGGAGTCCACATGAAACTTGACCTGATTGATGAGAAACAGCCATTCCACCAGATTCCGGCCATCGCTTTTAATATGGCGGATTATTACGAATATATCAAAGCAGGCAATCCTTTCGACATCTGTTATTCTATAGTCGAGAACTACTACCGCGGCAACTCAACCCTCCAGCTTCGCATCAAAGACATCAAAGAGCGGGAGGAGTTTATATAGTAACCACATAAAAAATTAATTATGAAACATTTCCTTTCCTTGGTAGCCGCCCTTGCAGTGACGGTTTCTATGATTGTGTCCTGTGGGGACAATAAAAGTGTTTCCTTTGCCAGGGTCGATCCTCTTGAGAAGCTCCTTCCCGAGACCACATGGTCCCATCCTTATTCCGAAGTAGAGGAAGTTGCCGCTGGGGAGCATGCGACATTCCAGTTCGCTCTCAGGAGCTATAAGGATCTTGAGGGTTTGAGCCTTTCTTTCGAGGCGCTTAAAGATGATGCCGGGAATAAGATAGAGTCCGTTACGATCGGATTTGTGGACTATATTCACGTGGGCAGGACTACCCCTGATCCCGGAAGGGACGCCATCCGGTCTTTGTCCGGGATGTATCCTGACAGGATAGTGGACGACGCCACTGATTGGGAAGTGCCTGCCGGCAAGACCCAGCCCGTGTGGGTGAGTGTGGCGGTGCCGAAGTATGCCGCTCCCGGTGTTTATACGGGAAAGGTCTTCGTGAAAGGCAAAGGAGTCAAGCTTAGCGGAGAGATCGCCGTCAAGGTATATCCTGTTGTCCTTGAGGAACCTACTCTCTGGGTGACCAATTGGTTCAATGCAGGGGAAAGCTCGTTGAAGCATTTCAATCCGGACGCCAAATTGTATTCAGAGGAGCATTGGGATTACGTGAGGGCTTTGGCCAAGATAATGAAGGAAAGCTATCAAAACACGATTCTTGTCTCTGTTGGCTTGATTGGGTCCAAGGCTGAGGGTGACAAGTGGAGTTTTGATTTCACCAATTTCGACAAGGAGATTGAGATATTCCAGGAAGCTGGAGTGCTCAAGAAACTTGAGGTAGGGCATATCGGAGGCCGTGTCGGTCTGTGGAACAGCCCGTTCGGAGTAAATGTTCCCGGTGTGGCCGAGAAACTGCCGATGGAGAATCCAGTGGCTAAGAATTATTATTCGCAGTTCATTCCCGCCCTCGTCTCCCATCTCAAGGAAAAAGGCTGGTATTCAATTTATTGCCAGCACATTGCCGACGAGCCGGCTAGTGACAACTATGAGTCTTATGTGGCGATAGCGAAATTCTTCAAACAGTACGCCCCGGACGCTCCAATCATCGAGGCCTGCCATTCCCATAACTTGGCTGACATAGTTGACATCTGGGTGCCACAGCTTAACTTCTATGCTGACGGATATTCATTCTATCAGGAGAGACAGGCAGCTGGCGATGAGGTCTGGTTCTACACCTGCCTCGCGCCTCAGGGCAACTATGCCAATAGGTTCCTGGAGCAGCCTCTGCTGAAGACCCGCCTGCTTCATTGGATGAACTTCAGGTTCGGCGCCACCGGCTATCTGCACTGGGGACTCAATCAATGGAGGGGTGATGATCCCGCTTACGAGTCAACCGGAATTAATCTCGAGGGTGGTAATATCCTTCCTGGAGGAGACAGTTGGATTATCTATCCCGGCGATAAGAAACTTTACGGCTCAATCCGTTTGGAGGCTATGAGGGATGGTATCGCTGATTATACTTTGTTGCAGATGCTTGCCCGGAAGGACGAGGCCCTGGCCAAGGAAATATGCCGCCAGAATGTCTATGGCTGGACAACCTACGACATGTCCACCCTCCACTTCCGCAATGCCCGCCACCAGATCCTCGAGGAACTGGCCGGCAAGTAATAAAGAAACAGAAAAATCGTCATAAGAAACAGAAAAACCTCCCTTGAACCCCTTGCAGGAGGTATTGATTCCATGTGGTTTTGCGTTCAAACTGATCTTCGGCACCCCCGGCAACGAGGACCTTCTCCTGCGTCTCGTCCAGGCTATACTATCTGAAAAGGGCATCGTATCCGTCACCCTTGAGCCACAGGAGCAGGTGGGCCTCCGGCCGGACGCCCGTCGCTCCGTGGTCGATGTCCGCTGCGGGACCCCGGACGGCAGCGAGCTGATCATCGAGATGCAGGTAAAGAGCCAGGACGACTTCACTGACCGTATGGTATTCTATTCTTCATTTCCGATAATCAACCGCCTCCAACGGGGAGACAACACCAGCTACGCTCTCACGCCGTTGTATATGGTGGGTATCACGGACTTCATCGTTCCGGGAGTCATCGCCAACGGGGACATGATCAACCATTACACGATCCGTAACGTGAAGGACAACGGAATCGAGTTCACGGACAGCATTCACTACGTGACGGTGGAGCTGCCGAAACTGACCGCAACCCTGGCCGAGGTAAAGGACACGGCTGACTGGATCCTGTACACCATCAAGAACATGGGAACGATGAAGGAGATGCCTTCTGAATACCATGGTAGCTATTTGGAAAAGATGTTCGAAATGTCTAAATTCGCTTCCATGGACGAGATGAGTCAGAGGGAATACCTGGCCCGTTATATGTGGGAGGTCGACCAGCGGAGCCAGTTGCGCACCGCCCGGAATGAAGGTCTTGCAGAAGGGCTGGCCGAAGGCGAGGCCAGAGGGCATGCCATGTTGCTAGACACCGCCCGTAGGATGCTGGCCAAAGGAATTGACATCGACATTATCGCCGAGTTGACGACTCTTTCATCGGACGAGATCCGACTCTGTAGTTTTTCTTTTTTACTCAGATATATACTCGAATATACTCTGGTGCGGAAACCGCAATAAATAACGGTTTTCGCACTTGAGTTTAATCGTATTAATAAAAGAATCGCGATATTTGTCTTTTGATGTATAATAAATCAGCTTTGAAAAATTCCGGGATAACGGCAATAATCACAATCCTGTCAATACTGACTTCTTGTAGCGGGCATAAGATGATGTCCAGACTGACCGACATTGAGTCCTATATCTATGACCGCCCTGACAGTGCGCTGGTCGCGATAAGGCAGATCGACACGACAGCCCTGCGGACCAAGGCCCAGAAGGCCAAGTTCGCATTACTCCATGCCATGGCCTTGGACAAGAACTACATAGATACTGCCGACACACGGATTATCCAGCCTGCGGTAGATTATTATGAACGTCATGGCAGTCCGGAGGACAGGCTGAAGGCGTGGATGTATCTGGGAATAGAGCAGTATAACGGAGGGAAGTTCGATGATGCTATCATATCATTTTACAAATCAGACGGTTATTCAGATAATGTAGTTGACGATAATCTGAAAGGTATCCTATATTCCATCATGGCAGATACGTTCACAATGACAAGAGACCATGCTCTGGCTTCTGGATATATTGATAAGTCTATTGATTGTTTTAAACGGAGCGGCAGAAAAGATCAGGAAGACAAAGAACGTTATCGCAAAGCAGTAAATCTTACGCAATTAAGAGAATGGGATTCCGCCGATGCATGTTTCAAGAGTTTGATGTCAGACACCTCTGTGAACAAGGATTTAAGACGTGATATAGGGATTGATTATGCATCTTTCCTTTTGTCCTATCCATATAATAATGATTCTCTTGCTTTCTGTTTGTTTTCTGAATCATTAGCTGAAGGAGGGACTCTTCATAGTCCTTATCAGTGGTTCGCCTATGCCTATTTGCTTGATATTAATGGGGAAAAAGACAGGGCCAAGGCCATTTGGGAAGATGAATCTTTGTCTGACAGTAAAAATGCTTATCAATATCATTACTGGAAGCATGTGGAAGAGAAAAAGAGGGGGGACTACAAAGGAGCTTACAAAGACTTGTGGTTGGCCATGAGGTCCAATGATTCCTCCATCAGGGAAAGTTTTGCGATCTCCGCAGCTAATTCCCAGCGAGTGTTTCTGGAGAATAAGAACAAGGAGAATCTGTTGACTATCCAAAACCAGAACAGGTTAGTTTGGATAATCGTTTTGGCGTGTTTGTTATCTGCTCTTGCTTCTTTCACGTTATGGATAATGTACAAAAAGAGACTGCAGCGGCAACAAGTCGACCAGGAGCGTATAGAGATGGTAGTGGAGTCTTTGAGGGCAGAGATGACCGAAATAAAGGGTGAGAATTCCAGACTGAATAATGAATACAGAAGAGCAAAATTCGCTTTTCTGGCAGATATCTATGAAGATTACTATCGCATATCAAACAAGGATCAGGATAACGACGAGAGGTTAGCATGTGTGTTAAGATCCAAGATAGGAGACCTGCGGTCAAACCATGAAGCGCAAAAACAGTTTGAGCAGTTGTTGGATAAAGAGTTGGATGGAATTATGACACGGTTTCGCAACGATTTCCCAAATTTATCCGAAAAGGAATACTGTTTTGCTGGGTTTGTTTTCGCTGGCTTTGACAACACAGTTATCTCCATCGTTATGGACGTTTCCACTGTGGATAACGCCAGGCAACAAAAAAGCCGCCTTAAACGAAAAATTGCCAACTCTGAAGTCTCCGGAAAAAATGAGTATTTGAGTCTTTTTTAGCTGTTTGTCACACTTTTTTGTCTGTCATTCTTATAATCGCCTTTACAATCACTTGTAAAGGCGATTATCTGTTAAGTGCTTGTCACACTTTTTTCAGCTTTATCTAGAACAAAAAACAAATATCTACTGAACTTTGTATTACAAAAGTTTGCTTCAACCATGTCAAAGAAATTTCTACTGATTCTGATTGTTGGCATAGGATTAATGCCTTCTTTCACTTTCCCGGCCTCTTCTTTTGCAAGAGAGGGTATTGTTTCTGACGGAGACACAACCATCATCATCAACCCTTTCCCTGAGATTGATCCTGGAGGAAGACCTAGGTCTACGGTTGTTGTCCCTATCTCCGCCAGCTACATCTCCATGATGACCTCGGTTGTCCTCTCCTTTACTTCTAATCTCGGCGAGATCGAGGTTGAGGTCTTGAACACAATAACCGGCTATTATGATTCTGGTTTTATCGTGACATGGCCACTATCGGCAATCATCCCTATTTCCGGCGGCCCCGGCCATTACATTATCACATTCATCCTACCATCAGGTCAGCAATACCAGGGGGAATTTGACGTTTGACAATAATTTGTCTCTTGCTTATGCAAGGTTTTGAAAAATCCGGATTTATAATAGTAAAGTTATGAAAACTATCATAAAAACAACGTTCACTTATTGCATTGTCCTCTTCGCATTTCAGTTTTGTGCGAAAGAATCGAGAATTGACTTGCCCGTAGAATCTGATCTTTTGCAAGCCGATCTTATCAATCAAAACGTGTACTATAATGAAGCAACTGATTCTTTTTTTAGATATCAAGAAGACCCTTATTCTGTAAGCAATTTTCAAAAAGCATACAGCATCCTTTTAAAACAAAAAAAGGAGTTGGAAACAAAAGGGTTAAACAAAGAACAATTGGATGCGATAGACCTTTCTGCTACTGATTATGCTTTAAGATTGTATCCAAAATCAATTAAAGAGCAATCGGAAATCGAGACCATGGAAGATATTGAAGTATCTTATTATCCATTCAACTATACGGTAATCAATACTCCCCAAGGCAGTACTCTTCAATATGAATCAATCGAATTCGACAAGAATCCTTATACGGAAATTGTTAAAGATGTATACTCGAGTGCAGGTGATTATATAGAGAGTCAAGAGATATCTCTTCCTGTTCTCTATGTGGTTTGGCCAAAGAATAAACCTATACCGGAAAAATACGATTATACAATAGATTATGAGGTACTAATACCCAGCCATGTTATACGCACCAGATCCGAGAATAATAACGATTACATCAAGCTTATTGAAAAACAAGCTATTGATTTGGTGTTCAACAGAGATAAGTTGACAACTAGAAGTCTGTTAGAAGTCGATCCTGATTCCCTTTATTATCGGGATATCGCCGGAGCATTTACTGTTTATGATAATATTAAGCAGGCAAATGTTGGATTAGAGAACCTTCAGTTTCGTTTTCAATTAGGCACAAATATCATAACAGGTTATTCTGTTTCTGGCGGTAATTATTATTTATCTATAGAGGTTCCCGATTATTCAACGTTCTCTTGTTCATTCCAAAGTTCTGAATGGAAGATTACATCATCGGGTTCTACTACTCCTATCGGCATTTATCTCGGAACAATTCCTGATATTATGGGAAACAATCCGAATTATAATCACAATCTTAATTTTACCTTGACTCACACTTCCCCTGTATTACATATCCATCGGGCTGTAAATTACTTATATAACGGAAGCCATGATATAGGGGTTCATACGCTTTCCTCTCCTCTCTGGATACAATCTTCGGTTAATTCGAATAGTAATAACAGTGGAGAGACTCATAGTAGTTCAAATAGTGATCCATGGATAATAATATACAATAACAACCAGTCTGATCATGGTGTGCTTTTAAATACTGTCTTTCATGAATTAGGCCATGTCATGCATCATGAAGCTTGCGGAGGTTTTTCATATTACAGTAATGCGACAAAATTCATCCAAGAATCCTATGCGACCTATACCGGGTGGCATGGCTGCTGTAGGTACTATAACAGTATCGGCTATAATTCTACATTTTATCTTCTTGCCATGCAATACTGGACACCGAACATTTCGAATCCAGAGTATTCGCCTCTCTTTATCGATCTGGTTGACACATATAATCAAAATAACTCTTCCTCGTCTTATTTGAAGGACAATATTTCCGGAGTTCCAGCTTCCGTGATAAATCAAATCATCTCTTCTTGTAACAATTTTGCGGCATGTAAAAGTGTATTGGAATCTTATATTGGGCAGTATTATACGTCTGCATATTATTATACATACATAGTCGGATACGGAATACCTTATAACTTTTAAATTTTAAATAATCATGAGAAACAAATTATTATCTCTATGGCTGGTGTCCATTACAATGTTGGCAGTTCTGGCCTCCTGTAGTCTGGTAGATGACATTTTTGACGGATCTGAGGGAGCGCAAAGCAGGGAGTTCAAGTCTAAAGAGTGGTCTTCAGTAGAGAGGAATGTATTCACGGTTGAGCCTGTCCAGAATATTGGAGATAAGGATCCGATGTTGGTGACTTTTCCCGAAAATGGTACGGTATTCATGGTCCCTGACTATGATAAGGGTCATATAAGCCTTTTATTCAAATCATTCCAGGTAGTAGATCCAGCCGAGAAACCGGCTGACTGGGATTCGAATAAAGGTATTATCAGTTGGATCAGGAGTGCTTTTGAGATATATTTGTTGGTGGAGGATGTTCCTTTCAATTTGTCGGATGATGGTAGAGTCAGTTTCAGCCAAAAGACAATGAAAGGTGTTCTCAATTATTGCCATGTTTCTGGCGATCAGGCTGTTAATTACAAGAAGCTTCAGAATTGCAAGGTATCGATAACGGGAGAACTGTCCCAAGAATCCCTCGGGGGAAGAATTCTTTACGACGTTCCGATGAATGGAAATATTGAATTAAAGATCATCGCCCCCAAAAACGATCGTAATATCCTTAGTTTCACGGAGTTGATTCCCAAGTATGCTGATAAGGGCTTTCTGGAATTCTACAAGTAGCAGTCCCTCAGTTAATTGCAGGATTCGGGTTCTATCAAGACAGAGGCTTGAATTCACAGCTATTTCGGATCTAAGGCATTTCAAACTAAAACGAGTAAAAGAATAAGAATGATGTGACCCCCAAAAGTTGGACGGTTTAACATTAAAAGCTTATTGGTAAAGAGTTCGGTATTGCACCGGACTCTTTCCGTTTAGTCTCAACTTTATGCGGTCATGATTATAGTAGCTGATGTAGGAGCGTAGCTCCTTTTCGAACTCCTCTATAGACGACCAGTCGTGCAAATATAACAACTCCGTCTTCATAAGTCCAAAGAAGTTCTCCATCATGGAGTTGTCAAGGCAATTGCCTTTCCTGGACATGCTTTGGATAATGCCGTGATTCTTAAGCGATTGTTGGTATTTCTTATGCTGATACTGCCATCCCTGATCCGAATGCAGTATCATACCCTTCGTGTCTTTTACTTTCTTGAAGGCCTTGTCCAACATAGCCATAACCATATTCATGCCGGGACTGTAGGATATCGAATACGAGATTATCTCTCCATTGTACATGTCCAGTATAGGGGACAAGTACAACTTCTTGTCATGGATGTTGACCTGCGTGACGTCAGTGGTCCATTTCTGGTTAGGACCGGAAGTTGCGAAGTCGCGCTCCAGCACATTCGGCGCCACCGGCTATCTGCACTGGGGACTTAACCAATGGAGGGGTGATGATCCCACTTACGAGTCCACCAGCATCAATCTTGAAGGCGGTAATATCCTTCCTGGAGGGGACAGTTGGATTATCTATCCCGGCGATAAGAAACTTTACGGCTCAATCCGTTTGGAGGCTATGAGGGATGGTATCGCTGATTACACCTTGTTGCAGATGCTTGCCCGTAAGGACGAGGCCCTGGCCAAGGAAATATGCCGCCAGAACGTCTATGGCTGGACAACCTACGATATGTCCACCCTCCATTTCCGGCTCTCCCGCCATAAGATCCTCGAGGCGCTGTCTAAGTGACAGACGACTTGCCTACCTGAAAGAAAAACTGAGCCCGGCCTTGAAAGTGAAGAGGTTCCGGGCATCGGTGTACGGTGACAGGACCCGAGGGTCTTCCCTGAGGAAATTGTAGGAATATTGCGGCTCGACGAATATGCCTATATTCCGGGTAGGCTCATATCTCAAGCCTGCGAGGCAAATGGCTGAATAATAGATGTTTCCGTCTTTGACGAGGCTTTTCCTGTTGTGCCTTGCGAAAACGCAGGTTCTCGCCTCCGCCCCTGCTCCCACATAAAGGGAGAACCTGTCGTTACTGATCGGTACAAAGTCCAGATGGAGTGGAATCCCCAGATAATGAGCCTGTTGTTCGACTCTGTCGCCACTGTTTAAGGTTATCCGGGAAAAACAGTAGGAATAGTCCAGCCCGGATGTAAGAAACAGCCTGTCTTTTAGCATAAGGCTCGCGGCTATCCCAATGGTGACCGGGTGACGGTGTTCCCCTGAGCCAGGCCGGTTTGTGAACTCCGGTTTAATAGGGGCAGGCTTTATTACATCTGGCCCCAGTCTATTAATGTCTTCTTCTTCCGGGTAGTTTTCCGAAGAGAAGAATGATGAGGAGAATCTGACTGACAACGGGTGTGGCTGCCGTTTATGACCGGTTTCCGGATAGGACCAATCTGATGGCTTAGTCTCGTCCTTCTCTTTGTATATATCCTCAATTTCGTTTATGACGATGTTGTCTTTAGCCGGTTCCTCGACAATTATATCTTCCTGCTCTTCAGCGATGATCCGAGGGACTTCGGTTTCTTCCTTTTCTTCTTTTTTATCATTAACTTTATTGAGAGCCAGCCTTTTCGGCGCTACCTGGGAAATTAATTCTTCCAGAGTAGATTCGGTCGTTATTTCTCTCTGATTATCAATTATTTCCTCTACAATTCGCACAGGTTCCACTTCTCCATCGACTTCTGCGTTAACAAGTATAAGTACCAAGGCGATGGCTGCGGCGACCGGCGCCGCCAAGAGCGACATCATTCTCAGTTTTCTCTCTCTGATGTGCCGTTTGAGCATACCGTTCATGACGGCTCTGTCTCCATCGGGAAGATGAACCTCGTCGTCCTTAAGTTTGTCCTTGAATATGTCCACCCAGTCCTGCGTCATGTATTCTTTTTTAAGTAATCTTTGATCATTATTCCAAGGTCTCTCCTTGCTTTGGAAAGAATAGATGATGAAGTGTTCTCTGTTATCCCCAGCATCTCTCCAATCTCTTTGTGGGAATAATCGTCAATGTAGAACATGTTGAACACCAGTTTCTTATAAGTCGGTAAAGAGGCGACCATCTCTCTAATCGCGGCGATGGGAACATCCGGGATCCTTTCCGCAGTAGGCTCTGCTAATTCTCCCTCGACCTCGTCGATGCTTATGATCTTATGTCGCCGCTGGTATTTCCGCTTGTCGAGTATCATATTGACTGTCAGTCGTTTCATCCACCAGAACAGTCCGCCTTCGCTGTTTGGTTTGAAACCCCCTATCTTGTCAAATATCTTCAGCATGGCATCATGAAAGAAGTCTTCCGCTTCTTCCCTGTCATTTGAGTATCTCGAGCACACGGAGAAGAGTGGATCACCGTACTTGCTGTAGATGAGATTGAACCCTTCGAGTTTATTCTCTTTGAATAACTCAAGGATTCTCTCGTCCCGAGGCGATGTGATCTCTTCTTGTCTTGCCATGTTATTAAATAAAAACGACAAAGTAAGCCAAATCCGTACAAATAAATGTATTTTTGCTTTTTGAGCAAATGATTGTACGGTTTTTCGGTCCTATGTCGTTTTTATAGACAAAAAGCCAAACGTTACTTATGAAGATCAAATTCTTTTTTCTCTTGGCGTTTTGCGTTCTCGCGGCAGTTGCTTCTTGCGAGAAGGAATACGTCTTTGATGGTGAGCGGATTGTTTTGACAAGGGCTGAGAGCGACTTCCTTGAGACTGGCCAGAGTTTCCCCTTCAATTTATTCCGTGAGGTAGCCAAGGAGAATGAATATGCTAATGTAGTCTTCTCTCCCTTAAGTGTGCAATTTGCGAACAGCATGCTGTCCAATGGCGCTTCAGGCGAGACATATCGGCAGATTATCAACACATTAGGATATGATGATTGCTCGGCGAACGACCTGAATTCGGTTTATAGGAAAATAGTGGGCGGGTTAGACGGGGTTGATGCCTCCGCAAAAGTCTCCATTGCCAATTCGGTCTGGATCAATGATGGCTTCACTATTCAGGATGACTTCAAGAAAGCCGTGGTGAATTGTTATGATTCCAAGGTGGCCAATCTGGATTTCACTTCTTCAAAGGCTGTCAAGTCAATAAATGATTGGGGGGCGAAGAAAACCAACGGGCAGATTACGGATATTATGCGTTCGATACCGCCATATTCTCAGATTATTATTGCCAACGCATTATATTTCAAAGGGAAATGGAAAGATAAGTTCTCCAGGTCCAACACCGGACGGGGTTCTTTCAAGGCTCTTGACGGCAGTCTTGTCGCCAAAGACTTTATGAACGCCTTCTTCAAGATGCTTTACAGTGAATCCGAGGATGGAACAGTACGAATGTGCGAGATCCCTTATGGCAACGGGGCGTTTGTTCTGGATGTTGTCCTGCCTGATGAGAATATGGACTTCGCCGCATTTGTGAGTGATTTGTCAGAGGACAGATGGGACAACATGTTCTCTTACACCGCCACTCATGAGGTCCGGATTACTCTTCCCAAATTCAAGATAGAGTCTGAATATGACTTGAAGCGTCCCTTGCAAGCTTTGGGTATGACTCTGCCATACGACCGTGATAACGTGGATCTCAAGGGGATAGCTTATCCTACTCTTACCGGGGTCTCTTCTCCGAGCATTGTCCTGAGTGAAAGCAGGCAGAAAGCCGTTATTGAGGTCGATGAGGACGGCACGACAGCGGCCACGGTCACGCATCATAAGGGGGATTGGAACCTCTTGCCAGCCCCTGGAGAGATCATAGTATTCAACGCTGATCATCCATTTGTGTTCCTGATCAGGGAAAAGTCTTCGGACACAATCCTGTTCATGGGTACACTCACTGAATAGCGGACGTTGTGAACCAGTTGAATATCAGTCCAGTAGGGTAACGATATCGACAGCGGCGGTGGTGTAGTCGTCGCTGTCGACGTTTATGATGTGATGGGCGGTTTTCTCATAGATGGAGCCGCGGGTGGCCATCAGTTCCTCGACCCTTGAGCGGAGGCTCTTGCCGCCTTTAAGCATCGGGCGGTCACCAGGCCAAGTCTCGAGGTTGCGGACAAGGGTGTCGATGGAAGCCTTTAGATAAAAGCAGGTGGAGTTCCGTCGGATCATCCTGCGGCAGGCTTCAGACGTGACAGTCCCACCACCGAGGGAGAGAATGTACGAAGCTCCGGTCAGTTCTCCTGTCATGAATATGTCCTGAAGGGCGGACTTTTCCATCTCTCGGAAAGCCGCTTCTCCCTCATTCTCAAATATTTCCGGAATAGTCCTACCCGTCATGGCCTCGATGTAGGAATCGAGGTCGATGAGCTCCATAGAGGGGAGCAGCTTCGCCAGCTCTTTGCCGACGCTGCTTTTCCCGCTCCCCATGAAGCCTATGAGGGAGATGTGGTCCATATTATCAGAATAGAGTCGGTTCGAAGAAGTCGCCTTCGGCGGGTAGGTCGTCGATGTCAGGAATATCCTTGGAGTCTAGATCCTTCGCTTCGCTCAGGATGACATTTGGCGTTTCGGGCATAATGTCGAGAGGTCCCTCATTTGTCTCCGGTGTTTCGACAGGTTCTGTCCCTTCGACAGGCTCAGGGACCGCGGCGGACGGCTGTCCGGCCTCATCGGCGTCAGAAACAATCTCGGGTTCAACAGGGTCAGGTTTATCCAACGGCTCGATGAAGCGGACCTTCTTGAGATCGTACTGGTGGCACTTCTTACCCTTTGCGGTGAAGCCTTTCTTGGCGATAAACTCCTCAGCGTCAATATTTTCCGGATCCCTGTGCTCATACTTCTTCCCGAAGATCACCTGGAACTGCGGATGCAGGTCATCCGTGAGATCGACAAGGTAGGACTTCGCCCCCGGAGCGATGAAAGACTGAGGGGTGTTGTCGCTTAGTACAAAGCTGAACCTCTTGACATAGAAGGCTTTGGCCGCGGCATCCCAATAGAGGGCAGTGTATGTTTTGCCCGGGTCGAACTTCTCTATCTTCAGTATCTGGCCCTGGTAGCGGTTCGACACGTCGAAGGAAGTGGTGTAGAAGGTACCGTCCTTGAATATCGCCAGAACCTTGTCCTCCGGACCGAACTCGCCGAGATATAATCCCCTCTGCTCATCGTTGAGCTTCTGGATGTCAGCGTCGAACCAGATGTCCTTGCCTCCGATGGTCGAGACACCCTTGCTCTTGAGCTGGATCTTAGATATGGCGAACTTCGAGACGAGGTTGCCCCGGGAGGTTTTCCCCTTGATAGCGAGAGTCGAGAAGTCGTATTCCATCTGCGTCTTCTTGAGCTTCGGGCGCGGGCGGAGATATATTCTCACACTCTCGGCCTCGCCGTTGGTGTTGACAGTGAACCAGAGGATTCTCGATCCCTCCTTGCCGGTCGTGATGTCATAGTCCTTGTCCCTTGTCACGCTGGTGATGGAAAACCTCTTCGCGTAGGAGACGGAGGTCTTGCCGTCCCGGTAGATCACGTTGTAGATCGTCCTCTCATCGCCTCTGTTGAACACACCGACATAGAGCAGGTCCTTCCAGAAGAAAGCCTTGTCAGTGACTTTCGTGATTCTGTACTTGCCGTCCTTGGAGATCACAAGGATCTCAGAGAGGTCGGAGCAGTCGCTGACATACACTCCATTGTCGTCTTTCTTGAGATTCAGGCCGACAAAGCCCTCCTCGTAGTTGGCGTACAGTTTCGCGTTGTTGCTGACGACCTTGGTGACAGCGATGGTCTCGAAGGCGGAAATCTCGGTGAGTCTCTTGAACTGTTTGCCGTACTTGGCTTTCAGACCTTTGAACCAGGCTATGGTATATTCGGTGATATGCTCGATGTTGTCCTTGACCTTCTCCATCTCGTCCTCGATCGAGGCGATCTTCTCGTCCATGGCCTTGGTGTCGAACTTGGATATCTTGCGGACAGGCTTCTCGACGAGCTTGTGGATGTCATCCATGGTGATCTCCCTGCGGAGGAGGTCCTGGTAGTTTCTCATCTCGGCGAACACATCGTCAAGCTGCTCTTCCCAACTCTTCTGGTCCTGCTCGAGAATCTTGTAAACCCTGTTCTCGAAGAATATCCTCTCAAGGGAGTCGTAATGCCACTCGTCCTCGAGTTCGTCGAGGCGGATGCGCAACTGCCATTCCAGAAGATCCTTGGTGTGGTTGGTGTCATAGATGAGTATGTCCTTGACACTCAGGAACTGAGGCTTGTTGTCCACAATCACGCAGGCGTTCGGGGCGATGTTGCACTCGCAGTCGGTGAAGGCGTAGAGAGCGTCTATCGTCTTGTCCGGGGAGACATCGTTCGGCAGGTGGATGATGATCTCCACCTTGTCCGTGGTCATGTCCTCGATCTTCTTGATCTTGATCTTTCCCTTTTCCTTGGCCTTGACTATCGAGTCCTTGATCACTTCCGAGGTCTTACCGTAAGGGATCTCGGTGATCGCTATGGTGTTCTTGTCAATCTTCTCGATCTTGGCGCGCACTTTCACGCTTCCGCCACGGGCTCCGTCCTTGTAGTTGCTGCAGTCCGCGCTTCCGCCGGTAGGAAAGTCCGGATAGATCGTGAAGTCCTTGCCTTCAAGTATGCTGACAGACGCGTCCAGCAGCTCGTTGAAGTTGTGCGGGAGAATCTTGGAGGCCATACCGACGGCGATGCCTTCGGTGCCTTGAGCGAGCAAGAGAGGGAAGCGGACAGGAAGTTCTGTCGGCTCTTGGTTGCGGCCGTCGTAAGAAGTCATCCAGTGGGTGATCTTCGGGTCGAACACAACCTCTTTGGCGAATTTGCTCAGCCTGGCCTCAATATACCTCGGGGCGGCATTGCTGTCACCTGTGAGAATATTACCCCAGTTTCCCTGGCAGTCTATCAGAAGGCCTTTCTGTCCGAGCTGGACGAGAGCGCCGAGGATGGAGGCGTCTCCGTGGGGGTGGTACTGCATGGCCTGGCCGACTATGTTCGCCACCTTGGTGTGGCTACCGTCGTCCATCTTGTACATCGCATGCAGCACACGCCTCTGGACAGGTTTGAGACCGTCCACTATGTGCGGCACGGCCCTCTGGAGTATGACATAAGAGGAATAGTCCAAGAACCAGTCCTTGAACATTCCAGACAGCTTAAACTTGTGACTGTCAGAGCTTAGCAGCTTGTCATACTTCCCCGTGGAGGGAGCTGCGGTTTCCTCACCGGCCTCTTCCTCAGAATTCTCCTCGTCTCCTGTCTCCTCCGGATCCTGTATTCCATCCCACTGGTCGTCAGTCGCCATATTCCTTTCTCCTTATTAATTATTCCTCGTAACCGAACCTGCGCAGAGCCCTGCGATTGTCTCTCCAATCAGCGTCAACCTTGACGAACAACTGGAGGAAGACCTTCTTCTGGAAGAAGTCCTCCATCTCAAGCCTGGCCTCGGTCCCGGTCTTCTTCAGGGCGGATCCGCCCTTGCCGATAATGATACCTTTCTGGGAATCCCTGGTGACAAGGATCACAGCGCTGATCTCATATCTCTCCTTTCCTTCCTTGAACTCCTCGATGACCACCTCGCAGCTATAGGGTACCTCCTGGCTGTAGTTCTCCAGGATCTTCTCCCGGATTATCTCAGAGGCGAAAAAGCGGAGGTTCCTGTCTGTGAACTGGTCCTTGTCGAACCAAGGCGGAGACACAGGAAGCTTACTCACAATAGCTTCCAACACGCTTTCGAGGTTGAACCTCTCCTTGGCCGAGACCGGAATGATCGTGGACCCGGGGAGGGTTTCCTGCCAATAGTTAATCAGGTCAAGAACCTTGGTTTGGTCGCTAATGTCGATCTTGTTAATGACGACGACCACCGGGCACTCCACTTTCTGGAGCTTGAGAATATATTCCTGGTTCTTGTCGCTTTTCTCCACCACGTCAGTCACATAGAGGATGATGTCCGCGTCACCGATGGCGGCGTCCACGAACTTCATCATGTCCTCCTGAAGGCGGTAGTTGGGCTTGAGCATGCCCGGAGTGTCGGAGTAGACTATCTGGTATTCGTCAGTGTTGACTATTCCCATGATCCTGTGACGGGTCGTCTGGGCCTTAGCGGTGACGATCGACAGTTTCTCCCCGACAAGGGCATTCATGAGCGTGGATTTGCCCACATTCGGATTACCGATTATGTTGACAAATCCAGCCCTGTGTTCCATATTATTTCCTCCGTTAGACATAAGCCCCCATCTTGAGGACATTGACCTCGCCCTCGCTGAGGAATCTCCACTCGCCCTTCTTCAGGCCCTTCTTCGTCAAGCCGGCGAAATAGACCCTGTCAAGAGCCTTGACCGTGTAGCCCAGGCTCTCGAAAATCCTGCGCACGATGCGGTTCTTTCCGGAGTGGATCTCGATGCCGAGCTTGCGGTGGTCCTCAGCGTCGATGTACTCAAGCTCGTCGGCTTTGATGTTACCGTCGGAAAGCTCAAGACCATCGGTGAGGATTTTCTCCTTGTCAGACTCTTCGAGAGCCTTGTCAAGGATGACCTGATAGATCTTCTTCTTGTTGTAGGAAGGATGAGTAAGCTGCTCGGCGATCTCACCGTCGTTGGTGAACATCAGGATTCCGGTGGTGTTCTTGTCGAGCCTTCCGACAGGGAAAACACGCACATGGCAACCCTTGATCAGGTCCATGACGGTCTTCTCCGCATGGGGATCGCTAGCGCTGGTTACGTAGCCCTTAGGCTTGTTCATGACGATGTATACCTTCTCCTCACCCTTGAGTCTCTCTCCGTTGAAACGGATATCGTCCTTAAGCACGTTAACCTTGGTTCCGAGCTCGGTCACGACCTCACCATTGACGGTCACGACTCCGGCCTGGATCAGGGTGTCAGCCTCGCGACGGGAGCAGACTCCTGAATTGGCGATGAACTTGTTGAGGCGGATCTCCTCCTTGATGGGAGTCGCCACGTTGTCATTATCCGAGAGGGAACGGTTCTCGATCTGGGGCTTGCGTGAGAGCATCTGGTTGATGCCAGCCTCATCGTTCGCGGTGAAATGGGGACCGTTCTTGCGTACCGGCTTCCTTGTGGCAGGCCTCTGGCCTCTCATCTTAGAAGTGGGGCGACCCTCACCGTAAGAGGGGCGATCCTCTGAATATCTGGGCTTTCCCTCACCGTAGCGGGGTTTGCTCTCTCCATACCTCGGGCGGCTTTCCCCGCGCTGGGGACGATCCTGGTTGAAACGGGGCTTATCCTCGCTGTAGCGGGGCCTGTCCTCACCATAGCGAGGGCGGCTTTCACCGTAACGAGGCCTGTCCTCACCATAACGGGGACGGCTTTCTCCATAGCGGGGCCTATCCTCACCATAATGGGGACGACCTTCTCCGCGCTGGGGACGATCCTGGCTGAAGCGAGGCCTGTCAGAGCCATAGCTGGACCTGTCTTCTCCGTATCTCGGACGGCTCTGTCCATAAGAATGTCTCTCACTGTTCTGTCCATAGCTCGGACGGCCGGTCCTGTTACCTTCAGAATAGTTTCTGTGATTGTCGTTGCTGTAAGATCCTACTTTCCTCCTGGGCCTGAGTTTGCGCCCTTCAGCTGAATAATTTCCTGTGGATCCTTCTTTTCCCGCGTAATCCCTACGCTCCTCGTGGTACTCCTGACCACCATTGAATTTTTCTTCCATGATACGATGTGGCTCACGCCACTGATTAAAAATGAATAAGTTCTCTAAATAATTATTTGAGTTTGAAAATATAAGTTATTGTTCCTTGTTGGAGTGCGGGCGCATCGGCGCTCTGGTTGAAGTGGGCCTTCATCGCGGCCGCCCTCGCGGCGGCCCATAAAGCCTGGTTGCTCACGGTGGTGCCTTGACCTCCCGCTATCGCCTTGGTCACGTTTCCATAGTTGTCCACCCAGATGTCCACAACGACCTTACCTTCGTCCTGGACAGCGTAATCAGGCCTCGGCAGCGCTCCAAGGACACTGCGTCCCTTGACGTGGGCATTGGGGGCTCCTTCCGTCTTACCGACCTGGGTGTTGCCTTTGGGATGTCCGGCCTTGAACTCGGCGGACGGATTGGTGGCTCCGTGGGGGGCGAGAGAAGAATCCTTCTTGCTCATGCCGGGGAAGAGGGCGTTCTGGTTGATCTCTTCCTTGGGGGTTGGCACCTCGACATCTCCGAAGTCATCCGGTTTCGCCTCGGCAGTCTTGTTGGTCCTGTCGGACTTGATGGGAGACTCGCTCCTTTGGATCAACTCGACAGGCTTGGTCTTGTCAATATCCTCAGCTTGTGGCTGGCGGCCGATTCTCTGCCTCCTGATCTGCTGAGCTTCGTCTTCCTCGAAATCGATCAGGAAGGTTTGCTCCTCAGGCGGGGGATAGATGTATTTCAGGCCTGTGAAAGCGCAGGACAGCAAGACCACCAGATGGACGGCGACCGTAAGGACGACCCCCGTCATGGTGGAGACTTTCGCCTCCTTCTCTCTCTCTCGAAGATACTGTTTCATCACTCAGGCTGTGTGGCCAATATCACTTTATAATGGTTCCGTTTCGCGATATTCATCACGGACACGACCTCCTTGACCGGCACACTCTCGTCGGTGTAGATCGAGAAAGTCGGATCCTCCTCTCCTTGGAGAAGGCCAACGAGACCATCCTCCAATTCGGTGAACTGGATCGGGTTCTCGTCACCGTTGAGGTGATAGGTGTACATATCGCCACCCCAGTCCTTGATAGACACGCTCACGGTGGGCTTGGCGCTCACCTGGCCCGTGCTCTTCGGAAGCAGGAGCTTCAACGCGTTCGGATTGACCAGTGTCGAGGTGACCAGGAAGAAGATCAGCAGCAGGAACACCAGGTCAGTCATCGAAGACATTGACATCTCCGCATTGACCTTTGTGGATCTCTTGAATGCCATCTTTTAGTTCTCCTCTTCGTTATCCGCAGGCTCGTGCAGAAGGTCGATGAAATCGATAGTTGCGGTCTCCATCTTGAACATCAGGTCGGAGATCTGCGCTGTGAGATAGTTGTAGCCGAAGTAGGCGAGGATACCGACGATCAAACCTCCGACAGTGGTGATCATGGCGGTGTAGATACCGCTCGAAAGGAGGGTGATGTCAATGTTGTTGCCGGCGTTGGCCATATTGAAGAAGGCCTGCACCATACCGAGTACGGTTCCGAGGAATCCGATCATCGGGGCGCCTCCGGCGATGGTGGCGAGGGTGGGAAGTCCCTTCTCAAGTCTGGCGATCTCCACGTTACCGGTGTTCTCGACAGCGGTCTGGATGTCGGTCAACGGGCGGCCGATCCTCTCTATTCCCTTCTCTACCAGGCGGGCGACCGGAGAGTCATACTTCTCGCAGAGCGAGAGGGCGCTCTTGACCTTGCCCTCATGAATATAGTCACGGATGTCTCTCATGAAGTTTTTGTCAACCTGCTGGGACTTGTGGATCATCCACCATTTCTTCCCGAAAATGTAGATGGCGATCACGGACAGGATGGCGAGAACAATCATAAGCCATCCGCCCTTGGCGGCCATCTGGATCAATGAGAAACTCTGCTCTACTTGCTGGGGAGCGGCTTGCATAGCGGGCTGGGCCGCATTAGCGACGGTCTCGGCCATGTCCGTAGCGACGGAGTCCAGGCCAACCTGTAAAAGATGGAACAACATAAAATTACGTACGTTTATTGATAATCATCCAACAATACATGACGCGAACTGCACATATCACGCCATCAACTTGCAAAGTTAGTGAAAAAAAACGACTTTTTCTAATATTCTACTTTAGTAAGGAATAAAGCGTGCCCCGGGACGGACTCCCCGGCGTCGCTTCTGGAACCTCCTTCCACCAAGGTGGCCATCCAGTCCTCTTCCCTGCGGCCTCTTCCTATCTCGAGTAGGGAGCCGACCACGGCTCGGACCATGTTCCTGAGGAACCTGTCGGCGCGAATGGTGAACACGAGATAATCGCCCTCTTCGGCGGGATATCCCATCATGCGGACATGGTCCGGAACGTAGGTTGACCACGTGGCTAAAGACACGGTGCAAATCGAGGTCTTGTTGTCGCTTCCGACCTTCTCGAAGCAGCTGAAATCATGTTTCCCGAGAAGGAGGGCGGCAGCCCGGTTCATTTTTTCCACATCGAGCGGGAAGGTGTATAGACAGGAATAATCCCCCATGAATGGGTCTTTTTTCCTGTGGATAAAATACTTGTATTCCCTCATCCTCGCGTCGAACCTGGCGTGGAAATCCGGCGAAGCCGGAAGGATGGAGTGAACCACTATTCCATGGGGCAGGATGGCATTTATTTTGTAGCCGAATGCCCTCGTGTCAAGGTCCGGAACCGAGGCCTCGAAGTGAGCCGCGTAGCTTATCGCGTTGACCTTCGAGTCGGTTCTGCCTACACCTGTGACGGTGATTCTCTCCCTCAAGAGAGTCGAGAGAGCGTCCTGGAGACATTCCTGGATTGTTCTCACTCCGTTTTGCGTCTGCCAGCCGCAGAAGTCGGAGCCGTCGTAGGAAAGGATGATCTTGTAGCGCATGGATGTGGCTGTTAACCGTTACGCGAAAATATAAAAAAGACATACAAATGGAAAATGTGAACATCAAAGAATTGAACGACAGGATCCAGCGTGAGAGCGCGTTTGTCGACATGCTGTCTCTTGAGATGGGGAAGGTCATAGTCGGTCAGAAGCAGCTTGTGGAAAACCTGCTGATCGGCCTGCTGGCTAATGGACATATCCTCCTTGAAGGTGTCCCTGGTTTGGCCAAGACTTTGGCTATCAGCACCTTGTCTCAGGCTATCGACGCCAAGTTCAGCCGTATCCAGTTCACTCCTGACCTGCTGCCTGCCGACCTTGTGGGAACTATGATATATTCCCAGAAGGACGAGAAGTTCGAGGTTCACAAGGGCCCCGTCTTCGCCAATTTCGTCTTGGCGGATGAGATCAACCGTTCGCCCGCTAAGGTTCAGTCAGCCCTTCTGGAGGCCATGCAGGAGCGTCAGGTCACCATCGGTGATGAGACCTTCAAGCTCCCTGAGCCGTTCCTTGTGATGGCGACCCAGAACCCTATCGAGCAGGAGGGAACATATCCTCTGCCTGAGGCGCAGGTCGACCGTTTCATGCTTAAGGTGGTCGTGAGCTATCCCAAGAAAGATGAGGAGAAACTGATCATCCGCATGAACAACACCGGAGAGTTCCCCAAGGCGTCACCGGTGATCAAGCCCGAGGACATCGTCAGGGCCCGTCAGGTGGTCAGGGACGTCTACATGGACGAGAAGATCGAGAGGTATATCGTCGATATCGTCTACGCCACGAGGACTCCTGAGGAATATGGTCTCGGAAAACTCAAGGATCTCATCTCCTTCGGAGGTTCTCCTCGAGCCAGCATTTCCCTGGCGATGGCGGCCAAGGCCTTCGCTTTCATAAGGAGAAGGGGATATGTGATCCCCGAGGATGTCAGGGCTGTCTGCAACGAGGTATTGCGTCACAGGATTGGCTTGACTTACGAGGCCGAGGCTGAGAATGTCACCACAGAGCAGATAATCGCTGAGGTCATCAACGCCGTCCAGGTTCCTTAATGATTGTTTCAATATGCCTTCCAACCCTTCAGCTAACGAGCTCCTCAAGAAGGTCCGCAAGATAGAGATCCGTACCAGGGCCCTGTCGCACCAGATCTTCGCCGGGGAGTATCACAGCGCCTTCAAAGGCCGTGGTATGGCCTTCAGCGAGGTGCGGGAGTACCAGTATGGCGATGACCCTCGTTCCATGGACTGGAACGTGACCGCCAGACTGCGCGCTCCGTATGTGAAGGTCTACGAGGAGGAGAGGGAGATGACGGTGGTCCTGCTGATAGACATCAGCCGCTCAGGTTTGTTCGGGACCAAGGAGAAGACGAAACGCGACCTGATCGCTGAGATCGCGGCGGTGCTCAGTTTCTCGGCGATTATCAACAATGATAAGGTCGGCGCCCTGTTCTTCAGTGACAAGGTAGAAAAATTCATCCCTCCGAAGAAGGGCCGTAGCCACCTGCTCCACATCATCCGCGAGATCATCGAGTTGAAGCCGACATCTGACGGTACTGATGTGGGAGAGGCGCTCCGCTACCTTACCAACGCCCTGAAGAAGAAATGTACGGCCTTCGTGCTGTCGGACATGCTGGATGTCGCTCCTGACGGGACGCCTCGTTATGAGGACGCTCTAAAGGTGGCACGTAACCGTCACGATATCTCGGTTATAAAGGTATATGATCCCAGGGAGAAGACGATACCCGCTGTCGGCTTGGTCCATGTCAAGGATTCCGAGACAGGAGAGTCAGCCTGGGTGAACACCTCCAGCAGGAGGGTAAGGGCTGAATATTCCCGTTGGTTCGGTCAGGTGGATGATAACGAGCGGAAGTTGTTCAACCGCTACCAGATAGATTCCGTGGACATAGCTACGGATGACGATTATGTCAAGGGTCTGATGGCGTTTTTCGGGAGGAGATGAGAATGAGGAAGTTGTTGAATATCATTTTATTGACCATTATTTCCGGGACTGTTGCCCTTGGGCAGGGGAAACTGGTCAGGTCGGAAGACTCCTTCTTGATACAGCTTCAGGAAAGGGACTCGGTCCTGATTGGCGACCAACTTCGCTACGGGTTCCATATCAAGAATCTCCCGGTCGGAGTTGGAGTGATGCTTCCGGATTTCTCACAGGGGTTCATGCCTGGGGACAGTGTGGAGATCGTCCGTTCTTGGGAGATGGACACGCTAAAGACCTATGGTCCGAAGAAGTCCCCGAAATCCCGTGACATTGATTTCTCGGTGGTCATAACTTCCTTTGAGGAAGGGAAATACCTCTTGCCGCCCCTCTCGATCGTGAGTGAGTCCGCGCCGGGCTCGCTTGACACTATTGTGTTCAAGCCACTGGAGTTGGAGGTATTCACCATCCCTATCGAAACCACCACATTCGAGGTTCACGACATCAAGGGACAGATCAAGTATCCGGTGACTTTCTCTGAGGTTCTTCCGTATCTGTTTGTTGTTCTCGCCATTGTCTTGTTGGCCTTCCTGATCCGGGCGCTAATCATATCCAGGAAACGTAGGGTGTCGCCTGAGGCCGCTCCAGATGAGCCGGCTTATTTGGTCGCCCTGCGCAAACTTGAGAAGTTCCGCGGCGACAAATACTGGGCGAAGGATAAGCAGAAGATGTTCTATTCCGGAATCACGGACACTCTTCGTGAATATATCGACGCCCGTTACGGGATTGACGCTCCCGAGATGACGACGGCCGAGATTTTCGACAACCTTGGACACACAGATGTGCCCGCCGACCTCTTCGTCCAGACCAAAGAGCTATTTGAGACCGCGGATATGGTCAAGTTCGCGAAGGCGTTCGCCACTGATGAGGAGAATGCCGCCGCTGTGCCGCTTGCCGTGCGTTTCGTCACCTCGACCTACCAGGTTTCACCGGTCCCTGAGCCTGTCGAAGGGCCGGTGGTTCGACAAGCTCACCAACCTGATAATAAAGAAGGAGGGACCGAGTAATGTATTTCGAGTATCCGAAACTGCTTTGGCTCCTTCTGGTTCCCGCTCTGCTGGTCCTGCGTTATCTCTATCTTGAGATCCGGGACCGCAGGCCGCATTTGAGAGTCTCCAAAGCGACGCCATGGAAAATGGGCGGGAAGTCTATCCTGGGCGTCGTCAGGCATATTCCATTCATCCTCAGGACCGCGGCTCTTTGCCTGATTATCATCGCTATAGCCCGTCCCCGCTCTTCCTCGAAGGTCGACAGGGTGGACACCGAAGGAATCGACATCGTGTTGGCGATGGATGTCTCTACCAGTATGTTGGCAAGGGATTTCTCTCCGGACAGGATCAGCGCCGCGAAAGACATAGCCATTGAGTTCATCGCCCAGCGCCCTACGGACCGGATGGGAATCGTCGTTTTCGCCGGGGAGAGCTACACCCAGTGCCCTTTGACGACCGACAGGGCTACCTTGATCAATCTGATGAAAGAGATTTCCACCGACCTTATCGAGGACGGTACCGCAATCGGTAACGGCCTTGCCACAGCGGTGGCCAGGATCAAGGATTCCGACGCCAAGAGTCGGGTTGTTATCCTGCTTACTGATGGTGTCAACAATAGCGGCGAGATCGCTCCAGAGACCGCCGCCGAGATCGCCAAGACCTATGGCATAAGGGTTTACACTATTGGAGTCGGCGCCAATGGCGAGGCTCCTTATCCAGTGATGACACCTTGGGGTGTGCAAGTCCAGAACATGAAGGTGGAGATTGATGAGAAACTGCTCACCAATATAGCTTCCGTGACCGGTGGCCGTTATTTCAGAGCCACAGACAACACGAAGCTGTCGGAGATATATTCTGAGATCAACAAGATGGAGAAGGCGAAAGTGACAGTCGACAGTTTCCCTGTTTACAAGGAACTGTTCGGGGGATATGCTCTCGCGGCGTTGATTTGCCTTCTGCTTGAGATGTTGATCAAAGCTTTGGTTTTGAGGAGGTTGCCATGATCATATTCGCCCATTCACAATATCTGCTGCTCTTGCTGCTGATCCCGTTCTTCTTCCTCGGCATGGCGCTGTGGATGGGGGCGAGACGCCGGCGTCTTCGCAAGCTGGGAGACGAGGCTCTCGTGAATGAGTTGATGCCGTCGTGGTCCCGCTCCAAGAGATGGGTAAGGGCCGTCCTGTATTCCCTTGCGTTTTTCTTTTTCGTGATCGGCCTTTCCAGGCCCCAGATCGGCGCCAAGTTAAAAGAATATAAAGTCAAGGGTGCCGAGATCATGGTTGTCCTGGATGTGTCCAACTCAATGCTCGCCCAGGACTATTCCCCGAACAGGCTCGAGAGGGCCAAGTTGGCGATATCAAGGATCACTGACAGGCTTCAGGGAGACAGGATCGGCCTGATCATATTCGCTGGAAGCTCATTTGTCCAGTTGCCTATCACCTCTGATTATGTCAGCGCCAAGTTGTTCCTCTCGAACATTTCGACCGAGTCCATCCCGATCCAGGGTACGGCGATCGGTGACGCTATAAATACCGCTGTCAAAAGCTTCAGCGCCCAGAGTGAGAACAGCCGCGCGATCATCGTGATCACTGATGGTGAGAACCACGAGGACGACGCTGTCGCCGCCGCGACACAGGCGGCCGAGGCTGGGGTGAAGGTCTACACTATAGGTGTCGGATCCGTTGAAGGTCAACCGATTCCGATGGATGGAGGCCTCTTGAAAGACAAGGAAGGCAATATCGTCGTGACCAAACTCGATGAGGACACCCTTAAGGAGATCGCCCAGGCCGGAGGTGGAGCTTATGTACATGCCGGCAACGACGAGTTCGGCCTGACACCGATCGTTAACGACATAAAGAAGATGCAGGAAGAGGAATACAGTTCTGTCGTGTTTGAGGAATATGACGAGCAGTTCATGTATTTCCTTGGTATAGCGCTAGCGCTCTTCGTGTTGGAGATGCTGATAGGGGAGAGGCGCTCCCGCAGACATTTGTTTGACAAGAGATGAGAAGTGGTTTTAAATACTTTTTGACGTTGTCATTGGCGTTTCTATGCGGTCTCAGCCTGTCCGCTCAGGTTGACCGCAGGGAGGTGCGCTCGGGAAACCGTCAGTTCAAGAAAGGCGACTGGCCGAAGAGTGAGATTGGCTACCGCAAGGCTTTGGTCAAAGACTCGACTTCTTTCGCCGCCTCGTATAATCTTGCCAGCTCTCTTTACCGTCAGAACAATTACGAGGAGGCCGGGAAGTCGCTTGAGAAGCTGAAGGATGTCGCCGCGGACAATGTCAATGCCGCTGATTATTATTACAATCTTGGCGATGTGGCGGTCCAGAAAAAGGACTGGAGCGCCGCTGTGGAGGCTTATAAGCAGTCTCTTCTTAGCAGACCGGATGACATGGACGCCAAAGAGAATTACGCCTACGCCAAGTTGATGCTCCAGAAAGACGGAGGCGGCGGTGGCGGAAACGGCCAGAACCAGGATCAGAACCAAGACCAGAATCAGGACCAGAATCAGGACCAGAATCAGGACCAGAACCAGGACCAAAATCAGAATCAGGACCAAAATCAGAATCAGGACCAAAACCAGAATCAGGACCAAAACCAGGGACAAGGTCAAGGTGATGCCAAGATATCTCCCCAGCAGGCTCAGCAGATGCTGAATGCTATCCAGGCCAGGGAGAAAGAGACACAGGACAAGGTGAACAAAGAGAAGGCTGCGGTCCTTAAATCCCGTCAGAAGGACAAGAATTGGTAAAGATGAAAAGATTGCTATACATATTGGCGCTCGTTGCCGTGTCACTCATCACGGCTCCGGGTTCGCATGCCCAGAACTCAATCAAGGTCGAGGCACCGAATGTGGTTGGTGCCAACGAGCAGTTCAATGTGACTTTCATTATCGAGGGAGAGAAGAGCCCTTCTGACTTCTCATGGTCTCAAGGTGATGATTTCCAACTTGTTTGGGGGCCTCAGAAAGGGACTTCCACAAGTGTCCAGATCATAAACGGGAAGCGTACTTCTTCTCATCAGTCGACATTCACTTATATCCTTCTGCCAAAGGCTACCGGCACATTCCAGATTCCAGCGGCATCGGCCACTGTCTCCGGTGAGAAGATTTATTCCTCACAATTCTCAATCCAGGTCGTGACTGACGCTTCATCCGCTGGTCAGGGAAGCCAAGGATCCCAGTCATCCGGCGGGTCGTCTCAAGGCGGATCCGGAGGCTCTGGGAAGCAGGCTGCCTCCGGTGAGATTCCTGCGAGCGACCTGTTCTTAAGATTATCCCTCAGTCGTTCGGAGGTTGTTTTGGGAGAACCGCTCACCGCTACTTTAAAGCTTTACCAGAGGGTTAATATCGCCGGATTCGAGAATGCCAAGTTCCCCAGTTTCAACGGCTTCTGGAGTCAGGAGACATATTCGCCGACAAACATCGAGTTCAAGAGGGAAAGCTTCGACGACAAGATCTACAACACCGCCGTGTTGAGGTCTTATGTCTTGATTCCGCAGCAGGCCGGAACCATCACCATCGATCCGGCGGAGCTTGTCTGCCTGGTCAATGTCAGGGTCAACACGGGCACTTCCAACAGCATTTTCGACAGTTTCTTCCAGGACGAGTACCACACCATTCGCAAGAGGGTGACCACTTCGGCCCTCAAGGTCAAGGTCAATCCTCTCCCCGCCGGACAGCCCGCTTCATTCGGTGGGGGCGTGGGTAGTTTCGGGATATCCGCCCGCCTGTCATCGGATGAGCTTAAAACACACGATGCGGGGTCGCTTGTCGTGACTATCTCGGGACGTGGAAACGTCTCCTTGCTCGAGGAACCAAAAGTCAGTTTCCCTCCGGATTTCGAGGTTTATGACACCAAGTCCACCGAAAACACTGACAAGAGTAACGGCGGCACTTCCGGCAGCAAGTCGTTCGAGTTCCCCTTCATCCCTCGCAGCGCCGGAGAGTTCACGATTCCTTCGGTGGAATATTCCTACTACGATATCAATACTGGGAAATACGTAACTCTACGTACTGAGCCTCAGCATATTAAGGTCGCAAAGGGCAAGGGGTCCGAGTCCTCTGGACCTGTGACGGTCACTACTCCCGGAGTCGAGAGAAGGGACGTCAAGAGCCTGGCGAACGATATCCGCTTCATTTCCACCAAGAAGCCATCACTCGAGAAAGAAGGTTCCTTCTTCCTGGGCTCCACTTTGTTCTGCGTACTGCTTGGCTTGATGTTGGCCGCGGCTGTCGCTATCTGGCTCGCTTTGAGGAAAGTGGCGGCTATGAAGGCTGATGTCGCCAAGACCAAGAACCGCAGGGCCACGAAGATGGCCAAGGCAAGGCTCAAGCAGGCCGGAGACTTCCTCGGAAAGAATCTTTACACCGCATTCTATGAGGAGCTCCACAAGGCTTTGATAGGTTTCATATCAGATAAACTCAATATGGATATGTCTGATCTCAGCGGGGAGAATATCGCTTCCGCTCTTCTTGAGGGAGGGGTCTCCCAAGAGGACACCGACGCTTTCACTGGTCTCCTCGAGGCATGTGAATTCGCTAGATATTCCCCTGATGCCGGCCATGAGGCTATGAGCGCGCATTATGACAGCGCCATCAAGGTCATTTCGGCCATTGACTCCAGCCTGAAGACAGTCCGTTCCAAGTCCAAGGCCGTCTCGGCGATAATAGCGGTTATCCTTTCTTTGGGAATATCCTACAACATCTCTGCCCAGGAGGCAGGACAAATGGTTGTAGCTTCCTCAGATTCAACTGTTTCTGAGGTTGGAAGCGGGGATTTGTGGCAAGATGGTGTGGATGCGTATACCAATAGCCGTTTCCAGGACGCCGCCGCCGCTTGGGAGTCGCTCCTTGCCACCGGAGTCGCATCTCCTGAGCTCTATTGCAATACAGGAGACGCTTATTTCAAGCTGGGCAATTACCCTAAGGCGATCCTGAATTACGAGAGGGCTTTGAAGTTGGATCCGTCGTTCGCTGACGCCCGTTACAACCTTGAATTCGCCCAGAGTTTCGTCCAGGACAAGATCGAGGCCGTACCCGAATTTATAATCGAGAGTGTCGGACGGAAAATGTGCTATACTCTTGGATCGGATACTTGGGCAGTCTTGTTCCTGGTATTCCTCCTATGCGCGTTGGCGCTTGGACTGATGTTCTTGTTGTCATCTTCGATCGGGAGACGCAGGGCTGGGTTCTATCTCGGAATAGTTTTCCTTGTCCTATCGCTGCTTTGCCTTGATTTCTCAGCTTGGCAAAAGAGGGACTACGCGAAGAAAGACAGCGCCATCGTGATGCTTCCTGTCTCTTCCGTAAAGAGCTCTCCTTCAAGCGGTAAAGACTTGTTTGTCATCCATGAGGGCACGAAAGTCAAGATTCTTGACAGTGTCGGTGAATGGCAAAATATAGCCCTGGCGGATGGCCGTCAGGGCTGGATCGAGTCTTCAGCGATCGAGATTATCTAGCTTATTCCCACTCGATTGTGGATACAGGTTTGTCGGAGTAATCCCAGAGCACTCTGTTGACTCCGGGAACTTCGGCGATAATCCTGTCCCGGATAGTGCGGAGAATATCCCAGGGAATCTCCACTGATTTAGCTGTGACAGCGTCTTTGGTGTCGACAGCGCGTATAACCGCCGCCCAACCCATGTAACGCTTTCCGTCCTTTATTCCAGTTGACTTGACGTCGGGAATAGCCACGAAATACTGCCAAGGGGTAGGATTCATCTTACCGATCTCCTCACGAACGATAGCGTCGGCTTCCCTGACCGCCTCAAGCCTGTCACGGGTAATCGCTCCGACACATCTCACCCCGAGTCCCGGACCAGGGAACGGCTGGCGGTAAACCATGTTGTCAGGAAGACCGAGGGCTTTACCCACGACCCGGACCTCGTCTTTGTACAGGAGTTTCACTGGCTCAACCAATTCAAAATTGAACTCCTCAGGCATTCCACCAACGTTGTGATGGGCCTTGATCCCGTCCCTGGACTCCAGGATGTCGGGATAGATTGTTCCTTGACCAAGGAATTCGATGCCTTCCAACTTCGAGGCCTCCTCGGCGAAGACGTCGATAAACTCCTTGCCGATTATCTTTCTCTTGGTCTCAGGATCGTCCACTCCGGCGAGTTTGTCCAAAAACCTGTCAGTGGCGTCCACGTAGACAAGGTTGGCGCCCAACTCTTCCTTGAACACCTTGATGACCTGTTCCGGTTCTCCCTTTCTAAGCAACCCGTGGTTGACATGTACGCAGACCAGTTGATTTCCGATGGCCTTGATCAGCAACGCGGCCACCACAGAAGAGTCGACACCTCCCGATAGCGCCAGCAGGACTTTTTTGTTCCCTACTTGTTTCCTTACTGCGGCGATCTGCTCATCGATAAAGGCTTGCGCCAATTCTGGAGTCGTGATTCTCTCCATTGATTCCGGTCTGACATTTGGATCCATTTTGTTTCCTCCTATTTTTGGTTTATAAATAATTCTATAGCGATATTATAAGGTCTGTCCTCCTATGAATTCCCTCAAAATGGATGTGGGCGGGATCGCCGCGATCTCCGAGGGCTGGAGAGCCACGATGTAGTCCAGGAACTTAAGGAGCCGCACCGCCTCAGTGAAAGCGGGGGAACTGGGTGAGATACGTCTCAGGAGCGGCTCGGCGTAATACTTAAGCAGCGGCAACTCGAAGATGACTCCGGAGTTGAAAAGGAAATCAGCGTTTTCCTGGAAGGGGAATATGTTTTTCATCTCCCCTCGGCGGACACTATACCACCTCAGAAGGGTATCCTCGGGGGTTGTGTTCCTTACCCGGTTGTCCCTGACCATTCTGCGGAGCAACCTGTTGTCTGAAGTCGACAGGTTGCTGTTCTCGTCAAGATTAAGGGAAGTCATCGCGGAGACATAGACCCTGAATATCCTGGAATTATCGACCGCTGAGGTCATCTCAGGGTTGAGGGCGTGGATACCCTCCATGATCAGGATGTCCTTGTCCTCGAGGTGAAGCTTGTTCCCGACATAGGTTCTCCTTCCTTGCCCGAAATCATATTTTGGTATTTCCACTTCTTTTCCTTCGAGCAGGTCGTTGAGCTGGCTGTTCAGCAACTCCAGGTCCATGGCGTGGAGCGACTCGAAGTCGAGCTTACCGTCCTCGTCAAGAGGGGTCTTGTCCCTGTCCACGAAATAATTGTCCAGCTCAATCACTTTGGGCTTGAGACCCAGCACCTTACACTGCAGAGCGATCCTCAGGGACGAGGAGGTTTTTCCGCTGGATGAAGGTCCGGCTATCATCACGATCCGTTTCTCGAAACGGTTCTCGTAAATCTTGTCGGCAATTTTGGAATAATTCCTCTCGTGGAGCGCCTCAGCGAGGTTTATTATCTCTACCGCCCTTCCGGCTTTGATGGCGGAGTTAAGGGTTCCGACACTATCGATACCAATTATAGAACACCAGTTGGAATAGTCTTTAAGGGTGGCGGCCACCTTCGTGTGCCGCTTCATCGGCATGACCTTGGTGAAATCGGTCATCTTCGGCCCCTGAAGGCAGAAACCGTCTCCTATTCCGGTGATATCGAAGGTCTTAAGGAAGCCTGTCGAAGGGATCAGAGGCCCGTGGAACGAGTCGGCGTTGCCGTCTAGATAATAGACGCTGCAAGTGAAAGTCCCCACACTCTTCTGGAGGATCGCTTTGTGCGGCTGGTTGTTCTTAAGGAATATCTCCTGTGCCTCTTCGGAGAACATCTTGACCTTCGTGAAGGGGAGGTCTTTGGCGATGATTTCCTTCATCTTGTCCTTGATCGCATCGATCTCCTCGTCAGTGACAAAATGGACCTTTGCCCGGCCATCCTCCATCTTTCCGATCTCATGGAGCTCACAGTACAGTCCGCTCGGCAGGGAGTGGTCCACGACTAGCACCTTGTCCGGATGCAGGGCCCTGACAGCGTTCTGGAGGGTGAAACACAGGGAACGTAGGTAACAACGCCTCCCATCAGCATGGTTGAATCCTATGAACTCGACCTGGTGGAAAAGTATTGGTCTGTAATCCAGTTCCTTAAGTTTGTTGTCCACGAGGGCGGCTATGACATCCAGCTTATGCCCTGTCTTGGGGTCTGTTACTGTCTTGCACCACTTACGGGCAAGATCCCCCAGCGTGCCTCCCATCTCGATCCTATGGTTCTTCCCGTCGTTCTTGCAGAAAATCGTTATCTCTTTCTTGTCCATTATTCTATGGGTCTATCCTTACAAATATACTTAAATTACAGATTTTCGCGTATATTTATACAAGATTAATTCAACTGCCATGAGTACAAAACGATTGATAGCGATGGCTCTTGCCGCCGTCCTGTGTTTTCAGGCCTTCGGGCAATCATATCCTCTCTCAGATGACCATCTCGCCTCTTTGTACGCCAGTGCTGACGGGAGGTATGTCTGGCATAATTGGAAAGGCAGTGTCTCAAAATGGCAGAAACGCTTCCGGGCCGATCTGGAGAAGACTTTGGGCATTGACCGGATGCGTGAGGAGATGAAGGGTTTCAAGCCTGAGGCCAAGCAGATTGACAGTGAGGACATGGGAGCTTACACTCGTGAGAGATGGGAAATCTTTACGGAGCCTGACGTGCTTCTGCCTGTCATTATTTTGCGGCCGAAAGTGATCGAGGGACCGAAAGCGTTGATGATCACCCCTCATGGCCATTCCAAGAACACCGAGTTGTACGCTGGCGTCTATTGGGACGAGAGCGACAGATCCCTCGCCGAGGACGGGGAGAGGAATATAGCGGTGCAGGCTGTCGAGGAAGGTTGTATTGCCATAGCTCCAACCGCCAGGGCGTTCGGTAAGACAAGGACCAAGGCGGGTCTCGAGGCGGACGCCACATCCTCTTGTCATGAATATATGCTCCACGACCTTATTGTCGGTCGCACCCTGATTGGAGATAGGGTCTGGGACATCATGAAGATAATCGACTGGGCTCTCGAGGCTTTGCCGGTCGATCCAGAGAAAATCATCGTCTCAGGCCACTCCGGAGGCGGTACGGCGACTATTTATGCGGGTGCGGTCGACACTAGAATTAAGTTCTGCCTTCCTTCGGGTTCATTCTGCTCTTATGAGAAAAGTATCCTTGCCATGCCCCATTGCGAGTGCAACTACCTTCCCGGAATGCTTCATCTCGGGAACATGGGAGATCTCGCGGGCTTGCTTGCGGGACGTTACCTCTGTATTATCCAAGGAAAAGATGACGGCATCTTCCCGATTGATGGAGCGAGGGAAGAATTCGAGAAGACGAAGGAGATTTTCGCCGCTTCTGGCAAGGGAGCTTGCGAGCTGGCTGTCGGAGATGGTGGTCACCGCTACTACAAGACGCCCGCTTGGGCTTTCATAAAGAAATATATTTCTGTTTTTTAATACGGTTTTTCTGTTTTTGATGGTTTTTGTTGTTTCCTTGGGCTACCTTAGCCGGAAACAACTTGGACTATGCTTATCAACATCTTGGCCGCCAAATGCATCGGCATCGAAGCGGTACCTGTCACCGTAGAGGTCGACATCACATCCGGAATAGGGGTTCATCTCGTCGGTCTCGCTGATGTCGCAGTAAAAGAGAGTCTCCTCAGGACCATAACTGCCTTACAATCCCTCGGGTTTCATATTCCCGGGAAGAAAATAGTAATCAATCTTGCCCCCGCGGACATGCATAAGAATGGTGGGGGATACGACCTTCCCATCGCTCTCGGAATCATCGCAGCCTCAGGGCAGCGGGAACTTCCTGGACTAGGGAAGTACATAGTAATGGGTGAGTTAGGACTGGACGGCTCCCTTCGTGAGATCCAAGGCTCACTGCCGATCGCTGATCTGGCGTCTTCGCTCGGAAAAGAGGGTTGCATCCTTCCTCTGGAATCGGCGTTGGAGGCGACCGAATGTTCCGGGATTGACATCTACGGAGTACGGAACCTGCTGGACGTGTTGAGGATACTGGAAGAGGTGGAGGATGTCGGAGACCTGCTTGTTTGGAATACTCCGTTATATAGGTCGCTCCTCGAGCAAAGGTCACGTACGAAGTCGCAAGCTGGAAACGGGATAATGGATTTCTCGGAGATTATCGGTCAGGAAAGCGCGAAAAGGGGAGCTGAGATCGCCGCCGCCGGGGGACATAATCTCATTATGATCGGTCCGCCGGGCAGCGGGAAAAGCTCACTGGCGAAAGCTATGGCGGGGATTCTTCCTCCCATGACAAAAGAGGAGTCCATTGTCACCAGCAAGATATATTCGGTCTATGGGATGAAAGGATCCATGATCGGTCTTATCCATGACAGGCCTTTCCGGGCTCCGCATTACAGCGCCTCTCTGCCAGCGATCATCGGAGGCGGAGCGGGGCAGGACATACGTCCTGGTGAGGTCACCTTGGCACACAATGGAATACTCTTTCTAGATGAATATGGGCAAATGCCGAAATCGGTCTTGGAGGCCCTTCGGGGGCCGATGGAAGATAGGAAGGTGACCATCTCCAGACTAAGGTCAAAACTTGAGTATCCAGCCTCTTTCATGCTTGTGGCGGCCTCTAATCCATGCCCTTGCGGCTATTATGGAGAAGGCGACAGATGTCGCTGCACCCCAGGTCAGAGGGCTGGTTATCTCTCCAAACTCTCCGGTCCGATCATGGATCGTATAGACATACAACTCTGGCTTCATCCGGTCGATACCAAGAAACTTGTTGGACGGAAAAAAGGAGAACCCAGCTCGATGGTCGCGGCCAGGATCCTCAAAGCCCGTGAGATCCAAAAGGAGCGCTTCAACGGTACGGGAATATTCACCAATTCAGAGATGAGCGGGAGGATGCTGGAGAAGTTCTGCCCTTTAAAAGAAGAGTGTGAGTCGCTGATGGAGAAGCTGATGGATAGCCTAGGATTGTCCGCCAGGGCATATTCAAGGATACTGAAAGTGGCCAGGACAATCGCTGATCTCGAGGGCGTTCCGGGAATAGAACCGGAGTTTATAAGCGAGGCGGCATCGTACCGGTTCTTGGACAGAATAGAGGGACTATGATGGATAATGTCACTAAAAAAGGTTATATTTGTGTGTTAAAACCATTTTTCGTTATGAAGAGATTACTGATTGTATTGGTCGCTTTCTTCGCGATCACGACTGTAGCCTCCGCCAACCCTTACAAACTTGACGAGGCTTCTGTTGATTTAGCCATCGAGAACGCTGTCGCCGTTTCTCCCTATGCCCTGCTGGCGGAGATTCCCGCCCAGCTCCCGGCCGGGATGCCCGCTTCGGCAACAGTTTCTGCCGGCAAGAGCCCCGTTGGAGCTATCCTCCTGACTTTCTTCCTCGGAGGATTCGGCGTCCATCGTCACTATATGGGCACCCGTCCCTGGATGTGGGCGATTTACACATTCACTGCAGGCGGAATCTTCGGTATCGTCCCGTTTGTTGACCTTATCGTTGAGATTGTGGCAACGGTGGAGGATGACTCGATTGCCAGGTACTGCGGCAATACCTCATTCTTCATGTGGGGTTAATGCCGCGCCGGCTGCTCATAACAGCTTTTATTCTCATCTCCATCCCAAGTTTGATGGCCCAAAGAAGGGTCTCGGCCGGGATGGAGGTGAAAACTTTATATGGGGGCAAGGTCACGACAGTCGCCAGTAAGGTCTATTGCGCGTCCTCAGGCCGCCTTGTCCAGGTTTTCGAGTCTCCGGACCATTATTACACCATCACCAATCCTGACGGCGAGTTCAAGGTTTATTACCCCGGCACGAATGAGGTCTATTCCGAGCGGAAAGAGGATTTCAGCGATAGGGACAACGTCTTGTATCTTTTCCTTTCCGGCCGTGGAGATGACATGGGACTCGGGCTCTACGGTTACAAATTGGCCGGAACCGTTCGTGAGGGCGGGGGGATCGTCAAGCGGACTTATGTCCCGTCAGCCCCAGGAAAGGGAGTGGCGAAAGTAGAGCTTGTCCAAGAGAATTATCTGCCAATATATCTGGCCTATTACAATGACGGCGGAGCTGTTGTGAGCAAGGTGTACCTTTCCTCATATTCCCGTCAGGGCAACATCATGCTGCCTCTCCGGGTGACTTCCGTCCAGTACACTTCCAAGAAAGACTCCACGCTGGTCCGCACAATCTATTCCGATGTCAAAGTTGACGGGCAGGATCCGATGTTTGATTTCCAGGTACCGGCCGGTGCCAAGCCAGTCAAAAACCTTCCGGCTGGCAGGAAGTGACATCACCATGCCGCGCCTCATCCATATCATTATACTCCTTTTAGCCTTATCGTTTCCCGCTCAAGGCCAGGTCCGGGGCATCCTTGGCTTGCCGGACCGGATCATGTCCTCCTCACGGATAGGCCGTGTATCGGCTCGAGTGGTTCCTACCATCCCTGTAGCCGACTCGTCCAGAATCCAGTTTCCAGAATATGGAGAAAGGAATATATCAGAGGATTATGATTTTTTCAATTATCTGAAAGATAACGATTTCCGGACTGACGCCAAGACTCTGGTCCTTGGAAGTTACGCTCCTTCTGACACCTTGGATTTCCTAAGAGCCACGGTTCTGTTCTCGGATCTTAAATTGGCTCAGGCATCGGAGTTGTTCGGCAGAGTCCCATTCGACTCTCCATTCGGTCCCGAGTCGTTTTATTATCAGGTCGTGTCACTCACAAGCGCGGGGGAATATGATAAGGCTTACGGTCTGTTGTCCTCCCCGTCAATCCGGTCACGTTTCTCGGAAGGCGGGCCTTATGCTGAGCTGACAGCCCTACAAGCCGCTGGTCTTTCGCTACTTAGGGGTAAAGAAGATGAATGGCTTCGCCACAGTTCCTCCTTCACATTCGGGGACTATGCGTTGGCGGAAAGTGAGAGAGTAATGTCTGAGATAGGCCAGAGGCGTTTCAGCTCCAAAAGCAAACATGCTGGAGTGGCCGCCCTCGCCTCGGCGGTCATCCCGGGAGCGGGAAAAGTCTATGCCGGAAGACTCGGGGAAGGTGTCGCCGCTTTCTTGACGATAGGCTCTTTGGGGGCGATTACTGCCGAGAATTGGGTCAGGCACGGAGGAAAGGATTGGAGGACAATCCTTGCTGGATCCCTCTGCGCGACTTTCTATCTCGGAAATATATATGGTAGTTATATGTCTGTAAGCATTGAGAACAATGACAGGATCACAGCTGAGAACACCGCTATTGTCTATCATCTGCATCTTCCTCTTCGTACCGTTTTCCGTTAAGGGGCAAGAAGTGGATCGGGACGACCCGCTGGAGGAGGCACTCCGGTGGGAGAGGGTGGTGTATTCCTCTGACGATCCGGTCGTGGTCCAGGATGCTTTGGTCTCAAAAGCCGCTTGTCTGGCTCGGTCGGGATCGTATGGCGAGGCTTTAAGGACTTTGGACAGGATCCGTATGTATCTCCTATCACCAGAGGATGCCTCTGAGATTCTGATGCTCAAATCATTGTATTCCAAGAAGCTGGGAGATTACGGTGCCGCTCTGGGTTTCCTTGAGGAAAGCGGTTCGGCTGAGAACCATCCAGCATTGTATTCTGTCCTTCTCGCGGCTTCGAGGAGATTCGCGGAATCTCATGAGCAGGCGCTCAGATCCGTCTCATCGCAGTCTGAAAAGGCGGCGGTGGAGTCTTTATTCAAAAAGGTTCCAAGGATTAAGAAGGAAGGTACCGCCGCCGCGTTGTCATTTATCCCTCCAGCCGGCCAAATCTATCTTGGACGTCCTTGGGATGGACTTTTATCCATGTTGCTTAATGTTGGAGCCGCCGGTTTCACCGCCTTTGAGATTATCGGCCATGATTGGGTGACCGGCTTGCTTGGTGGAGGATTGCTCCTTAACGAGACCTTCCTGAAAGGGAATATATCAAAGAATATCGCTTCGGTCGAAGATGCGAATGAACTGTCTGTCAAGAGGTTCTCTGAGTCTTTAGAGGAATTGCTAAAGCCAGGACTCAATCCTGGGAATCCCAACTGATTGTCCTGGACTCGTCCGGATTGACCGTTATGGTCACCTTGAGAGTCTCCTCGGGAAGAATCTCCTCAATGTTCTCTGGCCATTCGATAATACAAGGGAATCCGCTGTCGATATAGTCATAAAAACCAATGTCAAACGCTTCGGCGACCTTTGTGACCCTATAAAAGTCGAAATGGAACAGGAGAGTCCCGTCCCCGGTCTTATATTCGTTGACGATAGCGAATGTGGGTGAGCTGACGGCGTCTTCCCGGACACCGAGACGGCGGCATAAGGCGGTCGTGAAAGTGGTTTTTCCCGCGCCCATCGGAGCGTAGAAGGCAATAATCTTATTGTCTCCGATTTCGGTAAGGAACTCACCGGCAGCCCTGTCGATGTCCTGGAGATTCTTTATGGTGATTGTGTGTCTCATTATCTCGGCCGTAGCCATGTCTCGGGGTTCTGCGGAGTCTTTCCGGACCATATCTGGAAGTGAAGCTGGGTCTCTCCGCCGATAGTGTCAACTGTACCGATGCTCTGTCCCGTGCTGACCTTGTCGCCTTTCTTGACAGTGACATTCCCCATCTTGCAGTAGAACGAGAAGTAATTCCCGTGCTGGACAAGGACGCACTTGTTGTAGCCAGGCATCACGACAATCTGTTTCACCTCGCCGTCAAACACGGCTTTTATTGATGATCCTTGCCCCATGGCGATGGAAATACCGTTGTTGAAGGGGAGTTTGAGATTCGGGTATACGGGGTCGTACCTTTGCCCATAGTGCTCAACCACAGCTCCTTCCGCCGGCCAAGGCAGTTTCCCTTTATTAGACTCGAACTTCTTCGCCAGAGTGTAGTCAATCGGCTTGGCAGGCTCTTTTGTGGTGGTCTTTCCGGATCCCTTTGAGCTGGATTTCTCGTTTAGGGCCTGGTTGATGATCCTTTGGATTTCCCTGTTCAGGGCATCGACTTCCTTCTGCTTCTTAGAGAGGTCCTGCTGGTATTTCTTCTTGTCTTTCTTAAGCTGGTTTACGAGCTTCTGTGAGTCGTTCTGCTCGGCCTGGAGTTTACCCATATCCGCCAGCCTCTCGCTCCTTAAAGCCTCAGCGTCTTTCTTCAGCTGGGCGAGCGCGGACCTTTCTTTTTCCAGAGTGTCCTTCGTGGCAATGATCTTTTCCGCCTGGATATTCATTTGCTTGGAAAGGTCACGCAGGTAGCCGTATCTGCGGAAAGCCTGGCCAACATTATCGCTCGCGAGGATATACATGTACCAGACCTTGGCGTTGCGGTTCTTGTAGGCGCTCCGGACAAGCCTCTCATAGTAATCAGAAAGAGTGTCCAGCTTGGCCTGCATTACCTTGATATCTTTCTCTTTGGCGGATATCGCTGAGTTAAGTCCGGCGATGTCACGGTCGCTCTCAGCCACCAGCTCCTTCCTTGCGTCCACCTTCTTCCGGATCAATGTTAGCTGGTTGAGGGCGTTGGCACTCTTGGTGGTTATAGCCTTAATCTGCCCGTCAAGGATGGCAATCTCTTTCTGAAGCCTGGCCCTCTTTGATTCCTGGGCCTTGGTGTCTTGGGAATACGCGCTCAGAGTCCCAGCCAGAAAAGCCAGGATGATGGATATTAATATTCCCGCGAACCTTCTCATCAATCCTTACCCTCCGCTTTCTTGTTAGCCTCCTGGGTCCTGTAAACCTTGGCGAGATCATATTCGCCAAGCGCCTCAAGCACCGCGGCGTAATGACCCAGGCATGTGGCGCTGTCCTTGGCCCCGTAAATCATAGCCCTCTTGAACACCGCCTTGGCGTCCTGGTTCTTTCCTAGCAAATGCAGGATCCATCCATAAGTGTCGAGATAGGTGGAGTTATCGGGGTTCCTGTCCACCGTTTTCTTGCTCATGGCGCAGGCCTTCTTGAGGCTCTTGCCTTTGAGAGCGAGGTAGTAGGCGTAGTTGTTGAGAGTCGGGCTGTAATCGGGATTGGATTTCAGTACTTGTTTGTAATATGTGAAAGCTTCTTTCTCATTACCCATCTCATAGTACATGTCCCCGATATTCGCCAGGGCGGGAATAGTCACGGAGGTGTCTCCAGGAGCCGTGGCGATCATCTTCATGCTGTTGTCGATGATTCCCTGCCAGTCTTTCTTATTGTAGAGGGCGGCATTTTTCATCTCGTAGAACGAGATCTCCTTAGGGAATCTCACGAGAGCGCTGTCTGAGGCTGTGATCAAGGCGTCCCAGTCGCTCTGATACCCGAGCATTTGAACGTAAGTCGCTGTGGCGTCAAGACTTCCGGGATTTTTCTCCATGTTGAGGCGGATGAGGTTCTTGGCCTTATCAATCCTCTCGGTGGCATAATAGTACATGCCGGCGGACTTGAGGGCCGTGCTGTCGGAGGGATGTCTGGCGACTATGGTGTCGTAAAGCGAATCAAGCCTCGGCCTGAAATTTTGCACGAATCTCGGCTCGGACCTTTGGAGCAGCATTCCCAGGTACTGCGCCTTGGCCTGGGGTTCAGTCTGTCCGTCATCCACGAATTTGTCCAGGATGGAGAAGTAGTCCACATAGTTCCTCCTGATGCGGTACACCTCACCCTCGCCGAGGAGAGCGGGAATGTAATCTCCTTGAAGATCAAGAGCTTCCTTATAATAAACCAAGGCTAAACTGTCATTGTACTCGGCCAGGGTATGGTCTCCGAGTTTGGTCAGCACGAAGGCCGATGAATATTCCTTATTATAATCCTGGAGGACCTTGAGCGCTTCCGCGGGCTTGTTCTGGCGGAGAAGGATGTCGTATTTTGTGGCGGTCACGCTCTCGTTCTTGCCGAAGACGGCCTCGATCTGGTCCATAGCGGCGAGAGCCTTGTCAAATTGGTTCCCTTTCAAATAGAGGTTGACCAACGAGAAATAGATGTCGTTCTTCTTGGGATATTCCTTTAGAAGCTCCTCGTAGGTGGCAATGGTCAGGTCATCCTCCCCGGTCATTGAATATGCCAGGGCGAGCCTGTCCTTGTACCAGTAGTTGGCGGGGTCGATCTCGGAAGCTTTCTTGAGCGCGTCCTGGGCTCCTTTTACGTCTCTTACATAAAGGGCGCACATACCCTTGTAATACCATGCGGCGTCATTGCCCGGGTCGGCGATCACAATCTCGTCCAGCAGTTTGGTGGCTTTCTCGAACTGCCCGTCGCTCATAGCGCCGACCGCATCGATAAGCCTTCCGTCAAGTCTCCAGTTATCTTTTGTCTGCGAATATGCCTGACCAGCTCCAAGGGCGGTCAGGATAATCAAAGACACTATTATTCTTCTAACTAATCTCATATTGAAGACACGTCTTTTTCAGCCGGAAGACATTATGCAAAAATAGTGCTTTTCAGGGAAAAAGCACTATTTTATTATTGACGCTATCTTCCGCCGGAGTGGCCGCCACCGGAGAAGCCTCCACCGCCACCGAAGGAGGTGTGACCTCCGCCACCGCTCCAGCCACTGCCACTGCTCTTGCTGGCGGCATAGCTTGAGGCCGCGCGGTTGAAATAACGTGTCGAGTCGTTGAATGTGCTCCACATGACAGTAGGTGTCACATCCTGGAACTGCTCCATGGTCTTGGACAAGGTGAAATATTCAGGGCAGACTTTCTTGAAATCCTTGTAGACCTGCTCGGCGATTCCATAGAGTGACGCGAAAATCAGGTAGTTGTTCCATAGCCCGACCTCAACAGCGCCCCTGTCCTGGATGAGGGTGAAGTCCTTGAGGAACTTCTTGAGTCCGAATACTTCCCGCACTTCCTTCGCGGTGAGAGTCTTGAGGGTTATAGAAGAGTCTTTGATCTTATTCTGCCAATTGTAGATCTTTTTCCCGTGTTTGTTGGCCCACTTCTTAAGCTCCTTTTTCTGGAGGATGGAGTCATCTCCGGCAGCCTCCTTGAAGAAATTATACAAGTCGAGCTCCATGTTGAGATCTGTTCCGGAAACGTCGTTGTCAGAGAGGGTCAGTTCATTGATTTTGAATGCCGGGTCGCCGCTGAGCTGGGGGACAAGCTGGAATGCGCCCCGGTAGAAAAGCCGCATCATGTAGGCGGAGATCAACCTCTCACTCTCCTGCTGTCCGGTATTGGTTGAGAATGTCTTTTGTGAGATGAGCCTGATTATATTAGAGGCTCTCTTGAGATCTCCGTCCACGGGAACTCCCCTGAACCAGTCGACATCGCTTTCCTTGCCACCAAGAAGCTCTTTACGACGCTTTTTGTTGCTGATCTCCGCCCAGATCAATCCACCTACCAGTGCCAGGCTGATAAGCCCGAGAAAAGCGAAGAGGAGGAAGTCAAAGACTTTGGCGAAGAAATCATTGTCTTTCTTGTATTCACTTCCTTTGAGAGCCTTCTTCCTCACATCATCAAAAGTCTTGTTCTCAGTCAACTCGGGAGTGAATATACCTTTCTCAAACCCGAGAAGGGCGATCAGGGTGCTCCTGCTGGAGAACGGTTCGGTGGACCAGTACTTGGCCGCACCGTCCACAACCTCAGCTTCGCCATGGAAGCCGAAGCCCCACAGGAGAGTATTCTCGGGAGTGAGGATAGTGCCGTTCTTACGAATTGTCAAAGAGACATCGTCAATCCCGTTATCAGTTGAGGTGATGAACTGGAAGTTGAAGCCATCCTTGTCAGAATAACCCTTCACAAGGCCGGTGAGAGTGTATGTGACAGTGAAGGTATGGAGCCCGTTACTGCCCACTCCCCAGCAAACCTCATAGCCATCAGACTTTTTGACAAGACCGCACCGGAAGGCCTTTTTCTCACGGCTACGGTTTATGTTCCAATTGGTTCCCTCGTTGAAGAATTCCGTTCCGGACTCGTCTGTGACTCCAAGGTCACGGATCTTCATCTTGCCGAGGTTCTCCTTGCCGAGGTACCATTCGGTGATATCGCTATCGACATCAATGACCCATGTCTCTTTAACAAACGCCGAACCGTCGTCCTGTAACTCAACATCTATCCGCACCGACTCAACCTGGTTTTCGGCCAGAGAGGGAACGGATAGACAGAGAAGGACGACGCCCAGGATAAACCTAAGCCGTCGCATAGCCGTTTACTTGTTGAATATGTCCGCGACTGAAGGAGCCTCCGCCTTCGCGGCGTCTTCGGGAAGAAGATCGTGGGTGGTGAAGCCGAACATCGAGGCGACCAGATTTGAAGGGAACTGGCGGACCATCATATTCAGTTTAGTGACAGAGTCGTTGTAAACCATCCTGGAAAGACGGACGTTCTCCTCGTACTGGCGAATGCTTGCCATAGTGTCGTTGAACATCTGGTTCGCCTTGAGGTCAGGATAAGCCTCTGCCACAGCGGAGAGACGGGTCAGGACATCCATGATGGCGTTCTCCTGCTCGGCTACCTGTCCGGGAGCGACATTTGTCGCTCTGCGGGAAGCGATGACATCGGTGAGGGTGTCATGCTCGTGGGCGGCATATTGCTTAGTCATCTCGACGAGGTTGGACACAGCGTCCCATCTGGACTTGAGCTGAACGTTGATCTGTCCGAAGGCGTTCTTCATCTTCTCCTCGAGTGTGACGAAAGCCCTCTGAGTCCTGATGATATAAAGGCCGATGATGACCAGAAGCGCGATAATAATGATTGTTACCATTTTGTTAAAGGTTTGTTGGTTAGTTATTTCCGTTATCCTACCACCCAGACGAGCACATGGTTGTCGAAGGTGATGTATTTAAGCTCAAAGTCCTCCTCGTAGCCGTCCTTGTGGATGAAGGTGGCATCCAGCTCACCTTCGCCGCGGGGGCGGAAGCGCTCGACCTCGATCTGCTCGGCGAAGTCGACAGGATACGCTGAGACCAGTTTGTAGATGGCCTCCTTGGCGCACCAGTAGATAGCCAGCTGCTCGTTGCGTTTGTCATCGTCAAGGTCATCGATCTCCTCCTCTGAGAGAGCCTTGCGCTCCACAACAGAGAAATCCCTGGCGAGGGACTCGATGTCGATCCCGACATCCTCGTTGTCATTGAGGATGACAGCCACATACTTCGCGGTGTGGGTGATACTGATGTTGGTGACGCTGTTCTCGAGGTAAGGCTTGCCGTTGTCGTGGTGGCTGAGGTAGACCTTCTCTCCGAAAAGCTCGCAAAGAAGGGCCCTGACAGCCAGCCTCTGCTTACGCATAGACTCGCTGCCTATGAATGAGATCTCCTCCATTTCGTCACTCGGGACGGAGGCGAGCTCCCGAAGTTCCTCTTCAGTTTCGGTTATCTGCCAGACGCCAATGAGCGACCGGCTGTCTTCCAATTCTTTCTTTAGATATAGTGCCATAGTTAAAATGCTCCCCGGAACTGTCCGGCGAGTGATTTGTTAATATTCAAAAAGGGGTACGACAACGGGTCGTCGGATCGGGGATCCGCCTTGGATGTGTCAGTCAGAATACAACTGGGAGGCTCCATAAATAAATGTTGTCGCTAATATATCACCACAAATATAATGATTTTTTGAAATACAAAGAAAAAAGCCCCGAAAGTTCGGTGAAACTTTCGGGGCAAATACTAAGATGTGGTTATTCTTTCAAAGCCTTGGTTTTTGATTTACTGTAAATATAGGCGGCTTCTCCACCGGGACGGATAGCTCCATGGACATCAACATCAATCTCACCATTAGTCGGAGCGACTTTACATACAACATCATTATGCCATTTGTCGTAAGGCTTTGTGGCCGCTTTCTTGCAACGCACCTGGAGGCGTAGGGGACCTTCAATAAACTCACCGGCTTTCAGATTGAGAAGGCCTGTCTTCTTGTCGCCGAATCCAATATGATGCTCAGTATACCTTGTGTAACCAGACTCGACATCCTTATCTCTTCCGACCTCGACTTTCTCACCATTGACGAATTTGACAACCTTATAATCTAAACGCATCTTCAAATCTGCTCCGGCGACATGTGTGCAGTTGTTTCGGAAGGTATAGGTGACACTTCCCGGTAACTCTTTGTAAGAGATTTTCTTGTATGATCCGGTTGTGGAAACCGTAGCTGTCCTTCCGGTTGCGATGAAACGTACGGTGTAATATAGAGGAACACCCCAGTTCCTCACATTGTCGTATTTCATATTGTCGGCAACTGCGGTATTGATGGGAATGTCACCTTTAAGGATAGTCCCGGTAGATTCCACATTTCCTCCGCTCACATAGATCCAGACACTCTTGGTCTCACTCTTTTCGGCTATATCCTGGTTGGAGGAAAGACTCTGTCCATAGGCTGAAACTTCTTCGCTTCCCTTGAATTTGAAATCCTTGGTAGTGTAGTCGTAAAATTTGTATGCGCGGCGACCATAAGTGACCGAGGTTATCACGGCCAGAGGAGCGCCACCGTTATTCCGGATTTTGTTATCAATTTGAGATTTGGTGACACTGCTGTCAAAATACAAGGACTGGTCGTTAGGATGCTGGGTTATAGACACTGTATAGTACTCTTGCGTGAAGTCCTGGGTCTCATAGACATGTGTCTCACTCTTTGAAGTGCTGATGTCCACCTTGGCGTTGACTTTGAGAAAATTGGCATTGGCCTTCATTCCGACCGCCATTTCGCTCAAACTGGAAGAGTAGTAGCTCTTATATTGAGCGGTTGGCGAGGGGAGGAATTTCGCTTCGTTAAGTAAAGCTCCGATTTCGTCGTAAACAGAAGCCGCTGTGTTCTTGACATTCGCGCGGGATTTGTTGCCGGTATTGAAATTAACCCTCAAGTCAACAGTTCCTCCATCGAAGGCGAGGGTAGGATCCCCGTTTGCAAGATTGGCGTCGGCGAAAACGATAGCGCCAGGATAGATGTTCTCATAATTTGCCGCGAAGATCTGGTCACTTTGATCGTTAACCTTCACGGTTTCGGTAACCAGTTCCAAAGCTTTTGTGCCCATTTGGATGTAGGGCGGGAGAGATTCACTTGTGACATTGATGGTCAGAGCCTTGGCGTTGTCTTTGCTTGCGTTGTTGGTGAAATACTGATTGATCTCATCTTTCCGAGCCTTGTCCTTCTCGGCCGCGGACTGGTCGGAAGACGTTTGGTTGGTGGCTGTCTGACCGATGACTTTAATGGCAGTGTTACGATCCTGCCCAGCCTTCTTTATGGCTTCTTTCTGTTGTTCAGTGATAGTCCCTTGTTTGACAACCGTGCCTTTTTTTACGGTGCCACGTTGCTGGACGGTTCCGCGCTGAACAGCACGTTGCGTTTGAGTCTGGGCGAAAGCGCCTGAGGCGATAGTGAGTGCCGCGATGGCTGAGAGTAGAAGTTTGTGATTCATGGCAAATATATTTTAGGATTATTCTTTTTTTCCGATAGCAATTTTAGTTCTTTTTTTCGAGAATACTTTGAGTATTTTTACTCATTCTCACTTAATTTGGGGGAAATTGCTATCTTTGTGTGCCCAATATAGAAAATATTTATAAAACATTTTATAGAAATGGCTTTTTTGACAAATGACAAACTGGTCATCGTCGGCGCCGCCGGAATGATCGGATCGAACATGGCCCAGACCGCCGCCATGCTTAAGCTTACCCCTAACATCTGCCTTTACGACATCTTTGAGCCCGGCCTCCTCGGAGTCCTCGCTGAGATGGATCACTGCGCTTTCCCTGGTGTGAATATCACAGCCACCATTGATCCCGCTGTCGCCTTCAAGGATGCCAAGTACATCATCTCCTCTGGTGGAGCTCCCCGTAAGGAGGGTATGACCCGTGAGGATCTTCTCAAGGGCAACTGCAAGATCGCCGCTGAGTTCGGTGAGAACATCGAGAAGTACTGCCCTGACGTGAAGTTCGTCGTGGTCATTTTCAACCCGGCTGATGTCACCGCCCTCACCGCTCTTATCCGTTCCGGATTGAAGCCTGAGAAGCTCACCTCCCTCGCCGCCCTCGACAGCACCCGTCTGCAGGAGGCTCTTGCCAAGGAGTTCGGTGTCCAGCAGTGCAAGGTGACCGGTGCCCACACTTATGGTGGTCACGGAGAGGCCATGGCAGTATTCGCTTCCCAGGTCAAGATCGACGGCAAGCCCCTTGCCGAGATGGGTCTTTCCGAGGAGCGTTTCGCTGAGATCAAGCACAACACGATCCAGGGTGGAAGCAACATCATCAAGCTCCGCGGCCGCAGCTCATTCCAGAGCCCCGCTTACTGCGCTGTCAAGATGATTGAGGCCGCTATGGGCGGAGAGCCTTACACTTGGCCGGCCGGAACTTATGTGAACAATGAGAAGTACCAGAATGTCATGATGGCCATGCCGACCGTTATCGACGCCACTGGCTGCCACTTCACCAATCCTGAGGGCACAGCTGAGGAGATGGCCGCTCTCGACGCTTCTTACGAGCACCTCTGCAAGATGCGTGACGAGATCATTTCCCTGGGTATCGTCCCTGAGATCGCCGACTGGGGCACGGAGAACCCCAACCTGTAGTTTCTCACTTTGAAAGGATCCTTAATATACTGGCTAGCAGCCCTGCTGCTAGCCTTTTCTTGCTCAACGAAGGCACCCGACGATGTGGAGGCCATCCTGTCCAGGCAGAGTGTCCGTTTCACGGAACCGCCGTCCAGGGTTCCGGCGCCATATTCCGTCGATGCCCCTTTACTGGGGAACGGCCAGACAGGCGCAGCCCTGTCCGGACCTCCTGATAAGTTGGTTTTCCACATTGCCCGCAATGATTTCTGGAGGTTGAAGTCAGCCCATGACGAGACATATCCCGTAGTGCTTGCCCATGTAGGAATATCTATTCCCGCCCTTGAAGGAGCCACCTACGAGGTCAGCCAGAGTCTTTATGATGCCACAACTGTCGGACGTTTCGTGAAAGGAGAACAAGCGGTCATTATGAAGGCCTACATGGCTGCCACCGAGGATTTGTTGGTGATCAGCTTGAGTACGGAAGGCAAGGAACCAGTCGAAGGGTCGGTTGTTTTGGAACCCGCTGATTCTGAGGTTCCTTTCCCGGGAATAAGGGAAAGTGGGGCCGCTTCTGGCGGAATAAGGTATATCACAAGAGCCTTTGATGACTCCACTGTCGAAATCCCGACCAAGGCCGCTGCCGCGATGCTTGCGGAGACTGCTGAGGATGGCTCTTTTACCTTGAAACCCGGCAAGCCACTTACCATCGTCTGCGTCTTCTCCAGCAACTTCAAGTCCGCCGACTGCCTCCAGACCGCTATTGATCGTCTCGGCAGTATTAGCAGCTGGAGGCAAGCACAGCCCTCGTCTCGCTGCGCTTCGCGCCCTATCCGGGTAAATGCTCGCCGAGGGCTGTCTTGCCTCCGGCGGTTGAAGCGGCTCAGAAAGGAGCATGAACAGTGGTGGAAGGAATACTGGGAGAAGTCGTATGTGAGTATTCCGGATCCGGACATCGAAAGGCAGTACTATGTGTCGCTTTACGGGATGGGCTCATGCAGCCGTGACCCTGACTTCCCGCCGCCCCTTTTCGGCACCTGGATTACTCAGGAACCACCTTATTGGATGGCCGATTACCATCTGAACTACAACCATATGGCCCCTTATTACGCCCTTTACTCGGCTAACCGCATCGAGCAGGCCGACCCGTATTACGGGCCTCTGCTTGCGGCGATTCCGAGAGGGGAGTACTATTCCGAAACGGTGACTGGAATCAAAGGAGGGATTATGCTCCCGGTCGGGATCGGCCCTCTGGGAATCGAGACCACCCGCTGGACAGAAGCCATGGAGCGGAACCATAAGGATTGGCGGGAGAACGGCAACATCGAAGCCGATGGTATGTTTTGGGGTCAGAAAAGCAACTCCGCCTATGCCGTGGCGAACCTTGCCATGCAGTTCTATCACACTTATGATGAGGAGTTCACAAGAAAAGTATATCCCTTTGTAAAGGGAGTGGCCACATTCTGGGAGAACTACCTTACTCTCGAAGGCGACCGCTATGTGATCTATAACGACGCCATACATGAAGGGACAGTCGGAACGATGAATCCGGTCACATCTCTCGGACTGGTCAGGATGGTGATGGAAACAGCCTGCGACATGAGTGAGTTTCTCGGTGTGGACGCTGACCGCAGGGCGGAATGGAAAGACCGGCACGACCGGCTATCGGATTATCCATTGCAGGAACGAGATGGTAAGACTGTTTTCCGCTACACGGAGCGAGGCACTGACTGGTGGCCTGACAACACTCTCGGTATTCAGCATGTTTACCCTGCGGGACAGATCGGCCTCGCGAGCGATCAGGAGCTCAGGCAGGTGGCCTGGAACACGATTGATGTGATGCGCAGGTGGTTGGATTTCAACGGGACAAACAGCTTCTACCCCGCGGCTGTCAGGGTAGGTTATCCGGCCGACAGCATCCTCACGCACTTGAAGGAGTATTCACGACACACCTATCACAACGGTTTCCAGAAGGATAATCCCCATGGGACCGAGAACTGGAGCACTGTTCCCAACACTATCAACGAGATGCTATGCATGGGGCATCAAGGAATAGTACGACTGTTCCCCGGCTGGCCTCGTTCGCTCGACGCGTCCTTCCATCAGATCCGTGTCGAGGGAGCTTTCCTGGTGTCGGCCTCCATTAAAGATGGCGTCGTAGGAGATGTGACAGTAGTGAGTGAGAAGGGGAGACCTCTCACAATACTGAACCCATGGAATGGGGAATATGTTAATTTAGAGACAGTTCCGGGAGGAGTCTATTCTTTTACGAACATGGAATGAGGCGGGATTATCCTATTGCTTGTGAAAGCTATTTCCCCGTTTTTCCAAATATATGTTTTGATATTGGAACCTGATCCCGTATGCCCGGAGAAATAAACATCCCCCTTAGAGGTGACCGCGATGTCACCGGCGTTTGTGTTTTCATCTGGTTGAACAGTGTATAGCCTGTTTTTGTTCTTGTAGACTTTGACGCATGAGGAATTACTCTTCCCGCCATATTCGCAAATAACCGAATACACGTCATTACCGTTGACAGCGATATCACAGCTTTCCGAGTAAGACCTGTCACCTGACTTGGTTACAGCATATTGCTTCTTGCCGTTTTTATACAGGTTTTCAATATAATAGCCTGAGGAACTGAATTCACCTTCGTAGACAAGGCAGAACACGTCATCATTCTTGTTCACCGCCACCGCGTCAACAGTCGGGCCGACCTTGATTCCAGTGCCGTCAGAGTAAGAAGTAGCCGTGACTTTGTCACTGGTATCCAATTTCCATAGGGTGGCGATGTGGACTCCGTCTTCACTCGTTAAATGACCTGCTATGTAAAGGTTGCCTTTGGAATCCGCGGCCATATCTTCGACCCAAACCTCGTGTCGAACCTTACCTTTGTGGATGCTGACCAGCTTCGCGGTCTTCTTTACCGGATTGATTTTCCAGACCGAAAGCTCCGAATTAGAGCTATTTGTGTTCTCGACGAAATAAAAACCTCCGCCAGCGGCGGTGTTATATCCGTTCACACTATTAATAGAATACTGGTACATGGTTACTCCGTTCACGAATACTTTGCCATCGGAGTAATAATAGATATTCCCATCCAAGTTGATGGTGGGATTGACATAGGAGTTCGTGAAAAAGAGTTTACCATCTTTGTAGATATCCCTTCCCTGCAAATAATATAAACCAGCTTTGGTAAGAGATGTGATTGTCACTTCGCATTTAGCGGTTAACTTTCCTTCATCGGAAGTCGCTGTGATAGTGACGGTTCCGTCTTTCAAACCCTCGACTACGCCGCCACTCGAGACTGTCGCGATGGATTCGTCTGAGCTTTTCCAAGTCACCTTCTTATTTGTGGCGTTCTCTGGAGTGTATGTGATTTTGAGTGTCGATGGTGTTCCAAAGGCAACTTCAGTTTTCGCGGGAGAAATCTCTATTTTGCTAAGTGGCCTATGTAAGGCTGTGACGGTCACTGAGCAACTTGCGGTTTTGCCTCCATCCGCTGTGGCTACTGTTATATTAGCTGTGCCGGCTCCCACGGCCGTCACTTTCCCAGTCGCGTCAACTGTGGCGATGCTTGTGTTGGAGGAACTCCAATTCACATTTTTGTTTGTGGCATCCGCGGGAGTTACAGTCGCGGTCAGGGTCTCAGTCTCTTCCTCCGTAAGGTTGAGGGAGGTTTTACTGATTGAAACACCAGTCACTGGTATGCTGGGTTCCTCTTGAGGTCCGCAACTGATGATAGTCGCGGAAGACAATACGGCAATAATAATGACCGAAACCACTTTTAAAATAGTCTTTTTCATATACCAGGTCTTAACTTGTTCAAAAGATAAATATAAAAAGCAATTCATTCTTTTCCAAATTGGTTACCTTCCGGAAGAGTATCAGTTGACGGAGAAGCCACGAATGAAGCATCCGGAGCGGTCGCCTTTCATGACTTTGAGTTTGAGCACATGATGTCCAGGCTCGAGATTGTCAGCGAGCATGTGAAGCCATGGGATATGCAATCCTTTGCTCCAAGGGGTGAACGTGTCGAGCAGGGGATACTCCTTCCCGTCAATGGTGTAGGACAGGATTCCGGCGTTTGGACCGCAGGTGCAGTAGAGCCCAATAGCCTTACCTTCAAACTCAAGTGTGAGAGATCCTCCTTCCTCGCAGACCAATGTCGGGACATGGACATATTGCTTACGAGTCCCGGCTCCATCAGCTGGCACCCAATCCTCTTCGAGGCGGAATCCCTTGAGCTTCAGCGCTGAAGTCGGAGGAAGAAGGTGCCCGTTCTCGTAACAATCAGCCTCCAAGGGTTTCTCCGGGAGGGGGTGTGGGGCCCTGGAATAAGCCTTGGCTGGTTTTGTCTGCGCGTCAAGCAAATTCTCGATTGCCGCGGCGTAGATTTTATGACCGAACGGGGCAGGATGAGTGCCACCGAATGTGTCCCAATCAAACTCGCCAGCCTTCATTCTGGCCGCGACCTCTGAGGCAAGATCAATTGAGTTAAGATGGTAGTGGTTGGCGACCCTCTCATGATTGAGTATGACATCGGGTATCTCTCCGCTGTCCAGCAAAGGAATAAACGGGTCGTATATGAAATGAAGGAATATGATATCCATGTAAGGATTGGCCTTAAGCGCATGACGGACAATGCCTTCCATTCCGAGAACCTGCTCTCTTGTGCCGAAGAAATTAGTGTGGTCATTGACCGCCGCCTCCACGAACAGCAGGTCCGGCACACCCTTGGCCAGCACATCCTCCTGGAATCGGAAAGCGTGGGGAGTCGATCCGAGAGAGGATATTCCCGCATCGATGAAAGTGAACTCGGTGTCCGGGAAACGCTGCCCGAGATCGTCCTTGACCATCTCTTTCCAGCCTTCCATTTCTGTGATGGAACCGCCAAGGAAAGCGACTGTCGCCTTTTTCCGTACGGTCATCGCTTCCAACGAGTTGTCCAGGTTGCCGCGGAGATTGATTCTCTGATCAGCGGTGTAGGAATCCGTGTGTGCCTTTATGAAATCCACGACGGGGGTCGGATCCTCAAGGCTGTGGGGATGGTGTCCGCAGTCCGGCTTGACGATAACCTCGACTACACCTCCCATGGCCTGGTAAGCGTCCCTGACCTTATGCATATTCTCATCATAAGGTACTCCCTCGTCGGCTCCGCCGCATACGGAAATAATTGGTATTCCAGCCTTTGCGATACGTGGAAGATGATTGAGGGCATTCCCGATGAAGCTACTGTCCACATCCTCGTCTTTCACACCCCACTCTTCCAGAAAGCCTTTCCAGAACTCTGGCTGATGCCGCCCGGGCCAGGACGTGATGTCGCAGACAGGTGCGTCGACATACAGGCAAGAGACAGTCTCGGGATAAGCGTCCGCCCAAGCGAATGTGAAATAACCTCCGCGGCTGAAACCTTCGACACAGACCTTTTTGTCCAGATTGAAAGCCGGGACAACATAGTCATAGAAAGATTTGGCCAGTTTGACGGCCCTGGGGCTGCCGTATAAATGAGTCACATCGTAATAGGCGAGATGCCAGCCTTCCTTCAGAAGCGCTTGATCCACAGAGGGGAAGGCTCCGAAAAACGCCGGACGCCAGATCCAGGGATTACCCGGGGCGGCTTTTTTCGGAATCACCACAAGGGCATCCCTGCCCTCTACATGGAAATCATATCTGTCACATCCTTCCCAAGTGGATTTCTCACCTGGATACTCCTGGGCGGAAAGAAAGGCGGAAGCGAATACCGCGAGTGTCAGAAAGAATCTTTTCATATTCCAAATATAGGCATTTTTGACTTGAAATGTGACTGATAATTACGTACATTCGCGTATAACCGATAACAACTGTCTAGATGAATAAGAAGGTTTTTCTTTGTTGTCTTTTAGTATTTAGTTCATTATTAGCCGCAAGCTCGCAGCAAGTCACGACCTTCGAAGGCCGGTTTTTCTCGAAAGATCCCAAGGCTGACGGTGTTACCGATCTCCATGGGGAGACGGAAGTGTTTGACAATGCCCAGCGGTTGGCTTTTCTGAATAGTTATGCCACATATGCTTCCAAGTTCTGGGGAGATCCCGGGCTTGACACCCCGCTGTTCAAGGAAGCAGACATAGAAGAAAAACTGGCTGGAATAAAGCCTCAGCCTTTGACTTCCATAAGGCATACAATCCGCCTTGATGAATGGAAAGCTTATGGATATAAAAAAGGCAAGGAAGCCTCGCAGGCCGCGGGTTGGGCAAAATGGACCGCCTCTGGTGCCAAGATTTCGGACGGATGTCTCGTACTTGACGGGAAGTCGGCCTCTCCAGAAATTCCGGCCCTTGACTGGCGTTTCAGGATGAGGGTTTCCCTCGCTGAAGTCCCTCAGAGCCTGCATATTATCCTGAACTCTTCCAACCGCATTGATATCCCAGTCGGTCCACTCAAGGATTTTGAAATTTACGGTGACCTACCCAACCGCAGGTTATTCCTGTCGTCGGAAGGAAAAACCGTACGGGAGATATACCTTGATTCTCCATCGTATGAGGTGGAAGTCCCTGTGGACAAGCAGACCGCGCCGGTAGTGACGGGATCCGAGGTGATCACTTCTTTTGCCCTCGATGCTTCCGAAGGCAAGGCCTCCGTCGATAAGTTCGCTTTATATGCTTTCGTTCCTCACTTGGATGATCGTGGTACTCCGTATTGGTCGGAAATGATTTATGATGAGGACTTTAACGAGGTGCCATCCATGGATGGCTGGCAGAATGAAGGGTACAACGACTCCATTTGGGAGATTGTCCGCCTACCGTCAGCTCTTGGTGGGCAAAAGTCTGCGGGCGAAACTTACTATCTCAGGACTAAGGTGAAGATCGGTGAGTTCACTCGCGCGTATCTCGGGCTTGAGTCAATCGACCCCGCTGGAGATGTCTGGGTCAACGGCGAACCTGTCGCTGTGCTTAATGGCAAGATTCCCAGAAACATAGATGTCAGCGAATATCTCAAGCCGGGTGAGGAGAATGTCATCGCGGTCAGGGTGAAGCCATATTTCTCGACAAATACGATGCTCCACTCCACCTCGGACCATAATTTCGGCTGGTCATTGGGCCGGGCGACACTGGTTTTGAACGGGACTCACGAACATCTGGCCGGAGCATTGGTCCACACGGTCGCCCTTGAGGGCTCCAAAGCCCTTCAGCACCATAGGATCATTCTGAGTAACAAGACCAGAGACTCTTGGAAAGGAAGCCTGGAAATCAATTACTTCCCTTGGTTCCCCGAGGAAGGACCCAAGGTCGCCTCTCTTTCCCGTGAGATCGAGTTAAGGCCAAGAGTCGAGAATAATGTCGACATCGACCTTGAACTGGACGATCCCGCACTCTGGTTCCCCTATGATCCAAAGCTTTACAAGGTCGAGGTCATTCTCAAGGATGAGTCCGGGAAGCCGATTGATGACTATGTCACTACAACCGGAGTCCGCCTGATTGAGCAAGTTAAGGGTGAGCTATTCGTGAATCACAAGCCGGAGATGCTGAACGGAGGCCAGATATTCGGTTACCGTCTTCCTGTCGAGAACACACCGGTCACAATCCGTTGCGCCACCGACGAGATGGTCATGAAGGATGTGTTGATGGCCAAGGCTCTCGGCAACCTCTTGAGAATCCATGTACATGCGGAAGGTTCCACCCCGGAGGGCCTGAACGATGCCAGATACGCCGAATATGCCGACCAACTTGGACTTTACCTCATTTGGCAGACTTCCGGATGGATTCGTGAAGGTGAGGTCTGGAACGTGGACATCGAGAACTACCCGGTCTATATGAAGTCGGTTTTCAACCATCCCTCGATCGCTATGTGGGAGGCCAGCAACCATCCTAACAGATTCAAGACGCATGATTTCAGCGATACGGGTGATTACTTCACGAGCATAATCTCCACCATAGCCGGGACAGATTCGAGCCGCCTTATTTCCCCGACATCTTTCTGGCAGCATTCCCATTATGGAAACTACGATGGCACAATTGATTACAAAGGGGATCCTTTGCCCCGTAACCCTTGGCTGACGTATAAGATGGTTACCCGAGGAAGCCAGGATTCATATTCCGGATATGACAATGACTGGAGCCATTTGCGGAATATTCCTAGTCCATGGGCTAAAGAGTGTCTGGACGCCAAGGATGTCTGCTACTTCAATTTCGAGCATGAGGAGTCCATCGCCCAGCCCAACTGGGCTCTTGGCCGCAAGGAACCTTTCTACAAAGTGTTCTCCTACGAGAAGAATTATGAGGAAAATAATGTCGGAAGGCGTTTGGAGGCAAGTGAGTGGAGGATCAGCCAGGCGTACCAGGCCTTCTCGGCATGGGAATCCATGAAGGTCCAGACCCTTCTGGGAGTCTGCGGTTTTTCTTGGTGCTCTCTGGAGTCGGGCCCCAATATGTTCACATACCAGAAACCGCTCGTGGACCCGTTCAATGTCCCTAAACTGGCTTTCCATGCCAACAGGATGGTGTTCGGAAGAGTCTGGGCGGGAAGCGATGATGTTGATGTGGCTTACGGCCCCGGCGACGAGATCCGTCCGGTGATATTCAATATGGATGAGGCCTGCTCCGTCAATCTAACTGTGGAACTGCAGAATGAGAAGGGCAAGGTGTTGGAGCGTAAGATATTCAAGGGAGTTCCTGTCTCTGCCGGACGTTCGGTGACGAGGCTTGAGCCGTTCCGTTTCAAGAATAACTCTGAGGGTGTCAGGTTCGTTGTGTATAAGCTTAATAAACTATAAATCATGTTTTTGGGTAAATATTTGGCGGTATTGGCCGCAGGTCTTGCGGTTATTTCCGGCTGTTCTTCCAAGCCATCTGACGCTCAGGCCTCCGCTCCTTCCGTAGATGACTGGCAGAGTCGCTTTGAAGAGATGCTGCCTCTACTTGGGCATCGCAACTGGATAGTTATCACAGACATGGCCTATCCTCTCCAGTCAGGGCAGGGAATTGTGACCGTTTATGCTGACCAGCCATATCTTGAGGTTTTGAAGACTGTAGTTGGAAAGATTAAAGAGGCTCCCCATGTTTTCGCCCACGTGTATAACGACAAAGAACTGGAATTCATTACGGAAGATATGGTTCCGGGAATAGGTGAATTGCGTTCCGGGATGCGTTCCATCTGCGGACCGGAGGCGGAGAGTGTCATGCATGAGCAGTTGATCTCCCGGCTGGATGATGCCGGGAAACTTTTCACGGTCTTGATAATCAAGACTCCCCAGACTGTTCCTTATACCACAACATTCTTCGAGCTTGACTGCGCCTACTGGGATGCCAATCGCCAAAGCGCTCTTGATGCCCTTACTAAATGACGCTTAGAAAAAGAATATATCGTATTTACAAGCGGTTCATGCTGAATCATTTCCGTCGAGCGTTCATCGACCATGAATGGGTTAAATGGAAAGGATACAAGGTGGACTGGGAACACCCTCGTGATATCAACGAGAAGATTCAATGGTTGTTGTGCTATTCAGACACCTCCATGTGGACTCTTTGCTCGGACAAGTATCGTGTCAGGGAGTATGTGAAGTCCAAGGGATTGGGGGACATCCTGATACCATTATTAGGCGTCTGGGATAATGCTGAAGATGTTGATTTTGAGTCGCTTCCTGATAAGTTTGTGATACGGTGCAATCACGATAGCGGATCCACCATCGCGGTGGATAAGACTAAAGGTTTCGATCCTGAAGCCATCCGTTCTGAGCTGGCGACGCACCTTAAGAACCGTTTCGGGTACCGGGTTGGTGAGCTTTTTTATAACCGGATCAAGCCTAGGATAGTCGCTGAACAATTCCTGGAACAGGATATACCCTCGCTGGAAGGACTGCCGGTAGATTATAAGATATGGTGTTTCGATGGCGAGCCCTATTCGATTTGGGTCAATTACAACCGGACCAGGGAATCGACATTTATCAATGTCTATGACCTGGATTGGAACCTCCGTCCTGAAGCCTCGAATTTCAACGAGCGCTTTAAGGACGGAAAAGGAGTGGTTCCCAAGCCGGAGTGCCTGGATGAGATGTTCGCTATTGCCAGAATCCTCTCGGAGGGATTCCCTGAGGTTCGGGTTGATCTTTACCTTTCAGGTGGAAAGATTTATTTCGGAGAGTTGACTTTCGCTTCGGTAGGTGGAATGATGAAGCGATTCTCGGATGATTATTTGAGGGAACTTGGCGCCCAGTGCGTCCTCCCTGAAAAGAAGAGAAGAAATACAAAGTGATATGAGAAGTAAGGTTGTTTATTTGTTGGCGTTATGCCTGCTTGCGGCTGGTTTCCAGTCGTGCGGGACGCAAGGTCCGGAAATCCAGAGCCAGTGGAATGGCGCCAGGGTGGCTTTCCTTGGGGATTCCATAACTGATGAAGGTCAGCTCAAGAGCCAGGACATCTATTGGCATCAGCTTGTCAAGATATTGGGAATCAAGCCTTTCTGCTATGGAATCAGCGGCCATCAGACCTCCCATATTCTTGGACAGGCGGAGAAGTTGAATGATGAACACGGACAGGATGTCGATGCCATTATCATATTCATAGGGACGAATGATTTCAATGGAGCTGTTCCGCTCGGGGAATGGTTTGAGGAGGATGTGGCTACGGTGAACCGGAACGGTGAGATGACGCCTTTGAAGCATAGGGTGCCGGTGATGGAAGGCAATACAACCAGGGCCGCCATCAACAGGTTCATGGCCTATCTCAAGCATAACTATCCCACCAAGCAGGTCATTCTGTTGACCCCGATACATCGAGGTTATTTTAACTGCGCCCCCAAAAACATCCAGCAAGACGAGAATCTTGCCAACCCGCTCGGGCTCTATATTGATGACTATATTCAAGTCATTAAGGAAACCGCTGATGTTTGGGCTGTTCCGGTAATTGATCTCGCGAGTGTCTGTGGCCTTTTCCCGTTGGAGCCTGAGCACGCCCGATATTTCCGTGAAAGTGGCATGACAGTGAAATATACACCCACGGAAGCCGCCGCTGCTATCGCTGGGACGGAGCAAGGCCTTGAGCATCACGACCTTCTGCATCCGAACACAGAGGGCCACTTAAGGATGGCTTACGCCCTGGCCTACCAACTGCTGGGCTACCCTTCTCATTTTTAGCTGATTATAAACACTTGATACACGAATTATGAAAAAAGCCTTGTTGGCCACCTTGCTTGGCCTCTCTATCCTGGCCTGCCCGGCCTTGTATTTTATCGCGGGTCCTGAGTTGGATGCCGCCCAACTCCATGTCCTCAAAGTTTTGTTGATAATAATGGGCTGCAGCGGCCTGTATTGCTTCGTCGTCGGTGAGATCACCGGGAACAACAGCCAGATGGATAAGCTCTGGAGTATACTTCCGGCTGTCTACACTTGGGTTATCGCGGCGTCTGGCGGCATGGCTCCAAGGCTTGTGGTGATGGCTGTCCTCGCTACTCTCTGGGGTGCCCGTCTTACTTTCAACTTCGCTCGGAAAGGGGCCTATTCAATAAAATTCTGGACAGGTACGGAGGATTACCGCTGGGCAGTGTTGCGTGCCAAGAAAGAGTTCCAACCTCACTGGAAGTGGGCTTTGTTCGACTTCTTCTTTGTCTCACTTTACCAGAACGCGCTTGTGCTGGCGATCTGTTTCCCTGCCTTGGTTTCAATGGGTTCCACAGCCACTTTCAATTGGGTGGATATTCTCGCGGCGGTTTTGATGGCCGGATTCATCATCTTGGAGACAGTCGCTGATGAGCAACAGTGGAAGTTCCAGAGCAAGAAATGGGCAATGATAAAGGAGGGAAAGAAGCTCGAGGAACTGCCAGCTCCGTACAATAAGGGCTTCAATACCAGCGGTTTATGGGGTCGTAGCCGTCATCCTAACTATTTCGCCGAGCAAGCGATCTGGATCAGTTTCTACATATTCAGTATCGCCGCCGGAATCGGCATATTCAATTGGAGCTTGATAGGAGCCTTGTTGCTGGTTGTCCTGTTCATAGGAAGCTCATCGTTCGGCGAGGAGATAAGCATGTCCAAATATCCGGCTTACACCGGCTATCGCCTTACTGTCCCTCGATTCTTCCCGTCGTTCAAATGAGCCGATTCAAACTGCCCAACACCTATGTCATCATCGCCGCGATTATCATATTGTCGGCGGTGATGACATGGTTCGTGCCGGGCGGGCAATATGTAAAGGCGGATGACGGCTCATTGACCTATGAAGCTGTTAATTCGGTTCCGCAGACTTGGCAGGTGTTCACCGCCATTTATCACGGCTTTGTCAAACAGGCCGGGATAATCATTTTCATCCTTGTAGTAGGCGGTGCTTTCTGGCTTCTGAACGCCACGGGCGCGGTTGAGGCTGGCATCAAGCGCTTTATTGTACGGATTGGGAACAGGGACATTCTGGTGCTTGTGGCGCTGACGATACTATTCTCCTTGGCGGGAGCTGTCTTCGGGATGAGTGAGGAGACTATACCTTTTGTGGGGATAGTGGTCCCGCTGGCTATCTCCATGGGATATGATGCCTTCATGGGAATGTTAGTGGTCTATGTGGCCTCAAATGTCGGATTCTCAAGCGCTTTCCTGAACCCTTTCACAGTCGGCATCGCCCAGGGGATGGCCGATCTGCCGCTTTTCTCCGGGATGGGTTACAGGCTTTTCTGCTGGGCTCTTCTGACTTTGCTTCTGGTGGTTTTTGTGGTAATATATGCCCGGACCCTTCGACAGGCTCAGGGTCCGAAGCCGTTTGGTGAGCCTGCCGAACCACCGTTTGGTGAGCCTGCCGAACCACCGGCCCTTCGACAAGCTCAGGGACCGGAGGTCGAACCACTTACCCGCCGCCAGACTTGGATCCTCATCGTTTTGCTGCTGACCGTCGTGGCACTCATTGTGGGGGTTACCTGCTTCGAATGGTATATGCCGGAAATCACTGGCTTGTTCCTCGCGATGGGAATCATCTGCGCCATTATCGCCGGCTTCGATTCGGATCGGACGGTCAAGGAGTTGATGACCGGGGCCAAGGACATCCTTTCCGCGGCTCTGGTCGTCGGTTTCGCTTCCGGGATAATTGTTATTCTTCAGGACGGAAAGGTAGTCGACAGCGTTCTCCACGCCATGCAGGAAGGGCTTGAAGGAGGCGGGAAGTTGGGCTCCCTCAGCGCGATGTATGGTATTCAATCGGTCATCAATTTCATTATCCCCAGCGCCACTGCCAAGGCTGCTATCACAATCCCGATAATGGCCCCGTTCGCGGACATGACAGGTGTTTCCCGTCAGGCGATGGTCCTCGCGTTCCAGTTCGGTGATGGATTCACGAATATGATCACGCCCACTTCCGGAGTGCTTGTCGCTGCTCTCGCAATGGCTCGTATCCCTTATTCCAAATGGGTCAGGTGGATCTGGAAAATGGTCCTGGCGCTGCTGGTGATAGGGCTTTTGCTGCTCCTCCCCACAGCGCTGTTCCAGATAGCTGGTTTCTAAAAACGGATTATTACTCTATTCCTCGACGAATTGGCCGTCCCTCATGAACAGGGAGCGGTCGCACATGGCCGCGAGCTCGGGATCGTGGGTCACGATCACTATCGTCTGGCCGTGACGCTCACGCAAATCAAAGAACAACTGGTGGATCTCGGCCTTTGTCTTGGTGTCGAGATTTCCTGACGGCTCGTCAGCGAAAAGGATGGCAGGCTCGTTGACAAGAGCCCTTGCGATAGCGACCCTTTGTTGCTCACCTCCAGATAGTTCCGAAGGTTTATGGTCCATTCTCTCTCCAAGCCCCATCTCTTTCAGGAGGGTGGTGGCGGCAGCCTTTGCGTCACGGTCCGACCGTCCCGCGATGAAAGCCGGAATCATAACATTCTCAAGGGCATTGAACTCGGGAAGAAGATGGTGGAACTGGAACACGAAGCCTATCCTCCGGTTGCGGAACGCTGAGAGTTCCTTGCCGCCAAGATGCAGGACGTCGGTGCCGTCAATCTCGAGGGAACCGGCGTCAGGGGTGGACAGTGTCCCGAGAATCTGCAGCAGGGTGGACTTGCCGGCGCCGGAGGCGCCCATTATGGAGACGACTTCGGATTTCCCGACTTGGAAATCTATTCCTTTCAGCACCTTGAGGTCGCCGAAACTCTTCTCTATTCCTTTTGCTTCTATGATCATGATTCAAATATACTTCTTTTTTGGCATTTTCCGAAAAAAGGAATACCTTTGCAGTCCTATCGGGGTGTGGCGCAGTTGGCTAGCGCATCTGCTTTGGGAGCAGAGGGTCGAAAGTTCGAGTCTTTTCACCCCGACCAGCAAAACAAACGGCACTTGCGAATAAGCAGGTGCCTATCTTTTTTGTCTTGAGGCGTGACAGGAAGAAAAACTGGAAAAATAAGTAAGCCGATAAACAACCTAACTGTGAATTCTGGGGGGATAACCATCCATGATTAGAAGTGGCTACGGCTTTGCTGAGAATCATTTTGAACGCTGGATTATCTCTACAATCTCATAAGTGATGATATATGTTTTTTTCATATATTTGCGATAACACAATCAGATTATTATGAGTAAGTCTTTTTCCCTCTATATCAGCAGAGTATCTGTCTGTATTCTTTTTTTGTTTTCTATTTTATTCTCGTGTTCTCAACCGGAAGATGAAATACCCCCGCAAAAAGAAGAACCAGTTGAGATCAAGGTGTCGGGGATTGTATTGAATCCATCATCTCTTGAAATGACTACCGGAGATGAAAGCTTAATTTCCTTGTCCTTCTCTCCCTCAGGGGCAACCGAAGTTCCTGTGACATGGAAATCAGATAATGATGATGTGGCCAAAGTAGAAAATGGTCTTGTCACTGCTTTAAAGTCAGGAAAAGCAACTATAATTGCTTCAACCCAAGACGGAAGTATTACCGCGTCGGTAACAATAATCGTTAAAGACAGATGGGAAGCCGTGGATCTGGGCCTTGGTTGCCTATGGGGACAAGTTAACTTGGGCGCTGATGAGCCTTGGGAATACGGTGATTATTACTCTTTCGGAGAAGTTGAGACGAAAAGCACATATGTGGATGAGAATTATAAATATGGCCCTAATGATGATTTGACCAAGTATTATCATGACAGAAAGTTTATTTTGGATAAAGAGGATGACGCCGCCAGAAAGTTCCTAGGTGATGGGTGGAGGACTCCTTCTGTGGAGGAGTGGGAGCAAATGATGGATAAATGTGAAGTTAAAGAGGAGACTCTAAATGGAGTTAATGGATTTCGTGTCACTGGCCCGAATGGGAATTCTATTTTTTTCCCTTTATCTGGTTTTCACCAAATTGACAAGTTATATCAAAATCAAGCTGGTGTCTATCGGACAAATGAGATATATTATAATGTATTTTTTAACGGTAGTCCATCTCCCAGATTATCTGAACAGAGTAATTTATATTATGTTGGTGTTCCAATAAGGCCAGTAAAATCCAAAGAGTTTCATTCTTTTTCAATAGATGAGCAGGTGATTAAACTAAAAGTTGATGAAAGAGTTAATATTCCGATTTCATTCACACCTTCACAAGTTTCTTCCGCCTCTGTTGATTGGAATAGTGAGAATGAAGATATAGCAATGGTTTCTTGTGGAATAGTAGTAGGGATTAGTGCTGGAAGCACTAAGATTAAAGCGTTTTCCGTTGATGGGGCCTTCACCTCAGAATGTACTGTCGAGGTCGCTGATTGGTCCTATCCCGAGGCTGAGAGCGTTGATTTAGCGTTGAGTATAGAGTGGGCCTCGTGGAACTTAGGTGCTACAAAAGCCGAAGAGGCCGGCGACTATTTTGCATGGGGAGAAGTCAACCACAAATCTTGTTTTGACAAAAAAACATATATGCTTTATGATCAGTCGTTCAATTTAACAAAATATAGCTTAGATAATCCAATACTTGATGAAATAGATGATGCTGCAACCGTTTTGTGGGGTAACGGTTGGAGAATGCCCACAAAGGAGGAGGTCGAGGAATTGATTGAGTGTTGTGAAATAAACCGAACAACTCAAAATGGCGTTGGTGGTTATTCTGTGGTCAGCAAATGGAATGGTAATTCTATATTTATACCAGAGTGCACTTCAAAATCAAGATATTATGCACCAAGGAGTAAATATATAGAAACCGAATCAGGCGTTTCCTTAACTATAACGCCATTATGGACTTCTACATATGGAAGTCACTTTTCTTCACAAAACCCTTTTTATTTTGATGTTCACACATGGCCAACTCTCGCAGTGTCCGAACCTTATTGGGGTAATATCATTCGTCCTGTTAGGAGTCCGCTAGCCAAAAATGTAGGAATAAACATCAAACAATTGAGAATGGAGTCTGGAGAGGTTTTCAATCACCTATCTCCAGTAGGGAAAGAGGTCACATGGAGTAGTAGTGATGAGTCTATCGCTTCGGTTAATCAGGATGGAATTATCACTTCTATTAAGAATGGTGAAGCTTGGATCATCGCATCCACAGAAAGAGGAGGGGCTAAGGATTCTTGCCATGTTATGGTTAAAAAGTGGGATTATCCGGTCGCAAAACCCATAGATATTGGATTGAGTGTAAAGTGGGCGTCATGGAATATGGGGGCAACAAGTGAGGAAGATCCTGGCGATCATTTCTCCTGGGGACAAACTGAACATGTCTTTAAATGTTACACTTATTCATTTCCAGAAGCATTGAAAAACAGATACTGGTCATCATACGATCCTGTGAATTTGCAAGAGGAAGATGATGTCGCTCATGTCCAATGGGGGAAAGGATGGAGAATACCTTCTAGGGAGGACTACAAAGAATTGCTTGAAAAATGTGTCTCTGAACCGGCCACAATTAATGGTGTTCATGGTATGTATTTCACTGGTCCTAATGGGAACCGCATTTTTCTTCCTGTTCTCGGCACTATGAATGGGGAAAAAATAATGAGTACAGAGCAAGCACTTTATTCTTCCCGAACAATGTCAAGTATGCTTTGCCCAGTATTATTATTCTTCTCAACACCACGATATTGTTCGATATATGATTATAACAATACTCCTCTTGGATATTGTGTTCGACCAGTTTATTTGGAGTAGACAGTTTATGGTAGCATATGGATTCCATAGAGATATGACTGAACTGGAGATTGTGGTCGAACTGCTTTAAGATGTATAAGGAATTAACAGAAAACAAATAATATAAAATGATTCCTACTTTTGATTTGTACATACAACCGTTCATGGAGTGTTTGAAGGACGGGAAAGAGAAGTATTTGAAACAGATTTCAGAAGAGCTGGCCATTTTCTTTAATCTTACGGAAGAAGATTTGGCAGAGACTATAGCCAAGGGCACACAAACCAGGCATTACAATCGGGCCAGTTGGGCAGGGACATATACGCTTAAGGCTGGACTTACACGTAGACCTAAACCGGGTTGTTATCAGATAACTGACTTTGGGAGAGTTTTTATGTCCAAATGGGACCCAATTACTCCTGCTGTTTTGAGGGCAGAAATCCCCGAATTTGCTGAGTTCTCTAAAACAAAACCAAAGCAGTCTTCTAAGGAGAATGAGCCGCTATCCCTTGTCGAGAAAACCCCGACAGAGATTATGGACGAAGCCTTTTCAACAATTAATGAAGATCTGATTGAGGATCTTTTGACCAAGCTCCACAATGTTGATCCTCAGCGTTTTGAGCATATCGTTGTGGATTTGCTTGTTAAGATGGGATACGGTGGTAATCTTGAGAATGCCGCACTTATCACCAGATATAAAAAAGATGACGGTATAGATGGTGTAATAAAAGAGGACAAACTCGGACTTGACAAGATTTATATCCAGGCAAAGAGATGGACAAACACTGTCGGGAAACCTGATATTCATGCATTTATAGGAGCCCTTTCGGAGCAGGGAGCCAGTAAAGGGGTCTATATCACGACCTCGAAGTTCTCGTCTGAAGCTAGATCTTTCAAGCCTAAATCTGATATGAAGATCATCTTGATTGACGGACGTGAGCTTTGTCAGTACATGATTGAGTACGGAGTAGGCGTCAGTGTCAAGCAGGTTTATGAGGTTAAGCGCATCGACTCTGATTATTTCGAGGAATAGAAACGCATTAAAAAGGCCTTTATTTTATAACGACTCTATTAATCGAGCGATTAACTCACTTACACTTATACCACGCTCTTGAGCGACTTGAAATAGCCGCTCTTTTAACTCGGGTCGTAGTCTCACCCCGACAGTCTCGTTTTTGACTGTTTCTCCCATTTTCTTTCGCCCGGCTCCGGGACGTGCGCCACCTCTGCTCATAATCGATATGTTTATATGATCAAATATAGCGATAAATAATAATATGGCTCCATCTCGGAGTCCTAAACTCCGCAACTATTTTTGCCTGTGATTTGGAACCGATTGTTTCTCTGGAAGATAGATAAAGTCCATCCCCCGTTTTTGTGGGGATGGACTTTGTCTAATTCGTTGATTATTTGCTAGTTCCAAATCACGGCGCCCATGCTGATAGGACGAATCTGAAAAAGATCAGCAGAGCGAATAAATCTAGAACACGAAACCGAGACCGAGCTTGAGGTTGGAGCGGTGGGTCTTGATCGCATTTTCGCCCTTGTAAAGGTTCATCAAGCCATAGTCATAGCCCACTGTGATCTGGATCGCGGACACCTGGAAACCGACACCGCCGAGCCACGTTCCGGGTCTTCGAAAGACGAAAAAGAATAGGTTGTTAGCTGATATGGCTCAATTTACTTAACTTCGCGATATGAGATCGACTTCGAGACTAGCATTGTTTTTTTTCGCGGCCATCTGCCTTTGTCAATCATGTGGCCGTAAACCCGATGTGAGAGAAGACTTCGTCACATCCCCTAACGCTCAAATAGGTCAGTCATATCCAATGGTCAATTCGGAGGGTCGGGTCAGGGTTTGTATCCACGCGCCGTACGCATTGTCCGTTAAACTTGATATATGCGCTGTCAAATACCCTCTGAGGAGGGTGGACGGTGGTCTTTGGATTGGCGAATCCGCGCCTCTGGACGAGGGGTTCCATTACTATCAAATTCAAATTGACGGCGCCAGTATGCCTGATCCATCCAGCCTTTATTATTATGGTGCCGGGCGTTGGGGCAGCGGTGTGGATGTCCCTTCACCCGATCAAGAGATATATGAGGTCAGGAATGTGCCTCACGGGCAGGTGCGGGAGATCCGCTACTGGTCCGACACAAAACAATCCATGAGGCGTGTGAATATATACACACCTCCCGGCTATGACCAGAGCCAGTCCAAACGTTATCCCGTGCTGTATTTGCTTCCGGGAGGCGCTGAGAATGAGGACAGTTGGATCCAGCAAGGACATCTTGCCCAAATAATGGACAATCTTATCGCCGATGGCAAGGCTGAGCCGTTCATCGTGGTCACGGACAACTGTATCATGGGACACCCTTTTGATTGGGAGGAAGAGTATGACAGTATCATCACAGAGGACCTGATCCCTATGGTCGACTCCAACTTCAAAACTGTCCCGGACAACGCTCATCGCGCCATGGCGGGATTCTCTTATGGTGGTTTTCAAAGCAAATGGACCACTATGGCGCATCCTGATTTGTTCTCTTATGTGGGTTTTTTCTGTGGAGGAATCCTCACAGTAGATGAGTTGAAAGATAATCAGGAATTCACTGACGGGATCAGGCTTGTGTTTGTCAGCTATGGAGGGAATGAGCTCAATGGTTCAAACGTGTTCGGCATCGATGAAGGAGTCGATCCCCGCAAAGAGACCGAGGCGCTCAAAGAGCATGGTGTGAACTCGGTTTACTATGTGTCACCAAACACTCATCACGAGTGGCATAGTTGCCGCCGTTCCCTCTACCGGTTCGCCCAGTTGTTGTTCAAAACGACTACCTGAGCCCGTAAAAAAAAGCGTACCATCGCGGCACGCTTTTTTTGTTCGACAGACTACTAGTTTTAGTGTGAACTGTCACCTTTTGTCGGTTTTGCTGTTGTCGTTTTTATTAAGTTTGTGAATTTGCTGCCTGCGGAAATTCTCCTCGCCAATGTAAAGCTTTGCTATCTTGTCGTTAGAGAGGATCTTCCGGTATTCAACCGTGTACTTGCGCTCAATGCCTTTGCCTGCCTCCTGGGCCTCAAGGTATTTGTCCAAAAGGGCACCGATCTCCTTGTCATCCTTACCGCTTTCAATACTCTTCTCCAGAGCTCTGTAAGCGTCCATGGCAAGCTTCCAGCACTCCCGTGTCTCAGACTCGGCCCTGTTGTAAACCGGCCAGAACTTCTCGGCCTCGGCTGATGTCAGGTCCATGGCGTCGGTCAGATAAGCGATTTTCTCGGCTTTGATCCTATCCTGCCAATTCCTTCTTTGTGGAGGATTCCCCTGTGCGCCCGCATTCCAAGCGCAAGAGATTGTGATTATGGCGATTATCGCCAGATTTTTGATTTTTCTCATAGCCTTCTGTTAATATTGGTCACCAGCGTAAGCGAGGTGCTCAGCCCTCACTCCCGTCTCAATAAGATAATTGATGATGTCATCGTCCGAGATCTCTTCCACTTCGAATTCTTCGACATTGTAAAGAATCTCCGGGTTGGTGATAGAAATAATGTCCGCATAAGAGTCCCCGAAGAACTGGTCTGAGGATTGACTCTTTGTGGTGTCCTTCAGGATAGCGTTGCCGATCAGCACGATAGCGGCAAAGGAAGCGGCCAACGCAAGATATGGCCTGACTCTGCTCCATGGACCGGGATGTGCTGTGGCAGATTCAACCGGAATGGAGTAAAGACGTGCTTTAAGGTCATCAAAATAACCTTCCGGCACGCTCGGGCGATCTTTCCCGATGTTCTCGAATATGTCCTTTCCTGTTCGCATTACCGATTCTTTGACAAACTATTGATAATAAGGTTTAAAATCATTTTATATTTTTCTCAAGCGCGGCCTTTATTTTTTCCGCCGCGAAATGATAGGATGCTTTCAGCGCCCCGACGGAGGTCCCCAGAATCTCTGATATGTCCTCATACGACAGTTCGTCGAACCATCTCATTATGAATACAGTACGTTGTTTTGAGGGTAGCCGCTGGACTGCTTTCATGAGGAGCCTTTGAGCCTCGTCTCCGTCCACTCCGGTGTCCTCGTCTATCTTCTCCTCCAGCTTGGAGGAGACACTTTCGAAGCGCAAAGCGGAACGGATTTTCTGTTTTTGGAGAAAATTCAGGGACTCGTTGGTGGCTATCCGGTAGATCCATGTGTAAAGTTGGGAGTCGCCCCTGAAATAGGGTAGAGAGTTCCAAATTTTAAGGAATATCTCCTGGACCATGTCGTCGGTGTCATCATGGGAACAAAGAAAACGCCGGACATGCCAGTAGAGTCTCTCACTGTACGAATCTACGATTTCAGTGAAAGCTTTTTCCCGTTGACCGGATTGGTAAAGGTCCAATATTTCCTTGTCCGTCATCCTATCATGTACTCTCTCAATCTTTCAAATGTACGACAATTTGCTTACTTTTGCAATTATGAAGCATATCCGCAATTTCTGCATAATCGCCCATATCGACCATGGCAAGAGCACCTTGGCTGACAGGCTCCTGGAATTGACCAAGACCCTGTCCAGCCGTGACATGGAGGCCCAGGTGCTTGATGACATGGACCTGGAAAAGGAAAAAGGCATCACTATAAAGAGCCATGCCATCCAGATGGAATATGTCTACAAAGGCGAGAAATATATTCTGAATCTCATCGACACTCCCGGGCATGTGGACTTTTCCTACGAGGTTTCCCGCTCGATCGCGTCCTGCGAGGGAGCTCTTTTGGTAGTGGACGCCTCACAAGGCATTCAAGCCCAGACTATCTCCAACCTTTACCTTGCTGTGGATCATGGGCTGGAGATTATCCCGGTGTTGAACAAGATCGACATGGAATCAGCTCAGGTTGAGGTGGTTTCCGACCAGATCGTGGACCTTTTGGGATGTGACCATGAGGATATTTATAAAGTGTCAGCGAGGACGGGTGAGGGTATCCCGCCGATCCTGGACGCTATCGTGGAGAAGATCCCCGCTCCGAAAGGCGATCCCCAGGCCCCTCTCCAGGCCTTGATTTTCGACTCCGTATTCAACCAGTTCAGAGGCATTATCGCATATTTCAAAGTCTTGAACGGATCTATCCGGAAGGGAGACAAGGTCAAATTCGTGGCCACCGGGATGGAATATGACGCCGAGGAAGTCGGTGTGCTCAAGATGAAGCTTTGCCCCACGGATCAGGTTTCGACTGGTGACGTGGGTTATATCATTTCCGGAATAAAGAGGGCCGTTGAGGTGAAGGTGGGAGACACCATCACCCACGCGGACCTTCCTTGCGAGAGCGCTATCGCTGGTTTCGAGGAAGTGAAACCTATGGTTTTCGCCGGAATGTATCCTGTCCAGGCTGACAAGTTTGAGGAATTGCGGGCGACTCTTGAGAAATTCCAGCTCAATGACGCGTCGTTCGTCTATGAGCCTGAGTCATCTCTCGCCCTTGGCTTCGGTTTCAGGTGCGGTTTCCTCGGGCTCTTGCATCTGGAGATAGTCCAGGAGCGCCTCTTCAGGGAGTTCAACATGGATGTGATCACGACAGTTCCCAACGTCTCTTATAAGGTCTACACGACCCAGGGCGAAGTTATCGATGTCCATAATCCATCCGGCCTCCCGGCGCCCACCCTCATCGATCACATCGAAGAGCCATACATCCGCGCGCAGATTATCTCCAAGACGGATTTCTACGGGCCTATAATGAAGCTTTGCATGGACAAAAGGGGAACTCTTATCGGGGAGCACTATATCACCTCCGATAGGGTCGAGCTCACTTACGACATGCCTCTTTCCGAGATAGTCTTTGACTTTTACGATAAGCTAAAGTCGATATCCAAGGGATATGCCTCTTTCGACTACCATGTCATAGATTTCCGCCCGGCCAGGCTTGTTAAACTTGACATTCTTCTGAACGGAGATCCCGCTGACGCGCTCTCCTCTCTTATCCATGAGGATCACGCCTATGATTTCGGGCGCAAGATGTGCGTCAAACTGAAGGAACTCATTCCGCGTCAGCAGTTTGACATCGCCGTCCAGGCCGCTATCGGAGCCAAGATCATCGCCCGCGAGACTGTCCGCCAGGTCCGTAAGGATGTGACCGCGAAGTGCTATGGCGGTGATGTGACGAGGAAGCGCAAGTTGCTCGAGAAGCAGAAGGAGGGTAAGAAAAGGATGCGCCAGATCGGTACGGTCCAAGTGCCACAGAGCGCCTTCATGGCTGTCCTCAAACTTGATTCTTAAAGAATATGTCCAAAGTAGCGATACTGGTCACTATCCATGAAGGCGACGACGGCTCCGCCGGTTGCCTGGAGGAGTGCCAGAGGCAGGTCGATGCTGTCGCGTCAGAAGGGAAGTACACCTTTTCCATATTCCTTAATGATGCCGGAGAAAAAGGGTATCAGGCGGTTTGTGAGAAGGCTTCCAAAGAGGGCGCGGACTTTTTCTTGTGGCTAGATCACGACCTTTCCTTGGATGAGGGAATGCTGGCATGCCTTCTTGAGAATTCAGAGTTCCTCCGCCATAAGGCTGTGATCACCGGCACTGTCGCCCGTCCGGACAAGAGCCTTCTTTTCGGCGGAAGGACCCGGAGAGGGCGGCTTATTGAGCCGGATCCGATTATTCCCGTTCCCTGCCACCTGTTCGACTTGTCGATAGCCCTTGTCCCGGAATACGTTTTCTCGCATATCGAAAATCCATCTGATTTCTTCCGCAGGGGCCTGCTGAATTACGGCTATGGGGCTAAACTGGCCGGAGCCGGTGTGGCGAGGATGGTGGCTCCTGGAGTGCTGGCCTCGACAAAAAGAGATCCCCAGATCCCTTCTTGGAAGGATCCCGAGAGTTCATTGAAGGATAAAATCATCTGGTTATTACGCTCACTTGTCAAATAAAAACACTATCTTTATAGATTGGTTACGCCAACAAATGATTAAACACCACATAAGTTATGAAGCATCCTAAAATCGGTATCCGCCCGACCATAGATGGTCGCCAGGGCGGTGTTCGTGAGAGTCTGGAAGATAAGACCATGACCCTGGCCGCCAACGTGGCGGAACTTATCTCGTCTAACCTCAAGTACAGCGATGGCTGTCCTGTCGAATGTGTGATAGCCGACACTACGATCGGCCGTGTGGCTGAGAGCGCCGCTTGCGCGGAGAAGTTCGAGAGGGAGGGAGTCTGGGGAACCATCTCTGTCACTTCCTGCTGGTGCTACGGCTCTGAGACTATGGATATGCATCCTCTTTGGCCGAAGGCTGTATGGGGATTCAACGGCACGGAGCGTCCCGGAGCGGTGTATCTTGCCGCTGTCCTCGCCGCCCATGCCCAGAAAGGTCTGCCCGCTTTTGGTATATATGGCCATGACGTGCAGGACTTGGACGACAACTCCATCCCTTGCGATGTCGCGGAGAAGATTCTCCGTTTCGCCAAGGCTGCTGTGGCTGTCGGTGAGATGAGGGGTGAGTCTTACCTCTCCATCGGTAGCGTCACAATGGGTATAGCGGGCTCTATCGTTGATTGCGATTTCTTCCAGAAGTACTTGGGAATGAGGAATGAGAGTGTCGATGAGGTGGAGATTCTGCGTCGTATGGATCTTGGCATCTACGATCCTGAGGAATATGCCAAAGCCAAGGCTTGGGTCGAGAAATATTGCATGCCACAGGAGGGATGGGACAAGAACCGTCCCGAGAAACAGAAAACCCGCGAGGAGAAGGACAAGGACTGGGATTTCGTCACCAAGATGACAATCATCGTGATGGATCTGCTCCATGGCAATCCTAAGCTCAAGGAATTGGGATTCAAAGAGGAAGCTCTTGGACACAACGCTATCGCCGGAGGTTTCCAGGGCCAGCGTCAGTGGACAGACTGGATGCCTAACGGTGACTTTACCGAGACCTTGTTGAACACCAACTTCGACTGGAACGGCCGTCGTGAGCCTACCATCCTCGCCACGGAGAACGACTCTCTCAACGGCGCCGCGATGCTTCTCGGTCATTTGGTGACCAACTTGCCTCAGATATTCTCTGACGTGCGTACTTATTGGAGCCCTGAGGCTGTCAAGAGGGTCACTGGCAAGGAACTTACCGGAAAGGCTGCCCCGGGAATCATCCATCTGATCAACTCCGGCGCGACTACTATGGATGGCTGCGGCCAGAGTGTCGACGCTGATGGTAAACCTGTGATGAAGACTTTCTGGGAGATGACTGACGAGGACGAGAAGAAGTGCCTCGAGAACTCATGGTGGATGCCGGCTGACCGCGATTATTTCCGCGGAGGCGGCTTCAGCATCCATTTTGTCTCGAAGGGTGATTTCCCTGCCACCATGATGAGAATCAATATTGTGGATGGCCTCGGACCTGTCCTCCAGATCGCTGAGGGCTGGGTCGTCAATGTTGAGCCTGAGATCCACGATGTGCTTGACAAGCGCACGGATCCGACTTGGCCGACCACTTGGTTCACTCCTCGCCTTGATCCCACGAAGGACGCCTTCAAGGATGTCTACAGCGTGATGAACAACTGGGGAGCCAACCATGGAGCTATTTCCTATGGCCATATCGGCGCTGACATGATCACCCTCGCCTCCATGCTGAGGATTCCTGTCTGCATGCACAATGTGGATGACGCCAAGATCTTCCGTCCGGCCGCTTGGAACGCCTTCGGAATGGATAAGGAGGGCGCCGACTTCCGCGCCTGCGCCAATTTCGGTCCTATCTACAAATAGCGGAATATGGCAAAAGATAAACTGGTGGAGAAGAAATATCTCTTCATCTTTATCCTTATCACATCACTCTTTGCCCTCTGGGGGTTCGCCAACGACATCACCAATCCGATGGTGGCGGCCTTCCAGACGGTAATGGAATTGAGCGCTGCCAAGGCCTCCCTGGTGCAGTTCGCCTTTTATGGAGGCTACGCCACGATGGCCATCCCGGCCGCTCTTTTCATCCGCAAGCACAGCTACAAGAGCGGAATACTGCTCGGCTTGGCCCTGTATGCGATAGGAGCCTTCTTGTTCATGCCCGCGGCCCAGTTCCAGCAGTTCTCGTTCTTCTGTGTTTCTTTATATGTCCTGACCTTCGGTCTTGCTTTTCTCGAGACCACAGCCAATCCTTTCATCCTCTCCTTGGGTTCAAAGGACAACGCTACCAGAAGATTGAATCTCTCCCAGTCGTTCAATCCGATGGGTTCGTTGATGGGAATGAGCGTGGCTTCGTTCATCGTGTTGCCCCAACTCCTTTCCGACAAGCGTGACGCTGCCGGAAATATCATATTCCCGACTCTCTCCGAAGCCGAGAAGGCTAGCATCCGTCTTCATGACCTTGCCGTGATCCGTAACCCTTATGTCATTATAGGTCTGGTGGTTGTGGCGGTATTGATCATCATAGCTTTGGCTAAGGTTCCGAAGACTGACATCCAGCCGGAGCGTACAAACAGCACCGGTAAGACTCTCTCGAACCTCTGGCATAACAAAATGTACAGGGAAGGAGTTCTGACACAGATGTTCTATGTCGCCGCCCAGATCATGACCTGGACATTCATCATCCAGTACGCTGACAACCTCGGGATCAACAAGGCCACGGCCCAGACATACAACATCATCGCCATGGCTCTCTTCCTTTGCGGACGGTTTGTGGCGACCGCCTTGATGAAGTATGTCAATTCCAGCCGGCTTCTCGCCATATTCGCCACAGGCGCGGCTATTTGCGCTATTGGAGCGATAACGATAGTCGGAATGGGAGGCTTATACTGCCTGATGGGAATCAGCGCCTTCATGTCGCTGATGTTCCCGACCATCTACGGTATCGCCCTTGAGAATGTGGATGCCCAGGACGCCAGTCTCGGAGCCGCCTTCTTGGTGGAAGCTATTGTGGGTGGGGCGATTATGCCTCCTCTTCAGGGTATGATTATAGATCAGGGAGTGGTTTTCGGCCATCCTGCGGTCAATGTGTCGTTCGTCCTGCCTCTTATTTGCTTCGTGATAGTCTTGATCTACGGATTGAGGTCTTACAAGGCCAGGCGGCAAGTCACAGCGAGCTGATAACACTAAGGCATTCGACGAGGATGCTCACCGCCTTGTCGTTCAGATTAATCAGAAGATCCGGACATATTCCGGCCCCGGACAGCGCGATTGTGGTTACTGAAAGTACCATGACCGCGCTTGTCAGTGGCAGGGCGGTAAGGTTTGTTATCAAGAAGTATTTCGGGAAGGTGTGAAAACGGTACCAGGCTAGGGGAGAGGTGAATACTAGACAGGAAAGGGAGAGTGCGGCGCCTTTCCAGAGTTTCCTCATGGGGTCGATCCTGCCGGCGAATCCATCTCCTTCCGGATACATCTTTTCCAGCCAGGGATAGATGAATGTTATTCCAGCCATCGCCAGATAGGATAGCTGGAAGCCGAGTGAAGTTATTACTTCCGGCTTGAGGACCAGTTGGATGGTCAAAGCTGTGAGGAGGATGTTGGCGGGATTCCGTTCCCTTCCGATCAGGCGGGCTGTTTCTCCGATTGTGATGTAAAGGAATGCCCTGACTATTGACGGGGAAGCTCCGGTCATCAATGTGTAGAAACCGGCGGCTCCAATGGTCAGGAGGAATCTCATCCTCTTGGCTCTGGGACTGTTGCCAAGAGGGACGGTCAACCTGGCGAGGATAAGATAGAGTATTCCAAGATGCAATCCGGACAGCGCGAGAATATGTGAAGCCCCACTTGTCCTGAATATGTTGACGGTAGCCTTGTCCAGGCCGCTCCGGTCCCCGGTCAGCAAAGCTTTGACAAGAGGTCCGGTTCCGGAGGAGGGGTATGGGATGTTGTCAATAAGGTTCTTAAGTTGTTCTCCTTTGATATTCGCCACTCTAGCCAGATACCCTTTGGGAATAGGTATTCCGTATCCGATAATTGAATTGACGGAGCAGAATAATCCGGTGATAAAAAAAAGCGAAAGAAATGCGAAGCGGTTTGGCTTTTTGCCGCTCGATTTAAGGAATATTACCACCGAGAGAGTCGGAATCGTCATCGAGAGGCAACAAGGAATAGCCAAAGGAAAGACTTTGATATATTCGGCCAAGACAGCTCCGGCGGCCACGCCGGCGGCAAACATCATCCCTATCCCCACGATCTCTCCTGAGTCCTTCATAGCCAGTTTTCTTATTTTTGTAAAAATAGCTATTAATTTCGTATCTTTGTCTTTCTGAAACTTTTTATTTTTTAGGATAATGATCATTCTGGTTATCAATTGCGGAAGTTCCTCGATCAAGTACCAACTGCTTGACATGCGGAGCGATGATATCTATGACCTTATGGCCAAGGGCATAGTTGAGAAGATCGGACTCGAGTCCGGCAGGCTGGTTCACACACCCATCGGTAAGGACAAGGTTGTCAAAGACCTGCCTATTCCTGACCATACAGTCGGAATGCAGCTTGTGCTTGACGCCCTGGTGGACAAGGATTACGGCGTGCTCCAGTCGTTCGACGATATCGAGGCTGTCGGCCACAGGATCGTTCAGGGTGCCGACTTCTTCTCAGGCAGCGCTATCGTGGACGAGGATGTCCTTTCCAAGATTGAATACTGCTGCGACTTCGCCCCTCTCCACAATCCCGCTCACCTGCTGGGTATCAGGGCTTGCCAGGAGGTTCTCCCGAATGTGCCGCAGGTGGTCACCTTCGACACCGCTTTCCATCAGACAATGCCTCCGCAGGCATACATGTATGGACTTCCTTACGAATATTACGAGAAGTATCATATCCGTCGTTACGGAGCTCACGGAACAAGCCACCAGTTCGTCGCCCATAAGGGTGCGAAGATGGTTGGACTGGACATCAATGATTCCAGGATTGTCACTTGCCACATCGGTAACGGTAGTTCCATCACTGCTATTCATAACGGCAAGTCTATCGACACTTCCATGGGTCTTACCCCGCTCGAGGGCCTTATCATGGGCACTCGCTGCGGTGATGTCGATCCCAACGCCATCCTCTACATCATGAAGAAGGAAAACATATCACCTGACGATATGTACACCCTCGTCAACAAGAAGAGCGGTTTCCTCGGTGTGTCACAGAGGACTTCAGACGCTCGTGAGATGGATGAGTTGGCCAATGGAGGCGACTTCAAGGCGAAACTGGTCTTGAAGATGCTTTCGTTCCAGATGATCAAGTATATCGGCGCTTACGCCGCCGAGATGAACGGCTTGGACGCCGTGTTCTTTACCGGTGGTATCGGAGAGCATAACAGCCGCCTGCGTCGCAGGGTCTGTGAGAACCTGACCTTCCTCGGTCTCCAATTCGACTATGAGGCCAATACCGCGTGGGGTGAGGACACTATCATCTCCCTTCCTGAATCGAAGATCAAGGCCGCTCTCGTCACTACCGACGAGGAGCTTGTGATAGCCAGAGACACCATGCACCTTGTGCAAAGTATTGAGGAATAAACTGATAATCAATCAAATATTATGATCACTAAATTCGCTGATGTATTTGCGGAGCTCAAAGAGAAGGGCATCTGCAAGAAAATGGTAGCGGCTTGGGCCGTGGATGAGCACACTATCGAGGCTTGCGCCAAGGCTTCTGAGATGGGCTTCGTGAAGGTCACTTTGGTCGGTGACAAGGAGCTTATCGCCGCCACTTGCGCCAAGCTTGGCATCGACATGGAGCAGTTTGACATAGTCAATGAGACTGTCGAGCTGAAGGCTGTCGCCAAGGCTGTCCAGATGGTTCATGACGGAGATGGCGACGTGCTCATGAAGGGACTTTGCTCTACCGACAAGTTCCTGCGCGCCATCCTCAACAAGGAGACCGGACTTCTTCCTCCGAAGGGTGTCCTGAGCCACGTCGGTATCATCGAGAATCCGAATTACCATAAGCTCATGTTCCTTTCCGACATGGCTGTGATTCCTCTTCCGGATTTCCGCCAGAAGGTGAAGATAGCCAACTATTTGGTTGGTGTCGCCAAGTCTTTCGGAATCGCGAAACCGAAGATAGCTTTCATTGCCGCCTCTGAGCAGATGCTTGATTCTATGCCCGCTTGTATCGAGGCCGCCCAGCTCGCGAAGATGTGCGATCGTGGTCAGATCAAGGGTTGCGTCGGTGACGGCCCTCTGGCTTTGGATGTCGCTATCGATGAGGAGTCTGTGCAGATCAAGAAGCTTGTCAGTCCCGTCGCTGGTGACGCTGACTGCTTGCAGTTCCCGAATATCGAGTCCGCCAATGTTTTCTGGAAGACCAATTCCAAGTTGGCTACCGGTGTGCGTCAGGCTGGAATGCTGGTTGGAACAACCGCTCCTTGTGTGCTTGCCAGCCGCGCTGACAGTGTCGACACCAAACTGAACTCCATCGCCGAGGCGGTGATGTTCGTCAACAAGTAGTTGTCATCCTGAGCGAAGCGAAGGATCTACTCTTCCCCGTAGAACATGTTTCTGCGGGGAAATTTTTTCGAATAGTTGCTCCGCAGGTCTTCGAATAGTTCAGTGGTGAACTTGGCCAGGCCAGGGCCTTTGTAAGTGCTGGTGTTGGCGATGAATACCCAGCACTCTCCGTCGGGGAAGTATTTCACGAGGGCTGTGGTGCCGGCGAAAGAACCGGTGCGGGTCCATTCCCCGGTAGGCTTGGTGTCGTTCCATCCCAAGGAATATGTGTCCGGGTCGAAGTATTCCGTCATCGCGTCCACGCTCTCTTTGGTAATTAAATCCGGCACCTCAGGCTTGCCGTCTATAGAGGCCACCAGCAGAGCAAGCTCCGGGGTGGAGCCTACCCATGCGCCAGCTCCCAGAAGGCCTGAGACATCATTCCCGCCATAGCTGCGGGTTACCTTGCGTCCGCTGTTGTTGAACTCATCCACAGGCTGGTCGTCTTTCTGGACATAGTAGCGGACTTCGCCAGGATGCTTGTCGGCATAGTAGTTACCTGCCAGTTTGAAGTTCACGCAGCCGATCGGGTGGAACACTTTCTCCTGGATAAAGTCCTCATATTCCATCCCGCTGACTTTCTCAATCACCATCGAAAGCGCCAGGTAACCGTAGTTGGAATATTCCTGGAAAGTGCCCGGCTCGAATGCGAGGGCCCGTTTCAGCTGCAACACCGTAAGTTGCTCTTTGGTAGGTACTTCCTTCCAGTCGTTCTGGGACATTATCCATCGTGTAGAGAACATCGGGTCACCTCCCTTCTTGGAGAAACCTCCCTTGTGGCGGAGAAGATCCTCGACAGTGATTTTCATGTAAAGCGAGTCAGCTATAGCGGCGTTGTAAAGTGAGTCGTCCAGGATTCCGCCAGGGCCGAACACCTGGTCGTCAAGCCTCAAGAGTCCCTTCTCCTCCAGCACCATGATTCCGACAGCGGTGATGAGTTTTGAGACTGAGGCCATCCTGAGGATGTGTCCTGGAGTCATGGGCTCTTTCTCATCAGCCCAGCCATAGCCTTTGGAAAAGAGCAGGGAATCGTTCCGCATCACTGAAAGAGATGCCCCATGAAGCCCCCAGTAGGTCATGTAATCCTTCACTTTCTTGTCGAATCCGTCAAGGACAGAGGTGTCGGACATCTCGTTGGTGAGGGTCTCGTTGAGGTTGACCGGGATCCTGTGGATCTCTTTCTCTTTTTTGCCGAAACTGGAGGTTATTGCCACGATGGCAAGGGCGGCCAAAGACAGGATGGCCGCCGCAAGAATTCTCGCTCTTTTTGTCATCCTCATATTCCTCTAAGTGTCAGATAATAAGCCCGGACCTCTTTCCGAAATCAATTATGAGGTCAGCGGTGCCTTGGATTCCCAGAATCGACGAGTCGACACAAAGGTCATAGTCCGAAGCGGCTCCCCAGTTTCCGAATGAGAAGAAATTGTAATATGACTCTCTGGACCGGTTCTTTTTCTCCATCATTTCCCTGGCCTCATCCTCCGCGAGCCCTGTCCTTTCCATTATCCTCTTGATCCTGGCCGCTTCGGGAGCGGAGATGAACACGTCGAGGCATTTCTTGTCCCTGAGAATATAGTTTGAGCAGCGTCCCACAAAAATCGCGGGCCCCTTTTCGGCGATTCCTCTTATGACTTCACTCTGGATTCTGAACAACTCATTGTCCCCCACATAGTTCTGGGAACTGCCGAACCTCTCGGCACCGAAGAAAGAGAAAAGATTGAAGAAACTTCTTTTCTCGTCGCTACGTTTGAACAGTTCCTTGCTGAAACCACTTTCCTCAGCGGCTTTTGAAATAAGCTCGCTGTCGTAGACCTCTATTCCCAACGCCAATCCGATCTTCTCCGCCACTTCTTTTCCACCGCTACCGTACTGGCGTCCGATGTTTATTATGTTATGGTTCTGGCTCATTGTCTAACGTTGTTTGATCTGACTCCCGAGTATTGTGGGCTCATCTCCATCCTGAAGTTTGCTGAACTTACGGAACAGATTGTAGATGAGGATGAAAGTGGTAAGGCATGCCAGCAGGTCCGAAGCTGGGAACGCATAGAATACCCCTCGTATATCCAGGAATAATGGGAGGAAGTAGACGAGCGGTACCAGGAAAAGAAGCTGCCTTGACAGTGAGAGGAATATAGACTTCCCGACCATCCCGAGGCTTTGGAAGAAGTTGGTGGAGACCATCTGCCAGCCTACGAGGCATACCACGGGATTCATGGCCCTGATTCCCTTGTCGGCCAAGTCCACGAGCTGGGGGTCGTTCGTGAATATCCCAACCATCAGGCTCGGGAAGAACTCGGAGGCGATAAACCACAACACGCACACTCCAGTGGCCCATAACGCCGTGAGTTTGAACACCTTCTTGACTCTCGAATACTTCAGGGCCCCGAAATTGTACCCCGCGATCGGTTGCATCCCCTGGTTGAACCCCATGACTATCATGATGAACAGGAAGTTGATCCTGTTGACGATCCCGTATGCTCCGATAGCCAGGTCACCGCCGTATTTCAGCAACTGCTGGTTGATGAACATCGTGACAATGCATGAGGCTGAGTTCATTAGGAAAGGACCCATTCCTATGGCTAGGGAATCTTTGGCGATCCTCCAGTCAAGCTCGAAGACCTTGCGGGGGAGCCTCATCACATTATCCTTTCTAGTGAAATATCGGAGGCTGTAGGAGAGTGCCATCGCCTGGCAAAGGACGGTGGCGATCGCGGCCCCTTGGATCCCCAATCCGAATACGAAAATGAAAATCGGGTCGAGGATTGTGTTGGAGATTACGGTGAAGAGGGTAAGTCCCATCGCCAGACGCGGGTTACCGGATGAACGGATAAGCGCGTTAAGACCGAAATACAGGTGGGTGATGACGTTGCCGATGAGAATCACCGTCATATATTCCCGGGCAAAGGGGAGGGTATTCGGGCTGGCTCCGAAAAAAGTCAGGATCGGGTCAATGAAAAACAGACAGACCGCGGCGAAAATGACGCCTGTGATACAATTGAGACTGATATCATTGGCTAGAACCTTATTGGCGGCTTCATAGTTTCTCTGGCCTAGAAGTACAGAGACGAGTGTCGCGGCTCCGACTCCCACAAGTGTGCCGAGAGCGGAACTGAGGTTCATCAGCGGGAAACTGACCGCCAGTCCCGAGAGGGCCAGGGATCCGTATTCAGGAATATGTCCGATAAAGATGCTGTCGACCATATTGTACAAAGAAGAAGCGGTCATGGCGATAATGCCAGGGACCGCATACTTCTTTAGCAATTTGCCGACACTTTCAGTACCTAATTCTATGGGTGCCGCTTGGTTGTTGGACATATTGACCTCCTTGGTTCTATTATTCCGGTTCGGCGACAACCTCTATTTCAAATACGATCGGACAGAGTTTCGGGACCGAAGGCGCACTCCCGCTATAACCATAGCCTAACTCTGAATAGAAAGCGCAGATGACTTTCTCGAAAGGCCTCAATTTGGAAAGGCAAAAAGCGAATCCGTCAACCACTGTGGTTCCGTCCTCAGTCGGGGTGGAAGAGATCGTGACTGTCGTGTAATCGCTCTCGCTGGCAGGATGGACCACCATCGGGGCGTAGTCCCTGGCGGAATTGTAGATCTTGTGGACTTTCGCGGTGTCCTCTATCGTGGTGTCGAAAACTTTTCCATTCAAGAGACGCCCGGTGTAATTGATATAATAAGTTGTGTCACCAGAGAATGTCTCGTCAGAGGTCGGCTGCTTCAGAGTCCTGCTATAGTATCCGTACTTAGTCGAATCCACGCCGGCCATGTTTGTGGCCACGAACTTCTGAAGTTTGTCGATCTGCCACTGGATGATGTCGTCGGTCTTGTCGGTTATGGTGACGGTGTAGATCGCGTTCGTTCCTGAGCCGTTTTTTTCGTATTCCTCGGCGGTCTTGTAATCAAGGTTGACATTGAGCCAACCGGGGATCAAGGCTTTCCTCGTGCCCCCTACTCTCATTCCGTCGAATATGTCGATCACACCGGCGGCGGTGTAATTCCTGTTTAGGAAGAAGATGTCAGAGCCGTAATAGTTGGCCTCGGAGAATGTGCCGATTTGTTTGGAGACGTTCTCGTAGGTGGTGGAACTGATATTGCCGTCGAGATCGGTTACCGTGCAGTCGGCTATGACATATAAGTCTTTGTCGGTCAGAGCCGCGCCTGTTCCGGGAGTGTCCTCAAGGATGTAGACCCCAAGTCCCGAGGCGCTGGCATTGGGATGATTGACCTTGATCCAAGCCTCGATGAATGCCTTTGCCATGCCGCTGGTATCGACAGAGCTTTCTTTCGCGCATCCGGCTGTAAAAGCCAGGATAATGGCGGAGAATCCGCAAGCGGCAAATGTCTTGAGTTTATTTATATTCATATTCTTCATTTTCAATCTAGTCATTGCTGACGCTCTTTATCCACAGCCTGTAGGCTAATGCTGAGTGGGCGGGCACGTTGGCTATTTTCTTTTTACCGAAACCACGTTTGCCGCTGAAAAGCACATAACATTCGTCTCCGCCTTTCACTCCGACAAGCCCGTTCTTCAGACCTTCAACGATCTCATCCTCACCCAATTTGATGGTGGTGATGGCGAAAGAGGTGGTGTCGGTCGTGGACCATCTTTGCGATTTGGCGAACGACTCGTTGTTAGTCGCGAACATGTTCGAGCTGCCGAGGGAACTGCTGGTGATGTAGTAACCGGCATAGTAGAAAGCCACAGCTCCGTTCTCCGAAAGGGGAGCGCCTTCACCATGGACGAGAGTCACCCTGATCGAGCCGTTGTTAGACTCCACAGTGGCATCATCTTTCCCTTTGGTCAGATTCTCGACCAGGCTCTCAATCGTTTTCTCTTGTCCGTCGTATAAAGAGTCAAACTGCTTATCCCCGCAAGAAGCGGTGATAAACACTATGACGAACGTAACCAATATGATGACCAATCTCCTCATTTGGCGAAAAACTCCCTAGTCACTTTCAATATGTATGCCTTTGCCCCTTCCGGGGAAGGAATATCTTCAGGAAAATACAATCTTCCTCCCGCGGCCATCTCATGCCCGCCTCCGTGGAAGTATTCGCGGGCGAACTGGTTCGCCGAGATTCCGCGCTTGGACCTGACCGACACCCTGAATCTGTCTTCCTCCTCGGTCAGGAACACGCTGAGCCCTACCCGGTCCACGGTGAGGGGAAGGTTGACGAATCCCTCGCTCTCACCTTGCTGGAAATCGAACTTCTCCTGATCAGCCTTGTTAAGGATCATTATCGCGGCTCCTTCAGGAGTGATCTCCAGGTTGTCCTTAAGCAGATACCCCATCAGCCTCAGCCTGTTCTCACGGTAGTTGTTGTAGAGATCGGAAAGAATCCTGTCCCTGTCGACTCCGGCGGCTATCAGTTCGGAGGCCATGACCATTGTTCCTGGAAACACTGAGTTGGCGAAATTGTTCGTGTCAGTCGTCATCCCGGTCATCAAGGCTTCCAGGACAATCCTGGGAAGTTTGGTGAGGTCTCCGGAGACATCAGGCATCTCCTTCAATAGTCCGAACAGAAGTTCGCAGGTGGAAGAAGTCATCGTCTGAGAGAACACCAAAGAGAATGCGTCAGTGTCTGGATTCAGATGATGATCTATCAACACTTTAGGAACGGCTGAAGCCTTAACCGAGGCCTCTATCCGGGAATTGGTCCTGGAGAGTGAGCTGCAGTCAAGGCAGAATAGCAGATCGCTTGAAGATATCCTGTCTTCCACGGCTGTCCCTTCATCGCAAGTCAACACAGAATCGTCACGGAAACCATTGAGAATGAACCGCAAAGACTCCGGAACACAATCTGGCACAACCAACACAGCATCCTTGCCGTGGAGTTCCCTCAGGTATCCGACAAGCGCCAAGCCACTTCCCAGGGCGTCTCCGTCCGGGTGAGTATGAACGGCCACCGAGATACGGTCAGCAGCGGTCACCAGATTGTAAAGGTCTTTGATATTATCCATTCGCGGGAGCAAAATTACGAATAATATTACAAATATTATATTGCATTTCATAAATCAATTTTCTAACTTTGTCCAGAATTGGCGGCTTGTCGGTTCATGGTAAAGCAAATCATAAATTTTTAGTATAATGAATAAGATTCTGAAAACGATTCTCAGCATCGTGCTCGCGCTTCTCTGCGTTTTCCTTGTTTACAAGATCTACCAAGGTGTCATGGAGCCTGTGAGGTTTGAACATGATGTCAACGCCAGGAAGAAAGTGGCCATCCAGCAGCTCAAGGATATCCGCGACCTCCAGGTCGCTTTCAAGAGCGTCAATGACAGGTTCACCGCTTCTTTCGACACTCTCAAGCAGTTCTACAACACAGGTGAGATGGTTGTTCTCATGCAGATCGGCTCGAAGGATGACTCCCTCGCCATGGCTCACACCAACGAGGTCAAGAAGGCCAAGAAAGGCAAGATCACTGACGCTGACCTTTACAAACTCTATCAGGAGGGCGACAAGAATCTCGTTTTCTCCATCCAAAACAAGATCGCTGTCAAGGACACTCTGTTCAAGAACAGGGATGACTTCAACATCAACACCATCGAGAAGATTCCTTTCGCGGTTGGTGAGTATGGTGCGGCGGCGGTCACTGACATTGAGATGGACGCCATCGTGAAGAAGGTCTCTGGTGTTGATGTGCCTCTCTTCGAGGCCAAGCTCCCTTACAAGAGCCTTCTCAACGGGCTTAACCATCAGCTCATTGTCAACCTCATCGCTGAGCGCGAGGATCTCGGCCAGTATGAGGGTCTCCAGGTCGGAAGCATCACCGCGCCGAACAACAACGCTGGTAACTGGGAGTAGTCTCGTGCATGTCACGTCACACTCCTAAGGTAGCGCTTGTTCCTTCCGCGTTCTTTGACCCGGCATCAGCCCGGGAAGTGTTGTCGCGGACGGTTGAGTTAGACCAGGAAGATAAAGTTGAATACATCAGTTTGCCGGAGTTCTCCGCCGAACTGGTGTATTCTCTTTCTGATGAGGATTATCCTGAGATGTATTATCTCCTGAAGAAACTCTCTGAAATCCCGGAATACAACAAGATCCTGGCATCTTATGGGGACGGAGTCTTGACGCTGGTTATTTCCCAAGGAGATAACCTATTGCTTGCCAACACCTTCCAGGCGGCGGACTTCACTACCGCGGAGTATTTCCTTTTTATGGCGGTCAAGAAACTACAACTTAATCCTGAGGTTTCCACAGTCTCTTTTATGACTCCTTTGTCAGGAGAAGAGGAGATGTCCCTTTACCGTTATTTCAAAGCGGTCGAGTCGTTATGAGGATCATCGGTGGCCGTTTAAAAGGCAAGTCTATCAATCCGCCCGCGGGTTACAAAGCCCGTCCCACCACGGATTTCGCGAGGGAGGGCCTATTCAATATTCTTAATAATGAATATGAGTTCGAGGACTTGAAGGTCCTTGATCTTTTTGGTGGCACTGGCGCCGTGGCCTTCGAGTTCGCCTCTCGGGGAGCGTCCAGGGTTTATTCGGTCGAGATGGCCAGGGAGAACGCTTCTTTCATCAAGACTGAGGCTAAGCGCCTGGGGCTTGACAATGTCACGATGGTAAGGGACAATGTCTTCGACTTCCTGGATATCTGCCATGAGAAGTTCGACATCATATTCGCTGATCCTCCTTATGCTCTTGAAGGTCTTGAGACCTTGCCTGACAAGGTTTTCGCTCGGGACATCCTTCATCCCGGATGCTATTTCATCCTCGAGCATGGCGACGAGCATTCTTTCACGGCCCACCCGCGATTCAAAAAAGAGAAGCGCTACGGTCGGGTGCACTTCTCTTTCTTCGAATAGATTTCCACCGGGGAGACACCCCGGTTTTTATTTGACGAGATTCCCGAGGATTGAGCGGGTTATCTCACGTGTGATAGTCCTGGTGGCGGCTGAGGTGGCGTTCTTGACGACCTTTCCGGCGCTGTCCTTCGTGGTGGTCTTGGACTTCTTGCCTGTCACCTTGTTGGAGACCTCATTACCGATCGCGGTTGCGGCGGTGGCTGTGACAGCCGTGATGACGGCCTTCACGACCTTGCTCATCACACTGCTCTTCTTCTTGGTCGTTGTGGCCTTGGGAACCTTGGCCGCTTTTGTGGGTTTCTCGGCCTCAACCTCTACGGGAGCGGTGTAACCCTTGCCTTTGCCTTTCTGGGGCTCCTCTCGCTGCTTTGCCTCAGCTTCTTTCTCGGCCATCAGCACCTCGAAAGCGCTCTCACGCTCAACCAGTTTGTCATATTTGCCGTAGACTCTGGACTGGTTTATAATCTGTGCCCTCTGTCCCTCGGAAATAGCTCCGATCTGGCTGAGAGGGAACAGGATCTTGGCCTTTTCCACCATGCTAGGGGCTCCCTTCTCATCGAGGAAGGATACAAGCGCCTCGCCGGTCTCGAGGTTGGTGATTGCCTCGTAGGTATTGAATGAAGGATTGGTCCTGAATGTGTCAGCCGCTACCTGGACGGCCTTCTGGTCCCTGGGGGTGAAAGCCCTCAAGGCGTGCTGGACACGGTTTCCGAGCTGTCCGAGGATGGTGTACGGGATGTCGGTCGGACTCTGGGTGACGAAATAGACACCCACACCCTTGCTTCGTACAAGGCGGACTACCTGTTCAATCTTGTCAGTCAGGGCCTTGGAGGTGTCGTCAAAGAGCATGTGGGCCTCGTCGAAGAAGAAGACCAGTTTGGGAAGATCCATATCACCGACTTCGGGCAAGGTCACGTAGAGCTCGGACAACAGCCAGAGAAGGAAGGTGGAGTAAAGCTTCGGCTTGAGCATCAGCTTGTCAGCCGCCAGGACACTCATCACTCCACGGCCGCCCTCGGTGGCGAGGAGGTCGTAGATGTCGAAGGAGGGCTGGCCGAACAGTTTGTCGGCTCCCTCGTTCTCAAGGGTCAGCAGAGCCCTCTGGATGCCTCCGACGGAGACTGAAGCGATATTGCCGTAGACTTGGGAATACTCAGAGGCGTGCTGTGAGATGTAGGTCAAGCATGCTCTCATGTCCTTGATATCGTCCAAAAGGAGACCCCTCTCGTCGGCGATCCTGAACATTATGTTCAAAACACCTTCCTGGGCGTCAGTCAGGCCGAGGATACGGGTGAGAAGCTGAGGCCCCATCTGGGAGATAGTACACCTCATCGGGTGGCCCTGCTCACCGAACACGTCATAGAAACGTACCGGGCAACTTTGGAACTGGGGATTCTCGATCCCGAACTCGGGCATTCTCTTCTCGATGAATCCGCTGGTTCTTCCGGGTTGGGATATTCCGGAAAGGTCGCCCTTCATGTCAGCCATGAAGCAGGGGACGCCGGCCTGGCAAAAGCTCTCAGCCATGACTTGGAGTGTGACGGTCTTGCCGGTACCGGTCGCACCAGCCACAAGTCCGTGCCTGTTCGCCATCTTCCCGACAATCGAGAGAGGCCCGTTTTCGCAGTGGGCTATCCAAAGCCCGTGGTTAGAGTCGTACATATCTGATTGTTAATTTATTATTTGTCATTCAATTTGTTGTCATGACGCATTTTCATGGCGCTTAGTATGAAGCCGCAGATCGCGAAAGTGATCAGCCCGATCCAAGGAGCGGCGGCAGCGTTGACTCTGAAGCCGACTTTATCCACAAGGATGAAGGTGAGGCTTACCGCTGTCATGAAGCTTGCGGGAATACCGCTGATGAGATATCGCGGTCCTTTTTTGTTGTTCAGGAGATAGACAGTCACCGCCCAGAGGGTGAAGACAGCCAGGGTCTGGTTGGCCCATCCGAAATATCTCCAGATCGTGTTGAAACCGTTTGAGTCGGCCAGGTTGAACCACAGCAGCAGTCCGGTCACAACAAACAGAGGAATACTTATAAAGAGCCTGTTGCGTACAGGTTTCTGGTCGAGTTTGATGAAGTCCGCCACTATGAGTCTGGCACTCCTGAGCGCAGTGTCTCCGCTGGTGATAGGGGCGGCGACTACTCCGAGGATAGCGAGAATGCCTCCGAATATTCCGAGCCAGGTCTTGGACACCGTGGTCACCACTGTCGGGGCCGCCGCGGTCATGTCCGAGCCACACTCGGCGGCTCCTCCGTCGAAGAAGAAATAAGAGGAGACCGCTGCCCAGACAAGGGCTACCATTCCCTCGGTGATCATGGATCCGTAAAACACGGGGCGGCCAAGTTTCTCGTCCTTAAGGCACCTTGCCATAAGCGGGCTTTGGGTGGCGTGGAAGCCACTGATGGCGCCACATGCGATGGTTATGAAAAGGCATGGGAATATAGGTTGTCCTGTGACTCCCACCGAAGGGCCTCTATTGCCAAGCCCGTCCCATAACTCGGGAATCGAAGGCCATTTGATGAACAGTCCGATTAGCAGGGATATTGCCATGAAAATCAGGGCGAAGGCGAAGAGGGGATATATCTTTCCGATGATCTTGTCGATAGGGAGCATCGTCGCGACGATGTAATAAACGAATATAGCCCCGATCCAGATCATCATCGCCCTGGTCGTCCCGTCACCGGCGATGTCACCAAGGATAATGGCCGGACTGTACACGAAGACTGCTCCGACAAGGACCAGCAGGAGAAGGGTGAAAACGAGCGCCACCTTCTTTGTCCCCTGACCGAGGAAGTCTCCCACGATTTCCGGCAGTCCCACGCCGCCTTTCCTTACCGAGAGCATCCCGGACAAATAGTCATGGACCGCTCCCGCGAAGATGCATCCCAACACTATCCAGAGATAAGACGCCGGGCCGAACTTCGCTCCCATAATGGCACCGAATATCGGTCCTGTTCCGGCAATGTTGAGGAACTGGATCATGAATACTTTCCATGTGGGCATGGCGACGTAGTCCACTCCGTCCGCTTTCGCGATAGCTGGAGTAGGATGGTCGCTATCCGGTCCGAAAACCTTCTCCACAAACTTGCCGTAGAGGAGGTAGCCCAGGACAAGGGCGATGAGACATAGGATTAATGAAATCATATCATACAAATTTAATAAATATTCCTTGTAATCAATAATAATATTGGCATGCTGACTTTTTGCCGCGAATTGAGTATATTTGTGGTTAGCGCTTGACAATTTAACACCACATGATAATGAGATACAAAATCATCACCTCAATCGCGGCGATTCTAGCTGTGGCAGGTACCCTTTCCGCCCAGCAGTGGGCTCCAGCGGGAGACAGGATCAAGACGAAGTGGGCCGAGGAAGTGTCCCCGACCAATGCCCATCCCGAGTATCCCCGTCCTCAGATGGTCCGTTCCGAATGGCAGTCTCTCAACGGCCTCTGGGATTACGCCATTACCCCGAAGTCAGAGCCTAGACCCGTCAAGTTCGACGGGAAGATCCTGGTTCCTTTCGCCGTAGAGTCCTCACTTTCCGGTGTCGGCAGAAAGGTGACTCCGGATGATGCCCTTTGGTACAAGACCACTTTTACAGTCCCTTCCGCATGGAAAGGCAAGAGACTGATGCTCAATTTTGACGCTGTCGATTGGAAGACAGTGGTTTACGTCAATGACATACAGATCGGTTCCCATACAGGTGGTTACACTCATTTCTCTTTTGACGTGACTCCTTATCTCAAGAGCGGGGCCAACTCCCTTGTCTTGAAAGTCGAGGATGCTACCGACAATGATTTCCAGCCTCGCGGGAAACAGGTGTCCAAACCTTCAGGAATATGGTACACGGCCGTGTCAGGTATCTGGCAGAGCGTATGGATGGAGCCTGTGGCCCCTGCCCATGTGACCGATTACAATGTGGTCTCAAGCATAAAAGAGAAAGCCATCAATGTCACGGTTGACGCCGAAGGTGTCCAGGAAGGTGATGTGATTAAGGTTTTCCTCCTCAACGGAGGCATCGGGTATTCCACAGAGACCGCTAATGCCGCGAAGCCCGCTACTGACGGATTGTATGCGGTACTTGCTTCCGGGATGACAGTCCCTGGCGGGACGGTGACCTTTAATGTCAGGGATCCCAAACTTTGGTCCCCTGATTCTCCTTACCTCTATGGTCTTGATATCCAGATTCTCAGGAATGGCAAGGTTATAGACCGGGTGGCCTCTTATACCGCCATGCGTGAGGTCGGCGCATACAGGAAGAATGGCAACACTAAGCTCATGGGGCTTAATGGAGAGGGCCTGTTCCAACTTGGACCTCTTGACCAGGGTTGGTGGCCGGACGGGCTCTATACCGCACCCACGGATGAGGCTCTCAAATTCGATATCCAGAAGACAAAAGACTTCGGATTCAACATGATCCGCAAACACATTAAGGTTGAGCCTGACCGTTGGTTCTATTATTGCGACCAGATAGGAATCATTGTGTGGCAGGACATGCCTTCGTTCGGTGGCAGCAAGAAGTGGGGTATGTACTATTATGGAGAGGGTGAGGATTTCCCCGCCACACCCGAGGCTAAGGCCAATTACTACAAAGAGTGGACGGAGATCATCAATCAGGTCAAGAAGTTCCAATGCATAGCTGTCTGGGTGCCTTTCAACGAGGCTTGGAGCCAGTTTGACACCAAGGATGTCGTCGCCTACACCAAGAAACTCGATCCCACCAGGCTTGTCAACCAGTCTTCAGGCGGTAACTGGGAGGAAGGTGTCGGTGACATCCTTGACAACCACCACTATCCTTACCCCGCTTTCAGGATGTGGGACAAGAACATGATCAACGTCCTGGGTGAATATGGTGGGATCGGCTTACCTGTCGAAGGACATCTCTGGCAGGCGGACAAGAACTGGGGATATGTCCAGTACAAGAATGGGGACGAAGTCCTGGCCGAGTACGCTTCCTTCGCCGAGCAGCTCAAGCAGCTCATCAAGCAGGGTTGCAGCGCCGCGGTTTATACCCAGACTACCGATGTGGAAATCGAGATCAACGGTCTGATGACTTATGACCGCAAGGTCATCAAGATGGACGAGAAGAAGCTCCGCGCCGTCAACGAGGGCATAATCAAGTCAATGCCAGTCAAATAACCTGTTCAATTATGGATATTAAGAATAAACGCTATGCCCTGCTGGTGCCTACCAGCATGGGCTTGCGTGTCACGCCGGAGAACGGGCAGCCTGTCCAGTCGAGTGATGTCCTGCATTTGCAGGCCACCAGTGCCGAGACGAATGTCGCGAGCATTTCCTCGTATCTCGGCCTTCCGGTCAAGGTGCTGACCACCTTTGTTGAGGGAAGCCCTTTCGCCGCGTTCATAAAGGCTAACCTGCGTTCACGCGGGATGGATTTCGAAGGGCCTGAAGTCCCTCAGGGAGGTCCTTGGGGATATCGTCACCAGATCAATGTGGCGGACAGCGGCTACGGTTCCCGTGGCCCGAGGGTTTGGAACGACCGTGCCGGCGAAGTAGGCAGGACATTGAATGTCAAGGATTTCGATCTGGACAGGATATTCGGAAAAGAAGGAGTGAAGATCGTCCATCTCTCTGGCCTGATCGCCGCCTTGAGTCCGGATACCAGCCGTTTCTGCCTTGAGATAGCCAGGAAAGCCAAAGATTATGGAACCAGGATCAGTTTCGACCTCAATTACAGGGCGTCGTTCTGGGCCGGCAGGGAGGAAGAGTTGCGCGCCATATTCAGTGAGATATGCTCTCTGGCTGACATCCTGATCGGCAACGAGGAGGATTTCCAGCTTTGTCTTGGAATAAAAGGACCAGAGGCGGGAGGAAAGGATATCTCCTCCAAGATCGATGGTTTCAAAGAAATGATTAATTGTGTGAAGGCCGCTTATCCTTCCGCTAAGGTGTTCGCGACAACTCTGCGTCAGGTTGAGGACGCCAATACCCATAATTGGGGCGCCATTATGCTAGAAGGTGAGACCTGGCATGTCGTTGAGCCGAGACCTATCCATGTCCTGGACAGGATCGGTGGAGGAGACGGCTTTGTAGGCGGCTTGCTATATGCCATATTGAAAGGCTGGGAGCCTGAGAAATGGATACGGTTCGGCTGGGCCTGCGGGGCTCTCGCGACAACCTTCCTTACGGATTATGCCCAGCCTGCGGACGAGGAGCAGGTGTGGAGCGTGTGGAGCGGCAACGCCAGGGTCAAGAGATAGGAATATGCTTTATTACGCCAGAGGCTCGAAGACAGACATCATCACTGAAAGGGACACCTGGACGGCCTTGAGGGAGGTTTTTGACTCCATGGGGCCCAGGAGAAGGGTTTTGGCCATTCCACCTGACTACACCAGGCTTAACTCCTATGCCGGCCCTATCACCGGAATGATCAACGATTATTTCGGAAGTTGTTTGACGGATGTTATGCCCGCTTTGGGTACGCACTCACCGATGACGGACGAGCAGATAGCCTCAATGTACGATGGCGTCCAACCGGGGAAGATCCGTGTCCACGACTGGAGAAATGATGTGGTGACAGTCGGGACTGTGCCCGCTGAATATGTCAACGAGGTCTCCGAAGGTCGGGTGAGCTATACTTGGCCCGCCCAGGTAAACAAGTTGTTGCTCGACCCCACTTTCGACCTGATACTCTCTATAGGTCAGGTGGTTCCGCACGAAGTGATAGGGATGGCGAACTACACCAAAAACATCTTTGTCGGAGTCGGTGGGGCAGAAGGCATCAACAAGAGCCATTTCCTTGGAGCATCCTATGGAATGGAAAGGATCATGGGCAGGGCGAAGACCCCCGTCAGGGATGTCCTTGAATATGCCCGGACCCATTTTATTCCTAAATTGCCAATTGTTTACATCTTGACCGTCAGGGCGAAGGATGAGGCGACTGGGGAGCTGGTGACGAGGGGCCTTTTCATAGGAGATGATTTCGAGTGTTTCGAGAAGGCTTCCGCGCTCTCCCTTGAGACCAATTTCATCATGGTTGACAAGGAGATCCAAAAATGCGTGGTCTACCTCGATCCGGCTGAATTCAAGAGCACCTGGCTGGGCAACAAGGCTATCTACAGGACCAGGATGGCCCTGGCCGACGGAGCCGAATTGCTTGTCCTGGCTCCTGCCCTCAAGGAGTTCGGAGAAGATCCTGAGATTGACAGGTTGATCCGTAAGTATGGCTATAAAGGCACTCCGCACACATTGGAAGCCACTGCTGCCAATGAGGATTTGCAGAATAACCTTAGCGCCTCAGCTCACCTTATTCATGGTTCTTCCGAAGGACGTTTCAAGATCACATATTGCCCTGGTCCTGGAATGGCCAGGGAAGAGATAGAAAGTGTAGGATTCGCTTGGGGAGACCTGGATGAGATTCTCAGGCGGTATCCGACAGACAGGATGAGAGACGGGTGGAACACTATGCCCGACGGGGAGGAGGTATATTACATCTCCAACCCGGCGCTCGGCTTATGGGCTTATCCAGATAGATTTAAAGATTGAATATATGAAAGCAGTATCAGACATTGGACTTGTGGGTTTGGCCGTGATGGGCGAGAACCTGGCGTTGAATATGGAGAGCAAGGGTTTCCATGTCAGCGTCTACAACCGTACGGTCGAGAAAGTCGACCATTTTATGGAGGGGCGTGGAAAAGGTCTCAATTTCTACGGGGCACACAGCCTGGAGGACTTTATCGCCTCTTTGAAAAGCCCAAGAAAAGTATTCCTTATGGTAAAGGCCGGGAAACCGGTCGATGATTTCATCGAGAAATTAATACCCCTTCTTGACAAGGGCGATATTATCATTGACGGTGGCAATACCCATTTCCCGGACACCGCAAGGAGAACGGAATATGTTGAAAGTAAAGGACTTCTTTATATTGGAACTGGAGTTTCCGGCGGCGAGGAAGGCGCTCTTAAGGGCCCTTCCATGATGCCTGGCGGCTCTCCCGCGGCCTGGCCTTTCGTGAAGCCGATATTCCAGGGCATAAGCGCCAAAGTGGCTGATGGCACACCTTGTTGCGACTGGGTCGGCCAGGGCGGAGCCGGTCATTTCGTAAAGATGGTCCACAACGGTATCGAGTACGGTGACATCCAGCTTATCTGCGAGTGCTACCAGATCATGAAGGATATTCTCGGCATGACCAACGAGGAGATGCACCAGACTTTCGCCGAGTGGAACAGGGGAGACCTTGACAGCTACCTCATTGAGATAACCCGTGACATTCTCGCCAAAAAGGACGAGGACGGCCGCTATGTCCTTGATTATATTCTTGATACGGCAGGGCAGAAAGGAACTGGCAAATGGACCGCTATCTCCGCCCTGGACCTGGGCGAGCCTCTGACCCTTATCAGCGAGTCGGTCTACGCCCGTTGCCTCTCGGCTTTGAAGGAGGAGAGGGTGGCGGCCTCCAAGATTCTGGACGGTCCTGCTCCGGTGAGTTTCGAGGGAGACAAGGCAGCCTTCCTTGAGGACCTTCGCAGGGCTTTGTTCGCCTCGAAGGTCGTCTCCTACGCCCAGGGTTATTCACTTATGAGGGCGGCCGCGAAGGAATATGGCTGGGATCTCAACTATGGAGGGATCGCCCTTCTTTGGAGAGGTGGTTGCATTATCAGGAGCGTGTTCCTCGGGAAGATAAAGGAGGCGTTCGACAAGGCTCCGGACCTTGCCAACATATTGCTTGACCCCTATTTCAAGGAGAAACTGTCCGAGGCCCAGTCCGGCTGGAGAAAGGTTGTCTCCCAGGCCATAGCCAATGGCGTGCCTGCTCCTTGCATGACGGCTGCCCTTGAATATTACGACGGCTACCGTACCGAAAGGCTGCCGGCCAACATGCTGCAGGCCCAGCGGGATTACTTCGGCGCTCACACTTATGAGCGTGTCGACCGTCCACGCGGCGAGTTCTTCCACACCAATTGGACCGGTCACGGAGGTGACACTGTATCAGGAACTTATACCGTATAGTCATGAAATATTCATTTGATGACCTGAAAGGTCGTAATTGCGTGATAACCGGTGGCTTCGGAGTCATCGGAACCGCCTTGACAAGGGGCCTGGCAGAGGCTGGGGTCAACCTTGCCGTGATCAGCCGATCGGCATCTAATCCCGAGAAAGGGGAAGCCATCGCCAAAGAGTTCGGAGTCAAGTGCGTGGGCATCTCAGCCAGCACACTCGACAGAGAGGCCCTCGAGGCCGCCCTCGATCTCATTCACGAGAAACTGGGAAAGGTTGACATCCTGATCAATTGCGCCGGCGGAAACTCTCCGAAGGCGACCTGTAAGATAGAGCAGATGAGTAAGGAGGATGATCTGTCAGACACCTTCTATGGCCTGGATATCAGTGGCTTTGACCAGGTATTCGACCTCAATTTCAAAGGCACTCTCCTGGCGACCATGGTATTTACCAAGGATATGCTCGAGGCAGGCAAGGGTAATGTGCTCAACATCTCTTCGATGAACTCGATACGTCCTTTGACCAAGATTCCCGCCTATTCAGCCGCCAAGGGAGCGATCAATAACTTTACCCAGTGGTATGCTGTCCACGTTGCCCAGATGGGAATCCGCTGCAACGCTATTGCCCCAGGATTCTTCCTCACAGACCAGAACCGCTTCTTGCTGACCGATGAGGAGACTGGGACGCTGAAGCCCAGAGGAAAGAAAATTATAGCGAATACTCCGACCCACAAATTCGGTGAGCCGGAGGATCTGGTCGGAACTATGCTCTATCTCTTGAGCGATATTTCCTCATTCGTGACTGGAGTCATCATTCCCGTCGACGGAGGCTACAGCGCCTTCGGCGGAGTGTAACAGATTATTTCAGAGTCACTTTGATGACATAGTCGGAGTCGGCGGGCAGATCGCTGGGAACAGTGATGAAAAGCTTCTCGCCGACTTTCTTAGTGGCTATCTTCGCTCCACTGGCCAATGAGGTGACCCCCAGGACCTTCGCCCTCTTGGCGACAGGGACCTCCACAACCGCTCCCGGAGATTTGAACAGGTGAATATAGAAAGCCTTTTTATTGCCGATAGGAGCGGTGCTGACTCCCCATTCCTGCTCTTCGATAGGTCCCGGGCCACAACCCTTGATGGATTCGCCATTGACCCTCATCCATTCACCCATGCCTTTGAGACGCTCCAGCGCGGCCGCAGGGAGTTCCCCGTTGGCCTGGGGTCCTATATTCATCAGCATGTTGCAGTTCATGGAAACGCACTGGGCAAGAAGGCGCACCAGGGTCCCGACACTCTTGTAGTCCTGGTCGGCGACGGAATAGCCCCATGAGTGGTTCATGGTCTGGCACATCTCTAAAGGGATGATCTGACTGACTTCCTGTCCCTCTGAATACCCTGAGGTGTTCCTTCCGGGGAGATCCCTCTCGAAGGTTTGGTAGTCTTCACCCTCAATCGGAGCGATGTGGTGGTTGTTGCAGATCAGGCAATCGGGATTGATTGAGTGAATATACTCGTAAAACTCCGGCATCCTCCAGTCGAAAGGAACAGCGTCCCTCTTATGGTCCCAATATCCGTCGAACCAGAGCGCTCGTGTATGATACTGGGTCAAAAGCTCTTTTACCTGAGCTTTCATGAAGGCCAGGTAGTGGTCGTAGTTCTGGCTATCACCTTTTCGGCCAGAGAACCTGCCTGACTCTCCAAGAGGATAATCTTCTCTGTCCCAATCGAGTATGGAATAGTAGAACTGGAGCTTGAGTCCTTCTTTGAGGCAGGCCTCGTCCAATTCCTTTATGACATCCTTACCGTAAGGCGTCGCCTTGACGATATTATAGTCAGAGGCCTTTGTGTCGTACATCGAGAACCCGTCGTGATGGCGGGAAGTGATTGTGACATAGCCGGCTCCGGCGTCCTTGAAAGCTTTTGCCCACTCCTCGGCATTGTAATTGGCCGGGTAAAAACCACTGGCAGCCTTGCGGTACTCGTCTTTGTTTAGTTTTCCGTTGTTGAGGTACCATTCGCCTTGAGCATAAGAGGCGTATATCCCCCAATGGAGGAATATACCGAAACGCTCATTCACGAAGTCTTTCCTCGCTTGGAGGTTGCCTTCTGAGGGAGTGTACGTTTGCGCGTTGGTGGAAACGGCCGCTATCAGCACCGCGGCCGCGACGATTATGGTTTTAAGAGCCTTCATAATGTGGTGACGGTTTATCAAATCCTGTCCAAGATAATAAAAAAAGCTGAAAAAGATTCTTCGCTGACGCTCAGAATGACAAAAACGCTCAGGATGGTTGTGTCATCCTGAGCGTCAGCGAAGGATCTTTCCGGATCCTAGAAGTACTCCTCAGTGGTGTCGTTGGAGGCTTCAGGCTTCGGAGCGTTATTGTTTCTTTGGCCGAACTTGCGCTCACCACCGTTCCTGCGGTCGTTACCGCTGGAGTGACGCTCGTTTCCACCATTCCTGCGCTCACCGCCATTGCCATGACGCTCGTTACCACCTGGACGACGCTCACCACCGTTTCCGCCACCATTTCCGCGGGGACGACGGGTAGGCTCGACATAGCCTTCCGGCTTGGGCAGGAGAGCCCTCATGGAAAGCCTCATTTTACCGGTCTTCTGGTCGATCTCAAGCAGTTTGACGTCGACTTCCTGTCCGACCGCGAGCACGTCCTCGACATTCTCTGTCTTGTTCCAAGCTATTTCGGAGACATGGAGAAGGCCTTCCTTGCCGGGAAGGATCTCGACAAATGCTCCGAACTCAAGGATGGAGACAATCTTTCCGTGATAGGTCTTACCGACCTCCGGAACAGCGCAGATGCCCTGGATCCAATCGTAAGCCTTCTTCATGGCCTCGGCGTCGTTGGTGGCGATGTCCACGATACCCTTTCCGTCAACCTCGTCAATGTTGACGACAGCACCGGTCTCAGCCTGGATCTTCTGGATGGTCTCTCCACCCTTTCCGATGACGGCTCCGATGAACTCCTTGGCAATCTCGAAGGAGATGATTCTGGGAACGAACGGCTTGTAATCCTCGCGAGGCTTGTCAATGCACTTCATCATCTCACCCATGATGTGCATCCTGCCCTCGTGGGCCTGCTTCAGGGCCTTGGCCAGCACGTCGTAAGACAGGCCGTCGACCTTGATGTCCATCTGGGTCGCTGTGATGCCGTCCTTTGTTCCGGCCACCTTGAAGTCCATGTCACCGAGGTGATCCTCGTCACCGAGGATGTCGGTAAGGATGGCATAACGGCCGTTAGGGTCTTTCTCATCGGTGATGAGTCCCATAGCGACACCGGCGACGGGCTTGGAGATCTTGACACCAGCGTCCATCAGGGCGAGGCAACCTCCACAAATGGAGGCCTGGGAAGATGAGCCGTTGGACTCGAGAATATCGGAAACCACGCGGACAGCGTAAGGGAAGTCAGGAGCCTTGGGCATGACAGCCTTGAGGGCCCTGTAGGCCAGGTTGCCATGACCGATCTCACGGCGTCCCACGCTGCGCTGGGGCTTCGCCTCACCAGTAGCGAAAGGAGGGAAGTTATAGTGGAGAATGAACTGCTGGTCACCCTGGATGAGGACCTCGTCCATCTCTTTCATATCGAGTTTCGTTCCGAGGGTGACGGAGGCCAAAGCCTGGGTCTCACCACGGGTGAAGATGGCTGAGCCGTGGGCGCAAGGCAGGTAATCAACCTCACACCAGATGGGTCGAACCTCGGTGGTTCCGCGGCCGTCAACGCGCAGACCCTCATCAAGGACGAGGTTGCGGAGGGCCTCCCTCTGCTCGTGACCGAAATAGCGGTCAATCATCATCTTCTTTTCCTCGACTTCCTCCTCAGTCAGTCCAAGGGACTCGATCGCCTCGGCCTTGATGGCCTCGAAGCCGTCCTCACGCTCGTGCTTGGGCTTGGCTGACTTGGCCAGCGCGTAGCACTTGTCGTAAGCGAACTCATGGATCTTGTTCTTGATCTCCTCGTCTTCCTCGTCATGGGGATAGTCGCGCTTGTTCACGTCGGTGCCGAGCTCATGCATGAGTTCTTTCTGGACACGGCAGTTGCGCTTGATCTCCTCGTGAGCGAACTTGATGGCGTCAAGCATCACATCCTCAGGAACTTCCTTCATCTCACCCTCGACCATCATGATATTCTCCTCGGTGGCGGCGACCATAAGTTCGAGGTCGGCGCTTTCCATCTCGGTGAAGGTGGGGTTGATAACGAACTTCCCGTCTATGCGGCAGACCCTGACCTCAGAAATAGGCCCTCCGAAAGGAAGATCTGAAACCGCGAGTGCGCAAGAGGCGGCCAGACCGGCGAGAGCGTCGGGCTGGATGTCCTTCTCGGCGGAAATGAGGTTCACGTTGACGAAAACCTCAAGATGGAAATCATCAGGCCAGAGGGGACGGATCGGACGGTCGACAAGGCGTGAGATGAGCACCTCGTAGTCAGAGGGGCGGCTCTCTCTCTTGAGGAAACCTCCGGGGAAACGTCCCGCGGCATAGAATTTTTCCCTGTAATCAACTGTGAGGGGCATGAAATCTGTTCCCTCTTTCACTTCCTTGGCGCAGGTGACAGTGGCGAGGAGCATCGTGCCTCCCATCTTGACCACCGCTGAGCCGGCCGCCTGCTTGGCGAGTTTGCCGGTCTCGATCTCGATTATCCTACCGTCGGATAACTCGATTTTCTTTGTGATAACGTTCATTTAACTGCTTTTACCGCTTTTCCTAAAAAAGAAAGGGTTGGCCGCGGATGCCGCGCGCCAATCCCTTTTTCGTTTTCCTATCGTATGATTATCGACGGAGACCGAGCTCCTTGATAATGCTTCTGTATCTCTCGATGTCGGTCCTCTGGAGGTAGTCCAGGATCTGACGTCTCTTACCTACGAGGCGAAGGAGGGAACGGCGTGTGACAACGTCCTTCTTGTTCTTCTTCACGTGCTCCGTGAGGTGACTGATACGGTAGGAAAATAAAGCAACTTGACTCTCAGGTGAGCCGGTGTCTGTATTAGACTTCCCGTACTTTGCGAAAATCTCTTGCTTCTTGTCGGCTTGTAAATACTCTGCCATTTCGCAAATAATTAATTGTTTAAACTGTTAAAAATAAATAGCCCGCAAAGATACGGTTTTTTTCTTATAAAACAAGCGTGAATCCAAAATCTTGGAACTCATAGAATCCTGTATTTTCTAAGCTCTTTCTCTTTGACCTTGTGGTTAGGACAAAGGCTTTCAAGCAGGGCATGGAATTCCGGGCCATGGTTCGGATGGCGCAAGTGGCAGAGCTCGTGGAGAAGGACATAGTCCCTCAAATCCTCTGGCACTCGCACAAGGTTAAGGTTGAGATTGATGTTTCCTTTTCGGGAGCAACTGCCCCAGTTGGAGACATTGTGTTTGATTCTGACTTGGTTATATTCAAATGAATATTCCTTGGCCAACTCGGCAAGACGGGCAGGGAGGATTCTTTTGGCCTCAGCCCTCCATTCCTCTATCCGCTCTGGGGAGGGTTGTGGTTCTTTAATTAGTTTATTATTCTGACGCTCAATCGTTTCCAGTACCCAATCCTTCTTTTTTAAGAACAAATCGAGACCAATCTTGTATGGCACAAACCAAGGCATCGACACGGTCACCCCGTGCCGATGCCTCACTTTTAATGTTATCCTCTTGTAGCCGCGACCCTTCCGGAGAATCACTTCTCCGACATCAGGATCATTGTACACTTTCTCCATTGGAGACCAAGTCCTCAGAAGAGGGGATAATGTCGCAGTTGCCTTGAGGATCCTGTGTCTCGATTTTTCTCAAGTAATCGATAAGGAACCAAAGGAAAGCCGCGCTGACAACGAATATGATCACATATTCCCAGACGGGGACAATCTCAAGTATGCTCTTGGCATCTTTGAGGAATTCCGGAGCGAACTTGCCCATAAGGACCGCTATCGTGTTGTTGACACAATGCATCAGGATGGTAAGCTTCAGGGAACCAGTGCGGTAGTAGACATATCCGAAAAGGCAGCCTATGGCGAAAGCGGTCACCCCCTGCCAAATATTGCCATGGATAGCGGCGAAGAATATGGCGGAAATGACAATGGCGAGAGCCGGGCTCATTCCGCGGGATCTGACTTCATCCGTTTCGGGACTCTTATGCTCATAGTTGAGAAGTCCTCTGAGTATGACGCCTCTGCACAGCCATTCCTCGCATAAGGGAGCCATGATGGCCATTGTGACGAGATTGACCCAAAGGGGGCCTTCCATCATCTTGGCCATTGTCTCCATCAGGCTTCCTTCAGTGTCCGGAAGGTATTGGTTCACAACCTCCAGCATCATTCCAGCGGCATAGGTCCCCACACCAACAGCGACTGCCAGTAGAGCACCACCCCATTTCCCGAAATGATTGCTGTCAAGGGCGTAACCCGTGTCGAAGGCCATATTCCGCGAACTCCTGATTCTCACGAATATGAATACCGCCACAAACTGCAGAGGATACATGATCAGCATGACATAATATAGGGGAATCGAACCGAACATAAGGGGTGCGGTCACGATGCCGGCTATGATCAAGCCGACCAGGAACCATCCGAGGACGGCGAATAGCCCTCCCACATCCGGGGTATACCAAGAGCAGGAGGAGAGAAGGTCATAATTCTTCTCTACTTTTCTGGGTTTGAAAAAGGACATGTCGAGACTTTATCTTTTCCAGAGAGGAGTAGGGTAGACACCTCCCTCGGCTAGTTCTTTGAATTTGGCGACGACTCCCGGACGGTCTTCCTTATAGGTCACCCCGAACCAGCGGGCCGGTGTGGACAAAACCTCACACTTGTAGCCGTTGTTTTTCATGATGTAGTCCACAGCGTAGGGTATATAGTACTCCTTCTTGAGCTCCATCACATTGATTTCCAGGAACTTCTCAAAGACATCCTCGCTGAGTTTGAAATAGTCGGGGGTAAAGCCCCACATATTCATCGAACAGAGAGCCTTGGCGTCAACCTCAAGATGGGTCTCTCCAGAGACGGTGTTGTCTCCATAGACCTTGCCGTCCTCTTCAGCGCCGACATTGACATATTCAATGACATCGGTCAGGTTCTTGTGCTCGTCGTAATGGCAGATGCCCCTTGAGACCTTACCAAACTCGGAAAGGGTGTTGTCGAGCTCAAAACCCACGATAGCGCATACTCCTTCGCTGCCTTCATGGGCCCTAAGCCATTCGCCGATAATCTTGAAGGACTCTTTCCCATAGAAGTCATCGCCATTGATCACAGCGAAAGGCTCGTGGATAACATCCTTCGCCATCAGCACGGCATGGGCGGTGCCCCATGGTTTCTGGCGCTCAGGATTGAGGGTGAACCTGGAGGGGATCTTGTTCAGCTCCTGGACCACGAAATCGAATTCCAGGGGAGTCCCGTCAGGACAAAGCACACCGGAATACTTGTTACGTACCGTCTCTTTGAATTGTTCCAGGAAATACTCTCTGACTATGTAGACGACTTTGCCGAAACCAGCCTCAACGGCATCATAAATCGAATAATCGATGATTGTCTCTCCGTTGGGACCAAGGCCGTCCATCTGTTTGAGGCCGCCATAGCGGCTGCCCATCCCCGCTGCCAGGACTAGAAGTGTTGGTTTCATGTCTTTATTGTTTTAAATTGTTAATGACTAGATTTTTTATTTTACAAAAATAACTATTTTCGCGTTAATAGCATTAATGGCCAGATGGGAAAGTTCAGGGATATTTGGAACAGGGACAGAGACGGCAAGAACGCTGAAAAACGTTCCTTTATCCGTTATTCCATTGTAGCGACCGTGATATTCATTCTCATGGTCGGTTTTATCAATCAGAATAATATCGTCCGTTGGGTCAGGGCCGGCGCGGAGATAAAGCGCCAGAACAACCTGATCGAGAAATACAATAAGGAAATCGGCGAGATGGACTCCCAGATCAAGGGTCTCACATCAAACAAAGACTCCCTCGAGCGTTACGCGAGGGAGAGCTTTGGTTTCGCCGAGCCCGGCGACGATGTCTACGTGATCGAATAATCAGTCTACAGTCCAGTGTAAGTCCAGGGAGTGATGGCGCGCATCTCTTCCTTGATGGCCTCGTCGACATCAAGTGAGTCGATGAAGCTTGAGATCGTGTTTTCATCAATAGCCGCTCCAGTCCTTGTGAGGGCCTTGAGAGTCTCATACGGGTTGGGATAGCCTTCACGGCGGAGAATGGTCTGAAGCGCCTCAGCCACGACAGCCCAATTCCTGTGGAGGTCGGCGTCAAGAGCTTCTTTGTTGAGAATCAGTTTCCCGAGACCTTTCTTGAGTGAAGCGAAAGCGATCATCCCATGAGCGACCGGGACCCCAATATTCCTCTGGACCGTGGAGTCTGTCAAGTCTCTCTGAAGTCTTGAGATCGGGAGTTTCATCGACAGGAAGGTCAAGACGGCGTTCGCCATTCCGAGGTTGCCCTCGGCGTTCTCGAAGTCGATAGGGTTGACCTTATGCGGCATGGCAGAAGACCCGACCTCTCCCTTGACGACCCTCTGGCGGAAATACTCCATAGAAATATATGTCCAGATGTCTCTGCAGAGGTCGATCAGTATCGTGTTGATTCTCCGGAGGCAGTCGAAAATGGCCGCCAGGTTGTCATAGTGCTCGATCTGTGTGGTGGGGTAGGAACGGCTCAAGCCCAGCGAGGCTACGAAATTGTCAGCGAATGACTTCCATTCGATTTTCGGGTATGCCACCTTGTGGGCGTTCATGTTACCGGTCGCCCCGCCGAACTTGGCCGGATAGGTTAGACCGGAGAACTGGCGGAGCTGCTCTTCCAGACGGGCGACAAAGACCTGGATCTCCTTGCCTAGACGGGTCGGAGTGGCCGGCTGCCCGTGAGTTTTAGCCAGCATAGGGATATCCTTCCATTCCACGGCATCGGCGGAAAGGATCCCGATTATTTCCTTTAGCGCTGGAATATATTCATTCTCAATGGCTTCCTTGAGCATTAATGGCTGGGAAGTGTTGTTGATGTCCTGCGAAGTGAGACCGAAATGGATAAACTCCTTCCATCGTGACAAGCCGAGATTGTCAAACTTCTCCTTGATGAAATATTCTACGGCCTTGACATCATGATTGGTCACTTTCTCGATCTCTTTGACCCTGGAAGCGTCTTCGGGAGACATGTCCCTATATACCTTCCGGAGCTCTTCCCAAAGTAGTTCCTTATTCATTCCGGTCCCATCACCGAAATCGGATAGTTGAGGAAGCGGAATGCCGCAAAGGGCAATGAAATACTCGATCTCAACCCTGGTGCGGTAACGGATCAAGGCATATTCACTGAAATAATTCCTCAGAGTGGCTGTCTTGGAGGCATAGCGTCCATCAATGGGGGAAACGGCGGTCAGGGAGTCTAATTCAATCATGGTGATCAAGTTATATCAGCAATAGGATAGCCAGAGTGTATAACAGGAAACCTTGGAAACGCAACCTGCCTTTGGTGCTGGTGTGGATCATGGTCTCTGTGGGGTCATCTCCAGTCATCTCAAGGAGTTCCTCCTCAGTGGGGAGTTTGCTGGAGTGGTACTTGCGGATCAGTTCCCCATCGTTGAACCAGGTGGCTCCACCATTGGATCTGTTCATCGCGAGCAATGTCTTCCTGTCAGAGAAATATGTGTTAGGCAATAATCTCTCCCGTGTCTCGGGAACCATTATCGACAGTTGGTCAAGTCTGGCTTTGGTACCAGTGACAAGAAGCATTGGAGTGAATCCCGCTTTTGACGCTCCGTCGATCGCGTCAGCCACCCTTGTCCACTCATCACCTCTCATCTCTGCCGGAGCGGGAACCGATAATACCAGGACGTTACCGGATGCGGCAAGCTCGTCCTTGTAAGTCCCGGTGGAGTCCGTGAAAGCCAGCACTGGAGGCTCTCCAGTGGTCTTCGGGCCGTTTAACCGTATGGTCTCAGTCCTCACGAAAGTCCAGGTGGAGTCGGGGAGCTTGTCCAAAGTGAAAGCGCCTTCCTGCCCGTTCTTCTCATAGATGAAAGTAGACATGAATTCCTCTCCCTCACGATTGGCGGCGACAAGGTCGCTCCCGGGTTTGAAAGAAGTGTAGTCGACGAGAGGCAGGGATCCGAGCGAGTAAATCGTGAATCCGATAATCGAGGCCGCGGCTATAATGAATGAGACATATTTCCTCTTCTTGGGTTGTCCGAGTTCTTTTAATGGCAAGAATGCGACGGCAGCCAGAAGCAGGAGGACTACGTTTTTAAGGAAGGTGGCCAGATTCGACAAATGGATAACCTCTCCGAAGCAGCCGCAGTCCATCGAAGGATTGAATATGGCCAGGAAAAGAGTCAGTATAGTGAACAGGATAAGCAGGATACTGGTCGCGATAGCGACGGTTTTTCTCCACACTCCACTGATCAGCGCGGCGCCGAGAAGAGCCTCGAGAAGGGCGAGAGACACACCTGCCACCTTCGCGGTGGGAAGCATGAATGTCAGGCCCAGAAACCGGTAGTATTCCTCAACCACCAGTCCGGCACCCGCCGGGTCAAGCAGTTTGAAAATACCGGCCAGCAGGAATACCAGCCCGATAATGAAAGCGCAAAGCCTCCTAAACCTATAGCGAGTCACACTTGTTCTCATTGAATATTCAAAAGTTTGTCTATCAAAGCCTTAATCTTGGCGAATATGTCGTCAGGGGGTAACATCCCACCATCTTCACCGGCGCAGTCGACGGGGATGAGACCCGGGTCGAGAGACGCCTGGCGGAGATATATCTCCCTTACTCTTTTCTGGAATTCGATATTGGATTCGTGGATGTCCCTGGCTCCGTGAAGATATTCCCTGTCGGATCCTTTCCTGCTCTTTTCGAGACTGTTCTCCACAAAGGAGATAGGCACGTCAAGGAATATGTTCAGGTCGGGCCTAGGGAGACCGAAGTTCCCGAACTCAGTGTTCAGGATCCATTCACGAAGGTTTTCCCTCTCATCCGGATTGGCCAGTTTGGCGCATTGGTAGGCTATGTTGGAATACACGTACCTGTCCAGGAGCACCGTTCCTCCTTTCGCTAAGATCTCGTTCATCCCGGGAGCCGCCCCGTGACGGTCCTCGGCGAAGAGAAGGGCCACAAGCTGGGGATGGACAGACTCATTTGAACCGAAGTCCCCGCGGAGGAAACGGCTGATAAGGTCGCCGTAGACAGGGGCGTCGTATCTAGGGAAATGGATATACTCCAACCCGTCGCAGACCTCCTCAAGATAGGCCTTCAGTTTCCTGACCTGCGTGGATTTCCCAGCGCCGTCCAATCCTTCCAGAACAATAAGCATCGGTGTAGATAATGAATTAACCTACAAAGATATTCATTTTTTAGCTATTTTCGCGCATAATGGAGGATAAGCGAGACAGAAAGATCGAGTTGATGGGTATAGTCAACCTGACCGACGATTCCTTTTTCGAGGGTAGCCGTATCCTTGGAGAAGGTGGTGTGTTCGAACCTGAAGAGTTCTTGTCCAGGATTGATTCCATGGTCTCGGAAGGTGCTGATATCCTTGATCTTGGAGCATGCTCAACCCGCCCTGGCTCGGACTCCGTGTCCGAGGAGACGGAGTGGGAGAGACTTGAGCAGGCTCTTCGGTTGCTCGCTTCCGAACGGCCTGGTCTCCGGCTGTCTATCGACACGTTCCGTCCCGGAATAGTCACCAGGGCTTATGATATTATCGGCCCTTTCATCGTCAATGATGTCAGCGGTGGCTCAGATGCCATGTGGAAAACTGTCGGAGAGTTGGGACTTCCTTATGTGGCCATGCACACCCGTGGCACGCCCCGGGATATGCAGACCTTGACTGATTATGATGACATCATCTCAGAGGTCGAGTCCTTCTTTTGGCATATATCCCAGGTGGCGGATTCGTTCGGAGTCAAGGACTGGATCCTGGACCCTGGCTTTGGTTTCGCCAAGACTGTCGAGCAGAATTGGCTCCTGCTTAAAGAGTTAGGCATATTCAAAAAGATAGGCCGACCAATTCTGGCCGGCCTGTCCCGTAAGAGTTTCTTGTATAAGCCTCTGGGTATAACCCCCGATGAGGCCCTTCCTGCCACTTGCGCGGCAAATCTTCTGGCCCTTCAAGGCGGCGCTTCAATCCTCCGAGTCCACGATATCGCCCCCGCCCGTCAAGTCCTTGAGGCTTTTAATCGAGTGTCTGTTTGATCTCAGTGATGATAAAGGCCTCGATCACGTCTCCGACCTTGATGTCGTTGAACTTCTCGATACCGATACCACACTCCATTCCGGCGGACACATCCTTAGCGTCATCCTTGTTCCTCTTAAGAGAGGCGATGTCTCCAGTGTAGACCACGATACCATCGCGGATCAAGCGGCACTGGGAAGTTTTCGCGATCTTTCCCTCCTTGACGAGGCAGCCCGCGATCGTGCCGACCTTCGAGATCTTGAAAGTCTGCTTGACCTCTGCGGTACCGGTGACCTCTTCCTTCTTGATCGGCTCGAGCAAGCCCTCGATACCGTCCTTGACATCGTTGATGGCGTCGTAGATGACAGAGTAGAGACGAATCTCAATTCCTTGATCGTCAGCTACTTTCCTGGCGTCAGTCGAAGGACGTACCTGGAATCCGATGATGACGGCATCAGAAGCCTCAGCCAATATGACATCAGACTCTGAGATGGCACCGACGGCCTTGTGGATCACATTGACCCTCACCTGTTCGGTAGAGAGCTTGATCAACGAGTCGGAGAGAGCCTCGACAGAACCGTCCACATCACCCTTGACGATGACATTGAGCTCCTTGAAGTTGCCGATGGCGATACGCCTGCCGATTTCCTCGAGGGTCATATGCTTCTGAGTCTTGATGCCCTGGATGCGGATCAGCTGCTCCCTCTTGTTGGCGATGGCCTTCGCTTCCTTCTCGTCAGTCATCACATTGAACTTGTCACCGGCGCTCGGAGCTCCGTTAAGACCAAGTATGCTGACAGGGGTTGAAGGTCCGGCTTCCTTGACTTTCTGGCCTCGCTCGTTGAACATGGCCTTGATACGACCATAATAACAACCACTCAATACCATGTCGCCGGTCTTCAGGGTACCATTCTGAACCAAAACAGTAGCGAGGTAGCCGCGACCCTTGTCCAATGAAGACTCGATGACGGCTCCGACGCCTTTCTTCTTGGGATTGGCCTTGAGATCAAGGAGGTCTGTCTCGAGGAGAACTTTCTCAAGCAGCTTGTCCACATTGAGTCCCTTCTTCGCCGAGATCTCCTGGCTCTGGTATTTACCACCCCAAGCCTCGGTGAGGATATTCATCTGGGAGAGTTGCTGGTAGATCTTCTCCGGCATAGCACCCGGCTTATCTATCTTATTGATAGCGAAGACCATGGGTACTCCAGCGGCTTGAGCGTGGTTGATGGCCTCAACTGTTTGGGGCATAACCGCGTCATCAGCGGCGATGATGATAATCGCGAGGTCTGTGAGCTGGGCACCCCTGGCACGCATGGCGGTGAAGGCCTCGTGGCCCGGAGTGTCGAGGAAGGTGATTCTCCGCCCATCAGGAAGCTTGACGTTGTAAGCTCCGATGTGCTGGGTGATACCTCCCGCCTCTCCGGCGATGACGTTTGACTTGCGGATATAGTCGAGCAGGGAAGTCTTTCCATGGTCGACGTGACCCATTACGGTGATCACCGGCGGCCTGGGAACGAGATCCTCCTCGGTTTCCTCCACATTGTCACTTCCGTCAATCTCCTCAGTGAGCTCGGCTGTGACGAATTCCACCTTGTAGCCGAACTGCTCCGCGACAAGCACGAGAGCCTCGGCGTCCAGCCTCTGGTTGATCGAGACCATAAGTCCCAGATCCATGCAAGCCTTGATGACATCGATTACAGGAGTGTTGTTCATCAAGGTGGCCAAGTCGTTCACTGTCACGAACTCGGTGACCTTCAAGACGGTCTTCTCGGCCATCACCTGCGCCATTTCCTCCTGGGTCCTGGCCGCTGCCTGCTCCCTCTTCTCCTTACGGTATTTGGCTCCGAAGTTGTTCTTCTTGTTGTCATTCATCCTCGCGTAGGTCTCTTTGACCTGCTTCTGGATCTCTTTCTGCATCGCCTCCTGCTCTTCCTCGGTCATGGCAGGCTTGAAACGGTCGGAACCGCGTCCGCGCTTTTTGCCTCCCTTGCCCTGATCCTGAGCACCCTTGGAGTCTTTCTTGTCCTTGCGGGAGTTGTTGTCCGCCTGCTTTCCTTCCTTGGCAACGTCGACTTTCTGACTGCCCTTGGCTATTCTCTCACGCTTCTTGCCGCTCTTCTTCTCGAACTGGGTCATGTCGATCTTACCAAGCACCTTGAAACCAGGAGTGGTGTTTTCCTCTGATTCCGCCTTTGTCTCGATCTCTTCTCCAGAGACTTTCTCCGCAGGGGTTGGGGCGGGTTTGGTCTCTATCACGGGAGTCTCCACGACGGTAGTCTTAATCTCAGGCTCCGGGGCCACTTCCGGTTTGACCGGTTCTGGGACAGGTTGAGGTTCGGGAACGGGTTTCGGTTCCGGTCTGGGCTCCGGCTCGGGTTTAGGAGTGGGAGCCGGCTCCGGCTTGGGTTCCGGCTTTGGTGCCGGGGCAGGTTCGGGAACTGGCTCTGGCTTCGGGGCGGGAGCCGGTTCCGGTTTGGGCTCGGGTTTAGGAGTTGGAGCCGGCTTCGGCTCCGGTTTGATCTCCTTGGGAGTGAACACGTTACTTTTGATAACGGTTTCCCTGACAGGCTCCTCGAACTCTTCCTCACGAGCGGCTTCCTGCTGCTTGCGGGAAGTGCGCTCAAGAATCTCGGTCAGTTTGATGTCAACCTTCTCGGAAGCCTTCTTCATCTCAAGGTCTTTTCCGAACTGCTTCTCGATGGCGGGAAGGTGCTCCTCCGAAATCTTCGCGTTCGGATTGGCTTCCACCTCGACACCCTGGCTATTCAGGAAATCCACGAGATTCTGAAGACCGATATTGTAGGTCCTGATAAGTTTATTTAATCTGATTTCTCCCATATTCAACCCCTTTTAAATAACACTTAATCCTCATACTCCTCGAACTCGGCCCTCAAGATCTTGAACACCTCGGCGACGGTCTCGTCCTCGAGATCCGCCCTCTTCGCGATGTCTTCAGGCGTGAAAGCGAGCACGCTCTTGGCGGTGTCGCATCCGATAGCCTTGAGGCGGTCGATGACCCACTGGTCAATCTCATTGCTGAAATCGTCCAGGAGAACATCCTCCTCTTCCATGATCTCATCTTTGGAGAGCTCTCTCCAGACCTCGATCTCCCTGCCGACGAGCATTCCGGCGAGCTTGATGTTGCATCCGCCGCGTCCGATACCCTTCTTCACCTCCTCGGGCTGCATGTAGACCTTGATCTTGTCCTCAGGAGAGTTACCCAAGTCGATCGAGGAAACCCTTGCGGGATTCAAAGCCCTTTGGATAAGAAGCTGGGTGTTGGAAGTCCACTGGAGGACATCGATGTTCTCGTTGCGGAGCTCCCTGACTATGCCGATAATCCTGGATCCCTTGACACCGATGCAGGCGCCGATAGGATCGATTCTTTCGTCATAAGACTCGACAGCCACTTTGGCCCTTTCTCCAGGGACACGGACAACCTTCTTGATGGTGATCAGTCCGTCGAATATTTCAGGTACCTCCAGCTCGAAGAGTTTCTCGAGGAATTCGTTGGAAGTTCTGGAAAGGGTAATGTAAGGCGTGGTGTTGTTCTTCATCTCAACGCTCTTGATGATCGCGCGGATGGTGTCTCCCTTCTTGAACCTCTCTCCGGGAATCTGCTCATTCTTAGGAAGATGAAGCTCATTGCTATCCTCGTCAAGAATGATGACTTCCTTGGACCAGGTCTGGTAGATCTCACCAGTGAATATCTCCCCGACCTTGTCGGAATAATCCTTGAAGACGTTAGCCTTGTCGATGTCCATGATTCTTCCCTGTAGGTTCTGCCTGATGTTGAGGATGCCCCTCCTTCCGAAAGTCGCTAGCGAGAGCTTCTTTGTGTAGACATCGCCAATCTCATAGTCATCGTCTCCAGTCTCCTCCTTGATCTGCTCGAGGGTGATCTGGGTGTTGGGATTCTCCACTTCCTCGACGATGTCGAAGTTCTGGTAAATCTCGCAGTCTCCCTTGTCGACGTTTATAATCACGTCGAAATTGTCAGAGGAGCCGTAAGTCTTGGCGATCTGGGTCAGGAACACGTCCTTGAGGACGCCCATCATAACGGGCCTGTCGATGTTTTTCTCTTCCTTGAAGTCCTTGAAGGCGTCAATCAGAGTTATTACGTCTTTCTTTTCCATGTTATATGTTTGCTATTTTTTGAATTCAACAAATGGAGAAACCGAATTAACATCGGCGAAAACGAACCTGTCCTCATGCTCGACAGGGACTTTCTTCTTCTTCTTCCCCTCAGGAACCTCGCGGGTGACATAGCGGAGAACAATCCCCTCGTCATCAGCGGTGGTGAGGATGCCAGTCAACTTGCGGCCTCCTTTGAGCAGGACCACGACTTGAGACCCTATCGCCTTGGTGAACTGTCCGCTCACCTTGAATGGCTGGTCTAGCCCGGCGGAAGAGACTGTGAGCGAATAGTCCTCCACGTCCTTGTCAAAAGCGGCCAGGAAAGCGTCGTTAAGGGCGACACAATCATCCAGGTCGACATCCCCGGTCTCTTTCTCGATGGTGAGGACGATGTCGTTGTCCTTGCTGACAGTAACGTCCACGATGAAGCAACCGCGGTCCTTGACGGCGGGTCCGATGGTCTCTATTATCAAATTTTTCTCCATATTCACAAAACAAAAGATAGGAGACGCCTGACGTCACCTATCTCTCACAACGGGTGCAAAGGTAAGGATTATTTAGGGAAAATGAAAATAAATCGTTTATCTTTGTATAAAATTATAATAAAACCCATTTAGCTTTAAACATGGAATTCACAGCAAAGCAACTGGCTCAGGTCCTGAACGGAACGGTCGACGGCGACCCTCAGGCGAAAGTTACCTCATTCGCGAAGATAGAACATGGCAAGACGGGCCAACTTTGCTTCTACGCCAACCCGAAATACGAAAAATACGTCTATACCTGCAAGGCTAGTATTTTATTGGTAAACAACGACTTCCAACCAAAGGAGCCGATCGCTCCCACTCTCATACGTGTCGAGGATGCCTACAAGTCGCTCGCTGATCTGCTGAAATACGCCGCCACTCAGAAACGTACCGACCACAGACACAGGGGCTTCAGGTCTTCATGGTTCCTGACCACAAAATTCGGGAAAAAGGTATATCTGGGAAGTCATTCCTATGTCGGCCATCACGCCAAGGTAGGGGATTACACGAAAATATTCGAGAATGTCTACGTGGGCGATAACACGGTGATCGGAAAGCATTGCCTGATCTATCCAGGAGTGGTGATATACCCCGGGATGGTGATAGGGGACAATGTGATCATCCACGCCAACGCCGTGATCGGTTCGGATGGTTTCGGCAACGCTCCGCTCCCGGACGGCACCTGGGAGAAGATTGAGCATCTCGGCAATGTGATCATCGGTGACAATGTAGAGATCGGGGCCGGAACCACAATCGACAGGGCTGAGATGGAGTCTACCATCATCGGTAAGGGTGTCAAGATTGACAACCTTTGCCAGATAGCGCATAACGTCCAGATAGGAGACAACACAGTCATGGCTGCCCAGTGCGGTATAGCCGGCTCGACCAAGATCGGCAAGAATTGCATCCTGGCCGGACAGGTCGGTATAGCGGGTCACCTCGAGATTGCGGATAACACCACATTCGGCGCCCAGGCGGGAGTCATCGGTAGCATAAAGGAACCCGGGCAGACCTTGCTGGGTTCTCCAGCCATCAATTTCAAGAACTACATGCGCAGCTACGCGGTTTTCCGTAAGCAGGGCAGGGATTAGTTTATTGGATATTCGCTTTTACTTCGTATCTTTGCGGACTGCTTTTTGTAGTAAAGTAGTCCGACAAGTTTTTTTATGATTTCGATCAAGCAAAAGACCCTCTCGCTCGAGCACAAGTTCCAAGGTAAAGGCCTTCATACAGGACAGGTCGCCAATATGGTGGTGAAACCTGCTCCCGAAGGTGCCGGTATTGTGTTCCACCGTGTGGATCTTGGCCCGGGGGCATATGTTCATGCGATCGCCACCAATGTGTCTTCCACCGCCCGCAGCACCACCATCTCTGAGGGGAAAGCTTCAGTATCCACTATAGAGCATCTGATGTCAGCTCTGTCGGGTATGGGGGTTGACAATGCCTTGATTGAGATTGATAATGTGGAGGTTCCGATCCTCGATGGCAGTGCCCGTCCCTATGTCGAAGCCTTTCTGAAGGGCGGATTTGTTGAGCAGGACGCCGCAAAGCGATATATCACCTTGCCTCGTGAGGTCGAGGTTCGGGATGAAAAAACCGGGGCCTACATCAAGGCCGTGCCATCTGATTCTCCGTCAATTGATTTGACCGTTGATTTCGGTTCGAGGATCCTTGGAGTCCAGCATGCTGTTTGGAATGAGAGCGTTGATTATGCCACCCAACTTGCCCCTTGCAGGACATTCGTGTTCTTCCATGAGATCGAGTATCTTTTCCAGAACAACCTTGTCAAGGGTGGGGATGTCGATAACGCTATCGTGATAGTTGAGCATCCTGTCTCTGATGAGCAAGTCGCTAGACTCGCTTCCTTGTTCAATGTCCCCAAACTGGCGATTAATGATAACGGTTATCTCAACAATCTCCAGTTGCGTTTCCCTGATGAGTGCGGAAGGCACAAGCTTCTTGATTTGGTTGGAGACCTTACTTTAGCCGGAGGCCGTGTTAATGCTAGGATAGAGGCATTCAAGCCGGGGCACTCAATAAACACCAAGATGGCCCAGACCATCTGTGAGGCTATTTCCGAATAACGATAAAAACCGATAACGATGAATAACATATCTCCTCTTGCTTCAGTCAGTCCGAAAGCCATCCTCGGTGATAATGTTGAGATTGGGCCTTTCGCTTTTGTGGATGATGATGTCGAGATTGGCGATGGCTGCAAGATATTCCCGCACGCCACGGTCTTCCAATATGTGAAAATGGGCAAGAATTGCCAGATTTATCCCGGTGCCGTAGTCGGTGCTGTTCCTCAAGATCTGAAGTTTGAGGGAGAGGTCACCTCAGTCGAGTTGGGAGACAATGTGACTGTCAGGGAATGCGCGACCATCAATAGGGGAACCAAGGCCAGCGGCAAGTATGTGACAAAGGTTGGAAGTGACACATTGATAATGTCTTACTCCCATGTGGCTCACGATTGTGTGATTGGTGACCACTGTATTCTTGTCAGTTATGTCGGCCTTGCGGGGGAGACTGTTGTCGATGATTGGGCTATTATCGGAGGCGGCTCCAAGGCCCACCAGTTCTCGAAGGTCGGTTGTCACGCGATGGTCGGCGGGATGTCCAGAATCAATAAGGATGTTCCTCCTTACGCTCTCTGTGGCCATGAGCCGATCAGTTATGTGGGAGTGAATATAGTCGGGCTGCGCCGCAGGGGGTTCTCCTCGGACGCCATCCGCTCGATCAAGGACATCTACGACACGATCTACTATGCCGGCCTGAATATCTCTGACGGCTGCGCCAAGGTCGAGGCCGGTTTCCCCCAGACGGAGGAAAGGGACACGATTCTCGAATTCATCAGAAGTTCCAAGCGCGGTATCATCCGCGCGAGCGATCCCAGCGACAGGACAGCGATAGAGTAGGCGTCCCATGCTCCTTGGCATCGCCTGGTTCCCTCCTGTCAGTTATTTCGCACTGATAGCTAAAGGAATGGTGCTTTCTCCGGAAAACACCGTTCCTTCAGTCGTCTATATTGAGGCCCGCGAGAATTATCAGAAACAGAGTTGGCGCAACCGTTGCCGCATTTATGCGGCCGACGGCCCGGCATATCTGAATTTCCCTATCGTCCATGAGGGGACGCACGAGCTTCCTGTCACTAAAATAAAGGTGGATTACTCGACTCCCTGGCTCCTCAAAACCAAGCGGGCGATTATCTCCGCCTACGAGTCCTCCGCTTATTTCGACTACTACAAAGACGAACTCTTCTCGATCTTGGATTCCAGACCGGAAACCCTTTTCGAGCTGGACTTGAGGATTATCAAGTTCTTTTTGTCCAAAACGGGAATATCTGCGGACCTTCGTTTCACTGAAAAATACGTTCCACCCATTTCCGGCGGCGGGAACACCTCCGACGAGCATTTACCCGGACAGGGCGCGAAGCGCGGCGAGACGGAGGTGTTCCCGACAGCCGGGGAGATGTACGGTGAGGATTATCGTGAGGTGCTGCACCCGAAGCGTCCGAACACTGTTCTGAAAGACTTGGGACTGGAAAAACCGTACTTCCAGGTTTTTGCCCGAAAGTACGGTTTCATCTCAGATCTCTCGATCATGGACCTTCTATTCAACGAAGGTCCTGACTCTATCCTCTATCTCAAGGCTTAGAATCTCCAGCCGAGAGTGGCGGTGAAGTCCAGCCTCTCCCTCTTGTTGAGTATCATCGGGGACGCGATGTCGATGTAGTCATCGTAAGGGAATATCTCCTCATCCGAGAAAGCGGAATACCTGGCCGCCAGGTCGGCGAAGAAGGAACCCTTTGAATAGTAACCCACACCCACTGAGAAAGCGTGGAGCTTGTCGTTGAGAGTCGTGTTCCCTGTATATTCAGGAATGGTTGTGAAGTTGTAACCGGTCCTGATGGCGAACTCCGGCATCGGCTTGAACTCGGCTCCGACCCTGAGACTGTGGGAGATCCCCATCCTTTCGGCGATTTCCTTGTTGACTCCGTCAAAGGTGTCGCTCCAGTTGTTGTCCCTCTCTTTGAACTTCATGGCGCTGTAGTCCGTCATCTCATAGTCGACACTCAGGAGAGCCATTCCCATGAAAGTGTAAGCGAGACCGGCGTTAGCCCTGTAAGGGGTCTTTAGCCTGTAGGAGAAGTTTCCTTCAGGAGAAGTCGCGTTTCCGTCGTAGGAAGAGTTCTGGTAGTGGACGTCAGTGGACTGGCGCCAGATCTCATCGATGAATAAGGTTGTCGGGGTCTGGATGGCAGCGCCGATGCGCAATCCTTCCACAGGAAGGGCGAGGAAACCGATCTTTCCATAGACTCCGGCACCATCCGCCGAGTAGGAGTAGCGGGTGCGGTAGTCAGTGAAATAGGTGCTGGACTCCTCGTAGTCGATCCTGAAATCAGAAGGATCCACGGCAGCCTCCTTGAAGTACTCGTCGTAGTTGTAGGTCAGGCTCGTGACACCAAGATTGGCGCCGATGAAGAACTTGTTGCTGATGTTGAAGCCTATGTTCAACAAAGCGTCTGTCTTGTTGCCGGTGACCTTGCGACCATAAGACTGGTCGAGCGGACCTCCAAGGAATATATCATAAATGTAGTTGCCGTACTGGTCTTTCTCGCCAGTCTGGGTGAACCCCTCAGTGGTGGCGATGTAACGCCAGTAGTAGTCAGGGTCATTCGGATCTCCATAGTTCGCGATCGCTCCAGCCTGGGCGTTGGTGATCATGTTCCAAGGAGCATAGGAACCACGGTCATCCGCATTCTGATAAGGATACTTCCAGTCGTCGATGGAACCGCCGGAGGCGTCCATGTAACCATTCAGGAAGTCGATATCGAACATGTCGGCGTTGACGGCCATCGAGCTCTGATAGCTGGTCTTGTCATTCCTTCCGCCGGTCATCATCTGGCCGGTGTAATTGTTGACACTGTTGACCACGAACCCGTATGTCACTCCGACAAGACCACTTTTCCTGCCCGTGTTGAAATTGATCGTCGCCCCGATGTTCGGCATCGAGAACCTGGAGAGGTTCTTACGGACATCACCTGAGAAGGTGTCGGTGCCGTTGACCGGATAGGGGCTCCACGACGCGTTCATCGAGCTCATGGTCACATTGGGAGTGATGGTGAACTGTGAGTAGTTGAACACAGCCGATCCGGCCGGGTTGATACCCACCGATCCGAGATCACCTCCGACCGCTGTCATGGCGTTTCCCATACCTATGGAACGGGCTGTGCCATAATAGTTGTTCTGGCTGAAAGTCAGGGCGTCGTACATTGTCTGCGCTCCCGCGGTGGCCGCGGCCAGCATAAAAGCTATAGCTATAAAAGTCTTTTTCATCGCATTAGTATTTTTGATAGTTTAAATCAAGGGTAATAGTAGTCTGGTTTGGAGAAGGGGAGAAGGATTATCTCCTGCCGCCTCCGCCGCCTCTGCTACCGCCACCGCCGCCGGAGCTGCTTCCGCCGCCGCTATATCCGCCACCGGAGCTTCCGCCACTATATCCTCCAGAGCTTCTGGAACTGCTTCCGGAAGAATAACTGCCGGAGCTCCTCGAATAGCTGCCTGAACTGGATGAGCGGGTAGTGGAAGAAGACCTGTAGCTGCCACCGGAAGAACCGCTGGAGCGGCTCGCGCTGGAACGACTTATGCTGGAAGACGAGGTGGAAGGCCTGCTATAGGTGGTTGAAGAAGATGACCTGTTATAGGTAGAGGTGCTTCCGGAGACCCTTGACGGGCTGGAAGAAGTTGTGCCTACGCTCGAACGTCCGCTCACTGAGGATGCTGACCTGACTGCCTGTCCGGCGTAAGGCCTGGAGACCCTGTTGACAGAGGAGAGCGACGACGATCTTGAAGCGCTGGAGATCCCGGAGGACCTTGTCGCGGTGCTGGTGCGTGTCGATACTCCTGTCCTGGACCTTGTCATAGACGAGCTCCTGGCTCCGGTTGATCTTGACATGGACCCTATACCGCTTCTGGTCGTGGATCCCGTGGTGGAAATCCTCGGTCTGTAGACTCTGTCGCCTCCGCCGATGCCGCCCCAATACGGGCCGTGGCCATGGCCCCATCCATAGTGGTGCCAGGAATAACCGCCGTACCAGCCGTGCCATCCGCCATACCATCCGCTGTAATACCAGGGATCATAGTACCAAGGATCGTAGAACCAAGGGTCATACCAACCATACCAGCTGTAGTGGTAGTAAGGACGATAATACCAGGGATCATACCATCCGAAATGGTAATACGGGCGATAGTACCATGGATCGTACCAGCCTCCATAGTACCAAGGATCATAACCCCAGTAGATGGAGGAATAATAAGGACGGTGCCAGGAGTACCATGATGAGGCGTACCAAGGCTGATAAGCGGCCCAAGTGTCCCAACCCGTGTCATAGAGATAAACGGAGGTGGTGTTCTCCGCCTTGTTGAAATCTATCTTGGCAACCTTGTCATTAGGGATGAACAAAGTGTCGACTTTCGCTCCGCTTTTCATGAAGATCGGGGAGCTTTTCGTCTTGGCGACCAGCAGGTCGGTCTCTTCCTGGAGGTCAGCTGTGGATGCCAATTCCGTCGCCTGGGCGTCGGAGGTATAGTAGATTCCGTCCTGATACCTGGAGGTATCACTAGCGTAGCGCGCTGCTGAACCGCACGATGTCAGTGCCAGAAGCGCCGATAAGAAAAGGATTGTGCGTGTTTTCATTTTTGAATCTCCTATAATTTGACAATTAATTCGTATCTTCGCTACCGCTTTTTATGCGGTATTATTTATTAATGTTTCACAATAAACAAAATCCGTACCGAATATATTATTCGCGCAATAATAACAATATTTGACAAGAACAGCAAACAATATTCAGATATGGCAAAGGAAGTGACAAAGAGGTCGGAGAATTACTCCCAATGGTACAATGACTTGGTTGTGAAGGCGGATCTGGCGGAACAATCACCCGTGCGAGGATGCATGGTGATCAAGCCCTACGGCTACGCTATCTGGGAAAAAATGCAGAGGGCTTTGGACGATATGTTCAAGGAGACCGGTGCGGTCAACGCATATTTCCCTCTGTTTATTCCCAAGTCCTTCTTCAGCAGGGAAGCCGAGCATGTGGCGGGCTTCGCCAAGGAATGCGCCGTCGTGACTCACCATCGTCTGATGAATGATCCGGGCGGCAAAGGAGTAGTGGTGGATCCGGAGGCCAAGCTGGAGGAGGAACTCATTGTGCGTCCCACCTCTGAGACGATCATATGGAGTACATACAAGAATTGGATCAAGTCCTGGAGGGACCTGCCCATAATGTGCAACCAATGGGCGAATGTGGTCCGCTGGGAGATGCGTACGAGGCTCTTCCTCCGCACCGCCGAGTTCCTCTGGCAAGAGGGTCACACAGCCCATGCCACAGCCCAGGAGGCGATGGAGGAGACCGAGAGGATGGTTCAGGTCTATGCGAAGTTCGCCCGGGAATATATGGCCCTCCCTGTGATCGTCGGTCACAAGAGCCCGAACGAGCGCTTCGCCGGTGCTCTCGATACCCTCACTATCGAGGGAATGATGCAGGACGGCAAGGCCTTGCAGGCAGGTACTTCCCACTTCCTCGGTCAGAATTTCGCCAAGTCTTTCGATGTGCAGTACACTGATAAGGACGGTCAGATGCAATATGTCTGGGCTACCTCCTGGGGTGTCTCTACCAGGCTGATGGGCGCTCTGGTCATGGCTCATGGCGATGACAACGGTCTCGTCCTTCCTCCGAAGCTGGCTCCGATCCAGGTGGTAATGGTGCCCATTTACAAGACCGATGAGGAGAGGTCCAGGATCCTTGAGGAGATGGACAAACTCAAGAAGGCTCTTGAGGCTGAGGGACATACGGTAAAGATTGATGACCGCGACAACCTACGGCCTGGCTTCAAATTTGCGGAGTGGGAGTTGAAGGGAGTCCCTGTCCGGTTGGCCATGGGACCTCGTGACCTTGACAACGGAACTGTCGAGGTACACCGCAGGGACACTCTTGAGAAGCAGACTGTCGCCCTCGAGGGACTAGACAAGTCCATAGCTTCTCTGTTGGACGACATCCAGGCGAGCATCTACAAGAAGGCTTACGATTTCAGGGCCTCGAATGTGGAAAAGTGCGATGACTGGGAGGAATTCCAACGGAAGATCGGTACCGGTAAGTTCCTTCTCTGCCATTGGGACGGGACTGCCGAGACCGAGCAGGCGATCAAGGATGCCACCAAGGCTACGATCAGGTGCATCCCCGTGGACAGTTTCGTGTGCGAGGAGGAGGGTAAGGACATATTCTCCGGCAAGCCTTCGAAGCAGAGGGTGGTCTTCGCCATCTCTTACTAGATCTGATAGTAATATAAGGAATGATTTATGAGACGTATTCTTGAATATTCCTTGGTCATTTTGGCCATGTCATTCAGTATGATGGCTTATGGGCAGGATGACAAGACAAAGAAAGACGCCCAGGCAGCCGCTGCTGAGGCGGCTCAGGTGCTGGCCGACACCCCCGAGGTGGTGGTCGCTCCTCCAAAGCCGGTCTATTGGACCAACACTTTGACGACCACTGTGAATTTCGCCCAGACCAGTTTCACAAGCTGGGCGGCTGGTGGTAACAATAACTACACCCTCAACTCCATAATCAGGGGCGACGCCAATTGGGCAAGGGAGAAGAAGTATTGGAACAACCACCTTGAGTTCGATTACGGTTTCCTGTATTCCCAAGACAAACCGATCATCCAGAAGAGCGTGGACAGGACGTTCATCACGAGCACCTGGGGTTACAAGGTCAAGGAGAAACTCAACTACACCGCCAATTTCACCTTCCTCAACCAGACGACAAATGGATGGGTCTATCCTACTCCCGCGGTACAGGCTGACGAGGAGCCTACTCCTAAGCAATGGAAGGACGCCAGGGTCTTGAAATCCGGCTTCTTCTCACCCGCTTATGTCACTTTAGGTGTTGGTGTCGCTTGGGTTCCGACCAAGTGGCTGACTGTCAACTTCGCTCCTTTGACCGGAAGTACCACCATCGTAGGCAACGAGAAACTGAGAAAGAATTACGGTATGGCCAGGAAGAGCAAGTTTGAGGACGCGGCCTTATATCCTGACCAGAAGGACGAGAACGGAGTGTATTTCATTACTGGAAACTATTATAAGCCATTGACTTTCGCTCTTGGTGCCCAGTTGACCACAAATGTGAAATTCAACATCAATGACAAGTTCAACGTCAACAGCAACCTTATCCTTTTCTCCAATTACCTGAAGAACCCGCAGAACTTCCGTGTCAACTGGGATAACACTATCCTTTGGAAGCTCAGCAAGCTGTTCTCGCTGAACCTCACTACGAACCTTATCTACGACGACACGATCCTCGTTGTTGAGGAAGACTTCCCGAATGGTCACAGGACCGTTCAGCTCAAGGAATTCCTTCAGTTCGGATTCACATATTCCTTTACGAATAAGAAGAAATAGTACCCGGGCGTGATGCGTGGCCGTTTCGACAATTGTCTGGAAAGGCTGCTCCCGGGGAATGGGGCGGTGCTTCTCGCCGTGAGCGGAGGAATCGACTCCATGGTCATGGCCGACCTTTTTCTGAACTCTCGTTTCGGACTACGTATGTCGTTGGCTCACTGTAATTTCCATTTGAGAGGAGAGGAAAGTGACACGGATGAGTCGTTCGTCCGCGCTTGGGCTGAGGCCAACGGGATTCCTTTCCATAAAATTGATTTCGACACTATTGGGTTTGCGACATCCCGCGGGGTAAGTGTCGAGATGGCGGCTAGGGAACTACGATATGAGTGGTTCGCGTCACTTGCCGAGGAGAAAGGTTTCGAGGCTGTCGCGGTTGCGCATAACGCTAATGACAATGCGGAGACCTTGTTGCTGAATCTGTTGAGAGGTACGGGTCTCAAAGGAATTTGCGGTATGCGTGAGGCTTCCACTCTGCCGGGATCCCCTGTTTCCTTGATCAGGCCACTACTGGGTTTCTCAAGGGATGAGATAAAGGAATATGCCCTCGCCAATGGTCTCAAATGGCGTGAGGACAGCACGAACGCTGACTCTTCCTACAAGCGTAATCTTATTCGTAATGAGGTATTTCCGCTTTTCGAGAAAGTCAATCCGTCCTTTCTGGCTACTTTGGAATCCGACATGCGCCGCTTCTCCCAGGTTCAGGCCATCGCTGATGACTATGTGGCTACTAATCTTCCGGAGGTCGAAGGCGAAGTTCCCACGGCCGACCATTTACCCGGACAGGGCGCGAAGCGCGGGGAGGCTTCGCCTTCGGCCGGAACTATTAGTGTCAAACTCGACGCTTTACTGCGATCGCCCCATTGGGAATATTTGTTGTTCAGGATCATGGAACCGTACGGTTTCAATGAGGCGGTCATCGGGGACATGATTGAATTGATCAAGTGTGGCAAGACGTTCAGCGGTCGTCAATTCCGCTCCGCCACCCACATCGCCCGGACATCCAGAAACGCTATTACTTTATCATCGTTTGATCAGACCACTTCTTTCGCCGAGATGCCTCCGTTCGAAGAGCGGTGCGTCTCCCCTCGCCGACCATTTACCCGGATAGGGCGCGAAGCGCAGGGAGGCGAGGGGAGAACCACCGCTCTCGAAAATGAATCAAAGACTGATCTTCTCGATAATGACTCGGTTGAAGTCACGGGAGTGGGGGAGTATGTTGTCGGGGGTGTCGGCTTGAAGGTGGAAGTCGCTGAGGTTGAGAATCCTAAACAGCCCGAAGGAGTCACTGCCATCAATCTGGCTTTCCCTTTCACTGTGCGTCTCTGGCAACCCGGCGACTGGATGCGTCCGCTCGGAATGAGAGGCCGGAAGAAGAAACTGAGCGACATGTTCGCTGACTTGAAGTTCAGCCAGGAACAGAAAGAGAGAGCCCTTGTCATCGCTGGCGAAGGCTCCCATGTGCTTTCCCTAGTGGGATATCGGGTCGACGAATCTGTCGCCTTACTTGATCTCGAACTCGAACGGGAGCCTGGCAAACACCAGTTGGCCGTTACCCTTCGTCCAAGTCCTCTGCCAATCGAGTAGGCTCTTCGCGATACCCTCGAAAGGGGTACCCTCCAGAACGTTCTCGACAATCTCCTCGGGATCAGTTCCCTTGCTTCCGAACTGCCTCATCATCTGCTGCATCATCGACAAAGGTTTCGGATAACCGACCACGTTCCACGAGGCCACGTCAGGGTCTCCGCCCATCGAGGCGGCATAGGCGATGGCGTCCTCAAGGGTCCCGATCTCATCCACAAGACCGATTTTGAGGGCGTCAGCTCCTGTCCAGACGCGACCCTGGGCGATCTCATCAACCGCCTCATAAGTCATGTCCCTGCCATCGGCGACGATATTCACGAAATTGGTGTAGATGTCATCCACATATTCCTGCATCAGACGGGTCTCCTCCTCATCGAAAGGTCTCATGAGGGAGATCATGTCGGAATGCTTGTGAGAGTTGACAGGAACCACATTTACGTGGGCGATATTCTTTACGGTCTTGCCGAATTCGGGAATGGCGGAGAAGCATCCGATCGAGCCGGTGAGAGTCGCGGCATTCGTGAATATGTGGTCGCAGCTGTTTGAAATCCAATATCCGCCGGATGCGGCGTATGCTCCATAGGAGGCCACGACAGGTTTGACAGCCCTGGTGAGGTCGATCTCTTCTTTGATCTTGCTGGCGGCGAGGACGGTGCCTCCGGGTGAGTTAACCCTCAGGACGACTGCCTTCACTGTCGAGTCAGCGCGCACCTTGGCTATAATATTGGCGAAACGATCTCCGGAGATGTTGTTAGGGTCATCCTGCTCGACAATGTTTCCGTTGGCGTAAATGACGGCGATTTTCTTCTTGGCGGCGGTGTTAGGCTTTACTTTCGCGGCCGAATAGTCCTTGAAAGGTATGAACTTGACATCCTTGAACTTGTCTTTTCCGGCCAGCACAGCCATCTTGTCCTTATAGCCCTCGAAGGAGAGCACTTCGTCAGCGAGGTTATGCGCGACCAAGTCCTCGGGGAAGTTAATTGAAAGATTATCAATGAAATAGTTGAGTGAATCAACACTGATTCCCCTGGCTTCGGCGGTCTCCTTGGCGACTGTTTCCCACATGGAATCCACCATCACCTGGTTCTGCTCCATATTCTCGGGGCTGGGGGCGTTCAAGATATACATCTCTCCGGCGCTCTTGTATTTCCCATGACGGATCAACTGGTAATTGACACCCAGCTTGTCAAGGAGGTCCTTGAGGAATATCATCCTTCCTCCCAATCCGAGCATGAAGTTGTTGCCGCCATGATGGCTGGTCGTGTAGATCTTGTCAGCCACGGAGGCGAGATAATAAGACCCAGAGGTGAAAGCCTCGCCATAAGCTACAACCGCTTTCCCGCTTTTGCGGAAATCAGTTAGGGCGTTGCGAATCTCTCCCATAGTCGTGATGTCCGCGCCGCCACCGTCAGTCTTGATCAGGATAAGTTTGACTCCAGGATCCTCAGCGGCCTTGGAGATCGCTCTTACAGCGTCATATATACCTACGTTCGAAGTCATGGAGCCACCTCCACCCAGAACGCTAAGTGACATTGATGGACTGTCTGAAGTCTGCTCGGTTATCGATAACTTGCTCATATCCATGAGCAGGATACCCTCTTTAGGGATCATTGAGGATGAACTTGAGGAGGAAGATGCGGAACCGGCCATGGCGCCCACCATCATTATGAAAAAGATGGCTTTGACTATGCCCCAGATGAGCAGGCCACACAACACGGCAAGCACCCATTTGAAAAAGTTGTTTGTTTTCATATCCTAGTTTGTCTTGTTATTTTCCGTAAAAACTCCGCAAGTTATCTAAAAATTGAGTATATTGCAGCATTATTTTGACTTTATTTTAAACTTTTAAAGAAAATGAAAACCTACAACTCAATCCGCAAGACCGTTTGCAAGGCTATTCCTGCCATGCTGCTCGGTGTCGCCCTGCTTTTCTCAACCGGGCAGGTCGCTTCCGCACAGCTACTCAATGACATTACCCGGAGGGCGAAGAACGCCGCTGAGACAAAGATTCTGATGGGTGCCGACAGGGCAGTCCATAAAACTCTCGACAAGGCCGAAAAGTCCGTCGAGAAGGGAGCTAAGAAAGCCGTGAGTAACACTGCCGCGAAGGGCTCTAAATCAAGCGCTGCCAGTGTTCCCGAGGGCAGGAGCGGTGGAGCCAAGGCTAGAAGTGGCGGCTCGACATGGTATGTTTCTACCGCTGGTTCCAACAAGAATGACGGCCATTCTCCCGAGACTCCTCTGAAGAATGTCCAGAAGGCTCTTGACGAGGCCTCTGACGGTGATGTGATTATGGTCGCTGAGGGCAACTATACCGGTACTCTCGACCAGGGGTTCATCGAGATCACGAAATATGTATCCCTTGTCGGTGGTTACAATGAGGATTTCTCCGAGAGGGATCCATATTCCTACAAGACCTATATTCAGACTAATCCCAGCCACGTCTCAAAGAATGGCACCAAGGCCAGCATCAATCTCGAGGTTACCGGCAGTCGCAGCAAGGTTGTTATGATTGACGGTTTCTCTGTCGACCGTGGCGAGCAGGCCCTGTACTGCGCTCCGAGTGAAGATCCCGTCGCCGGTTGGCCTGAGGGCTGCCTCACTGGACGCAAGCTTATGCCCGGTGATTCTCCTACTGTCGCAAAGGTAGGTGGAGCGGCCCAGGAAAGGCAGTGCGTCACCGGACATGTCGAGGGTCATCTGATTATCCGCAACTGCGTTTTCGCTAATGCCGTGTACTTCGGTATACAGTTGATGAGCAAGGGTGGTGACTGGGAGGTCTACAACAATGTTTTCGTCGCCAATAACTACTCTTCCTGCAGGATTGACTCAATGACAAGGGACGCCAACGAGTGCTATGTGGATTTCCACCACAACACTGTTCTCTTCAGCTGGTGCCGCGACAAGATGATGGAGGATATGGGATACGGATATGAGTTCATGTCAAGGGTTGACAGCGATGTCCACGACAACATATTCGGATGCTCCAACCTCGGCGCCATAAGCTTCGCCCACCACGATTCCAACAAGGAAGTTGACGCTAAGCGCAAACTCAATGTTGTTGACAACCAGTTCTTTATGAACGTCGCTGATATGATTATCCCTTCGCAGTCCTTCATGTGGCTCTATGTGAAGTGTGACGAGTTCGAGGATGTTGATGGAATCAACGAGTCCGGTAATGTCGAGCTTACTGACGAGGACTTCGTCAAGAAGATCAACCAGCCTTATCTCAAGGGCTTCGCTAATATTGAGAAGGTCTCCTCCTCAAGTTACAACCCTAATTCCGCCGCCAACCAGGTTCGCCGCGCGTTCGGTATCAACCAGCAGGGCACAGAGATCACAAGGGTCTCTATGTTCGGTAACAAATATCCATTCTTCGAGGCTTATGACCTCTTCGGCGCCCTTGAAGGGTGCGGAGCACAAATTCTGTAATGAAACCATCCATCCCTAAAGGAACTAGAGATTTCGGCCAGCAGGAAATGGCTGGCCGAAATTTTATTTTCGACACTATTAAGGGAGTGTTCCGGACTTTCGGATATTCCCAGATTGAGACTCCGGCTATGGAGAACTTGTCCACTCTTCTCGGCAAGTACGGTGAAGAGGGGGACAAGCTTCTTTTCAGGGTGCTTAATTCCGGAGACGCCTTTGGAAAGGTAGACTTCGACTCTTTCAAGGACTCTGACGGGGCTATTAATTCCGTCGCCTTGTCCAAGGAGGTGTGTGAGAAGGGTCTCCGCTACGATCTCACCGTGCCTTTCGCCCGTTACGTGGTCCAGCATCAGAATGATATCTCATTCCCTTTCAAGAGGTTCCAGATTCAGCCGGTTTGGAGGGCGGACCGCCCTCAGAAGGGGCGCTACAGGGAGTTTTACCAGTGTGACGTTGATGTGATCGGTTCCCGCTCGCAGGTTAATGAGTTGGAGCTGGTCCAGATTGTTGACCGGGTGTTCTCACTTTTGGACGTGAGGGTACTTGTCAAAATCAACAACCGCAAGGTCTTGACAGGTTTCGCTGAGATTTGTGGTTTCCCGGATAAGGTCGTGGACATCACTGTGGCTATTGACAAACTGGATAAGATCGGACTCGATGCCGTTGAGGAGGAAATGAGAGGGAAGGGGTTGACAGATAATGCGATAGCAGTGATTGAGCAGATCCTGAAGTTGTCTGGTTCCACCTCTGAGAAGATTGCATCGATGCGCTCCTTGATGAGAGGTGGGTCTCCGTCCGGTCTGGTCTCGGAGACTGGCCTTAAGGGACTTGACGAGCTTGAGGAACTCTTCGGGCTCATTGACGCCGCGGGGATTGGCTCTCCTGTAGAGATCGATCTTTCCCTCGCTCGTGGCCTTAACTATTACACTGGCGCCATATTCGAGGTCAAGGCTCTTGATTTCTCTATTGGAAGCATCTGTGGCGGAGGACGTTACGACAATCTTACGGGAATATTCGGACTTCCCGATGTCTCTGGTGTCGGAATCAGTTTCGGGGCCGACAGGATTTATGATGTCCTGAGTGGGTTGGACAAGTTCCCCAAGGGGCTCAAGTCTTCCACGACCCTGCTTTTCGCCAATATGGGAGCGGACGAGGTCCGTTACATCTTGCCCGTTGCGAAAGCGTTGAGGGAGAGGGGAGTCGCGGTTGAGGTTTATCCTGATTCCTCGAAGCTTAAGAAGCAGTTTGACTATGCTGACCGCAAATGTATCCCGTTCCTTTCAATAACCGGAGCGGATGAAATGGCCTCTGGCCAGGTAAATGTGAAGAACTTGGTCACCGGTGAGCAGAAGGCGTTCAGTATCAACGATGTGCAAGATATCTTCGATTTCTTGACTTCGGTTGAAGAAAAATAATTTTGCATTTTAAGCTTTTATTTCTACCTTTGCAGTCCCAAATAACACCGCGGGGTAGAGCAGTCGGTAGCTCGTCGGGCTCATAACCCGGAGGTCGGAGGTTCGAGTCCTCCCCCCGCTACTAAACAGGACAAGTCGCAAGATTTGTCCTGATTTTTGTTTATGTAATAGGCTTAGGATGTAAAGGCATAAGCGCACCAGGAAAGCTATTACCGTGCGGTTGGGCCTTATTTTGACGCATGACCGCACCAGATTGGGCTAATCTGTGCGGTCGCAAAGAAAACCAGAACGCAGTGGCCCTTCGATGAACCGGAGGTTTGAGATTCGGGGTGTTGGCTCTTGGAGTTATGGCAGAATGTGGCTATCTTCGTTTCATGAAGGGAAACGTGATCCGCGAAATACGATCCGAGGAAATTCCTCTGCTGAATGACTTTCTGTATGAGGCCATCTTCATTCCGGAAGGGGTGCCGGTACCGCCCAGGTCCATCATTGAGAATGAGGTCCTGCAGGTGTATGTCCGGGATTTCGGAAAGAAGGCCGATGACCGGTGTCTGGTGGCGGAAGTCGAAGGAAAGGTTATCGGGGCCGTATGGACACGGGTCATGAACGATTACGGCCATATCGCCGACGGCATCCCGTCGTTGGCCATCTCCATCTATAAGGATTATCGCCATAAAGGCATTGGAACGGATCTGCTTCGGAAGATGCTTCAGCTGTTGAAGCGGGACGGTTACCCGCAGGTTTCCCTGTCGGTCCAAAAGGCGAATTATGCCTTCCGGTTGTATCTGAAAGCGGGATTCGAAGTGCTAAAAGAGACGGAGGAAGAGTATTTGATGGTCTGTAGACTCGAGAATCAATGAAACGACAGCACAACCCCCAAGCAAAGGCAAACCTTCCCTGTCCTGCAATCTGCTCTACACTGAGGTTTTGCTCTGGCGGAATTCGCTTGGAGTTTTGTGCATGACTCGCTTCATATATCGCGTGAGGGCAGGTTGCGAAGAGAAATGCATTGTGTCCACGATGTCGGTGAGTGTCACTCGCTGGTCAGATAGAAGCTTCTGGAGTTCATGGGCGGTATAACTGTCAATCCAGTCACCTGCTGGTCGACCGGTAATGGACTTGCTGATCTCGGAGAGATATTTAGGCGCAAGTCCTAGTTCGCTCGCATACCAGGCCACTTCCCGTTGCTCCCGACAGTTCTCCTGGACGGACATCAGGAATCGTAAGAAATGGCGCGAGGTAATGTCTTCAATCTCCGCCTTCTCTATTTTGCGGGAATAGATATTCCACATATCATAGAGGAGAATGGTCAGCAGAGAGCCGACAATTTCTTCTCCAAAAAGAGATCTGGGGGCACGAATCCTCTGAAAGAATTGCTTGAAGTCTGTTTTTATGATCTCAAGCTCATCCGGGTCAAGATGAAACACAGGATGCTCCTTGATGTACATGTATCCCTTCGTCGCCCAAATCATCTCCGGATTATGCCTGCCCAAGAACGGGTTGGAAATCATCAGCAGGTCCGCGTCGAAATCATCGGAGTAAGAGATATCGGTAAATTCTGTTGTCATCTGCCAGATGAGAAAGTCTCCCGTCGTTACATCAAAAGATTTGTGGTTGCAGAGAAAAGACATCGTTCCACTCTTGCAGAGCAGATGTATGTGGTAGTCCGCATGGAAGGACTCCGTACGGACGAAATCGGTAAGGGTATTATAAATCAAGTAGTCTTGCATCATTCATAGCCGCTTTGCAGAACAAATATAAGCATTTTTCAGCAAAACGGAAAAATAGGTAAATCATTCAGTATTCAGGGTAACAATGTACTGGGGAAAGCCCCTTACCTTCGCGTCAGAAAAACAACGGTTATTATGAAAACCCTCCTTGCCCTTGCACTCATACTGACAACCAGCTGCTCAGCGCGGAATACAAAAACTCCTGAAATCAATCAAAACACAACCCTCCCCATGAACCAGACAACAATTACCCTCAACAACGGCGTCGTCATCCCTCAGTTCGGTCTCGGCGTCTATTCCATCCCTGCGGGCGAGACCACCTATAACAGCGTCCTCGCCGCTCTCAAAGCCGGTTACCGGCACATTGACACGGCCCACGCTTACCAGAACGAGCGCAGCGTTGGTCAGGCCGTGAAGGACAGCGGAATTCCCCGAGAGGAGATATGGATCACCTCCAAACTATGGCCCAACGAGTACGGCGAAGGGAAGACCCTTCCCCAGTTGGATAAGATGCTTGCCCGCCTGGGACTTGAATACCTGGATCTCGTGTACCTTCACCAACCGCTGGGCGACTATAACGGTGCTTGGAAGGAACTGGAGAAAGCCCTTGAGATGGGTAAAGTCCGCGCCATCGGCATCAGCGACTTCGATTTCAATGACGAACTTTTCGAGTCCATTGTGGTCCCCGCTAAAGTCAAGCCCCAGATGTTCCAGATCGAGTGCCATCCGTATGCCCAACGTGAGCATTGGCAGGAGATGGCAGCCAAGTACAATATCCAGATTGAGAGCTGGTTCCCTCTCGGTGGCCGCGACAGCCACGGCGAGATCCTCCGTGACCCCGTGATTAATGCCATCGCCAAAGCGCATGGGAAATCCGCGGCTCAAGTCATCATCCGCTGGCATCTTCAGAAAGGCTTCTGCGTGGTTCCCGGCTCTTCCAATCCGGCACATATCCAGGAAAACATCGAATCCTTCGGTTTCGCGCTTTCCGGCGAAGAAATGAATCAGATTGCCGCCCTTAACAAGGAGAAGCGCTACTTCAATATGAGCTACGAGCAGATCAAGGCCTGGATGGGCGGTTATGAGCTCTGGGATTAATTGATTATATTCGCAATATGAAACTGACTATTATGCTTTTACAATCCATCGTCATCTTCTTTTCCCATGCGGGAGACAACTACAGTGTGGGAAATATCGAGGTAGGCAACACCAAAATCGTAGCTGACTATATTTCTGAAATCACCGGCGCTGATCAATACGAAATCGTCATCCACAAATACGATGGGATGGCCTATACGCCGCTTATCAACCTGGCGAAAGAAGAGGCCAATAAGGGCGAATTGCCGCCTTACGAGGGCCAGGCACCGGATCTTTCCAAGTACGATACCATATACATCGGTGGTCCCATCTGGTGGGGTACCTATCCGCAGGTGATGTTCACCCTTTTCCGTGACATCAATCTGGACGGGAAAACCGTCATTCCTTTCACAACCCATGAAGGCAGCGGACTCGGTTCAACCGTCCAAGATGTGAAGAAGGCCTTCCCGAAGGCCGATGTCAAGCCGGGTTTCGCCATCTATGGACACGAAGTCCGTACCGGCCGAGCGAAAGTGGAGAAGTGGCTGAAAGGATTGGACTTATAACGCTTTCGTGGCGAATCGGCTTTGGAAATCGATAGCAAAACAGTATCTTTGGATATGAAAAAGATATTTCTGTTTGTCCTGTTTTTGCTGTTGCTTTCCGCCTGTAGGAGCGACGATGAAAAAGCGGCTTTGGCGCTGGCTCGCCGAGTGATGGGGCCGCAGGCCAGTGGGATTGCTTTCGAGCGGATATCGGCCCCTGAAGACTGTTACGAGCTACGCCAGAAAGGGAACAAAGTCCTCATTCGGGGGAATAACGCCAATTCCATGGCCGTGGGCCTGAACCGCTATATTCAGGAGTATTGCCTCGCTGATGTGAGCTGGTACCACTACAATCCGGTGGAGCTGCCTCCCGTACTGCCTTCCGTGCCGGAACCGGTGACTGGCAAGGCGGAGATGCCGATACGCTTTTTCTTGAATTACTGCACGCTGGGCTATACCATGCCCTGGTGGCAGTGGGAAGAGTGGGAGCGCTTCATTGACTGGATGGCCCTGAACGGAGTGAACATGCCTCTGGCTATCACGGGCGAGGAAGCCGTTTGGCAGAAAGTCTGGCGCAAATACGGCCTCACTGACGAACAGATTCGAGCTTTCTTCACAGGACCTGCTCATCTGCCCTGGCAGCGGATGTGCAACGTGGACCGCTGGCAGGGACCGCTTCCCCAGAGTTGGATCGATGGCCAGGCAGAACTGCAAAAACGTATTTTGAAAAGGGAACGCGAGTTGAACATGAAGCCCGTGCTACCGGCCTTTTCCGGCCATATTCCCCGTGAGCTCGCCGGTGTGGTAGATCAACACCTGGACACCTCCCAGGTGGCCCGCTGGGGGAATTTCGCCCATGATCGCCGTTGTACCTTCCTCAATCCTACGGACCCCATGTTCAGTCGTATCCAGAAAGATTTTCTGGAGGAGCAGACCCGTATGTACGGCACTTCGCACATCTACGGTCTTGACTCTTTCAACGAGGTGGCGCCTCCTTCGTGGGAGCCCGACACGCTGGCCATTCTGTCCAAGGGTATTTATGAATCCCTTACCGCGGTAGACCCTGATGCCGTTTGGCTGCAGATGGGCTGGCTGTTTCTTAGCAAAAGCTGGACACCGGAGCGCATCAAGGCCTATCTGGGTGCCGTGCCCCTGGGCCGGCTCATCCTGTTGGACTACGAAAGCGACTACTTGGAGATCTGGCGCAGGACGGAGCGGTTCTACGGGCACAATTTCATCTGGTGCTATCTGGGCAACTTCGGCGGCATGACATGCATCGAGGGCGACTATCACCTGAATGCGGAACGTATTGCCGCCACCAGGACCGAAGGAGGACCGGGGTTCGTGGGCATCGGTTCCACACTGGAGGGCTTCGGCGTGAACGAACCCATATACCAGGCTTTGCTGGATCAGGCGTGGAGCGACCGTCGGCCTGTTGAAGACTATATCGACAACATCGCCGATCGCCGCTTGGGCCGGCAGGATTCCACATATCGGGCCTACTGGCATAAAATCGTGGACCAGGTGAGCATCACCCACACCAGCACCTCCTCTTCGGACATTGTCTGTGCCCATCCCAACCTGGAGGGCATCTGGAACTGGACGACGGAAATTAAACGGGCCTATAATCCGGTCGACCTGGAAGACGCCCTGGCTATGCTGGAGACGGTGGACGGGGATTCAGATGCTTTCCGCTTCGATCTGGCAAACGCCCGCCGGCAGGTTCTGGTGGACAGGGCCCAGCCCGTGCGCGACCGCTTCACCACCGCCTATTATACCGGCGACAGGGAGGGAATGACAGCAGCCAGGGATCATTTTCTCTCCATCTGCGACTCATTGGTGGCCGTGCTCAAAACCCGGCCGGAGTTCTCCTTGGAAAAATGGATTTCGGCTGCCCGCGCTTGGGGTAGGACACCTCAGGAAAAAGATTATTTCGAACGGAACGCCCGCACCATCATTACGGTCTGGGGAGACTCCTATTACCTTTCAGACTATGCCAACCGGGACTGGGACGGCCTTGTGGAGACATTTTACAAGCCACGTTGGGAGATGTTCTTTAGCGCGGTGCTGGACGCCTTCGATGCCGGAGAACCCTTCGTGAATATGCAATCCCCAAGGAAACGCTCCCCGGAGCAGGAAGCCTGCCTGCGAGGCATGGCCTTAGATGAAGCTATCTGGGACTTCGAGTGCCGCTGGACTGGAATATCGGAAACAGAATCTAGTGATCTTGGTGCCAATTAATTGATATTCATATGGTTCCTGTGAGTTCGCTCATAATGATGGCTGTCAATGCTGTTTTGGGCATTGCCGTTCCCGTCTGCTTGTCTGTATATCTGGTACGTAAGCATCATGCCAGATTATCCACCATTCTTATCGGTGCCGGGACATTCATCCTTTTTGCCCTGGTTTTGGAAAGCATCATGCATCAACTGGTCCTGAAGGGGCCGCATGGGGCATCCATTCTGGACAATACGCTCCGGTATGCCATATATGGCGGTCTGGCTGCCGGTGTCTTTGAGGAAACCGGCCGTTTCCTCTCCATGAAGTTCCTGATGAAAAAGGAACCATCCGCACCGCTTCCTGGCGTAGCTTACGGTATAGGGCATGGAGGTGTGGAAATGCTTATTATCTTCGGCATAACCATGATTAACAACCTGGTGATTTCGGCTTTGATCAACTCCGGGCAGACGGATGTCATCTTCTCCAAGGTTCCGGACGAGGCCGTCGAACAGTTGCGGTCACAATTGGATCAGTTGCAGACGATCGGTGTCGGGACCCTGATTATCGGTATTTGGGAGCGTTTCTCCGCCCTTGTGCTTCACTTGGGCCTTTCCATGATGGTTTGGGTGGCCGTCCGCAAAGGTGGCAAATGGTTGTGGCTGTTCCCCGCTGCCATCGCTCTCCATGCTATTGTCGATGCTGGAGCGGTACTGCTTCAAAAGTCTGCCGGAATGGTTCCGCTCGAACTCATCGTCACATCTGAAGCCATTGCTGTCGCCGCGATCGGTTATATGCTTTCAAAGAAGTTGTGACCCTGCGAAATACAGTTATCGAGCGTCTTCAAATTCCAACCCTTTGACGGCGATGCCGATGTTGATGGGGAGATGGTTCATTTTTCCAAGGGCAACTTCCCGGAGGTAGCTGCTCTTCAAGTAGATTCTGAAATCCATGGTCATTTCCCAGTATTTCCGCTCTTCTTCCGGCTTGGCAAGATAATCCTGGAATGCCTGTTCATCGTATCCGACAATCTGGAAGGAGATGAAGTAGCGCCCGGGATCCAGCAGAATGGTCTCTTCCGGTTGTATATCAAAACTCCGCGGATCGTTGGAAACAGCGACGTCAAAGTATATGGGTTTATGGAGCACGTTGACAAAATTCTCTTTATCGCCCTCAATGTGGTAGATGTTGACCGATGCGACGCAGCCCGGAATATGGTTGCTATGGACGGATAGCAGGATATCTTTCACCAGGAACGGTTTCTTCGCGTTCGCGACGGATCCAAGTTCCCGTCCTAACGGATTCTCACTTCGAAAGGCGAAACTGACGACCCCGATATTCTTAAGCAGGTTTGAACCGGGGCGGACAAGATACTTTTCTTTAGTGTTTCCGCCAATGAATACGGCAGGCTGTAATTCCTGTTCGCGAAGGACTATGGTAACATCATCGGAAGCGCCTGTGACAGAATAAGATGCCGGTTGATAGGAGACATGGAAGAACTCCAGCGTGTCGCGCGGAACCTCTATCTCAAACAAGCCATCTGCCGTGGATATAGTCCCTATTTCGCGCTTGGGGATACCTATCTGAACGTATTCGACGGCTTCCCCTTGTTCATTGATGACGCGCCCTTTTATGGTGAAACGCTCCTGCGCCGATAACAACGCGGGCAATAATAGGATGACAAAAGCTAATTTAGTCCGCATAGATATCATCCTCTAATTCAACGCCTTCCGGATCCGGCTTATAGTCCAGGATGTCTCCTGGGAGGCAGTCCAGAACTTTGCATATTTTATTGAGAGTAGTGAATCGGATGGCGCGGCCTTTCCCTGTTTTGAGCAAGGAAAGGTTGGTCATGGAGATGCCTATCTTCTCAGATAGTTCCGAGAGCTTCATGTGTCTCTCCCAGAGCATTTTGTCGAGGTTAACGGTGATCATATCGCGAGCTTGCTGTCTTGTTCCGCCAGATAGGCCATTTTGTAGAGTCCAGCGAAAAGAAGGACAATGAGAGGAATCAGAATGGTGTTGGATTCAAGCATCAACTCGGATTCACCTTTTACCACAGCCTCATAATTGGAATGGACAAAGGCGAGAAGTCCTGCGACCAAGGCTGCCCAACGAATGAGTGTGATGTTTGATTTGGGGAAGATATCGCCGTCTTTCAGCCCCTTGTTGGTACGGTGCAAGAAAACACAGCACAGAATGAAGAGAGAAGTGATCCCGATAAAACGCGCCGCCAGTATGAATATTTGCCACCCCTTCATTTCCGGATTCCAGGTTAAGGGATGAATATAGCTGCTTACCCATAACTGGGCTATCATCTCCCAGATAAGATAGGCAAGTGTAATACCACCAATAATCAGGATGGCGATGGAGAGCCTTTTGATGCTCCGTTGGGTTGAATTCGTCATGTCTTTGTCTGTTTTATAACCATTTCGACAGACAAAGATAATGCCAATTTTACGAATATCGTAAAATATATTTATGAATTACGTAAAATTTACTCCTTTGAGAGCTCTTTAAAACAAGCGAGAACCGCTTTCAACGCTTTCGCGTCGTTGTTCTTTTGCTTGTTGTCGTCCTTCCCGTAGTACGCTTTAAGGAACTGCTCAGATCCGGACCATATAGTGTGGACATAACCCTGGAGTTTGCTTGCCGTGACCTTGGTCGTTTGTGAGCGGAACTGGATCATGTCTTTGATTTGTTGGACCGCCGTCACAGGGTTCTCATATCCGCAAGATACCACCGGGAGGCCTTTCATGGCGAAATACACTCCGGTGAGATCCGCCCGTCCATAATGCCAGTCACAAATGAGGATGTCCTTCGGTATCATGTCGATGGCTCGCCATGTGTTGTTATAGCTGGCTTCCCACTCTCCTATACCAGTTGCGCGGCCGTCCAGCAGACGGTCTCCCCAAATCATCATTTGACGGCCGGATAGGGCAAGATGGTCATGGATGGTTCTAACCTCACCGGCATAAAGCTCGGACTTGTCCAGCCCATTGCAGCGGGGGCATTCCTTCTCTCCGATATAGAATACCTCGTCCATTCCGGCATGGAAGGCATCTGATTGGAAGGCGTCACAAAGCTCATCCACGACATCAAAGACAATCTTATGCACCTCCGGATGAAGAGGGCAGTAACTCTTGCAATACAGCCCCTGCGGATTAGGCCAGCCTTCGTAATCTTCGGTCTTGACGGAAGGTGTCTCGTCAAACTCCGGATACTCTCTAAGAAGCGCGTTGGTCTTCTTTGCCCACGATTGGTGACCCAGAAGGTTGATGTGAGGGACGAGCCTGATACCGTTCTCCCGGCAGACAGAGACTAATCTGTTAACATCGGAACGGGAAAGAGGATTCTCGTCCCGAAGCTCCGGATGTGACTCGTAAGCATATCCCCAATCTACCCTGAGAATCAGAAGATTCACTTTCGCGGGTACGAGTTCTTCCTTGATGAAGCGGACGAACAAATCCATATCTTGCGGGGTAGGAGACGCTACGGCTAACCCGCGTACAGGAAGCTTCTCGTCAAATGTCTTGGCCGGTGCGCTGAAGCCGACGACAATAGCGATGATAAGAATAAATACTCTTTTCATAATACTATCTATCTGGGACGAAAACACTATTGGACATATTCCATCTCAAGGACAATCCTCGCGGGTTTGACCTTGGGAGGACATTGGAACGTGACGTTTCCGGAGGGAGTGACCTGTACGGGGACAACGGTGGTCTCACCATTGGCGCCAATCAGCGTTGAGATTCCGTACTGGTCTGTGGAAGGAGCGAAGGCGGCAGGAATAGTGGCTATTGTGACGGAGCCTTTCACCGGCGATGTGATGTCAGCGTCAATGACAAGCTTGTTGCCTTCGCTTGCGGGAGTGGAGAAGCGGGTGTTGTCACCCATCACCCCGTAAGAGCGGCGGAACTCCACTCCAGGGGCCGCGACCGGGCTGAATTTGCCCACATTCCCACTAATCCCGGGATTGAAGAAGCAATGGGATATCTGGATATGGTGGTTCTCCTCGTTGCTGATCCTAACATCCAGCCCTCCTGTGTTGAAGCTGGTACCCTCAAGAGAGATAGTCGCCTGCTTTGTCAACTCGGGCTTTGTGAAATGGAATATAACCGGAGGGTTGGGGCTGTCGTAGCAACGTGGGTTGTTATAGTAATAGCAACCGATGAGCCTCAACACTGATGGGCCATCGATGACATACCCTTTCTCAGCGGTGTCGCAATATGATTGCTCGAAATGGGCGAGACCGTCCACCAGGTGAACGAAAACGCTCCCCTCAACATTCTTTGACAACCAGGAGTGTATCTTGTCGTAAAAATTGATGCTGGTCAACTGGAATATGGCAGTGTGGGCGTTGATGATCACGATGTTATCGAAATGACAGTCGCCGGTGTCCATGTATATTCCGTAGCTCTCAGGTCCTGTGGTGCAATGAATATGGGAGTTGGTCACAAAAACCTCATAACCTTTAACGACCCTGAAAGCCTTTAGGCTGCAGTTGCGGACCATCAGAAAATTGAAAGAGGTTTTGGCGGCGCGGGGGCAATAGACTCCTCCACTCATTGAATCGCAATCCAGGACCAGGTTATTCACCACGTTGCTGTGGCCTATTCTGTCAGGGATATCATAGTTGTCGAGATCGATAATATGCTCCATAGGTTTGATGGCCTTTATGACAGCACTTCCGAAATCAATCTGTATATCATTGGTGGTGTGCGCCATTATGGTCTTTGACACGGCATATGTCTTACCTTTATGGGCAATCAGCTGACGATTGTTCGCGAGGCAGAAATCAAAAGCTTTCTGAAGAGCCTCCGTGTCGTCTGTTACGCCGTCACCGACACAACCGAAGGTCTCAGGGGTGATTATTTGGTCAGCAGGCGGGACATCATTCGCCGCAAAAAGTGTGAGCCCTATGGAAAACAGGAGGGCCAGAATGGTCAGTTTTCTCATGATGCTATCTGTGTATGTGGATGATAATAATGCTGGCGCAATTTGCGTCTTGGACGTAAATTTACTAATTTTATTGGGTTAAAGAAAGAAACACCACACATAATATGAAACCTTTTAATTGGATGTTGTTAGCCTTGCTGGCGATTCTGGCAGGTTCATGTTCCCGGGTCAATCCAAAGGCTGATTCCGATAATATTCCCGTCACTCCAGCCTGGGCTTTGGGCCATATTGTCTGGGAGGATGAATTCAACACTCAGGATGCGGTGAACCGTCTGGTTGATGGGTATTTGGAGAGGGGCATTCCGGTTAATGGAGTCATCATTGACAGCCCTTGGGCGACCAGCTACAACAATTTCACTTGGGACCCGAACCGTTACCCGGAGCCCCTGAAATTGACGTCCGGTCTTCTCGACAAGGGTGTCCACTCAATCCTTTGGCTGACCGGTTGCGTGAATACCGTCAGTGCGGATTGCCCGGTCGATAAAAGCTCTAATTATGACGAGGCTGTTTCCAACGGATTTGTTGTGAATGGGGGGAAGCCTTACAATTGGTGGAAGGGCACGGGAGTCCATATCGATTTCACAAGTCCGGAGGCCACCGAGTGGTGGTATTCGCAGCTTGACAAGGTAATGGAAGGAGGGGTGTATGGATTCAAGGTTGACCAGGGGGAATTGAGTATTCCGGAGCCTGTCGCCACCAGCGTAGGGGAAATGTCCAACAAGGAATACAGGCATTTCTACTACGACGCCATGTACGACTATGTGAACAGCCGCCGTCCAGGCATGGGAATGATTCTGGCCAGGCCATACTCATTCCAGGGGGACGCGGATAATTCCAGCAAGAACAAGCTCAGTCTTGGCTGGTGCGGTGATTTCACTGGGGATTGGCAAGGACTGAAACATCAGATCAAAAACGTCTATTTATCTGCCGGGCACGGCTATGGGGCTGTTGGTGTGGAGGTCGGAGGCTTTACCGGCGCGGCTCCTGGAAAGGAGCAACTCATAAGGTATGCTCAGTTCGGCGCCCTTACAGCTGGCATGGTTAACGGAGGTGCCAACAAGCCGTTCGAGAACCATCTGGCTTGGTGGCACGATGAGGAGGCCGCGAAGATCTATAAAGATGTCGTATTGCTTCATCATCAGTTGGTTCCATATATTTTCTCAACCATTGTGGACGCTCATTTGAATGGTGGCACCCTGCTTCGGGACGTTGATTTCGAGCAGGAGAGCCACCTTCTCGGACCGGACCTTTTCACCAAAGCTATAACCGATGATGACTCCCATGTCTCCTTCACCCTTCCGGAGGGGGACGATTGGATGGAGTGGGGCACAAGGGAGCGTCTGAAGGGAGGTTCGGTTGTCGAGAAAGAATATGCCCTTGATGAGTTCCCGCTTTACGCCAGGGTCGGAGCTGTCATTCCGATGGATCAGGGCGATCATATTGATATACTGATAGTTCCCGGGAATGAACCTATTGATGTGACCCTCCATCTACCTGATGGCGAGGGAACCGCTTACAGTGATTGCAGGGTGAGGTATAATCCTCTGACCGCGAAGACCAAGATCACCGGAAAGACCTCAAAGCCTTGCAAGGCAGTGTTAAGGAAGCCAATGGTCGGTTGGGAGGCCTCCTGGATAGGCATCACTTCTCCTGAGGATGTCAGGACCGGTGATGTGTCCCTTCCGGCGAGATATTTAAGAACAACCTTCCAGTCAGGCAAGACAGTCCGCGAGGCATGGTTGCATATTTGTGGCCTGGGCCTTTATGAAGCATATATCAACGGGTTCAAGGTTGGGGGAGCGCAGGTTTTGATGCCCACTGTCTCCAACTATGATAAGACTGTGTATTACAATAGTTTCAACGTCACAGGCCTTTTGAAGAAGGGTGTCAATGCGATGGGCGTGGCCCTAGGTACAGGGCGTTTCCCCGGGGTCAGGGTGAGCTGGGACAATATCAACACCTACAAGCGTTACGACAAGCAGCTGCCCTGCCTTATCTGCCAGCTTGAGATTCTTTATTCGGACGGAAGCATCCAGAAGGTCGTGAGTGATAAGAGCTGGAAAGCTACGGCTGACGGGCCGATACGCTCCAATAATGAATATGACGGAGAGATATATGATGCTCGGATGGAACAGGACGGATGGCTTGATCCTTCGTTCGACGATAGTTCATGGCATCAGGCGGAGATGGCTGAGGCTCCTTTTGGGAAGCTTACCATGCAACCGAATCCTAACATCGAGATCCAGGATGTCTTGAAGCCGATGTCAATCAGTCCTTTATCCGACGGGAGATATATTCTTGACATGGGTCAGAACATGGTCGGTTGGTTGCAGGTCAAGGCGAGGATGAGTGCGGGTGACACTTTGAAGATGCGGTTCGCCGAGACGCTTCAGGATAACGGCGAGCTATACACCGAGAATCTTCGTACCGCCAAGGCCAGGGATTATTACATCGCCCGGGACGACAGGGAGTTTGTCTGGCATCCTTTGTTCGTGTACCATGGATTCCGTTTCGTCGAGATCAGCGGCCTTTCTTATCAGCCTTCACTTGAGGATTTCGAAGGGCAGGTCATCTATGACAAAATGGCCACGACCGGCCATTTCGAGTGTTCGGATCCTGTGATTAACCAAGTGTATAAGAACGCGTTCTGGGGGATTCGGGGCAATTACCGGGGGATGCCTACTGATTGCCCGCAGAGGGATGAGCGTATGGGCTGGCTTGGCGACAGGGCTACAGGGTGCTACGGAGAGAGCTGGATTTTCGACAATCATGCCCTATATTCAAAATGGCTGGATGACATCGCCACCGAGCAGAACGAGGAGGGTCAGCTTCCGAGCGTGGCTCCCAATTTCTGGACGGTTCGTCCCGACAACATGACTTGGCCGGGATTGTTCATCGATGCCGCCAGGATGTTGTGGATGCGTTTCGGTGACGAGGATGTCATCGTGAAGCATTACCCTGCGATGAGAAAGTGGCTCTTATATATGAAAGACAGGTATCTTGTGGACGGGATAATGACAAAAGACAACTACGGTGACTGGTGTATGCCGCCTGAATCCTTGGAAATGATTCATTCCCAGGATCCCGCGCGCATCACGGCTCCCGCGGTGATAGCCACGCCTTACTATGTCCATTATTGCGAGGTTATGAAGGAACTCGCCCCTGTCGCCGGTTATCCCGGGGATGTGGAGTATTTCGAGGCTGAACGTAAAGCCAGCGTTGAGGCTTTCAACAGGAAGTATTATAATTCCGAGGGAGGTTTCTATGACAATAATACCGTGACAGCCAATCTGTTGGCGTTATGGTACGGGCTTACACCCAAGGAGGAGCAGCAAAGGGTCTTCGCCTCTTTAGTGAATAAAACCGAAAACGAGTTCGGCGGTCACGTGAGCTCTGGAGTCATTGGTATCCAGGTACTTATGCGGACTCTCACGGAGTTCGGCAGGCCGGATCTCGCTCTCAAGATCGCCTCTGACGACACCTATCCTTCCTGGGGATATATGGCCGCTCATGGCGCCACCACAATCTGGGAGCTTTGGAACGGCGACACGGCCGATCCCGCTATGAATTCGGGCAACCATGTCATGCTTCTCGGAGACCTGATCACTTGGGAATATGAGTACCTTGCGGGGATACGCCCTCTCAAGCCTGGCTTCGCGGAGATCGAACTCAAGCCTTACCCGATCAAAGGACTTGATTATGTGGACTGCACGTATGATTCGGTCCATGGCAAGATTTCCAGCTCATGGAAGGTTGAGGACGGGGTCTTCAAGTGGGATGTTGAGGTTCCGGAAGGGATTCGTACAGAAGTGTTTATCCCAGGAAAACCATCCCCGGAAATCATCTCTGGCGGGAAGCGCCACTTCGAGACCAGCCTGTAGGGGGAGGCTGGTTGTTCATTGCCCACAATTGTTCCTTTCGTCCCAAAAGTTAGCACGAGGGTAACAATATAAATGGATATTGTTACTTTCGTCCATGTTTCCGGGACGTTAGGATTATTATGGTGAATGTTTCGTGGAAATTGATTATATTTCGGATGTATTACTTAATTGACTTAAACCATGATGATTTTAGACCAATGTTTTAGTATCCTTGACTTGGTGTCATTGGATTGGAAGTCGGAACGCAAAGCGATAGTTGCCCACTCGTGCAGGGTAATGGCCAAAGCTAAAAACTTCGATGAGCAGATTGTCGGCTTGATGCACGAAGTTTATGGTGGGTCATCTTATGCTAGATTGCTGTTTTCTTGTGATGTGACTGAAGCTTCACTTTGGAAGCCGGTACTCGATCTGTTTGCCACCCCTCCCTTTGAGATAAAGAAAAGAGTTTCTGAGGAGGTGGATGATGTTGACCTTCTTAATATTAATAGACCTCAAAATCTTAAAGATAATGAGCTAGAGGAGTGGTTCCTCGCGAAAACTCGTTGGTCGGAAGCTTATAGGAAGTATCTGATCCCTATCGCATCAAACAGGATCGCCAGGAATGTTATGATCTATGATCTGGAAGATAAACTGGATATTCTCGGCAATCCTGGCAAGTATGAGAAAGAATATGGTCCTCAGTATTTGGCGCTTCCGTGGAAGAAACACTATTTGGTAGATATCAAGAGAGGAAGGAATTGTTATATTTCTGCTCGTATTCCACAGTATGATGACGGATTGTTGCTCCGCCCCCTCACGGATATTGAAAGGGAGAACTTGATCGCGAAATACACTCGTGCCCTGGAATACTTGAATATGTTCGTTAGCGCGGATGGCCTTCCATACGATTTTTCACCTTTCGAATTGATGATGAATGCTCATAATGCCAAGAGCATGCTTGAGGAGTGGTTGATTGAAACCTATGAGTTGGAAGAATATCATGAGGAAGGTATGGAGGAATATATGGATTTGCCTTTCTGATTATGAGATATTTCCTTGTCACAACCGAACATCTTGAAAAAAAGGTGTGGTTTAGGGACTTCGATGATTTCAGGACCGCGATGAATCTTGTAGCGGTTGTGTCTATGACTCTTAGAGTTAATGTGCTGGCTTTTATTTTGATGTCGAATCATGTCCACTTTGTCTTGGAGTGCGAAAAATGGAAGGCGGAAATGTTTACCAATGAACTTAAGAAACAGTATTCTAGGTACTTCCGCTTAAAGTATGGTGTGAAGGAGCTCTTGCGGGGCAATAAGAATGACATCCAGGAGGTAAGTTTGGAACAGGAGTCTCTGGAAAGGGCAATAGCCTATGTGTTAATGAATTGTGTTGCCGCAAACATCTGTGCTAACCCGTTCTCATATATATGGGGACAGGGAGTTCATATTTCCGTGGAGTTACTTCCTGACTAATTCATCTAAAGCTAAACGTAGGCTTTCGTCAATGGATGCGGACATCCCTTCTTTCAGGGATCAGGTCATTGTGTCGGCTTTGCCCGACTTGTGCAGGTCGTTATTCGGGACAGAAACTCTCATCGGCCTTGATCAAGATCAATTAACAGAGTTATTCAGGCAGATACGATATCGGTTCTCTTCCAATGTCGAGCAAATGGCAAGAGTCTCAGGCATTCCAATAAAATCTGTCATTAGATACCTTGACCGGCTCTGAAAGACATCAAAGTTTGACTTCCTTTTCCCAGAGGTCGGCCATTTTCCGGTGACCGGCAGGGGTGGGATGGACTCCGTCCCAGATCCAGTAGGTCGGGCGAGGCTCGGACTTGATCAGATCTTCGAACATGGTGTCGAATGGCACACATGTGGCATCCAGCTCAGAGGCCAGCTCCCGTACTATTCCTGCGAGGCGGGTCACCATTTCTTTGCGGTCATTATAATCGGCTAATTGCCCGGTGGAGCCTTCCTTGGCCAGGAACGGAACGCAAAGGACAAGTTGTACAGAGGGGTTCTTCTCCTTTGTCTTGAGAAGCAACGAACGATAGCGTTCTTTCCATCCTTCATAATCGAAAGGAGTATCGTCTTCTTCTTTGTTTCTGAAATGGTTCCCCATGTCGTTTACCCCTACCAGGACTGAAAGGACGTCTGGATTGAGGTCCAGCACATCCTCCTGCCACCTGCCCTCAAGATCAGCAAGTTTGTGGCCGCTGAACCCACGGTTGTAGAACTGGTAGTCCGCTTCCGGATGCTTGGCCTGGAAATCCGAGGCGATGAGCATCATATAGCTATGGCCATAGATGTGGTTGAAATCGGTGTGGCTCCGCTCGGCGGAGGTCGGTTTGTAGCCATTGACGCAGCCCCAGTTGCCATCGGTGATGGAATCGCCTATGAATACCACATGTTTCCCTTTGGCGGGTCTGTCCGCACAGGAGGTGATAAATAATGCTCCCAGAATGAGTGCTGCGGCTTTGAGTAGAAGCTTTTTCATGTCATAAAGATACTCTTTTTTTCGTATATTGCGGCTCGGATTTGACAATATGGCTTCCAGAAAGGCTCTATATCATCTTTTGGCCCTCGCCGTCGTGGCGGTCTGGGGTGTGACATTCGTCTGCACAAAGACCCTGATCGGGGCCGGGATGCATCCCGCGGCAATATTCTTCATCCGTTTCTCTTTGGCTTATGTCGGAATATGGATTCTGACCCTGACTGGGAAGGGCAAGACTCGTTTATTCTGTGACAATTGGAAGGACGAGCTGATGTGCCTGTTCCTTGGGGTTACTGGAGGATCTTTATATTTCCTTACCGAAAACACTGCTCTGGCATATACCCAGGCGGCTAATGTGGCCTTCCTTGTCTGTGTGGCCCCTGTTTTCACGGCCATATTCACTCTTTTCGGAAAGAAGTTCCTGAGGGGTCGGTTCGCGGATGGGCTTGAGAATATCAAGGTGGGATTCCCGCTTATCGCGGGAACGTTATTGGCGCTGGCGGGAATGGCGATGGTCCTCTTTGACGGTTCCCGCTTGGAATTCTCCCTTGCCGGGGATCTTTTATCGATCGCCGCGGCATTGTGCTGGGCTCTCTACAGCATGTTCATGGGGCAGATGACAAGTGATTATGGATCCGTATTTGCTACCCGTAAGGTGTTCTTCTATGGTCTGTTGACCATTATCCCGTTCCTGGGGACCACCGCCGGGTCGTTCTCTCCCGGGATCCTCGGACAACCGGTCGTCTATCTCAACTTGTTGTTCTTGGGACTGATAGCTTCGCTGGCTTGTTTCGTGGTATGGAATATTGCGATGTCGAAGCTCGGAAATGTCACGGTGACCAATTATGTCTACCTTAATCCGGTCTTCACTCTGATTACGGCTATCATTATTCTCGGGGAGAAGATGACCCCAATGTCCCTTATAGGATCTGTGGCTATTCTGGCCGGAGTGATCCTGGCGGGCCAGAGGTCCAAGTCTTAGTATTTTTTCTTATTTTTGTTTGTTGGTATGGATAATTCGCTCGTGATATTCGACCTTGACGGAACTCTTATCGACACGATAGGTGATCTCTCCGCCGCCGTGGAGTACGCCTTGTCGGAGGGTGGTTTTCCGGGGCATTCAGTCGAGGAATATAGGGCGATGGTTGGCCATGGGATCCGGAATCTTGTCACAAGAGCCCTTCCCGAAGGTGCTTCTGATGAGATTATAGAATTGTCCCTCAGCCGTTTCCTTGAATATTACACCAGCCATATCGATGTCCTGTCCCGGCCATATCCCGGCATCCAGGATTTGCTCCGTGAGCTTTCTGATTCGGACATCAAACTGGCTGTGACCTCAAACAAGTTCCAAGCTGGAACCGAAACCCTGATACGGCGCTTCTTCCCGGATATTCCCTTTGCCAAGATTCTCGGGAACGCCCCCGGCCTTCCCCTCAAACCTGACCCCGAAGTCGTCCGCCTCGCCATGGATGCCGCTTTTGCCGGCTTTAATGCGGCAAGGCCCGATCCCGCCTTGGCCGGCTCGCCACCTGCCCGCGGCCGCGTCCATTCTCGCGTCGCCCTTCGACTTCGCTCAGGGCTCGCTGCGGCTGAGTACGGCCGCTGTGCAGTGGCGCAGCCGGAGACTGGGGCAGAGGAGGCAAGGTCGATTCCGGCGACCATTTACCCGGATAGGGCGCGAAGCGCAGGGAGACGGAATCGAGCCTTGCCTCCTCATGACTCTGAAAGATACTCTGGTGGATTCGTGGTGCTGGTGGGGGATTCGGCGACGGACATCAGGACGGCGAGGAACGCCGGGATAGGGGCGATCGGGGTGTCCTGGGGCTTCAGGCCGAAGGCAGACCTGATGGAGGCCGATGTGGTTGTGGATACCGTAGACCAATTGAGGGAAGTACTTCTAAGAGAAACAGATAACTTAAATACAGATTAAAATGAAAAAGATCATCTTTGCCGCCGCGGCGGCGTTGTTTTGTGCCCTGACACTTTCCGCTCAGGACCTCCCCGACAATGACTGGGCCCATTTTGGCCGTTACGCCCAGGCCAACTCCGAGGTGACCACCAAGCCCCTCGCTGTCCTCATGGGCGACTCCATTACAGACGGATGGTTCAGCCAGGATCCTGACTTCTTCAAACAGAACAACCTCCTTGGCCGAGGCATCAGCGGTGAGGTGACCTCACACATGGTCGTCAGGTTCCGCCGTGATGTCGTAGATCACCACCCGAAGTATGTCGTCATCCTCGCTGGGATCAACGACATAGCCCGCAACAACGGATATATCGCCCTCGAGAACACAATGGGGAACATAATCTCCATGTGCGAGATCGCCAAAGCAAACAAGATCAAGCCGGTCCTCTGCACCCTCGTCCCCTCGGCCTACATCAGGTGGCGTCCCGCGCTCAAGGACACCAAGGAGCAAGTCGCCAAGCTCAACGCGATGATCAAGGAATACGCTAAGGCAAAGCATTACAAGGTGGTTGACTACGCCACTGTTTTGGCCGATGCCAACGGAGAGACCCGTTCAGACTTGTCCGGAGACTCGGTACACCCGAATCTCGCCGGTTACAAGATCATGGAAGAGGCTTTGATGAAAGTTATCCGCTAAAGGATCTTATTCGCCGAATTTCTCGGAATAATGGTGTTGGAGCCGCTCCAGCCTCTGGGCTTTCGACTGTAGGTAGTGAAGTTTGACATGGGCTGACACACCTTCCGGGTAGGGGGCTCTTAAAGAGTCAACCCAATTGTCCAAATCCATCGACGCCTGTATCGCCTTTCTGGCGATGGAGGCGTCGATCGTTGTGTCGATAGTGAACATCGCCTCTGTGGACCTGTCTCCCAGTTGCCTGTCCACCATGTCGTCAAGGCGATCCCTGGTCAGGACCTCGTCATCCTGGATTGTCTTGAGAGAATCTATGATTTGATAGCTGGCGGCCAGCGCTGAGCGCAGGCTGTCCACGGAGTTGTCCATGTCGTTGAGTTTCAGCCTGATTTTGACTGAATAAAGGCACGGGACAATGATTAAGGCGGCGATGATCAGGTTCCTGATAGTTCTCAAGAGCCTTTTCCAAAAGCTGGTTCCAGTATCGCCGTCCTTGCCCATATTACCTGATATTGGCTATGCTCATTATGTCTGCGAACACTCCGGCGGCAGTGACCTCCGCTCCTGCCCCATATCCCTGGATCAGCATCGGGTGCTTGTTGTAGCGCTCCGTGGTGAGAAGGATGATGTTGTTGGATCCATCCAAAACGTAGAACGAGTGCTGCATCGGGATCTCCTTAAGGGAGACGGAGCACTTGCCTTTGTCGTTGGTAGCGACGAAGCGCCATCTCTTTCCTTCGGCCTTGAGACGTTTCCTGTCGGCCTCAAACTGGGCGTCTAACTCAGGAAGCCTGGCCCAGAACTCATCCAGCGAGCAATCGAAGAAGGACTTGGGAATGAATAGATTAGCCTCGACATCCTCCATGTTGACCTTGTATCCGGCCTCTCGGGAGAGGATAACCAACTTGCGGATCACGTCGGTGCCGGAGAGATCCATTCTGGGATCCGGCTCGGAGAAACCTTGCTCTTTGGCCATCTTGACAGTCTGGCTGAAAGGAATATCCTCAGAAAGGGTGTTGAATATGAAATTGAGGGTACCGCTGACCACGGCCTCCATCTTCAGGATCCTGTCCCCGCTGTTGCGGAGATCGTTGATGGTGCCTATGATAGGAAGTCCTGCTCCTACATTGGTCTCGAAAAGGTATTTGACACCCCTCTGACGGGATATATCCTTGAGTTTCTTGTAGTTGGAATAGTCGGACGAGGCGGCTATCTTGTTGGCGGCGACCACTGATATTCCCCGGTTGAGGAAATCTTCATAGAGGGCGGCGATATCAGCGCTGGCGGTGCAGTCGACGAAAACGGAATTGAAGATATTCATGCTTGTCACCTCATCACGTAACCTGGCCGGAGTGAGAGGAACGCCATTCTCGAGTCTTTCCCTCCAATTGTCCAGATCTATCCCGTCCCTGTCGAAGACGCCTTTGACACTACGGGCTATACCGACCACATTGATCTTAAGGTCATGCTCGTCCATCAGTTTCTGCCTCTGGCTCTGGATCTGGGCGATAAGCCTGCTTCCGACGGTCCCTATACCGCAGAGGAAGAGGTTAAGTTCCTGATATTCAGAAAGGAAGAAGCTATCATGGATGACATTGAGGGATTTGCGGAGCTGGCCGCGATCCACTATAAAGGAGATGTTCGACTCCGAGGCGTCCTGGGCGAAAGCGCTGACGCTGATACCGTTCCTTCCAAGGGTGGCGAAGAGTTGCCCGGCTATTCCGGGGGTGTTCCTCATGTTGTCCCCGATGACGGACAAGGCGGCAAGCCCATCCTTTACCTTCACCGGAGAGAGGGAACCGTTGTCTATCTCACGGGCGAAAGTCCAATCCAAGACACTCTTAGCGCGATATGCGTCTTTGGCGCTCACGCCAATGGAAATACCTGTCTCTGAGGCGGATTGGCAGACCAGGAAGGCGCTGATCCTCTCGAGGGCGAGAGCCGTGAATATCCTGCAGTTGACTCCGACGACACCAGCCATTGATGTGCCGGCCAAGGTGATCAGACTGACGTTGTCGATAGACGATATTCCCCTGATGGCTTTTTCGCCGCTATGGCTGTCTTTACAGATGGTCGTCCCAGTTCCATCCGGATCGAACAGGTTCCTGACCACTGTCGGGATACCTTTCGAGTTGACCGGGAACAGGGCGGGGGAATAGATTAGACCTACTCCGAAATTGCAGAGTTCCATGGCTTCCCGGTAGCTCATCTCTTTGATGAGGTAGGCTGTCTTCACCGATGCCGGATCAGCAGTCATGAAACCATCTTTGTCGGTCCATATCTCAAGTCTCTCCGCGTCATTCGAGGCTGCTATAAGGCTGGCCAGGTAGTCGGAAGCTCCTACTTCAAGGTCAGTCAACTCACTAACTTCCAGACCGTCAGGGATTATCCCCGGCACTATGACCTTATCCGAATGGGGAGTGAATATCTCGGGATGACCGGCGAGGCAAGTCTGAGGAGGAACGACCTGTGACCCCGGTATGACCGACTGCAAGGCCTTAGTCCTTCCTTCAGGGACGACTACTACTACCCTCCCTCCAGTGGCTTCCACCACATCTTTGATTCTCAGTAGATTCTGTTCTTCTTCAAAGAGCCCGGCTTCGAATTTGAGGACTTTCATCGTATGTTTGTTTTTTGCGGCTCCAAAGAAAACCATTTTTTCTTTTTTTTCCGAATTAATCGCCGTATATTTGAATGTTTCAATAGATCAGCGCCATGAAGAAATTCCTTCTGAAGCTCCTGATGGGAGCGTCACTGACGACATCAGTATTTATCTTCCAGGCTTGTTACGGCCCGGCTATTCCCGAACCTGCCGACCTGCCGAGGAACCTGACCGAGTTACAGGAGGCCGTTCCCGAAGAGGCGGTTGATCCTGAAGCGGAAGATGCCGAGGCGTTGGAGGAAGTCTCCGAACCGGAGATCTAGTCCAAGGTTTCCTTGATATTGTATTTGTTCCTGTCCTGGGAATTGCGTGAGACCATCTCGCAAATGAATCCAGCCAGGAAAAGGACTACACCAAGCATAACCGCCAAGAGGGCGAGATAGAACAGGGGCTGGTCAGTGACCGCCCTGTAATGTATTCCATGCGCCTGGTGGACCAGTTTCGCCACAATGATCCACACCGTCATAACGAAACCGACAAGGAACATCAGCAAGCCCGAGAAACCGAAGAAATGCATCGGTTTCTTTCCGAAAGTGCTTAGGAACCAAAGTGATAGGAGATCAAGGAATCCGTTGACGAACCGTTCCATCCCGAACTTGCTCTTTCCGAACTTCCTTTTCTGGTGGTGGACAGGCTTCTCGGTGATTCTCCCGAAACCGGCGTTTTTGGCGAGGTAGGGGATGTAACGGTGCATCTCACCGTAGACCTCGATATTCTTGATGACTTCATTCCTGTAGGCCTTTAGGCCGCAGTTCATGTCGTGAAGCTTGATGCCCGTGATCCAACGGGCGGTGGCGTTATAGAGTTTCGAGGGAAGATTCTTGGTGACCTTGTTGTCCTTGCGATGCTGCTTCCAACCGGAGACGACATCGTAACCGTCCTCGACAATCATCCGGTACATTTCGGGAATCTCCTCAGGAGAGTCCTGCAGGTCGGCGTCCATAGTGAAGACCACTTTCCCCTCGGCCTTCGCGAATCCATGGTATAGGGCTGCGGATTTCCCGTAATTTCGGCGGAAAGATATTCCTTTTACCCTGTCGTCTCCCTCAGCCAGCTCCTTTATCTTCGCCCAGGAACCGTCCGTACTACCATCGTCCACGAATATGACTTCGTAGTCATATCCTCCAGCGTTCACGACACTCCTGATCCAAGCCAGGAGTTCTCCTAGAGACTCTTCCTCGTTGAAAAGAGGGATTATTATCGAGAGATCTTTTGAATAACTCATAATCTATTGGTTGTCAATTTGTTCGTCGGGCTCGGAGAAAGGATCGTCCGGTGCTGCCGATTTGGCGAAAATAGTGGCATACAGCCAGCCCCATATAAAACAATAAATCAGCGACCCTATAGCCATATAATATGGCATCTTGGGCATCATCTTCTCAAGTGCTGCCTCGGAGTTCGAGTCAAGCATCGAGGAGTAACTGGTCCTCATCACGTCCATTATCTCCTCGAAGGATGTCGGATTGATGAACAGGAGGTTGACAGTGGAATACGCTGCGACGATGAGCGAGGAGAACAGCGCCAGTTTCAGACCATATCTTTGCATCTGGGGATACTCGACGCCATTATATGAGGACTTGAACTTGAGCATGAGATACCGGAACAAGACAGCGCAAAGCACAAGTTTGCCGGCCCAGGCGATGAAACCGAGGAAACCGCCGGCGAAACCGCCGATCTTTCCGCAAAGGGCGGATACGAACTCGGCCGCTATGGTGGCGACGGCCAGGATAAGCCCGGCTATGGCGGCGCTGTTCCAGGACTCGCCGGATGTGAATTCTTTCTTCATATTCGTAAACACCGTAGATTGTGCAAAAATAGCAAAATAATTCTTATCTTTGTCGGCTATCAAATAATATAAGTTATGATAAACATCACATTTCCTGACGGCAGCGTCAGAGCGTACGAGAAAGGAATAACCGGTTATGAGATCGCCAAGGGCATCAGCCCGAGGTTGGCGGAGGAGGTTTTGGCTGTGGCCGTAAAGCCTGCTGGCGACACTACAATCGGTAAGGGAGAGACAAGGGATCTCAACCGTCCCATAGAGGAAGATTGCTCTATCACGTTCCTGAAGTGGGAGGATGACGAGGCCAAGAGGGTTTTCTGGCACTCATCGTCGCACCTTATGGCTGAAGCTCTTGAGGACTTGTTCCCCGGGGTCAAGTTCGGTATCGGACCTGCCATCGAGAATGGTTTCTATTATGATGTCGATCTCGGAAGCCACCAGATCACTGACGCCGACTTCCCGAAGATTGAGAAGAGGATGCTTGAGCTTGCCCGAGAGAAGCAGGACTACACCAGGATTGATGTGCCCAAGGCGGAAGCGATGAAGCATTTCGAGGATAAGGGGGATCAGTACAAGTGCGAGCTCATCAGCGAGCTTGAGGACGGTACTATCACATACTACACCAACGGCCATTTCACTGATCTCTGCCGCGGTCCCCATCTCCGCAACACTGATGTGATCAAGGCTGTCAAGCTGACCGCTCTTGCCGGTGCTTACTGGCGCGGAGACGAGACTCGCGGCCAGTTGACCCGTATCTACGGAATCACCTTCCCCAAGAAGTCGATGCTCGACGAGTACCTCGTGGTGCTCGAGGAGGCCAAGAAGAGGGACCACCGCAAACTCGGCAAGGAGATGGAGCTCTTTACCTTCTCTCCCCGTGTCGGAATGGGTCTTCCTCTCTGGTTGCCAAGAGGTTCCGTGATGAGATTTGAGCTTGAGAAGTTCCTTCGCAAGAAGCAGAATGAATATGGCTACCTCCCGGTCGTGACTCCTCATATCGGAAGCAAGGACCTGTACGTGACCTCCGGCCACTATGCGAAGTACGGAAAGGATTCCTTCCAGCCGATCCACACCCCGCAGGAAGGAGAGGAGTATATGCTCAAACCGATGAACTGCCCTCACCACTGCGAGATTTTCCGCTCCGCCCCCAGGTCCTACAGGGATCTGCCGTTGAGGATGGCTGAGTTCGGTACCGTATACCGTTATGAGCAGAGCGGTGAGCTTCACGGACTGACCAGGGTCCGCTCATTCACCCAGGACGACGCTCACATGTTCGTGACTCCCGACCAGCTCAAGGGTGAGTTCGAGAAGGTTATCGAGCTGATTCTCTATGTGTTCAAGATCTTCAAGTTCGACAAATACACCGCCCAGGTTTCCCTGAGGGATCCTAATAACAAGTCCAAGTACATAGGTTCTGATGAGAATTGGGAAAAGGCCGAGAACGCTATCATCGAGGCGGCCGCTGAGATGGGTCTCAAGACTGTCGTGGAGTACGGTGAGGCCGCTTTCTACGGTCCGAAGCTGGATTTCATGGTCAAGGACGCTATCGGCAGGAAGTGGCAGCTCGGTACCATCCAGGTGGACTACAACCTTCCTGAGAGGTTCCAGCTTGAGTATACCGCCGCTGACGGCAGCAAGCAGCGCCCGGTCATGATCCACAGGGCTCCTTTCGGATCCATCGAGAGGTTCACCGCCGTGCTGCTTGAGCACACCGGAGGACACCTCCCTGTATGGCTCAGCCCGGATCAGGTTAAAGTCCTGCCTATCAGTGAGAAATATTCAGATTTCGCTAAAAAAGTTTGCGGATTGCTGAATAATTCCGATATTCGCGCCTCTATAGATGACAGAAACGAGACTCTCGGGAAGCGTATCCGTGAGATTTCGTTGCTGCGCGTCCCTGTGCTGGCTATTGTGGGAGAAAAAGAAGTTGAGCAGGGCACGGTTTCTGTTAGGAAGGAAGGTGCCGACGCGGGCGTGATGAAAGTGGAAGAGTTTGTGGCGTGGCTTAAGGATCAGATGGCCCAAGAGCTCGCCTGAAATTGATAGATAAAAACATATAGGAGATTTATTTTAAGAGTTTAATTAAAAACAGGAATGCCTTACAAGAAACGTTACGGAGGTTCAAGACCATCTACCGGATTTAAACCAGCCGGAGCGAAGCCCGCAGCCGGGGTTCGTGGCCAGCGTTCATTTGTCCGTCAGAAGGCGGATGATGAGCTGAACATCAATGAGGAGATTACCGCTCCTCAGGTCCGTCTTGTCGGCGACAATATCGCCGAGCCAGGCATTTATCCTATTTCCAAGGCTCTGGCGATGGCCGATGAGCTTGAACTCGACTTGGTCGAGATCAGCGCCAAGGCTGAGCCGCCGGTCTGCAAAATCCTTGATTACCAGAAATATCTCTACCAGCAGAGGAAGAAGGCCAAGGAGATGAAGCAGAACGCCACCAAGGTGACCATCAAGGAGATCCGTTTCGGTCCCAATACCGATGAGCATGACTTCCAGTTCAAACTCAAGCATGCGCAGGAGTTCCTGGAGGAAGGTTCCAAGGTCAAGGCGACTATCTTCTTCCGCGGCCGCTCCATCATGTTCGCCGATCAGGGAGAGAAGCAGCTTCTGAGGTTCGCCGTGGAACTCGAGGAGTTCGGAAGGGCCGAGAATATGCCTTCCTTGGAGGGAAAGAGGATGACGATGATGATCGCCCCTGTCAAGAAAAAGTAAAAAGTGACCGCCGTGAGAGCGGTAACAATATTAACAGTATTAATTATTTAAAACAATGGCAAAGCTTAAGACCGTCTCCGGTGCCAAAAAGCGTTTCGCGCTTACCGGAACAGGAAAAATCAAGAGGAAGCATGCTTATCACAGCCACATCCTCACGAAGAAGACCACAAAACGCAAGAGAAATCTTGACCACTTCGCGATCGTCGAGAAGGACGATCTGAAGAGGGTAAAGGAAATGTTGGTCCTGTAGTTTATTTTATTGTTTAACTTGGAACGCAGCCGAAAAGAACCGCCAAGCCTCGGTCGCTGCCTCCGGAAAAAGATCAGATTATGCCAAGATCAGTCAATTCAGTAGCCTCCAGGGCTCGCCGCAAGAAGATTCTTAAGAGAACCCGCGGTAATTTCCTCTCCAGAAAGAATGTCTGGACCGTAGCTAAGAACACTTACGAGAAAGGTTTGACCTATGCCTATCGCGACCGCAAGGCGAAGAAGCGCAACTTCCGCGCCCTCTGGATCCAGAGGATCAACGCCGCCGCCCGTCAGTACGGCATCACCTATTCCCAGTTCATGGGCAAGCTCGCGAAGCAGAACGTCGGTCTCAACCGCAAGGTTCTCGCCGACCTCGCCATGAACAACCCTCAGGCGTTCGAGGCCATCGTCAATTCCGTCAAATAGTTCACCGGGTCCCCGAAAGTGAGCTTGAACACCTTATACCGCAACAAATGGGTCAGGATGAGTTTCTGGGCCATACTTTACACGTTGTGGGTGGCCTGGCTCGGAAACTGGTGGTGGATCCTCGGCCTTGTCATTATCTTCGACCTCCACATAACCAAAAAGGTGAAGTGGCTGTTTTGGAAGAAGGAATACAAGGAAGGGGAGAAACGCAACGTATGGCTGGATTGGCTTGACGCCATCATCTTCGCTGTTGTTGTAGTGACATTCATCAACATTTTCTTCTTCCAGGCGTTCAAGATCCCTTCATCTTCGATGGAGAGCTCCCTTTACACCGGAGACCACCTTTTCGTCAGCAAGCTCGCGTACGGCCCCAAGGTCCCTCAGACACCGCTCACGATTCCTTTCACACATAATGTCATATTCGGGAAAGAGTCGTATTCGACCCTTATCCAGAATGACTACCGCCGTCTGAAAGGCTTCGGGCACGTCAAGAGAGGTGACTATGTGGTGTTTAACTTCCCTCACGGAGACACGGTCTTGACCCGTTTCCCTTCGGAAGACTACTACGCGTGGGTACGTAACGCCGGCAGGGCATACACGATCGCCAATGGAGGGCCTGTGAAGGTCCGTCCTGTGGACAAGGAAGATCACTATGTCAAGAGATGCGTCGCCATCGCCGGTGACACTCTCCAGGTTCGTGACGGACTTGTCTGGATCGACGGGCAGCAGCAGGAGGTTTATCCTGGCGTCCAGTTGACCTATAAGGTCGTCACCAACGGCCAGCAGATCAACCCCAGGACCATTGATAAGCTCGGCCTGAACACCTCAGAGTTGTTCTATGACCCAAGCCTCCCTGGTTATCCCGCCATGCCCCTCACCTCGGCTATGTATGACGAGGTTAAAGGGTACTCGGCGGTCGTGAGCGCGGAGCCGAATCTGGATGTGTATCCTCCGGATTTCCCTGATTCTTATCTGAGTATCTTCCCTTTCACGGAGAACTCTGGTTGGACAAGGGATAATTTCGGACCGCTTTGGATTCCCGCCAAGGGTGCCACAGTGGAGCTGACGCTCTCCAACCTGCCTCTTTATGAGCGGATTATAACCTCTTATGAGGGACACGAACTGAAGGTGGATACGGATGGGAAAATCATCATCGACGGTAAGGAGACTTCAAGTTACACTTTCTCCCAAGACTATTATTTCATGATGGGGGACAACAGACATAATTCCCTTGACTCAAGGTACTGGGGCTTCGTGCCCGAGGATCACATAGTCGGGAAACCGTCTGTCATTTGGCTTTCCACGAACGCGGGCAAGAAGTTCCCCAACAACATCAGGTGGCGCAGATTCTTCAAATTTGTTTAGGAAATGAGGTCAAGGACTTGCGATTCTGAAAAATTTACACGAAATTTGCGGCCCCAAAGTATTTTGAATCAATAAAAAAGTAAGATATCATGGCAAAAGTTTGTCAAATCACAGGACGGAAAAGGATGATCGGCTGCAACGTCGCTCACTCCAGGCTTCACACGAAGCGTGACTTCGCCCTCAACCTCAAGACCAAGAAGTTCTGGTCTGAGGAGGAGCAGAGGTACATCACTCTCAAAGTTTCCACCAAGGGCATGAGGACCATCGAGAAGAAGGGCCTTGACGCAGCCCTCAAGGAGGCTCAGGAAAAAGGATATGTAGGCCTTGTCTAAAAATTTTTGAACTATGGCAAAGAAAACGAAAGACGCGAGAGTGCAGGTCATCCTTGAGTGCACTGAGCAGAAGGCGACCGGAGTCCCCGGGATTTCCAGGTATGTCACCACAAAGAACAAGAAGAATACTCCTGAGCGCTTGGAGCGCAAGAAGTATAACCCTTACCTCCACAAGGTCACTGTCCACCGCGAAATCAAATAAGGAGATTAAGTTATGGCAAAGAAAGCAGTCGCTACATTCGCCGCGAAGGCCGGCGCCAAGAGCATGGTGAAATGCATCCGTATGGACAAGTCTCCCAAGACGGGCGCTTATTTCTTCACCGAGCAGCTTGTGGAAGCTGAGAAGTCAAAGGAATTCTTCGAAGGAAAGAAATAATCTTTGAAGAAAAGATACTGTTGGGCGGACGTTTTGATGACGTCCGCTCTTTTTTATTTACCCCGAATTTGTGTATATTTGTAAGATTACATTTTGAGTGTCATGGGACTTTTTGATAAAGGCGTTCAGAAAACAAAGCAGGGCTTCTTCCAGAGGCTCTCAAGGGCGGTTGTCGGCAAATCCAAGGTTGACGATGATGTGCTCGACGCTATCGAGGAGGCCCTGGTCGCCTCTGACATGGGCGTGGACACGACCCTGAAGATCGTGGACAGCCTTGAGGAGAGGGTAGGGAGAGACAAATACATGTCCATGGATGAGCTCGTGGACATGTTGCGAGACGAGATCGGCAAGATGCTCGACGTGGATGAGGAGCAGGCGCCTGAAGAACCATTCGACTTGAGCCATAAACCGCTTGTGGTCATGGTGGTGGGCGTAAATGGAGTGGGCAAGACCACCACGATCGGCAAACTGGCGTCGAGGTACAAGGCGATGGGCAAGAAGGTCATTGTCGGTGCCGCTGACACTTTCAGGGCGGCTGCTGTGGAACAGCTGGTCATCTGGGCCGAAAGAGCTGGGGTGGACATCGTAAAGCAAGGCATGGGAGCCGATCCCGCGTCTGTGGCTTTCGACACCGTCAAGTCGGCTGTGGCCAAGGAGGCTGATGTGGTCCTTATCGACACCGCGGGCCGTCTCCACAACAGGATAGACTTGATGAACGAGCTGACCAAGATCCGCAATGTCATGCGCAAGATCATCCCTGACGCTCCTCATGAGGTCCTCCTGGTCCTTGATGCCTCAACCGGGCAGAACGCTTACCAGCAGGCCAAGGAGTTCTCCAGGGCCACTGACATCACCTCTCTCGCCGTCACAAAGCTGGACGGTACCGCCAAGGGCGGTGTCGTGATCGGTATTGTCGACCAACTCAAGGTTCCGGTGAAGTTCATAGGCATCGGTGAGGGCGTGGATGACCTTAAAGTGTTTGACAAAAAAGAGTTCGTGAACTCTCTGTTTTCAAAGGAAGATATTGATAAATAAATAATTATGAAGCTCTCTTACAATTGGCTGAAAGATTATCTCGAGTTTGACCTGACCCCCGCGAAGATCGCTGAGGTGATGACCGACATCGGTATCGAGGTCGACTCTGTCGAGGAACAGGAGGAAATCCCTGGTGGACTGGCCGGGGTGGTTGTGGCGGAAGTTCTTGAGTGCGAGCCGCATCCGGATTCGGACCATCTCCATGTCACAAAGGTGAATGACGGCTCCGCCGAGCCCGTCACTGTGGTTTGCGGAGCCCCGAACGTGGCCGCCGGACAGAAAGTCCTGTTCGCCAGGATCGGCACCGTGCTTCCGGGCGATTTCAAGATCAAGAAGTCCAAGATCCGTGGGATTGAGTCCATGGGTATGATCTGCGCCGAGGACGAGCTAGGCATCGGAGAGGACCATTCCGGTATCATGGTGCTTCCTGCCGACGCTGTTGTAGGCACTCCCGCGAAGGATTATCTCCACCTCAAGACCGAGGCTGTCATTGAATATGAGATCACGGCCAACAGGGTTGACGCCTCTTCCCATATCGGAGTGGCTCGTGACCTGTATGCCTGGATGAGACTCAACGATATTCCCTGCTCCTTCAAGTATCCTTCGATCGAGGCTTGGAAGCCGGGCGAGGGTACCGCTATTCCAATTGATGTCCAGGATCCCACCGCGGCTCCGAGATATTGCGGTATCACAGTCAAGGGTGTCAAGGTCGGACCTTCTCCAGAGTGGCTCCGCAAGAGGCTTATGGCCATAGGGCTCAGGCCGATAGACAATGTGGTCGACGTCTCCAACTTCATCCTTTGGGAGCTCGGACAGCCCCTCCACACCTTTGACGCTGACAAGATCGCCGGAGGCAAGGTTATCGTGAGGAGGGCTTCTGAGGGCGAGAAGATAGTCACCCTGGATGAGATGGAGAGGAAGCTCTCCGCGGAGGATATCGTGATCGCTGATGAGAACGGCCCGATGTGCATCGCCGGTGTGTTCGGTGGCATCGATTCCGGCGTGACTGAATCTACTACCAACGTGTTTATTGAGAGCGCCTATTTCGATCCCGGTTCCATCCGCAAGACCTCCAAGAGGCACACCCTCCAGACCGATGCCTCGTTCCGTTTCGAGAGGGGATGCGACCCGGCGATAGGTGATTACGCCTGTAAGCGCGCCGCCTTACTAATTAAGGAACTTGCTGGTGGTGAGATTGTTGGAGACATGGAGGAGTTCTATCCTGAGATGATCGCCAAGAAGGTCATCGACCTCGATTACGACCGCATCGAGAACTTCATCGGGAAGAAGATCGGCCATGACACTATTGAGAAGATTCTCACGTTCCTGGCTTATGACTTCATTGAGAAGAGGCCTGGAGGCGCCAAAGTCGCCGCTCCGTCCTATATGGTTGATGTCGAGAGGGAATGTGATGTGGTCGAGGAGATCCTCAGGGTCTACGGCTACAACAACATCGATCTTCCCCGCCATATGAAGATGTCCGTCAACGCTACCCCGACTCCGGAACCCGAGGCTATCCGTAACGGAATATCCAACTTCCTGGCCGCCAACGGTTTCGTCGAGATGATGAACAATTCCCTGACGAAAGCCGCATATTACAAAGGTCTTACGACCTATCCGGAAGAGAAGTGCGCCACCATCGTCAACCCCTTGAGCTCTGACCTGAATGTCATGAGGCAGAACCTTATATTCAACGGCCTCGAGGTGATGGCTTACAATATCAACCGCCAGATATCCTCGATGAAACTCTTTGAATATGGTTCCGTCTACAGCCGTGATCCCCAGGGTGACGGTACGACTCTCGCTTCCTACGAGGAGCACCAGGCATATTCAATGTTCATCACCGGTTCTCCCGAGAAGTCCTGGAACATCCAGCCCGGGAAGAGCAGCTTCTTCGAGTTGAAGGGCTATCTGGATCTTCTCTTGAGGCGTTTCGGTGCTGACATTTACCAGATGGAGACCACTCCCGCCCCTGCTGACATTTTCAGCGAGGGTGTGTGCTACGCCCTGCCGGGCTCTCATCAGCCTCTCGCGGTTGTCGGTACGGTTCTGCCTTCTCTCGCGAGGAAATTTGATGTCAAGCAGCCCGCATTCGCCGCTGAGGTCAACTGGAATACCCTTTTCAAACTAGTCAAGAGGGATAAGGTGGCGTTCAAGGAGTTGCCCAAATTCCCCGAGGTGCGCAGGGATCTCGCCCTCCTTTTGGACGAAGATGTTTGCTATGCCGATCTTTACAAGAGCGCTTTCAAGGCGGCGAAGAAGCTTCTTAAGAGCGTGACCTTGTTTGATGTCTACAGGGGCGACAAGATTCCCGCGGGCAAGAAGCAGTACGCCTTGGGCTTTGTCCTTCAGGATCTGGAGAAGACATTGACTGACAGCGATGTGGAGAGGATTATGGACAGATTGCTGTCGACATTCACTGGTGAGTACGGAGCTACTTTGAGGTAAGGTATGAGTAGGAACAGGTTGGTCAGATCTTTTGTCGTCGTGGCGCTGGTCGTCTCGGCGATAGCCTCATGCTCCAAGGAGCCGGGAGTGATCCCGAAGCGCCAGATGGAGAAGATCTACCATGACATGTTCCTTGTTGACCAGTGGGTGATGGAGTCCGAGGACAGGAGGCGTCAGGCGGACACTTCCTGGCTGTACGAGCCGATTTTCGAGAAATACGGCTATACTGTCGAGGATTACAGGACAAGCGTGAATTTCTATCTTTCCGATCCGAAGCGTTACGCGGAAATGATCGGGAGGGTGGTGAAGACCTTTGAGGATGAGTCCGCGGCCATTTATAGGGATATCCGCCAGCAGGAGAAGATCCGTCACAGGGCCGACTCTATAGCTAAGGCCATGAAGGCTTACTCCTCGGATGACTTCATTAATTATGGAGACCTGTTTTATGTCAATTCGATGACCGACAGGATCAAGATAGACAAGAATCAAAAGGGAGTCTATTACCCTGTCCCAGTGGTGGAAGACACTGTTTTCCATGGTCCTGAATTGATCATAAAGGATTCATCATCAGTCGTTGAGCCATCTTCTGTCAAAAAACCTAAGCCCATACCATGGCGAGAATAGCCGCTGAATATCTATACACCCTGGACCGTCCCGAACCTATCCGGAACGGTTATGTGGAATATGACTATAAAGGCACTATTACCGCTATCGGTGAGTGTCAGGATCCCGATTCCGAAGAAATCTTCCTGGAGGGGGCCGTTGTCCCTGGCTTTGTGAATTCCCATTGCCATGTGGAGCTGTCTTATATGTGGAAGCTTTTCCGCAAAGGGACAGGGATGGCCGGCTTCATTGACCAGATCAACGCTCTGAGAGACACGAAACCTCTTCAGGAGAAGATAGAAGACATCCGCAAGTGGATGGACCTGATGTGGGAGAGGGGAGTTTCCGCGATGGCGGACATCAGCAATTGCGATGACTCTTTCGCCATCAAGAAGGAGTCCCCGATGTACACCAGAACCTTCCTGGAGGTGTTCGGAACCGAGCCTGAGGACTGCGCGGACGTGATGGATTCTGTTTTGAAACTGAAGAAAAAGGCTGATCGGCTCAGGCTGGACGCCTCTCCAACCCCTCACGCGTGCTATACCATGAGTCCGGAGCTTGTCACCGCGGTCTCTGCTGAGGGGCTTAAGACCGGCTTCCTGTCGTTCCATAGTGAGGAGACGGAAGAGGAAGAGGATATGCTTAAATATGGCAAAGGGGCGATGTGGGACAACCGCAAGGCGGCTGGAATGAGTGTGCCGCCGGTGACCGGAAAGTCATCCCTGTTGTATTTTATAGACAGGCTCGAAAAGGCTCACCCGGCGCCCTTCGATGAGCATATTCTTTTGGTTCATGAGGTTTGCATGGACCAGGAGGGAATAGATGCGGTGAAAAGGGTTATGCGGCATCCGTACATAGCTCTTTGTCCCTGCTCCAACATATTCATACACAATGCCCTGCCTCCGGTTAACCTGATGCGCCGGAATGGGCTTAAGCTGACTGTCGGGACTGACTCGCTATCCAGCAATGACGATCTTGACATGGTCAGGGAACTCTATTGCCTTCAGGGGCATGTCGATGGGCTTACCTTGGGAGAACTGCTTACCTGGGCTTGTCGCAATGGCGCCGAGTTCCTTGGAAAGGAGAGCAATTTCGGAACATTGGAGATCGGCAAGAGACCAGGGATTGTGTTTATTGACAACCTCGACACCAACGGCCAGCTGACAGCTGGAAGTACCTCATATAGATTGGCTTAAGGATATGATGCGAGAGGAGATAGTCTTTGGCCCCATACATTCCAGAAGGCTGGGCTCATCCTTGGGAATCAACTTGCTTCCCGAGAAGGGCAAGCTGTGCAACTTCGATTGTATCTATTGCGAATGCGGTTGGAATAAGGATGGCCGGGGCGACAAGGCTATTCCGGACGCCGAGAAACTCAGAAAGGCTCTTGAGGCCAAGTTAAAGGATTGCGTCAAGAATGGCGTGGGGATAGATTCCATAACGTTCTCAGGTGACGGCGAACCCACTTTGAATCCTGATTTCCCGGAGATAATCTCTATAACTATTGAGTTGAGGGATAAGTATTTCCCTTCCGCCAAGGTGTCCGTCTTATCCAACGCCACAAGGGTAGGGAAGCCCGAGGTTTTCGAGGCGTTGAAGAAGGTGGATAACCCGATCCTGAAGCTGGACGCGCCCACTGACGAACTAGTCCGTAAGATTAACCAGCCCCAGGGAGATTATCATGTGGCCGACGTGGTCGAGTATCTTCGTAAATTTGACGGTAATTTCGTGCTTCAGACGATGTTCCTCCGCTCCCCGGATTTCGACTCTTCCTCCCCAGAGGTTCTGGACGGTTGGATGGCTATTGTCAGGGATTTGAAGCCAAGGGAGGTTATGGTCTATACATTGGATCGTGAGGCCCCGGCCGAAGGCTTGGAAAAGTTCACCGCTGAGGAGATGGAAAGCCTTGTACGTCCTCTTATCGAGGAAGGAATTAATATTCAAATACGTGGATAGATAATTGATTATTAAATATATACTTGACATGGAACCTTTATTACAAAAGTACGGTTACAATCCTGACGCGGAAAAGATCGGGAAAAGATTGGACGTTATCGCCGCCAATATCGACAATGTGACGACCCCTGAGGTCCTCAAGACTTGCATGTCCATTATGGACCTGACGACTCTCCGCACCGAGGATACTCCCGACTCCGTCGCCAAACTGGCCGCCAAGGTCAACTCTTTCAAGGAGGATTTCCCCGCATATCCGCTTCCGGCTTCTGTCTGCGTGTTTTCCAATATGGCCTCAGTGGTGAAAGACACTTTGACCGACAAGAGTGTCCATGTGACCGCGGTATCCGGTTGTTTCCCGACTTCCCAGAGCTTTATCGAGGTCAAGGTCAAGGAGTGCGAGATGGCCGTCGAGGCAGGTGCTGACGAGATTGATATAGTCTTGGCTCTCAACTCTTTCATGGCAAAGGATTATGAGTCCGCGAGAAAGGAGATCAGGGCGATGAAGGAGGCTATAGATTGTGCCGCCAACAAGCTCGGAAAGAAAGTGGTTTTGAAAGTGATCCTGGAGACTGGTTTGCTGGTCACCCCTGAGAGGATAGCGGAAGCCTCTTTCCTGGCTATGGAAGAGGGTGCCGATTTCATAAAGACTTCCACCGGTAAAGTGAGCGTCAACGCCACACCTATGGCCGCCTACATTATGTGCGAGTGCGTCAAGGCTTTCTATGAGAAGACCGGAAGGAAGGTCGGTTTCAAGGCCGCCGGAGGCATCTCTACCGCCAAAGACGCTGTCTGCTACTATTCCATAGTCAAGACAATCCTCGGAGAAGAGTGGCTGAATAAGAGCCTTTTCCGCTTCGGAGTGAGCCGCCTGGCCAACTCACTGATGTCCGCCATCGAACAGAAGACGGTCTCGTATTTCTGATTTTTTAGTCATTTTTATTCTTCCCGAAGAGTAAAAATATGCCTTAGAACGCCGCCTAGCGGCGTTTTTTGTTTTTATCCGTTGAATATTTCATCCAACGGATAGTCTGCTTTACCTTTGCCTATGAAACAAAACTATCTTTTATTATGAAAAACTTCTTCAAACTTTTGCTGCCGGCGCTGTTGCTCGCGTCTTGCGGCACCGAGGAGGGGGATCCTCTCGCATTGGACCCCCAGAACACAAATGACAAGACCGAGGTAGTGGCTCACGGGATGATCGAACTTGGAAAGACGCTCGAGAATCCTTATTCCCGCTCCAACATGGCGGCGGCCCTCTCGGAACTCTACCCAACAAGGTCCGAGGCTCAGATTCCGGTCACGGACCTGTATGTCCGTTTCCTCCCGAAAGGCGCTGAGGATTTCTCCCGGCTTGAGAACCTGGGCGTCGATCTCTTTGACTATCCGCTTGATTGTGAGATCATTACGGATGGTGATTATTACCATGATCCCTCAATTCCGGAGGGAGAGATCTCTTGGCAATACGCTGTTGTCCCTGCTGACTTCGTTTTCCCTGCCGGCATCGAATGTGAGATTCTTGAGGACTGCTTCATTCCCGACGACACTGTGCCGACAAGAGGCTTTGAGGACGTGGATTGGGATGTCGTGGAGACACGGTCCTTCGAGGCGACAGGCAATGGTGATATGATTCCTGTGGCTACCAGGGCGAAGGCCAAGACCAAACCAGCCGGAAAGATAACTATCAAGGATGATAAATTGGGCAAGACGGTCGGAGTCTCCGGAGTCAAGATCACTGCCAACGTGTTCGTCAAAGTCTCGACGACTTACACTGACGAGAAGGGAAACTATTCATTTTCAGCTAAATTCTCGGCCCGGCCCAAGTACAGTCTATGCTTCCAGAACAAGCTCGGCTTCACCATCGGCCTGAACCTGGTACTTCTCCCGGCCTCCGTGTCGACTCTCGGGAAGGATGATCCGGACGGTATTGATGTGACGATCGACAATAAGTCCGACGCAACTCTGTTCCGCAGGTGCGTGGTCAACAACGCCGCTTATGATTATTACCAGAAGTGCGCCGCGACGGATGTCATCCAGCCGCCCAAGAAGCTGAGATTCTGGATATTGAACAAGCTGAATCCCTCGAGCGCTCTGATGATGCATCAGGGAGCGATCCTTGACAGCAAACTTGTCAGCAACTTCCTCCAGGCTTATAAAGTTGTCGTCCAGGTCTTCTCTCCGGACATCACGATCGGCTCAAAGGACAAGAACGGGAAATATGCCGACCTGTATTCGACCACAACCCATGAGATGGCTCACGCTTCTCATTTCACTATGGTCAGAGGTGGTTATTGGAATCCTTATGTGACCTATGTCCTTTCGTCTTATCTGTTGACCGGCTCATGCTACGGCACGGGAAATGGGGAGAACGCCGGGTATTGTGAGGTCAGTGAGATGTGGGCCTACCATGTGCAGAACATGGTCTACAAAGAGCGTTACGGGACCAATCCCAGGAAGGGATATTCCAACTGGTTCCGCCCGGAGATATTGACCGCTCTTGAGGAAGGCGGAGTCACCCGAGCGCAGATCTGTGAGTCACTGAAGCCATCAGTTACCAACGTCGAAGCTTTCAAGAGCGAGTTGATCAGCGTCTGCCCCGCGAAGAAGACGCTCATCACCAACACCTTCAAGAAATACAACAAGTAGAGAAACCCGTCGCCCGCGCTATTTTTATTTGCGAATTCGATAACAATTCGTATCTTTGCAATCCACTTGAAAAGCGCGGGTGGCGAAATGGTAGACGCGCTAGTTTCAGGAGCTAGTGTCAATTGCGACGTGTGAGTTCGACTCTCATCCCGCGCACAAAAAACCGGTCTCAGAGAACATCTGAGACCGGTTTTGCTTTATTATTGGTGACTTAGGCTCTAAGAATTATCTTTCACGTCCATCCACTTGGGATACCGCTACTGCCTTGTGCCCAGCCCGTCATGCTGGCTGCCTTGGTGAAGGTGCCTTCCGCGGCTACGCCATTGAGCCAGTCTACGGTGCAACTTATGGCAGAGATATCAGTAGCCAGACAAGTTAAAGACTTCAGAATTTTGCAGCCAGAGAACATAAATTCATAGCAATATGGTTCCAAAGTCTCGGCTGGGAGCATAGGGGCGGTCTCCAGTTTCTCGCAGCCAAGGAACATGCTGTAATAGCAAGAATTTGCCAAAGTGGTGGCAGAAAGCAGCAGACCGCTGGCATCAGTAAGATACTTGTTCCCATGTTCTCCATCCGTCGCGAACAGTCCTTTAAAAGTATATGGTTTTGTTAGCTCTTTAAGCTCGTTAAATCCGTCGGAATCTATCAAGCTCATGATGTTGCCATAGATCTTGATGTTGCCGCTGCTGGAGATGCTTGTATGCTTGTCTTTACTAACATCAATACCATCACTATACGCATCGTTGTCACCCCAGAATCGTACCTTTTCGCCAGTAAATACGTTGATTTCGACATCACCAGAAATGGTCTGCTTTTCATAGCTTTCCACCTGATATTGAATTGTCAGACCAATGGATTCTTGATTATAATCTTATTTCCATCAACTAAAGACTCGATGGCCAGAGGGGGGGCGGCGGTCGGCAGAGCAAAATTAAACTTGGTGAACTGGCCGAGGTTAAAGTCAATGGACTTCCCATCGGCGAAGCTCTTGGAATAATAATTCTTGTCTGTTGTGACTGCTACTGTAAGAGAAACGCCGGTGTTAGGGGTCGTAACAAAATAAACCACGAATTCTCCATTGTCGGGGATTTCCTCGTTGTTATAATTAACTGTTAATGCAGTCTGCCCAGAAGCCAACTCCTTATTTGAGCTAATGACAACGCCGCTTATCTTTTCCCCTGCTGTCAAGTTCTTGATTGTCATTTTATTGACAACGACTTGACGGCGGAAAACGAGAAGCATATCACCAGTTGCCCCACCCTCTCCGACGGAGACCGTCTTATCATCAGATATGAGGATATCAGCAGTGGGATCAAAATTATATGTGCTATTCGGGGTTTGATTTGCGCTGAGTATAGGGGTATTCCCGTCCCATGCTCCGGCGAGGATCGCGCGGAAGGTGTAAGTGGCGTTGGCTGCGACAGTGGCGGAGATGGTAAGTTTGTCGTCAGAAACCTTTGTGATAGTGGGACTTGATACCTGGGTAAGTGTCGATCCATCTACTGTGAAAAGCTTGATGTTGGCCGCATCTTCTTCTGTCCATTTGTATGAAACCTCAGAAGTACCTTCTTCCGCGATACCTGTTCTGGTTGCCATTCCGGCTTTCTCGGCGGTGAAAGAAATGGTAACTAGTTCCCCTGACTGAGGCTCCTCTTTGGTGTCCTGCTCTTTCTGGCAAGCGGAGAATGACAGGGCTGAGAGGGCTAATATGCCAAAAGCGTAAAATATCCTTTTCATTTTTTTGCTCTAATTAGAAGTCCTCTCCTGTGGTATAGTCATTAACAGTGTCTTTCTGCCCGGCAGTTCCGCTCAGCGAGGAGACCTGCTGCAGGACTCCTTCTTTGATGATGATGCCCTCCATGTCGGGGGCTTCTTAGGTTTCTTTCTTTCCCATTTTGCTGTTTTGATTTTTTTTTGTAATTATTTGTATATTGTTTATTATCAACTCATTGCGTTTGTTGGCTTTGGTAGACCAAAGGTGGGTGTACACAAAAATCCCATAATTAGATATATTTTTCTATTTATAGTATGATTTTTTGAGTTTTTTGTTTCTTATCAATCGGCTTATCAACATGTTAGGTCGCTTCGGCTGGCGTCGCGACAAGATCCTTCGCTTCGCTCAGGATGACACTAAGCGTGAGATGTGCCTCGGAGAACTGAGGCTTACGGAGATTCACCTTTCCAGCGGAATCTTAGAGTCGAGCTTCAAAGCAGAAGCCGTTACCCATTTCCAGTAAGAACTCCTGCATGGTTGATTATGTCTTCTTCCAGGTTTGATTCAGTCCACGATTCTTTAGGCTTGAAACCAAGGAACTCCAAAGTTACAGGCTCGTGGAGAATGTCCGTGGGAGTAAGCGTATTAGCTTGGTTGTTTATTAATGAAGCAAGTGCTGATTAATTGTTTGACAAGCCGCTTCTCTCATAATAGGCAGATCCGATCTGACGATCTAATTCCTTCTCTGACCAGCATCCGTTGATCGTCTCAATCTCATAAAACGTGCGTTTGAGAGGATCATATATTGTCGAAATTGTAATCAGATGAGTTTATGAAAGCCGAGTAAACAAACGTTCTGCAGGTATCGATATGGATTCAAGGGTATGAGAAAGGTTTTGGAATTCATCCAGTCGTTTCTGTAACGCTCGATACAATTCTATGAAAGCTAATACATGGTTATTATTGTCAAGTAGAAATACAAATAATTTTCGGAATTATCCCTTTTAGTGTTGTAAGATTTCTGGACATTTAGGGTATATAGTCATAGATTTAGGTTAGAAGGACTTGAACTATGACTATATTTGATTTCAATAAGAGGTTCCCTACCAAGAAGTCAGCCATTGACTTCATCATCCGTGTTAAATACAACGGCACTTATGTGTGTCCGTTCTGCGGTTGTGTTCACAATATCTACCGTGACAATACTAACAACGGCAAGGACTTGTACTGCAATAACTGCAAATCCCATTTCTCCGTGCTGAAAGGAACCATCTTTGAGAATACTCATCTTGACATCCGTATGTGGCTTTATGCCATGAACCTTGTTATGGTAGCGAAGAAGGGGATTTCCGCTTGTCAGTTGCAGAGAGAACTAGGCATGAAATCATATAAGGGTGCATGGCGTATGCTTCACCTTATCCGTGAGATTATGGGTAAGGAGGAATACAAGGATTGCTTTGAAGCCATTGTGGAAGTTGATGAAACCTATGTCGGTGGTAAACCTCGCAAGGAGAATGTTCACTTTGAGAGGGAAACCAATGAGAAGTTCAACAAGAGGGGCAGGGGTTCATCATCCAAAACGCCTGTTATCGGTGTCAAGGAAAGAAATAGTGGCAGGGTTCATTGCGTTGTGGCTACTGCTAATGCCGACGGTCAGAAACTCACTGGAAAGCAATTACTGAAGGTGTTGGATAATGTCTGTAAAGCGGGCACTACGGTTATGACTGACCAATATAGCGGGTACAATGTCATTGACGAGGGAAGGGCGGAGAACACGAAGAATTTCATCCGTATCATGGTGAATCACGAAGTGGAGTTCTCACAGGGCGATGGTAAACATACCAACGGTATTGAGTCGTTTTGGGCAATCGTGAAGCGTGACGTGTACGGAATCTACCATCATGTCTCCGTCAAGCATATGCAGACATACATGGACGAGTTCTGCTTCCGTATGAATCACCGCAAGGTTGAGGATGGGTTTGAAAGTCTTATTCGGCTTTCCGTAGCTGTATAAAAACCTTGTTTTTTCTTGGTATTCTATATTTATAAATAAAAAAAGGGCGGCATTGCTGCAACCCTTTCGTCACATAACTACCAGAGTCGGCTCTGATAATTCACGAGATACATAAAGTAGTCGTGCGTAAGGAGTTTGATTTCTCTCATACGATGCCGCCGCTACCAGGCTTCTTTCAGGGAGACTTATATCTCGGAATGCTCCCTAATGACGGTCAGTCACGGACTTCGTACAAATCTAATGATTAAACCACATTCTTCAAAAGGGGATGTGGTTTTTTCGGACTTTACTGAATTTCAAGATATTTATAAAGAAAAAGAGCGATTAACTCGCTCTCTTTGTCCATACGCTCTGTCCGCTACTCGTAGCACCCTCGGATAGTCCACCATTCGCAGGTTTTCTACTGTCATTGCCGATTGTTGCGTAGGTTCGGAGCAAATATAACTTGAATTATAATAATATGCAAATGGAAACGATAACATCTACACATACATATAGTTAGGAGGAACTTATAAACATGGTTCTAAATTGTCTCGGATTAAAACGAGAGGATATCTCAACATATCAAGACTATGTTTTACCAAATGGTTTATATTTGAGGCTTCGGATATCAAACCATGGAGTTAATCTTTCAACATGGTTCAATAAGAATAAAGAACAGAGAGATGAAGACCCATTACTGCCAAAACTCAACAAAAGCACTAATATTGCCATTTCTTTTGCTCCCAACGAAGAAGAGTGTGCGGAAAAGGGTATTGATTTCCCTCAAAAGGCAATCAATAAGACGAGGGTCAAGACAGATGCTGGCAATAATGTTAAACCACAATTCTCTGTAGGTCATATTCAATATGCATCGTGGCTTTTGACGGATACTGATACTGAACTTATTGCAACGGCTATAAAAGCATTTACGGAGAACGGAGTTTACACCGACCCTTTTGGGTTATCGTCAGGTAAGATTATCGCATGGAACGACACCTCAAATTTGCCACCTCAAAAACTAACAAAAAGCACCAACACCATCAAACTGAAAGAATCAGATTTAAGAAATATAGTTAAGGAATGCGTATGTGGTATACTCAATGAATCAAAAAAGAAGGTTGGGATAAACGGATACTATATCGCAAAAAACGGATGTGACTATGAATACAATGGGGAGAAATATCATTCCGTAATCTCCGTTATTCATAAGAGTGAGAAACAGAAATACCACATTGGAGAGGATGACCACTGCTACGTGTTTTATATAGAACTCGGCGGTAAAACAGAAAGATATGAAAACCCCTACATATTTGATGAACTATTAGAAGCCATCAAAATGCTTCCAGAACCTTCTTAATGTTTTGGAATTTAGGGCTATCGTTCCCTTTTTTATTCACGGGAAACTTTAAAGTTGCCAATAGTTTCTTTTCCAATGAAGAGGCTTCTTCCTTATTTTTACACTTGTATATGGATATTCTATCTGCTCCAGCATCTATAATGTCCTGGGCATGAAAATGAGAATAAAACCGTTTATCCATTTCTTTGGTCTCTCCGCAATAAATAAGCGTGTGTGAGTACATTTCTTTTCCATAAGTGGCATTCAGTTCGGAATAGATATCTCTTTTAGTAAAAATGTATACGCCTGCACATTCGCCAAAATCAATGTTATCAGAAAAGTCATAACTTCCTAATTCGTAGACATCAAAACTTTCTTCTATTCCAAATTCGGACATGTCAAGAGAATGTCCTACAACTTTCTTTAATCTAATCATTGCATACTTTTTCAGCAAAGATAACGAAAAACCGCAGAAGAAAGCATCAGCTGCGGTTCTTTTATGGATTACCTACAACATTCAAAGGGATAATTCCGATATTTTTTTACTAAATTCGTAGATGATTTATTCTATGAGGGTTCGTTTGTCGCATATGATGATTTTTTGTCTGGCTCCGGTCATAGCCTGTTGCTCTGGCGGGGCTTGGCAATCGCTTGACAAGGCGGAAGCGCTTCTTCAGGACAATCCTTCTGAATCGCTTGCCATTCTTGATTCATTAGATTCTTCATCGTGGGGTAAACGATCCCGTTCCCGTCTGATCCTCTTGAAGGCGATCGCCTTGGACAAGAACCATATCAACGATGGCCGTTTGGCTGATGAGATGGAGGAGGCTACGGCGTGGTACCAGCATGTCGGAAACCGGGAAAACAGATTACGTGCGGAGTATTATTATGGTGACCAGCTACGGGGAGCAGGTCGTCCCGATGAAGCTGCCGTTTTTTTCTTGCGTTCTGAGGAAGAAGCTGTCCGTCAGGAGAACTGGTATATGGCCGGGATGGCCGCCAGGAGCCTTTTCTATGTTTTCGGAACCAACTATAATTCGCCCGAGGAACTAGCAAGCATCAAGCGTGCTGTGGATTATTTTCACCGGGCAGGTTTAGAGGAACATGAGGATGACGCAAGGGTCAAGATGGCTTTAGCTTGCTATGACGGCTCTCTATTGGAAGCCTCTGACAGCCTTTTCGAAGTCGCAATTGCCACAGCCATGTCAAAAAATGATACGGTTAGGTTAAGAAGAGCCTTGAGCGGGTCTGTGGATTTGTTCTTGATACCAAGCCGCGTCGTCCCAGACAGTGTTATATCCCGTTTATCGCGAGCCGAGAAACTCGGATTTACCCTCAGCTCCAGACAACTGGCTAATTATGCTAGAGCGTACGCGATTAAGGGAGATTATGCTAAGTCTGATAGTTGCTTGCATGTGGCTTATGGCTTATCCAAAAGTAGGAACGAAAGACTTTTTGTGACTTCCAGGGAGTATGATATCCGTATTGAGCAAGGTGACAATCTATCGGCTTTTAACCTTTTGAAGCAGTTAAATGATTTTACTAATACCGAGGTTTACCACGTCATGAAGCAATCGGCGTTAAAAACTCAGAATGATTACCTTAAGTCTATTAATGAAAGTTTGTCCAGAGATGCTATCCTCGGCCGTAGAATAACTGTTCTCACAGTATTGCTTTCCCTTTCGTTTCTGGCGATAGTATATCTCGCCTATCAAAAAAGGAAATCGGAGCTCATGAAGAAACGTGAGGAAATGATACTGGAAGCGGACAGTATGCGTCTTGCTTATGAAGAACTCGCTTCTTGGGGCTTTGCTTCGATTGATGTTATCAACAAGGCATATTCTTCAGCGGGATCCAATTACGAGTCGGCTGTTTTTTCGGCGTATAAAACTGTTATAGAGTCTTTTCGCTCCCCAGAATCTCAATCCAGGTTCATCGAGACGTTCGACAAAACACACGATAGTGTTATCTCGAAATTAAGAGAGCAGGTACCCTCCTTGGGACATGATCGTTTGATGCTATTCGCATATCTTGCCCATGGGTTGTCATATACAACCATAAGTGTAATCTTGCGGGAGAACTCGAAGCAGAACTTGTATAATAAAAGACAGCGTCTAATCGATACTATACGGGATAAGGATCCGTTGGATCGGGACTTATTCTTGAGTTTTTTGGCGAATCGTCCTACAAGGGGTTAATTATTCCTATCGTAGCTATATTAGAATGCTTTCTATAGGCTATTCTAAGCCCTCGATATTAATCGGTTTACTATCTTCTGTGTAAATATTTAAAAATCAATTATTTAAATTTAGCTGCGATAGTAAAGATTATTTGTTTTTATACTTAATCAGGACGTATATTTGTTCTGATTTAAGTTTTTTTATAATGATGAATCGTTTTTTCGCCGTTTGGATTGTTATTTTACCTTTATTTATTTTTCCCGGTAAATTGTATTCGATGGTTAATCCTGCGGACACAATTCCGGTTTATAACTCAACAATTGGAGATATAGACGACGGTGATGATCCCACCAGTGTTGGCCGAATTCCCATTAGTTGCGTGCTCTTGGATTCGGGAGCGGAGCTTGAATTCTCCTTCTTTTCAGATCTAGGTTTCGTAGCCGTCTCGGTTTCAAATTACATGACTGGACAGATTGAGTCAGGTATCTTGGACAGTCAGCTTGGGATTGTTAATTTCCCTATTTTGGGTAGTCCGGGCTTTTATTATATATCATTATCGACTATCGCAGGTCGAACCTATCATGGTTGGTTTGTAATATGAGACTGATCTTGCGAAATAATACCCGTATAACTCAAATTCAAATATTAAGCTTTATGAAAAAGAAACTAATTACAATTGTTGCTTTATGTTTGGCAATCTCAGCAGTATCTTTTTTAATTCCAACAGGCACATATGCACAAGAGCCGGAATTGGGAGATGATGTTATCTATTGCCACTGCACCCGCTTGATTACATTTCATCCTAAAGGATGTTATGTCAATACAGGAGGTGATGTTTGTGCTCAGAGTGCACCTGGTGGTAACGTCGATTGTACTAAATATGATAGTAACTGTGCATAGATGAGGAGGCTTTCCGTTAGTTCACTGGTTTTGCTTGTTTTGTTTAGCTTCGGCTGCGACAAGCAATCCAGTGATTATTCAGATTATTTTTGCGAACCAGAGTCAAATCAGATAGATATAAGGATTGAT